>NZ_JAUOOW010000007.1:0-668679 GCF_032654805.1 Kitasatospora brasiliensis
ATCCTGCGCCCACGTGCCGAGGGGATGGGGGTGGGGGGAGAGCCGAGCGGGCGCAGTTCGATCTGATGATGGTCGGACGAGCTGCCCGATGTGTCATGGAAAGTCCAGGATTCACTCCCCGGCGCGCCAGGAGCACCCTGGCGGACACCAGCGATTGACGCGTCCGGGCTACTCGGCCGCGAGGGCGGCCGGGCACCGAGGAGGGAAGCACGGCAGGCGAAGAATGCTGCCGTGTTCCCCTCCTCTCCCGACGCCGGACGAAGAGTCAGGCCAGGCCGACCAGGGCGATGGCCTCGGCCGGGCGCTGCTCGGAGCGCTTGCGCGCCCGCTCGGCACCTTCCTGACGGATCCGGGCGAGTTCGGACCGGTCCTCCAGGAGCGCGAGCGCACGCTCCCGGACCGGGCCGAGGGTGTCGATGACGGCCGGCACGGCCTCGTCCCAGGCGTGGCGGCCCGCTCCGACGGGGAGCCGGAGCGGTGCGCATCGCGGGGGACCAACTAACGTACCCGGATCTGGAGTTCGACCAAGGGACAAGGAACCGCATCCATGGACACCGATGTCATCGTCGTCGGAGCCGGCCTCGCCGGTCTCGTCGCCGCACACGAGCTGACCGCCCGGGGCCGCCGGGTGGCCCTCGTCGACCAGGAGGGCCCCGCCGACCTGGGCGGGCAGGCGTTCTGGTCGTTCGGCGGGCTGTTCCTCGTCGACTCCCCCGAGCAGCGCCGCCTGGGCGTCAGGGACTCCGTCGAGCTGGCCTGGAGCGACTGGCGCGGCAGCGCGCAGTTCGACCGGCTGGACGACGAGGACTCCTGGGCGGTGCGCTGGGCCCGCGCCTACGTCGACTTCGCCGCCGGCGAGAAGCGCGGCTGGCTGACCGGGCACGGCATCAGCTTCCTGCCCACGGTGGGCTGGGCCGAGCGCGGCGGCCTGCGCGCGGACGGGCACGGCAACTCGGTGCCCCGTTTCCACGTGACCTGGGGCACCGGGCCCGGCGTCGTCGATCCCTTCGTCCGCCGGGCCCGGCAGGCCGCGGCCGCCGGGCGGCTGATCTTCCACCACCGTCACCGGGTGGACGAACTGGTCGTCAGCGGCGGCGCGGTCACCGGCGTCCGCGGCGCGCTGCTGGCCGGGGACGACTCCCCGCGCGGGGTGGCCACCAACCGCGAGGTCACGGGCGAGTTCGAGCTCACCGCGCAGGCCGTCATCGTCACCACGGGCGGCATCGGCGCCAACCACGACCTGGTCCGGCGCCACTGGCCCCGGCACCTGGGCAGCCCGCCCTCGCACATGGTCACCGGCGTCCCGGCCTACGTGGACGGCCGGATGCTCGACATCGGCGCGGCGGCGGGCGCCCGGCTGGTGAACCGCGACCGGATGTGGCACTACACCGAGGGCCTGCACAACTGGGACCCGATCTGGCCCGGCCACGGCATCCGCGTCCTGCCCGGCCCGTCCCCGATGTGGTTCGACGCCCTGGGCCGACGGCTGCCGGACCCGTGCCTGCCCGGCTACGACACCCTGGCCACCCTGCGACACCTGCGCACCACCGAGGACATCGCCGAGTACGACCACTCCTGGTTCGTCCTCACCCAGAAGATCATCGAGAAGGAGTTCGCCCTCTCCGGCTCCGAGCAGAACCCCGACATCACCGGCAAGGACCGCGCCGCCTTCCTGCGCAGCCGCCTGGTCGGCAGCGGGGCGCCCGCGCCGGTCGAGGCCTTCAAGCGCCACGGCGAGGACTTCGTCGTCGCCCGCACCGTCGAGGACCTCGTCGCGGGCATGAACCGGCTGACCGCCGAACCGCTGCTCGACCCGGCGGCCCTCGGACGGCAGATAGCGGCACGCGACCTCCAGATCTCCAACCCGTACAGCAAGGACTCCCAGGTCCAGGGCATCCGCAACGCCCGCCGCTACCTGGGCGACCGGCTCGGCCGCGCCGCCGCGCCCCACCGCATCCTCGACCCCGCCAACGGGCCGCTCATCGCCGTGAAGCTCCACGTGCTCACCCGCAAGACGCTCGGCGGCATCCAGACCGACCTGGACTCCCGCGCCCTCGGCCACGACGGCCGGCCGATCGAGGGCCTCTACGCCGCCGGCGAGGTCGCGGGCTTCGGCGGCGGCGGCCTGCACGGCTACAACGCCCTCGAAGGCACCTTTCTCGGCGGCTGCCTGTTCAGCGGACGCCAGGCCGGGCGCGCCGCCGCCGGGCAGGCCGGCTAGTCCTCCCGGTGGCCGTAGCGCTGCCGCCACTCCCGGGCGCGGGCGTTGTGCCACTCGACGCCCTCCACCGCCTGCCCCTCCGAGAGGCCGCTCAGCTGGGCGACCAGGCTCAACGGCATCGGCTCGTCGTAGTCGGCGAGCGCCCGGCAGACCTTGCCGGCCCACTGCTCCTCGGGGACGAAGGGGCGGCGATGGTAGCCCTCGACCAGGGCGCTCAGGTGCTCCGCCGAACAGGCCAGGACGGCCCGCTTGCCGTCCAGGCCCGGGTCGGTGGGGTGCAGCGCGGAGGAGTCCGGCACCAGGGCGCCGATCAGGTCGGCGCCCGCCACCGCCCGTCCGCAGTGGTCGCACAGGTCGAGCGCGTCCGCGTCGTCGCCGAAGGGTCCGTCCGTCGGGGGTCCGATGTCCACCATGCCGCGCGCCTACCCCGGACCGCCGGGGCCAAGCGGGTCGGCCCGCTACCCGGTCGAGCCCTCGGCGGCGAGGCGGCGGGCCACCGTGTCGAGGTCGGTGCCCAGCTGCTGGGCGGCCCGGACGAGCAGGTTGAGCGCGGTGTGCGGGGGCACCCCGAAGCGCTCCGCGGTGATGCCGATGGCGAGGCCGGTGGCGTGCCGGCGGTCGAGCAGGTCGGCCACCGCCCTGGCCAGCGCGAAGCGGTCGAGCGCGGTCGAGGCCTGGAGGGCGAGCGCCTCGACCAGCCCGAGGGCCGGCGTCCCGGGCTCCACGGGGGTCCGCAGGTAGGCGCTGAAGGCGGTGCAGCCGTGCGGGTGGGTGCGCAGGTGCGCGCTGGCCACGGCCCGTACGCCGCAGCGCCGGGCCCGGTCGGCGAACCGGCCGGGGCGTCCCGGGTCCAGCCGGATCACCACCTGCCCCTCGCCCTGACGGCGGATCCTGGGCAGCGGGCCCGCCCCCGTCTCGCCCTGGGCGCGTTCGAGGGCCAGCAGGTACGAGGAGCTCGCCGCGAAGGTCTCCACGGAGCCGTCGTCGTGCCAGGTGCTCACCGCGGCGCCGACGCAGTCCGGGACGGCGACCCGGGTCAGCTGCACCACGTCGTGCAGCGTCGGGAGGGAGCCGGACCGCTGCTCCCGGGCCGCGAGTTCGCCCAGTTCGGTCAGCAGCGCCGCATGGGCCCCGGCGTCGCCCGGGGCCCCGTCCGCCGACCCGCCGGAGCCGGCCGGCCCCTGACGCTCCAGCAGCGCCCGGGCCCTGGCCACGGCACGGGCCGCGTCGGCCTCCCCGGTGTAGATGCCGATCGTGTAGCAGACGTCGCGCAGCCGCTGCCGGGCCTCCGGTGAGCGTGACGGGGACAGGGCCTCGTACTCCGCGACCAGCCGGCCGAGGGCCTCGACATCCACCATGGGCATGAGCACCTCCAAAGGTTTCCGGACAGTATGCGTCCGATCACCCTGAGACAGCACACCCCGGGCCGGGGGACGGCGGTCAGCCGACGAGAATGGCCGCCGGGTCCAGCCGGCCGTCCACCAGCGCGCGGGCCGTGTCGGCCACGCCGCCGCCGCTGCGGCGGCTGTGGGCGCGCGGCACCTCGAATGTCGTCCCGCCACCGGTGTGCGGTGGTCGGCTGGTCCGGGAGCCACACCGCCCGTACCGCGGCGTGATCATCGCAGTAGTAGGTCTCCGCGATCGGACCGCCGGGCGACGGCGCCCGGCTGCCCCCGCGGGTGCGGCCACCCCCGCGCGCCTACCCGGACCGACCCCCGACACGCCCGGCGCAGCTTCCCGGGTGTCAGAGCGCACGCCATGGGCACACGCGCCGGTGTGAATCCGATCGAGCGCGCCCTACGCGGCGTGGACGGCTTCCAGCAGCGCCACCGGGCCCCGGGCCTGGTCATCGGCGTCGTACGCAAGTACGGGGACGACCGGGGCGGGCTGCTGTCCGCCCTGATCACCTACTACGGCTTCGTCGCCCTGATCCCGCTGCTGCTCCTGCTCAGCACCGTCCTGGGCTTCGTCCTGCACGGCCACCCCGGGGCGCAGCGCGCGGTGCTGGACTCCGCGCTCGCCGACTTCCCGATCATCGGCGACCAGCTGCGCCAGAACGTCCACTCCCTCCAGGGCAGCGGCCTGGCGCTGCTGATCGGCGCGCTCGGGCTGCTGTACGGGGCGCTCGGCATCGCCCAGGTCCTCCAGCACGCCATGGCCGAGGTCTGGAACGTGCCCGGGGTGAAGCGGCCCGGCTACTGGCCGCGGCTGGCGCGCTGCATGGTTCTGTTCGCCGTCCTGGGCACCGGGCTGCTGCTGGGCACCGCCGCCGCCTCGCTGGTCGCCGGCACGCTGGCCGGGCCGTACGCCCGGATCGGGGGCCTGGTCCTCTCGGCGCTGGTCAACGCCACGCTGTGCCTGGCCTGCTTCCGGGTGCTCACCCCGCGCGAGGTACCGCTGCGGTTGCTGTGGCCGGGCTGCGCGCTCGCCGGGCCGCTGTTCACCGCGCTCCAGGCGGGCGGCTCGCTGCTGGTCGCCCACGCGCTGCGCCACGCGAGCCAGGTCTACGGGTTCTTCGCGACCGTGATCGGCCTGCTGTCCTGGCTCTTCCTGGCGGCGCAGGTCACCGTGTACGCGGCGGAGGTCAATGTGGTGCTCGCCCGGCGGCTGTGGCCGCGCAGTCTGCTCCAGCCGCCGCTGACGGAGGCGGATCTGGCGGTGCTGTCCTCCGTGGCGCGGCAGGAGGAGCGTCGGCCCGAGCAGCGGGTCGACGTCTCGTTCCCCGGTGTCCCCGAGGAGGACGATTCCGACGAGGACGATTCCGACGGCGAGCCCGACGGGCGGTGAGCGGTCAGCGCAGGACGGCCAGCAGCTCCGCGAGTGTCGGGCCCGCGTCGGCCGGGTGCCGCAGCTGCTTCGCCGCGATCACGTGGTAGTGGTTGGCCCGCCCCCGGCGCTCGTGGGTGAGGTACCCGGCCTCTTCGAGGTCGGCGATGATCCGCTGCACGGCGCGTTCGGTCAGCAGGCAGCGCTCGGCGATGTCGCGGACCCTGATGCCCGGGTCCCTGGCGATCTGTACCAGCACCCGGGCGTGGTTGGTGAGGAAGGTCCACCCCGCACTCGTCGGCCGGCCGGTCATGTCGTCACCGCATGGTCAGGTCACGGCCCGCACGGGAACCCGGCGAGGGGCCCCGCACAGCTTCGCCCGCTCGCGTCCGTCCATGGCCTCCGCCTCCTCGCAGCACCCCCGTGCCCCGCTGCGGCGGCTACCCGCGATCCGCGATCGTTAACGGAGTCGCCGACGAGCGGGAGCGCAGCCGGACGGCCGGCAGGCAGCCGGGGCCGTCCGGGTCGGGGCCGCCGAGGCGCCTCGCCACCCCCGCCGGTGCACCGCAGCAGGTGCGCCGTGACCAGCCCGGACAGCGCCTCGACGTAACTCGGTCGCGGCACGGGCCCGGTTCGCCGGTACGTCCCAGCCGAGGCTCATCGGATGACCCGGCCCCCGCGCCGCAGCGGTTCGGCGCACGCGCTGCGGCCGGGGACGATCCGCGCGTCGCCCGGCGAACGGCGCCCGGAGCCGTCGGAGCCGGACGCCCAGACCGGGCGGCCCTGGTGGACGGTGGCCGCCAGCGGCACCCCGGTCTCCGGCCGGCGGAGCAGGTGCACCGGGAACGCTTCCCGGCGACCTGAGCGAACCAGTCTGCACCGCAACGGACTTGAGCCGCCGCCGAGCACCTCGGCGGCGGCCATCCGCTACTGCGCACTCCCGCCCGAGGTCACCGAAGCCGTCGAAGTCACGGCAGCCGCCGGGGCGTTGTACTCCGCGAGCGTCTCCCGGGTGAAGCCGAAGAACCAGGTGGCCAGGAAGCCCGCCAGATAGCCGGTCAGCAGCCCGCCCCCGTACACGGCGGCGCTCGCCAGGAGCCCGTGCGGGCCGGCCAGCAACGGGAAGAGGGCCCAGCCGGAGGGTCCGATCGCGGTGGAGCCGACGGCGTTGCCGAGTTGGCCGGCCACCCCGATGAAGGCGCCCCCGGCGGCGCCACCGACGCAGGCCGTGACGAACGGGCGCCCCAGCGGCAGGGTGACGCCGTAGACCAGGGGCTCACCGACGCCGAGCAGCCCGGCCGGGAGGGCGGAGCGGATGGTGGCCCGGATCGAGGCGTTGTTGCGCAGCCGCAGGTAGACGGCCACGGCGCAGCCGACCTGCCCGGCGCCGGCCATGGCGAGGATCGGCAACAGGACGGTGGAGCCCTGCTGTTGGATCAGGGTGGTGTGGATCGGGATCAGTGCCTGGTGCAGCCCGAGCATCACCAGCGGGAGGAAGAGGCCGCCGAGCACCAGCCCAGCGAGCAGGCCGCCGTGGGCGAGCAGCCAGGTGGCGGCGTGGCCGATGGCGGTGGAGACCTCCCCGGCGACGAACATCAGGCCGAACAGCGCGGCCAGTCCGCCGATCAGCACGGTGACGGTGGGGGTGACCAGGACGTCCAGGGCGGCCGGCACCAGCCGCCGGGTCCAGCGCTCCAGGTGGACGGCCAGCAGCGCGGCACCGAGCGCGCCGACCACTCCGCCCTGACCGGGGGTGAGGTGGTGGCCGAAGGCCTCCACCTTGGTGACCCCGGCGTAGACGATCACGCTGGCCACGGCCCCGCCCAGCACGGGGGTGCCGCCGAACTCCTTGGCCGTGTTGTAGCCGACGAAGACGGCGAGCAGGGACATGAACCCCGCCGAGACCGGCCCCAGGGCGGTGACCAGCGCCGGCGCCCAGCCAAGGTTGGCCAGGGCCCCGGAGAGGCCGGCGACGATCCCGCAGCCGATCAGGGCGGGGATCAGCGGGACGAAGATGTTGGCGATCCGGCGCAGCGCCAGCTTCACCGGGGTCGCGTTGCGTGCCTTGGCCCGCGCCCGGAGGCGTTCGCCGCGCCCGGCGAGTTCCTCCGCGCCGGGCGTGCCCCCCGGTTCGTCCCCGCCTCCTCCCCCCGAGCCGTCCAGGAGCCCCCGCAGCTGCTCGGTGACCCCGGCGACGGCGGCGGGGCCGAGGACGATCTGGTAGGTGTCGTCCTCGACCGTGCCCAGGACCGTCGGCAGCGCCCGAAGCGCCCCGGTGTCGACCAGGGCGGGGTCCGCCAGGCCCAGCCGCAGCCGGGTCATGCAGTGGGCGACCGAGCGGATGTTGGCGGCGCCACCGACCAGCGGGAGGATCGCCTCGGCCACGGCGCGGTTCTTCTCGTCCGACATGACGGGGGACGTACCCGGGTACTCCCGTGGCTCAACCGCCTTCGCGCGTCGTGGTGCCGAGCCGGGCCGCCGCCACCGGCGCTCCGGTGTTCCCGTCCGGGAGCGGGTCGTCCTCGGTGAGTCCGATCCGCACCCGGTGCACGTACCGGTCGATCAGGTGGCGCAGCACGCTGACGGTGGCGGCGACGTCCGGCTCGGGGACGCCGTCCAGCACGTTGGTCAGGCTGGCGAGGTTGGCCTGTTTCAGCCGGTCGATCAGTTCCCGTCCGTCGGCCGTGATCGCCACCCGGCGGGCCCGTCGGTCCTGGGTGTCCTGGGTGCGCTCGACCAGCTGCTGGCCTTGGAGGCGGTCGATCTGCCGGGTGACGTGGGAGGACTTGACCATCAGTCGGGCGGCCAGGTCGCTCACCCGGCTGGGGCCTTCGGCCTCGACGAGCGCGCGCAGCAGGTAGACGTCCGAGCGGGCGGCGGTGACGCCGGCTCGCGCCATCCGGCGCTCGTGTTCCTGTGAGCGTGTCAGCAGGTAGGCCAGGGTGTCCAGGACGTCCTCCAGTCCGTCCAGGCCCCTCGGTTCGGTGGCGGTCGTGCGATCGTCTTCGGCGTCTTCTTCGTCCGACATGGGGGAACTGTAGCGATCCGGCGCGACCGGGGCAGCAACGGGGAGCCACAGACCGGTTTCGGACAGTTTCGGCCGACGCCTGGCGCACCCTTCCATCGCCACGGAAAGCGAGTTAGCGTGACGTTCAGTTAATTGCTTTCGGCACGTAAATATGAACGGCCCGACTCCGAGAATGGGGATTCACCGATGGCCACCGCCGAACAGACCCCCCGCTTCACCCACCCCGCCGCCCGCGACACCTGTCCGTTCGCCCCGCCGACCGCCTACGAGCAGGCCCGCCGGGAGGAGCCGGTCAGCCGTGTCTCCCTGTGGGACGGCTCCACCAGCTGGCTGGTCACCCGCCACGAGGACATCAAGGCGGTCCTCTCCGACGCCCGGTTCAGCTCCGACTCCACCCGGCCCGGCTTCCCGTTCGTCAGCGAGGGCGCCCGCCAGCTGAACACCGGCCAGCCCACCATCATCCGGATGGACGACCCCGAGCACGCCCGCTTCCGCCGGATGCTCACCGGCGAATTCATGATCAAGAAGGTCGAGGCGCTGCGCCCCGAGGTCCAGCGGATCGCCGACGACCTGCTGGACAAGATGACCGACGGCCGCACCGGCGCCGACCTGGTCCACGACTTCGCCCTGCCGCTGCCCTCCCTGGTCATCTGCCTGCTGCTCGGGGTCCCCTACCAGGACCACGACTTCTTCCAGGAGTGCAGTCGCGTCCTGCTGCGCCGCGCCTCCACCGCCGCGGAGGTCGCGCACGCCCAGGGCAAGCTGGCCGACTACCTGTTCCAGCTCACCGAGACCAAGCGCGCCCAGCCCGACGGCAGCATCCTCAGCCGCCTGGCGGAGCGCGGCGATCTGAGCACCGAGCAGATCAGCGGGATGGGCCGGCTGCTGCTGATCGCCGGGCACGAGACCACGGCGAACATGACCGCGCTCTCCGTGCTCGCCCTGCTGCGCAACCCCGACCAGCTCGCCCACCTGCGCGAACACCCCGAGTCCGTGCCCGGCGCGGTCGAGGAACTGCTGCGCTACCTGAGCATCGTGCACTCCGGCCTGACCCGGGTCGCCACCGAGGACGTCGACGTGGCCGGCGTGCGGATCCGTGCGGGCGAGGGCGTCATCTGCATGGTCAGCGCCGCCAACCGGGACGAGCGGGAGTTCCCCGAGGCCGACGAGCTGGACGTGACCCGCGACGCCCGCCGCCACCTGGGCTTCGGCTTCGGCGTCCACCAGTGCCTGGGGCAGCCGCTCGCCCGGCTGGAGTTGCAGATCGCCCTCGGCACCATCCTGCGACGGCTGCCCGAACTGCGCCTGGCCGTGCCGTTCGAGGACATCTCCTTCCGCGGCGAGATGCTCGTCTACGGCGTCCACGCACTGCCCGTCACCTGGTGACCCCGGCTCCCCCGGGAGCCGCATCGAACCCACCAAAACACCAGCCCTGCACCCGACTTCACACCGACCAGGGCCGTTCCGAAGGGAAGACCATGCTCGTCCGGATCGACCAGGAGAAGTGCTGCGGCGCCGGGAGCTGCGTGCTCGCCGCCCCCGACGTCTTCGACCAGCGCGACGAGGACGGCATCGTCGTCCTGCTCGACGCCCAGCCCCCCGCCGAGCTCCACGCGGCCGTCCGGGACGCCGCCGCCGTCTGCCCGGCCTCGGCCATCCTGCTGGACCAGGCGTGACCGCTCTGCGAGAGGTGGCCGTGGTCGGCGCCGGCGCGGCCGGACTGCACGCCGCCGAGGCGCTGCGCCGCTCCGGCTACGACGGCCGGCTCACCCTGATCGGGGCCGAGCCGGAGGCGCCGTACGACCGCCCGCCGCTGTCCAAGCACCTGCTGGGCGGCGAGTGGCAGCCCGACCGGCTGGCCCTGCGCGGCCCCGAGGCGCTGGCGGAGCTGCGGCTCGACCTGCGCCTCGGGGTCCGGGCCGAGCACCTGGACCGCCGGGAGCGGACCGTACGGCTCTCGGACGGCGGGCGGGTGCGGTGCGACGCCGTCATCGTGGCCACCGGGGTCCGCCCGCGCCGGCTCCCCGGCGCCGAGACGCCGCTGCCCGGGGCGCACGTGCTGCGCACCCTCGCCGACGCCCTCGCCCTGCGCGAGGAACTACGGTCGGGCGTACGGCTGTTGGTGGTCGGCGGCGGACTGCTCGGCGCCGAGGCGGCGGCCACCGCCGTCGAGCTCGGCGCCGAGGTGGACTGGTTGACCTCCACCGGCACACCGCTGGCCGCCGTCCTGGGCACCGAGACGGCCGCGCTGCTGACCGGCCTGCACCGCGACCACGGGGTGCGACTCCACCGGGGCACGGCCACGGCACTGCTCCAACGGGGCGGCCGGGCCGCCGGCGTGCGGCTGGCCGACGGCTCCGACCTGGCGGCCGACGCCGTCCTGATGGCCGTCGGCTCCGAGCCGGACACCGACTGGCTGGCCGGCAGCGGCGTCCCGCTGGACGACGGCGTGGTCTGCGACGCCTACTGCGCCGCCGGTCCCGGCGTCTGGGCGGCCGGCGACGCCGCCTCCTGGCCCGACCCGCACACCGGGCGCCACCGCCGCCTCGAACAGCGCACCAACGCCACCGAGCAGGCGATGCACGCCGCCCGAAACCTGCTGGCCGGCCCGGACGGCGCCCGGCAGGCCTACCGACCGGTCCCGTACCTGTGGACCGACCAGTACGGGCTGCGGGTCCAGGCCTTCGGCCGGCCCGGCGACACGGAGCGGTTCGAGGTGGTCGAAGGCAGTCTGGAGGAGCACCGCTTCGCCGCCGCCTGCGTCCGGGACGGCCTGGTCACCGGCGCGGTGGGGATCGCCTCCGCCCGCGCGCTGCGTGACCTGCGCACCCGGGTCGCGGCGCACGGCCCGTGGCCACCGGAGGCGGCCTGAGAGCGGGCCGGCCCGAAGCCCCGGGCCGGCCACCGCCACCGCTACCGCTCGAACGGCCGTCGGACTATCGTTAGTTGGCGGAAGCTATCGAAATCCCCAGTCCGATCCGCCGGCCCCGCCGGCCGGCAGGAGGCAGCGGTGGCGACACGACTCTCCGGCAACGGCAGGGCCGGACGGCTGCGTCCGGCCCGTACCGGTGTGGAACCGGACCACCCCCGGTACAAGTGGGTGGCCCTGTCCAACACCACGCTCGGCACCCTGATCGCCACCATCAACGCCTCGATCGTCCTGATCTCGCTGCCCGCGATCTTCAACGGCATCGGCCTGGACCCGCTCCAGCCGGGCAACGTCAGCTACCTGCTGTGGATGCTGATGGGCTACATGCTGGTCACCGCCGTCCTGGTGGTCACCCTCGGCCGGCTCGGCGACATCCACGGCCGGGTGCGGATCTACAACGCCGGCTTCCTGATCTTCACCCTCACCTCGGTGGCCCTCTCCCTCGACCCGCTGCACGGCGGGCCGGGTGCGCTGTGGCTGATCGGCTGGCGGGTGGTGCAGGCGGTCGGCGGCTCCATGCTGATGGCCAACTCGGCGGCGATCATCACGGACGCCTTCCCCGCCGACCGGCGCGGCACCGCGCTCGGCGTCAACATCGTCGCGGGCATCGCCGGATCCTTCATCGGCCTGGTCCTCGGCGGGCTCCTGGCCGAGTGGAACTGGCGCTCGATCTTCTGGGTCAATGTGCCGATCGGCCTGTTCGGCACCGTCTGGGCCTACCGCTCGCTGCGCGACACCGGGGTGCGCAAGCCCGCCCGGCTCGACTGGTGGGGCAACATCACCTTCGCCGTCGGCCTGACCGCCCTGCTCGCCGCGATCACCTACGGCATCCAGCCGTACGGCGGCCACACCATGGGCTGGACCAACCCCTGGGTGCTGGCCGGGCTGTTCGGCGGAGTCGCGCTGCTGGCCGTCTTCTGCGTGGTCGAGTCCCGGACGGCCGAGCCGATGTTCCCGCTCTCGCTCTTCCGCGACCCGGTCTTCGCGGGCGGCAACGCGGCCACCCTGCTGGGCTCGATCGCCCGCGGCGGACTCCAGTTCATGCTGATCATCTGGCTCCAGGGCATCTGGCTGCCGCTGCACGGCTACGACTACGCCGACACCCCGCTGTGGGCCGGCATCTACCTCGTGCCGCTGACCGTCGGCTTCCTGGCCGCCGGACCGGTCTCCGGCTACCTCTCGGACCGCGCCGGGGCCCGGCTCTTCGCCGCCGGCGGACTGGTGGTGATGGCGCTCTCCTTCGCCGGGCTGCTCCTGCTGCCCACCGACTTCAGCTACCCGTGGTTCGCCCTGCTGGTCTTCCTCAACGGCCTGGGCGGCGGCCTGTTCGCCGCCCCCAACACCTCGCTGATCATGTCGAGCGTGCCGGCCACGGCCCGCGGCGCCGCCTCCGGCATGCGGGCCACCTTCCAGAACGCCGGCATGGTGCTGTCGATCGGCGTCTTCTTCTCCCTGATGGTGGCCGGCCTGGCCGGATCGCTGCCGCACACCCTCACCGCCGGGCTGACCGCCCAGGGCGTACCCGCCGCCGACGCCCACACCATCGCCTCGCTGCCGCCGGTCGGCACCCTGTTCGCCGCCTTCCTCGGCTACAACCCGATCCAGCAGCTCCTGGGCCCGCACGTGCTCGGCCGACTGCCGCCGGACAACGTCCGGGCGCTGACCGGCCGGGAGTTCTTCCCGCAGCTGATCTCCGGGCCCTTCCACGACGGGCTGGTCGTGGTGTTCTGGCTGGCGATCGCGATGTCGCTGGTCGCCGCGGCCGCCTCGCTGGTCCGCGAGCGGAACCGGCCCGCGGTCGTGACCGCCGACGACGCGCTGCCCGCGGCCACCCAGCCCGGCCCCATACGGCCCGTCTCCACACCGCCCGCCTCCACCCCCGTTGACTCCGCCCCGCCGAGGAAGAGGAAGGAGCCCGGGCCGTGAGCGCGGACGGCGGCGGGCTCTCCGCCGAGGCCGTGGTCCGGCTCCGCCTGGCGATCGGCCGGCTCAACCGCCAGCTGGTCCGCGCCTCCGGCGACCAGGACCTCACCGCCGCCCAGCTGTCCGCCCTGGCCCGGGTGGAGCAGCTCGGGCCGCTGCGGCTCGGCGAACTCGCCGTCCGCGAGGGCGTGGCCGTTCCGTCCATGGTCCGCACCGTCACCCCGTTGGTCGCCGACGGCCTGGTCGCCAAGACCCCGGACCCGCAGGACGGCCGCTCCCAGCTGCTCTCCCCCACCCCGCTCGGGCTGGAGACCCTCGCCCGGATCCGCCGCGAGCGCACCGCCCTGCTGGCCCGCCGCGGCGCCCGGCTCACCCCCGAGCAGTGCCGGGCGCTGGAGGCGGCCCTGCCCGTCCTGGAACTGCTCCTGGAGGAACCCGGCTGACCACGGCCACCTGGCCGGAAGGTGTCGCTCCCGGCCCGGCCGATGGCAGGCTGCCCACATGACGTCCGACCTCACCGCCGCCCCCGGCGACTGGCACACCCCGGCCGAGCTGACACCCTTCCAGGGCGGTGAGACCTTCCGCGGCACCGACGCCGGCACGGTGCTGGAGTTCTGGCGCTACGCGATGCCCGACCTCCGGACGAACACCACCCGGGGGCTGCTGGCCGAGTTCCTGGTCCACCGGGCGGTGGGCGCGGTCCGGCGAAACGCGGAGTGGGAGAGCTTCGACGTCCTGGCGCCGGACGGGCTCCGGATCGAGGTGAAGACCAGCGCCTACCTCCAGTCCTGGGGTCAGCGCCGGCTCTCGGAGATCCGCTTCTCCCGGCTGCGCGGACGCACCTGGACGCCCGAGGACGGCGACGCGGCGGAGCAGTCCTACAACGCCGACGTCTACGTCTTCGCCCTCCACACCGCCCGCACCCATGCCGACTACGACCCACTGGACATCAGCCAGTGGGACTTCCATGTCGCGTCCCGGGCGCTCGTGGAGGCCACCGGACAGGCCAGCCTGGGGCTGGCCTCCGTACGGCGGCTGTGCGGCGAACCCGGCGGCTACGAGCAGCTCCCGGAGCGAATCAGGGCCTCCGCGCCCCCGTGTCACTCGGGCCAGGGCACCGAGGTCTCGACCCCGGTGGTGTAGTCGACGCCGGGGACGTCCCAGCCGTACAGCTGACGGAACTGGTTGTAGAACCAGGCGGCCGCGGCCGGGTCGGCGGCCAGCGCCGCCGCCGGGTCGGCCCACAGCTCCCGCACCCGGTCCTGCACGCCCGGGTCCAGCTCCCAGCCGTCCAGCCGGATCCGGCCCTGCTCGTCCAGGCTGAGCGGCTCGGCGCCGGTCAGCTGCTCCCACAGCTCCACGGCCTGGTCGTCGGTGGTGTGCCAGCCGTCCTCGCCGAGCACGATGCGCAGCAGCGAGGTGTAGAGGGCGATCGAGGGGATGGCGGTGGACGCCTGGGTGACGGCCGCGCCGGCGACGACGGTGAAGGCCCGGCCGCGGTCGGCGAGCGGCCCGTCCTGGAGTCGGCGGGCGGGGGCCTCCAGGTGCTCCTTGGCGGCGCCGATCGTGCCCTGCCGGTAGACCGGCGCGGTGATCTCGGAGCCGACGTAGGACAGGGCCACCGTGGTGAAGCCGGGGCCGAGCAGGTCTGCCTCGCCCAGCGCCCGCACCCACAGCTCCCAGTCCTCGCCGCCCATGACCTTGACGGTCGCCGCCCGCTCGGCCTCGTCGGCCGGGGTGAGATCGACGGTGCCGATCCGCGGGGCCTCGTCCTCGAAGAGCAGCGACGGCGAGGTGTAGGAGGAGCCGAGCGGCTTGATCACCGAGTGGTGCACCTCCCCGGTCGCCGGGTCGGTGCGCCGGGGCGAGGCGAGCGAGTAGACGAGGTAGTCGACCGGGCCGTAGCGCTCGGCGAGCAGCAGTGCCTGACCGTATCCGGCGCTGGCGCCGAGGACCAGGGCGACGGGGGCCCGGCCGGCAGCCGGAGCCGAGGGCTCGATGCGCTGCCACTGGCGGTCGACGGTGGCCTCGCTGCCGCTCGGGTGGGAGTTGACGATCAGGTAGCCCCGCTGCTTGGGGGTGATCTGCTGGATGCTCACGCGGTGGTGCCTCTCCGATCCGGAGATCGTGATCAAGGCGTCGGGTCGTCCGGAGCCTATCCGCGCCGGTGGCCTCGGCCGCTGCCACGGCGTCACGGAAGATCCGGCCCGCTGTTGTGGGAGGTCGTCATTGTGGCGGGGGTTCCGTCTCGGTTACCCCCGGCAGCGCCGCATTGTGGAGATTCGGTGCCCACCGACTGCGGCCCGGCGCACCGGGTAGGCGCCGGACAGGGGCGCCGGTCCGCCGGGGGCCGGCCTCACGGCCACAGGAGGGTCGTTCGATGCAGATGCCAGTCCACCCGATGTCCGTCACGTTCCCGGACAGTCCGCTGCCCGACGTCCCGATCGTCGCGGAGCTGCGATTCGATCCGAGCCTGCCGTACGCGGCCTGCCTGGCGTTCCCGCTGACGCCCTGCGAGTGCGTGCCGGACGAGACCCTGGTGTGCTGGTACTTCAGCCGCGAGCTGCTGAACGAGGGCCGGCACGCCCCGGCCGGGAACGGCGACGTCCAGGTGAGCCCGGGGCACCGGGGCGAGGTCCTGATCACCCTGCGCGGGCCGGACGGCGAGCAGGCCGTCCTCAGCGCGCCGGAGGGGGAGGTCGCCGCCTTCCTCTCGGACTCCTTCCAGCTGGTGCCCGCCGGCTCGGAGTCCGAGCACCTCGACGTGGACGCCACGCTCGCCCTGCTGTTCGCCGACGACTGACCGGACGCCGGACGACCGCGGCCGTTCCCCCGTTGGAGTGCTCTGCCGCCGCCCGCCGGGGCCATCCGCACCGCTCGGCCGCTCCGTGCCGGGCACGGCCCACTAGGTTCCTGCCGTGGACGAAACCAGGGCTTCGAACGGGCGCGAGCCGTCCGCCGGCGAGCGCGTCGCGACCCGCCTGGACCAGCGGCTGCCGGTCATGGAGGCGGGCCGGGAGCTGCTGCGCAAGATCTTCCCGGACCACTGGTCGTTCCTGCTCGGCGAGCTCGCGCTGTACAGCTTCGTCGTCCTGCTGCTGACCGGCGTCTACCTGACGTTCTTCTTCGACCCGAGCATGAGCGAGGTGGTCTACCGGGGAAGCTACCTGCCGCTGCGCGGTGTGCCGGTTTCCGAGGCGTACGCGTCGACCCTGCGGATCAGCTTCGAGGTGCGCGGCGGCCTGATGATTCGTCAGATCCACCATTGGTCGGCCCTGTTGTTCACCTCGGCGATCGGCGTGCACCTGCTCCGGGTGTTCTTCACCGGGGCGTTCCGCCGCCCGCGCGAGCTCAACTGGGTGATCGGGGTGACGCTGTTCAACCTCGCGCTGCTGGAGGGGTTCTCCGGCTACTCGCTGCCCGACGACACCCTCTCCGGCACCGGCCTGCGGATCGCCGAGGGCGTGCTGCTCTCGGTGCCGCTGGTCGGCACGTACCTCACCCTGTTCGCGTTCGGCGGCCAGTTCCCCGGGCAGGAGATCATCCCCCGGCTGTTCACCCTGCACGTGCTGCTGGTCCCCGGCCTGCTGCTGGCCCTGGTCGGAGCGCACCTGACGCTGGTGGTGGTGCTGAAGCACACCCACTGGGCCGCCCCCGGCCGCACCAACCGCAATGTGGTGGGGATGCCGTTCTTCCCGCAGTTCCTGACCCGTACGGTCGGCCTGATGTTCACGGTGGGCGGCGTGATGGCGCTGTCGTCCTTCCTCGCCGAGATCAACCCGATCTGGCGGTACGGCTCCTACCGCCCCGACGTGGTCGGCACGGGCGCGCAGCCGGACTGGTACATCGGCTTCATCGAGGGCGCGCTGCGGCTGATGCCGGCCGCGGAGACCAGGGCGCTCGGGCACACCGTGTCGTGGAACGTGTTCCTGCCCGCCCTGGTGGTGCCCGGCCTGCTGTTCGCGGCGCTCTACGCCTATCCCTTCGTCGAGCGGTGGCTCGATCCCGGCAGCGGCGAGCACCACCTGTGCGACCGTCCGCGCAACAAGCCCACCCGTACGGCGCTGGGCGCCGCCGGGATCGCCTGCTACGCGGTGCTGCTGGTCGCGGGCGGCAACGACGTGATCGCGTACGCCTTCGGGCTCTCCGTCAACGCGCTCACCGTGGCGCTGCGGGTGGCGCTGTTCGTGCTGCCGCCGGCGGTCTTCGTGCTCACCCGGCGGCTCTGCCTGGCCCTCCAGGCCCGGGACCGCTCGCGGCTGCTGGACGGCGACGAGACCGGCCGGATCGACCAGTCCCCCGACGGAGGCTTCTCCGGCCACCACCGCCCGGTGCCCGCGGCCGAGCGCTACGTGCTGCTGGCGCGCGCCGTGCCGGAGCCGGTCGCCGCGCCCGAGGGGGCGGCGCGGCACCAGCGGGTGCGGGCCGCGGCGAGCTCCTGGTTCCACCGCGACCTGGTCGAACTCCCTTCCAGTGAACGGGAGTCGACGCACATCGCGGCCGTCCTCACCGGCCCGACCCACCCCGCTCCCCCGGCACCCGGGGCCGCCGGACCCGCCCCGGGCGGCCCGGTCCGGCGGCTGCTGCGCCGGCTCAGCCGCCGCCGTGGTCGCGGTACTGGAAGATGAAGCCGCCGACGGCGAGCGCGAGCACCAGGGCGCCGACGACGATCAGCCACCGGGCGAAGACCAGGCCCAGGGCGAAGACCGTCAGGCCGACCGCCGTCAGCACCGGGTAGCCGCTGCGGGCCGGGAAGAAGCCCACCGGTCCGGCGGCCTCCGCGATCTCGGCCTCCTTGCGGTCCTGCGCCCGGCCGCCGCCGGTCCGCTGGTGCTGGACGAACCAGAACAGCGCGACCAGTCCGGACATCAGGAACGCCACCGTCAGGATCGCCTTGCCGGCCGGTTCCCTGGCCCAGAAGCCGTAGACCAGTCCGGTCACCGCGAAGAACGCCGTCATCACGGCGAACAGCCACCCCTCGGCCTTCACCGTCCGCCCTCCGGTTCACCGGTACGGGTGTGCGGCAGGTCGGCGCCTTCCAGGGTCGCCTCCGGGTGGTGCAGGTCGAAGGCCGGGGACTCGGAGCGGATCCGGGGCAGCGCGTGGAAGTTGTGCGGCGGCGGCGGGCTGGAGGTGGCCCACTCCAGCGAGCGGCCCCAGCCCCACGGGTCGTCCTCCGTGACCCGGGCGCCGTGCCGGGTGGTGGTCCAGACGTTGTAGAAGAACGGCAGGTTGGAGACCCCGAGCAGGAACGAGCCGATCGACGCGCAGACGTTCAGCGCCGTGAAGTCGTCCACCGCGAGGTAGCTCGCGTAGCGGCGCGGCATCCCCTGGGCGCCCAGCCAGTGCATCACCAGGAAGGTGGTCTGGAAGCCCGTGAACAGGATCCAGAAGTGCACCTTGCCCAGCTTCTCGTCGAGCATCTTCCCGGTCAGCTTCGGCCACCAGAAGTAGAAGCCGCCGAAGGTGGCGAACACGACCGTCCCGAACAGCACGTAGTGCAGGTGGGCCACCACGAAGTAGCTGTCGGTGACATGGAAGTCGATCGGCGGCGCGGCCAGCAGCACCCCGCTCAGCCCGCCGAACAGGAAGGTCACCAGGAAGCCGATCGACCAGAGCATCGGGGTCTCGAAGGACAGCGAGCCGTTCCACATCGTGCCGATCCAGTTGAAGAACTTCACCCCGGTGGGCACCGCGATCAGGAACGACATCATCGAGAAGAACGGCAGCAGCACCTGGCCGGTGGCGAACATGTGGTGCGCCCACACCGACATGGACAGCGCGGTGATGGCGATGGTCGCACCGATCATCCCGTAGTAGCCGAACAGCGGTTTGCGGCTGAACACCGGGATGATCTCGCTGATGATGCCGAAGAACGGCACCGCGACGATGTAGACCTCCGGGTGGCCGAAGAACCAGAACAGGTGCTGCCACAGCAGCGCCCCGCCGTTCGCCGCGTCGAAGGCGTGCGCGCCGAACTTGCGGTCCGCCTCCAGGCAGAGCAGCGCGGCGGTCAGCACCGGGAAGGCCAGCAGCACCATGACGGAGGTGAACAGCACGTTCCAGGTGAAGATCGGCATCCGGAACAGCGTCATGCCCGGCGCCCGCAGGCAGGTGATGGTGGTGATGAAGTTGACCGAGCCCAGGATGGTGCCGAGGCCGGCCACCACCAGGCCGAGCGCCCACAGGTCCCCGCCCGCCCCGGGCGAGAACAGCGGCCCGTTCAGCGGCGCGTAGGCGAACCAGCCGAACCCGGGCGCGCCCTGGGTGGTGAGGAAGCCGCTCAGCACCATCAGCCCGCCCAGCAGGAAGGCCCAGTAGGTGAAGGCGTTCAGCCGGGGGAACGCCACGTCGGGCGAGCCGATCTGCAAGGGCATGATCGCGTTGGCGAACCCGGCGAAGGTCGGGGTGGCGAACAGCAGCAGCATGATCGTGCCGTGCATGGTGAACAGCTGGTTGTACCGGTCGTGCGACACAAGCCCGGTGTCCGGCCCCAGCAGCTGGGCCCGCATCAGCAGCGCGAGCAGGCCCCCGACCAGGAAGAAGCCGAAGGCCGTCGCCAGGTAGAGGTTCCCGATGACCTTGTGGTCCGTGGTGAACAGCCAGCGCAGCAGGGTGCTGCCCTGCCGGACCCGGACCCGGGTGCGATCCCGCGGCGCCCGGGGCGGCGCGGTGGACGAAGCGCTCATGGAACCTCCGCAGCGGAGCCGGTGACGCCCCCGTCGCGGCGCCGAACCCCCTCCCCCGACCGGCGGAGGGCCCGCCCTCGCACGCCATCGCCGACCCTAGCGGCGCCCGGCCGGGCCGCCGGGGCGCCACGCGGTGCTGTCGACCGGGTGGCGCCGCCGTACGGGGGCTCGGCTCAGCGCTCGCGCAGGCCGGGAACCACCTCGCGCAGCCGCTCGATGTCGATCGCGCCCGCCCGCAGCAGGACCGGCACCTCGCCGGTGATGTCCACGATCGAGGAGGGCACCGCGGCCGCGGTCCGGCCCCCGTCGAGGTAGACGGCGACCGAGTCGCCCAGCATGCCCTGGGCGGCGTCGCAGTCCTGCGGCGAGTCGTGCCCGGTCAGGTTGGCGCTGGAGACGGCCAACGGCCCGGTGGCTTCGAGCAGTTCGATGGCCACGGGGTGCGCGGGCATCCGCACCGCGACCGTCCCGTTGGTGTCGCCGAGGTCCAGCTCGGCCGACGCCAGGTGACGGGCGACCACCGTCAGCCCGCCCGGCCAGAACTCCTTGACCAGGTCCCGGGCGCGCTCCGTCACCTCGACCAGTCCGTCCAGCGCCTCCGGCGAGCCGACCAGCACCGGCGAGGGCATGTTCCGGCCCCGGCCCTTGGCCCGCAGCAGGCGGTCCACCGCCGCCGGGGCGAAGGCGTCCGCGCCCACGCCGTACACGGTGTCCGTGGGCAGGACGACGAGTTCACCGCGGCGCACCGCGGCCACGGCCTCGCGCAGCCCGGCTGCGCGCTCGGACGCGTCCGAGCAGTCAAAACGACGAGTCATCAGGGATCTCCACCGGCGGGCCACCGGCCCGCTCCGTTCCTCCGGCCCGGCCACCTCTCCGGCCGGACACGACCTGGTCAGCCTACCCGTCCCGGTCCCGCGCCCCGGACGCGTCCGACCTCGGCGGCTCGCCCTGCGGCCGGCCCGGCGGCCTCGGCCCGACGGGCGGGTGCGGTCGGCGGCGGGCGGACGTAGGTTGCGCACATGACCAGTGACGAGACGATCCCGGCCGTGGGAGTGCGCCCGCTGGACGAGGTGTTCGCCGCGATCGACAAGGTCAACCGGCGACCCCTGCCCTGGAGCGGCTTCGAGCACGGTGTGCTCGGCGCCTACCGGTGGGCCGCCGGCGCCCAGGTCGCGGCCCCGGTCACCGCGGCCGCCACGGTCGCCGCCGGGCCGTGCCACGCGCAGTTGCTGGCCGAGTGCCAGGCCGCCGCCGTCGGCCTCCACCGGGCGCACGCCCAGGGGGCCGACCACCGGTACCTGCTCGGTGTCCATCGGGCACTGGCGTGGCTCTGCGGGCTGCACGAGGACCGCCCCTGAGCCGCTCCGCAGCGCGGACGGGGGCGTCGAGCGGGGATCGGTGCCGCCGTACGGCCGCGCGGTTCAGTGGCGGTGACGGTGTCCGGGTTCAGTAGGAGTGACGGCGTCCGCGTTCAGTAGTAGTGGCGGCGTCCGCCGAGGGCATGTCCGAGCGCTCCGGCGACCCAGAGGATCAGGCCGATGACGAGCAGCACGATGCCGATGGTCCACAGGACACCGATGCCGGTGACGAAGCCGACGATGAGCAGGATGACTCCGAGGATGATCACGAGGGTCTCCCGGGTTGACGGGGTGGCTGACTGCGGGGCGGCGCCGGCGTCTCCTCCGGCTGGAGCCGGCCCCGGGGAGCGGCCCGGTTTCACCCGGCCCGACTCCACAACCCACGCGTGTACCGCTGTTCCACCCGCGCAAACCGGCACGGGCTCACCGACGGTGGCGGCCGCCCCGGCGGCGGCGCGGCGCGGCCACCCGGGGCGCCGGTAGGAAGAGGCGGGCCAGCTCCCGGCCCAGGTTGACGCCGATGGCGAGGGCCATCGCCATCGCGCCGGCCCGCCCGACGCCGCTCAGCCCGACCTCGGGCTCGCCGCAGACGAAGGCGAGCAGCCCGAAGTACAGCACCGAGCCGGGCAGCAGCGGCCCCAGCGCGGCGGTGATGTGCGGCAGCGCCGAGCTGCCCCGGCAGCGCGCCATCAGCTGACCGGACAGGCCGACCAGCCCGGCGGCCAGGCCGGTGGCCAGGATCGGCTCGCCGCCCGCGTTCACCAGCACCCCGTACGTGGTCCAGCCGGCCGCGCTGTTCAGCATGACCGCGGGCAGCGTGGCCGGTTCGGTGTTCAGCAGCACCGCGAAGGCCAGGGTGAGCAGCACCGCGGCGGCGAGTTGCAGCGGCGGGTTCACCGTCCCGGACGGGCCGTCCTGGGCGGCGAGGTGGGCGCCGTTGTTGACGCCGACGTAGAGCACCGTCATCACCCCGATCACCACGCCGGCCATCAGGTAGAGCGCTTCGAGCAGCCGGGCGGCGGCGGTGAGGTAGAAGCCGGCCAGTCCGTCCTGGGCCGCCGCGACCATCGGCCAGCCCGGCAGCAGCGCGTACAGCCCTCCGGTGATCACCACCGATCCGCGCAGGTGCAGCCCGTTGAACGAGAGCAGGATGCCGATCACGGCGGCCGGCACCGCCGCCACCACGAACTGGTAGAACGCCGGGAAGTCGTGGCGGGCCACCAGGGCGGAGAGCCGCTCGCCGGCCAGCGCGGCGACGACGGCACTGGCGAACACCAGCCAGGCCCGGGCGTCGGCCCGGCCGCCGATCAGCAGCGTCGCGGCCCCGGCCATCCCCCCGAAGCTGAGCCCGAGCAGCCGGCCGGAGTAGCGACGGCCGTGCCGTCGCGCGGCCACCAGGCGGGCGTGGGCCTCGGGGACGGCCAGCCCGCCCACGGTCATCTCGGTGACCAGCCGGAACACCAGGGCCAGCCGCGCGTAGTCGACGGCCGGGCGGCGGACCGAGCACTCGGCCGTCAGCGAGGGCTCCGACGGGCCGGGCTGGTACGAGATCGCCACCCGGGTGAAGGTGACCTGGGGGTCGCACGGGTGGATCCGGTAGGCGCGCGCGACGGCGAGCATGGCGGCCTCGACGTCCTCCGCCGCCTCGCCGCTGGCCAGCAGCAGTTCGCCGACCAGCAGCGCGAGGTCCAGCACCTCCACCGGCTCGACACCGGCCGGAGGGTCCGCCCCGGCGCCCTCGGGTGCCGGCTGCCGGTCGGCCGTCGGGGTGCGCAGCAGCGACAGCATCGCGTCGTGCCAGGGGGCCGCGGTGCCACCGGGGCCGGGGCTTGCGGGTGCGGGACTGGTGGGCGCGGGGCTCTGGGGCGGGGGGCTCTGGGGCGGCACCCGCTCGGGCCGGGTGGGCCGTCCTTCCGGGCCGGCAGGCGCGCCGAGCTGCTCGTGTTCCGTCATCGCGACTCCCTGACCCCACCCCCTCGTCGTCAACTTCGTGCAGCCGATCAAGTACCCGGAGTGATGCTGTTGCGAACGCGCCACACCCGGCACACCCGTCCGAACCGGAGCACGACCGGCCGTACACGCCCCACCGCCCCGCGCGTGCCGACCTCGGGGCTCGTCCGCCAGGCCACGACCGTCGGATTCGCGGCGCTTCTTGCGGGTAGACGCACCCGCGCAGCGACCCGAGGAGGTGCTCGATGACCGTCCCGATCCCGCCGGACCCGGACACCCGGCCGATCCCCCGCCCCGACCCCGTGCCCCAGCCGGGCGAGCCCGATCCGGCGCCGCCGCCGGTCCCGCCGTTCCCGCCCCCGGAGCCGTTCCCGGACCCCGGGCAGAGCTGACGCCCTCGGCGGGCGGCCGTGCTCGCCGC
Source organism: Kitasatospora brasiliensis (assembly GCF_032654805.1). Lineage (NCBI taxonomy): Bacteria > Bacillati > Actinomycetota > Actinomycetes > Kitasatosporales > Streptomycetaceae > Kitasatospora > Kitasatospora brasiliensis. The sequence continues at coordinate 23,286 of NZ_JAUOOW010000007.1, forward strand.
CGCGGCGGCGCCCGCCGGGGCCACCGCCGCCTCGAAGGCCGGCTCCACGACCTGAAGGCCACCGCCGAGGCGCCCGCCGCCCAGCCCGGACCGAACTGACCCCCGGTGCGGCGCATGGACATCGGCGAGCCGGGCAGGCGCGTCCCGGAGACCTGGGCAGGCACTGATCCGGCGAGAGGAGTCGGAGCCATGAGCGAGCAGCACGAACCCGTCCCCAGGGACCCGCCGGTCCCGGTCGAGACCCCGGAGTCCCGGATGACCGCCGGCCCACGCTCCGGCCCCGCACGAGCCACCGGACTGACGGACCGCCACCCCAGGGCCGACCGCCACCCTCGGGCCGACCGGCGGCCCTCCGGTCAGGGCACGAGCAGCCCCTGCCGGTCCGCGTAGTCCGCCAGGCCGTCGGCCGTCGCCCCGGCCCAGCCGAGGTAGCCGTCCGGCCGGACCAGGAACACGCCGTCGCCGTACGCCTCGTAGGCCGGGATGCGAACCACCGGGGCGGTGAGGGCCGGCAGCGCGGTGTCCGTACCGACGGTGAGCAGCGTCCAGTGCGGGCCCCGGAAGGCGTCGAACAGCCGGATTCCGCCCCGACGGCCGTCCGGGGCGCGGTCGCCGGCCCGCGGCGCGTCCGCCGGGAGGTCCGCGCGGGTCTCCACCGAGAGCGCGGACTCCCCGTAGCCGAGGTCGAGTTGCTGGGTCGCCCGGCCGCGCCGCTGCTCGCCGCGGTGGACCCGGGTGGACAGCTCCAGCATCGCCGCCGCGTTGGCCCGGCGCTCCTGCTCGTAGGTGTCGAGTAGACCCTGCCCGGCTCGCCCGGCCAGTACGGCGGCCAGCTTCCAGCCGAGGTTGTAGGCGTCCTGGACGCTGGTGTTCAGACCCTGCCCGCCGGCCGGGGAGTGGACGTGCGCGGCGTCGCCCGCGAGGAGGACCCGGCCGGCGCGGAAACGGTCCGCGAGTGCGGCGCGCGGGCGGAACTCGGAGCTCCAGCGCAGCTCGGTCAGCTGCTCGGCGGCCAGGTGGGAGCGGGCCGCGAGCAGCTTGCGCAGGCCCTCCAGGGTGAGGTCGACGGCGGCCCCCTCCGGGAACACGGCGGCCAGCTGGAAGTCCTCGGTGCCGGCGATCGGGCAGATCCCCAGCATGCCTTCCTCGGCCTGGAACACGTGCCAGTGCTCGCGGTCGAGGCCGGTGATCCGGACGTCCGCGACCAGCATCGGGGCCGGGTCGACGGTCTCCCCGGTCATCCCGATGCCGAGCAGCCGCCGCACCGTCGAGCGTCCGCCGTCCGCGGCGACGGCGTAGCGCGCCCGGACCGGGCCGCCGGTCGCGAACTCGGCCGTGACGCCCTCCTCGTCCTGCGCCAGGCCGACCAGCTCGCGCCCGAACGCGACCTCTCCGCCCAGCTCGCGCAGCCGCGCGTGCAGCAGCTGCTGGGTGCGCCACTGGGGCAGCATCAGCGTCTCGGCGTACGGCTCGGCCTCGGAGGGCTCGGTCGGGTCGAACATCCGGTACTCGCTCTGCGGTTCGCCGTCGCGCCAGACCAGGTTGGGCGGGTACGAGCCCGCCACCTCGCGGACCCGGTCGAGCACGCCGAAGTCGTCGAGCACCTCCAGGGTGCGCGGCTGGAGGCCCTTGCCGCGCGAGCCGGGGAAGAGCGCGGTGCCGCGCTCGACCACCAGGGCGGCGACGCCGTGCCGGGCGAGGTCCAGGGCGAGGGCGAGGCCGGTGGGCCCGGCGCCGATGACCAGGACGTCCGTGTGCATGCCGCGAGAAGTCACGACAATCTCCTTAACGTTGTTAAGTAGCCGTTGCCGCCAGCCTGCACTTAATAGCGTTAAACTGTCAATCGTGACCCCGCAGAGAACGCAGAGAACCCCCAAGCTCGACCGCGGCCAGGTCGTCGCCGCCGCACTGGACCTGCTGAACGAGGCCGGCCTGGACGGCCTGACGCTGCGGGCCATCGCCGCCCGGCTCGACGTCAAGGCGCCCGCGCTGTACTGGCACTTCAAGGACAAGCAGGCGCTGCTGGACGAGATGGCGACCGAGATGCTGCGCCGCATGACCAGCCGGGCGGCGCGGGAAGGGTCGGACGGCGACTGGCGGGGGGCCTACCTGCGGAGCATGCGCACCCTGCGCGCCGAACTGCTGCGCTACCGCGACGGCGCGAAGGTCTACAGCGGCACCCGGTTCACCGACACCTGCTACGCCGCCGACCTGGACGCCTCGCTGCGCCTGCTGACCGAGTCCGGCTTCACCCCGGCCGCCGCCGCCCGGGCCTGGCAGACCGCGTACAGCTACACCATCGGCTATGTGATCGAGGAGCAGGCGATGGGCCCCAACCCCTTCGACGGCGCCGAGGGCTACGACGTCGACGCGCGCGCCGAGCGCCTGGCCGCCCACCCGCTGGCCGCCGCATCCGGCCGGGTGATGTTCCAGGACTTCGACGCGGGCTTCGAACAGGGCCTGGCGGCGGTGCTCGCCGGGGTCGAGGCCACCCTGCTCGGCTGAAACGGAACCGCCGGGCCCTGGTGCGGGCCCGGCGGTGTGCCCGCTCGGCAGGAGTCAGGCCGTCATGAACTCGCCCACCCGCAGCGCCCGCTTCACGATCCGGACGTCCCCGATGTACCCGTGGAAGACCTTGTCCAGCACCCCCGCGTACGCGTAGCCGCCCAGCATCCAGGGCCGTCCCAGCGTGGTCAGCCCGACGGCGGGCGTCGCCGGGTTGCGGGCCACCTCGCAGCCCTCCACGTACATCCGGCTGAGCTTCCCGTCGTTGACCACCGCGACGTGCCACCACCGGTCCAGCGGCAGCTGGTGGCCCCAACAGGTCGACGCCCCAGCCTGGTTGAGCGGGTAGACGCACCACTGGAGGGCCGGGGCCTCGGAGACGCTGAGCGTGGCGAGCGGTTCCTCGACGTCCGCCCCGGGCCCGTTCTTGCCCGCCTCGCCGCTCATCCCCCACCGGCTGAGCAGGGCGGACCAGCGGCTTCGCGCGGAGTCCCAGTCGGCGGGCAGCTTGAAGAAGGCCTCGACGGTGAACCCGCGCTCGAAGGTCTCCCGGTTCACCGGCGCGGTGGGCGCGGTCTGGAGGTAGCCGCCGCGCACCGGCGCCCGGGTGCCCCGGAACAGCAGGCTGCCGTGGCCCGGCTGGTCCGGGTGGTGCTCGGTGGACCAGCTGAGCGCGCCGTCCGGGGTGCCGGGGGCGCTCTGCCAGAGCAGGTCGTTGCCCTGCCCGGTCAGGTCCTTGACGACCTGCCGCGGGGAGACGGCCGTCCCGTCCGCGCCGCCGCCGTCGAACCGCCAGTAGGCCACCGTGTCGCGGACGAGCAGCTCGCTCGCCCGGCGCGCCGGGCGCTGCGGGCAGGGCGCGAAGCCGGCGAAGCGGCGGTCGAAGTCGATCGCGAGGGAGAAGCGGTCGACGTCCGAGGTCAGCTCGGCCTCCCGGGCCGCCAGCGCGTTGCGCTCCTCGGCGGCGGTCTGCTGGATCCACGGCGAGAAGGTCGACACATCGACGGTGTCGCGGTCGAGGTCGAAGCGGTACGCCCGGATCATCGCCGCGCCGCCGTAGTAGCGGTCCTGGTAGTTGGTGATGTGGACGTGCACGTCGTGGCCGGCCCGGTTCTTCAGCACGGTGCGGCCGGGCGGCCAGTAGTGCCCGTTGACGGTCAGGAAGATCTGGTCGTTGCCGCTGATCAGCCGCTCCCACAGCCGCTTGCCGTAGTCGGACAGCTCGGCGCGGCCGCTGTCGTCGGCGTGCGCCAGGTCGTGGGTGGTGAGGATCACCGGCAGCGCGGGGTCGGCCGCGATCATCGCGTTCGCCCAGGCGAAGCCCGCGTCGGAGAGCCGCCAGTCCAGCGAGAGCACCATCCAGTCGCGGCCGGCCGCCCGGAACACGTGGCAGGTGTTGTAGCCGTCCGGGCTGGAGCCGTGGTAACCGGAGGTGCGGGCGGCCCTGGCCTTGCCGAAGGTCTCCAGGTACGGGGTGCTGCCGCGCTGGTCGTCGGTCGAGGAGCGGACGTCGTGGTTGCCGGCCAGCACGCCGTAGGCCGCGCCGGCGTCGTCCAGCAGGCCGAACACCTTGGTGACGGCGGCGTACTCGACGGCCAGTCCGTTCTCGGTGACGTCGCCGAGGTGGGCCAGGAAGACGATGTTGTCGTCCGTCCCGTCCTCCCGGTTGACGCCGCCGTCCAGCACGTAGCGGACCGAGGCCTCCAGCGGCGCCGGGTGGATCCGGTCCTGGTCGAACAGGTACTGGGTGTCCGGCATGACGACCACGGTGAACTGCCGGGCGTCCGGGTCGGGCTGCCAACGCCCGCGGCCCTTGCCCTTCTTCGGCTTCTTCGCCGCCGCGCCGGGCCCGCCGGCCGCCTCGGGGCCGGCCGCCTGCGCGGGCACCGCACCGAGCAGACCGAGCCCGGCGGTGCCGACCCCGGCACCCACCAGGCCGGCCCCGCGCAGGAACCGGCGCCGACTGGCCGCGGCCGGCCCCTCCCCGTCGGGATCTGCGGTCCGCGGGCAGCCGCACTCGCGCTCGGTCGCCTGGATGTCGTGCATGTTCGCTCCCGGAAGTGGTGTGGGCCCTGACGGTACGTACCGGAACCGGTCGGAGATCATCGGCCGGGCCACGCTCCGCTGAACAGCGGCCGAATCCGACGGGCCGCGGCAGGTGCGGTCGCGGCGGGTGTGGTGAGGAACGAGGCCAGGCGGCGCTGCTCGACATCGACGGCGTGCTCACGGTCGGCCGGCAGCCGGCGTCCTGGTCCGCACCGGCAAGGCGGCCGCGGGCGCACCCCGGCGCGGCGACGGGGAGCCGGACCACCTGCTCGACCCGGTGGCGGATCTCCCGGAACTGCCCTCCCGGCTGCGACGCGGCTGAGCCGGCCCGCCCGGGGGTGCGGGCCCGTACGGACCGGCCGTAGAACGGAAGGGGCGGCTCGCCGGCCGACGCCGAGCCGGTCGAAGCCGTCACCGAGCCGGAGGAGGTGGCTGCGATGGGACTGCCCCTGGCGGCCGGACACGTGCTGGTGCGGCTCGGCGAGGGCCCGCGGGAGGCGGCGGACGCGGTGCTCGACGCGCTGGAGGCCGCCTTCCCGACCCACACCGGACGCGGCCGGACCCTGATCGGCAACGTCTGGGAGGACCCCGCCACGGTGACCTCGGAGGGCATCCGGGTGGTGGCCGAACCCAGGATCACCCGCGCCCCCACCGGCCCCGCACCGAGCCCGTCGGTGAGCTCCTCCCAGGCCTTCGACGCCCATCGGCCGGGCGCGCCGGGGCCGCCGCTCGTCCTTCCGGGCGGGCTCGCGGCGGAGCTGCTCGGCGGCCCCGAGGACGTCGAGCGGGTGCTGGGCGCCCTCGCCGCCCGCTGCCCGACGCACGAGGTCGGCCGCGAGCGGCGGGGGCCCCAGCTGGCGGTGCGGCTGCGGCTCGGGTCGGCGGGGTGAGCGCGTGTGCCGAGCCCGAACCCGGGTAGGCGCGCCGACGAGGACAGGACGAAGACCAACCGGCTGACTCCGTTCGGGGGCCGTCATGGCCGTACAACGCAGACCAGGAACGCGGCACGGGGGCCGGGCCCAGCGCCCGGCCGGCGAGCGCCACGACTTCCCGCACGCCCCGCAGGGGCCAGGCCGTACGACGCCGCAGGTACGCCCCCAGGAGGGGGTGCGCAGCGGCACCGAGCCGGTGACCGCCCGTTCGGACCTGGAGCTGCGGCGGCTGCTGTCGCGGATCTTCCTGGTGCTGTTCGTCGGCGCGGTGGTGCTCTTCGCCGTGCTGGCCGCCCTGGCCTCTCCGGGCCCGGCGCCGAACCAGGGGACCTACGCCTTCTTCGCCGCCCTGTGTGCCGGGTTCGCCGGGATCACCGGCCTGGACCTGCTGGTGATCCGGCGCCGCCTCGCCGCGGGGCAGGGCCGCGACCGGGCCGACTCCGAGCGGCGGGTGTGAGCGAGTCCCGCGGGTTCCCGGGAACGAACCGTTCTCCAACGGACCGTTCTCCAGGGACGGACCCCTTTCCAGGAGCCGACCGTCGGCAACCCTCGCCGAGCAACAACCATCCCACCGGGTCTGGCCCGGTGGCCGTTCGGCAGACCCCGGGTTTGCATGGACTCACCCGAGCCCCCAGCGATCCGGAGGTAACGCCGTGTACGAGATGTGGGCCGAGCACGACCCGGCGGTCTCCCCGCCCGCCGTGGTGTGGCACGTGGTGGCGAAGGACGACGCGACGTCCTCGTTGTGCGGGCGCTTCCTCGAACCCTCCCAGCGCGTCGTCCCGGCGGGAGACGGTACCGGCGCGGCCGGACCGGACCGTTACTGCGACCCCTGCCTGGTCACCGTGCGCGAGGCACTGGCCGCCAGCGCGCGGTAGCCGTCCTTCGCCTCCCCCGTTCGTTCCTTCGTCCCCCGCTCCTTCATTCCTTCGCTCGGACAAGCCTCAGGGCAGCGGCACCGCCAGTAGGCACGGGTGCCGGCTACAGGTTCCGGGAGCTGCCAGGACGGTGGCCACCTCTCCGCTGATCTCCACCCGGAGGCCGCCGTCCGAGCTCTCCCAGACCAAGCCCCCGTCCGGCCCCACGGCCTGCGTCTCGTGGACCACGACGACGGACAGCGGAGCGTGGCCGCCGATCTGGCCGGGGAGTGTCACCGCACAGCGGCGGGTGAGGCTTCTCATCACGGCCTCCTTCTCTCCCACCCTGTGTCTTCGATTCTCCCCCACCCAGGCAGCTCGTACACGGACGATCTGCGACTGGCCAGCCTCCGCTGCCATCGGCGCCCGGGCCGCAGAGGGTATCCGGCCTCGCGTATGCCCCACTTCGACGCCGGCCACACGTTGGGGCCCACCGATCGCGACCCCGCCGGGTGTACCGGAGCCCGGGCGGAGAGACGCTGGAAGCAGGACTTCCATCCGGGAAGCTTCCATGGACAGCAAGGTCACCATCGCGGGCCACCCGGTCCGCGAGTCGGCCGCCGCCCGGCGGAGCATCGCAGAGCGAACCTCCACGGCATGGGTCATCGTGGCGGGAGACGACACCGCACCCGGCCGAGCCCGAGGAGACCGCCCGTGGGAATGAACGGCGCCGGACCCGGCCGGCGGCCCGTACCGCTGGGCAGCCGCCGTCCCCGGGTGCCGTCACGCCACGCCCGTACGGGGGCGCCGGGCCCGGGCCGGGCACCGTCCGGGGAGCGGGTCTCCTCCGGGCTGCGGACGGTCGCCGGGTACGCCTGGCGGCTGGCGCTGCTGGGGCTCGTCGCCTTCCTGGTCGTCGATGTCCTGGCCCGGCTCGAACTGCCGGTCGTCGCGCTCTTCGTGGCACTGGTCATCGCCTCCGTGCTGCGCCCGCCGGTCGACCTGCTGGCCCGGGCGGTGCCCCGCTCGGTCGCCGTCCTGCTCGCCTTCCTGTGCACCATCGCGCTGGTCGGCGGGATCCTCGCGCTCGTCGGCACCACCGTCGCCGACGAGTGGAGCCGGCTGGGCAACGAACTGCGCGGCGGCCTGACCCGGATCGACCACTGGCTCACCCGCGCCCCCTTCCACCTGCGGCCCGGAACGGTCACCGACCTGCGGGTCAAGATCGGCGAGTACATCTCCGCCCACCGCTCCGCCCTGCTGAACACCGCGCTCAGCGGCGCCGGCCGGGTCATCGAGCTGGTCACCGGGCTGGCGCTCGCGGTGTTCTGCTCGGTGTTCTTCCTCCACTCCGGCGAACGGATGTGGTCCTGGGCGCAGCAACAGCTGCCGGTCCGCAGCCGCTCGGTCTGGGACCGCGCCGGTCGCGCCGCCTGGCGCACCTTCGCGGGCTACACCCGGGGCGTGCTGATCGTGGCGGCCTCCAACGCGGTGCTGGTGGGCATCGCCCTGGCGATCCTCCGGGTGCCGCTGGTGATGCCGCTGATGGTGCTGGAGTTCGCGGCGACCCTCATCCCGCTGATCGGCTCCCCGATCGCGCTGGCCATCGCCTCGGTGGTCGCGCTCGCCGCCCGCGGCCCGGTCATCGCCCTGCTGGTGCTCGCGCTGATCGTGATCATCGGGCAGATCGAGGGCCACCTGCTGCATCCGCTGGTGCTCAGCTGGTCGGTGCGCATCCACCCGGTGGCCATCGCCCTGTCGGTGGCCGGCGGCACCGTGCTGGCGGGAATCCTGGGCGCGGTGGTGGCGGTGCCGGTGGTGTCGGTCGCCTGGGTGGTGCTCGGCGAGCTGCGCCGCCACGGCACGCCCCACCGCTCAGCGCCGGAGCCCCCGGCGGCGGGCGACCAGCCTGGTCACCGAGAGAAGCAGGGTCGGCGCCCAGAACAGCGCGAAGACGGTCAGCACGGCGGGTGAGTGCTCGTCGGCGCTGACCGCCAGCAGGCCGGCCGACAGGGCCAGCAGTACCGCCAGCGCGGCGGCCGGCACCCGCAGGGTGAGGCGCAGCACACGGTCCAGCAGCCAGCCCGGGCCGCGCCGCATGGTGCGCATCGCGCGGTCGAGCCGGTCGTCCGTCCTCAGCTCCTCCTCGATCCCCACCAGGATTCGCAGCTCCCGGCGGGAGAGCCCGGGCCCGTCCATGGCCGCCACCTCCGGTCCCCCGGATGGTCGGGCGCCTGCCCGATCCGGCGGGGCCGTCACACGGGCGGGGCGCCGCCGGCCCGGGTCGGAGGACACCGGCTCTCCCCTTCCCGTCCCCGGCCCACGAATCCGCATCCGCATCCGCAGGGGCCGTCCCGGCACCCTCTCCCCGCCCCGGCCCGCCCGTCCCGCCGGCTGGGGCCGCCGGGCCCCGGCCCCGCCACCGCAAGGACCGGCCGCGACAACACCGACACCCGCCCCACCCGACCCCACCAGCACCTCCTCCCCCTCCCTGGCCCACCCGACCCGCCAGGTGGGGCCGTTGGGCCCTGGCCGACGACGCCGGGCGGCCGGGATCCTGGTCGCCGGTATGCGCCGACTGGCAGTGGAAGGGCCTGGTGATGGGCGAGTTGGTCACGGTGAGGGCGTTCGAGGGGCTGACCGGCGAGGTCCTGGCCGAGGCACGGACCCGGGTGGCCGCCGCGGCGGCGGCTCCGGGGGTGGGGACGCTGGTGGAGGCCCTGCGGGTCAGGCTCGCGGCCGTGGCCGGGGGCGTGCTGACCCAGGTGAACGCCGAGGTGGACGGCCGGCGGATCCGTGTCCAGGAGGCCGCGGCCGGGCTGGGCGACTCCCTCGACCGGGTGACCGACGCGCTGCGCGACAGGATCAGGGCCGCCACCGGTGCCTGGGCACCGCGCCCCTGGCCGGGCCACCGCCCGGCGGCCCCCGCCGGCGCCACCGGCGCGGCCGGCCGCGCGCTCCGGGTCGTCCGGCACAAGGAGCCCTCGCTGGTGTGGTGCTCCCCGGAGGCCGCCGCGCGGACCATGGACGCGATGGACTACGACATCCACCTGTTCACCGACCCGGCGACCGAGACCGACGCCGTGGTCTACCGGGTCGGGCCGACCGGCTACCGCCTCGCCCGGACCGTCTCCGCCGGCCCGTCCGGCCGCCGGAACTCGCCGATCACCCTCAGTCCGCACGGCGCGCCCCGGCTGACGGAGGGGCAGGCCGTCGACCGGCTGGCGGGCGCGGAGCTGCCGTTCCTGTTCTTCGCGCACCCGGTCAGCGGCCGCGGCCGAGTGCTCTACCGCCGCTTCGACGGCGGCCTCGGCCTCATCGCGGGCCGCGTCTGACGTCCGCCGAGCCCGCAGGAACCCACCGCGCCCCCGTCGAGCGACTGCTCGGCGGGGGCGCGGCCGGTTCGTCAGGACCGCCGCGTCACATGTTGATCATGTGGCCGGCGAGACCGTGGATGGCCTCCTTGACCGCCTCGCCGAGGGTCGGGTGGGCGTGCACGTTGCGGGCCACCTCGTGGACCGTCAGGTCCCACTGCTGGGCCAGCGTCAGCTCGGGCAGCAGCTCGGTGACCTCGGGGCCGATCAGGTGGGCGCCGAGCAGCTCGCCGTGCTTGTCGTCGCTGATGACCTTGACGAAGCCGATCGGGTGGCCGAGGCCGTGCGCCTTGCCGTTGGCGGTGAACGGGAACTTGGCGACCTTGACGTCGTAGCCCAGCTCGCGGGCCTGCGCCTCGGTGTAGCCGAAGGAGGCGACCTGCGGCTGACAGTAGGTGGCGCGCGGGATCATGACGAAGTCGACCTCCATGGTCTCCGCCCCGCCGATCGTCTCGGCGGCGATCACGGCCATCGTCTCGGCGGCGTGCGCGAGCATCAGCTTGGCGGTCACGTCGCCGATCGCGAAGATGTGCTCGACGCTGGTGCGGCCGCGGCCGTCCACCGCGATGGCGTTGCGGTCGGTGAGCTTGACCCCGGTGTTCTCCAGGCCGTAGCCGTTGACGCGCGGCGCGAAGCCGATCGCCTGGAGCACCTTGTCGGCCTCCAGCACCTGCTGCTGCCCGTCCTTGGTGACGGTGACCCGGACCTTGGCGCTCGGGTCGCTGTCGTCGATCGACTCGACCCGGGTGGAGGTCAGCACTTCGATGCCCAGCTTGCGGTACTGCTTGGCGAGTTCGGTGGAGACCTCGACGTCCTCCAGCGGCACCACCCGGTCCAGGAACTCGACGATGGTGACCTTCACACCGTAGTTGTGCAGCACGTACGCGAACTCGACGCCGATCGCGCCGGCGCCCGCGATGATGATGCTCTCCGGCAGCTGCTCGGTGAGGATCTGCTCCTCGTAGGTGACCACGCGCTCGCTCAGGCTGGTGCCGGGCAGCAGGCGGGTGGTGGCACCGGCGGCGATGACGCAGTGGTCGAAGGTGACGACGTCGAAGCCGCCGGCGCTGAGCGCGACCTGGATCGTGTGGTCGTCGACGAAGGTGCCCCAGCCGTCGTACTCGGTGATGCCGTTCTTCTTCATCAGGTAGTGGACGCCCTTGACCCGGCCGTCGGCGACCGTCCGGCTGCGCCGGAAGGCCTCGCCGAAGTCGAAGGTCACCTGGCCCTCGACCTTGATGCCGAAGGTCTTGGCCTCCTTGGTGAAGATGTGGGCGAGCTCGGCGTTGCGCAGCAGGGCCTTGGAGGGGATGCAGCCGACGTTGAGGCAGACGCCGCCCCAGTACTTGGCCTCGATGACCGCGACCTTCAGGCCCAGCTGGGCCGAGCGGACGGCGGCGGTGTAGCCGCCGGGGCCCGCGCCGAGGACGACGACGTCGTAGTGCGTGCTCATGTTGCTGACTCCTCCGAGGGTGTCACGGTGTCGTGATCTCGGTCCCATGGTGTCAGGACCGGGCTCGGCGCACCCGCCGGGTCTCGGCTGATGCGCTCGCGGCACCGTACCGGCCTCGGGGGCGGATTGTCAGTGCCGTCCGCTACGTTGGCCGCTATCCGCACTCACCAGGGGCGATGACGGAGGGAGGTCCCGGATGGCGGCTTCGCGTACGGCGGTCGGGTGGGCCCGCCTGCCGGGAGCGGCGGCGGGCCCACCCGGGCGTCAGGCCGTCACGGCGTGGAAGCGGTCGCCGCTCGTGCCGCTGATACCCGTCGCGCCGGGGGCGGGCGCCGCCTTCGCGGCCGGGCGCTGGGCCTCGGCGGGTTTGTGCAGCGAGGAGAGGTCCCAGGCGTAGGTGCCGACGGCGTTCGCGATCACGTCGATGTTGACGTCGAAGGCGCGCATGTCGATGTTGCCCAGGTTGTCGCAGGCCTGGTGGTAGCACCCGTCGTAGGCGGCGCCGGCCGTGCCGCCGTAACGGGCCGCCTGCTCGGGGGACTTGACCTTCTCGGCGCCGGTGTCGGTGCCGCCGGCCGGGATGCCCGCGTCGATGAACGGACCGTAGTCGGAGCGGCCGTCGAAGGCGGTCGGGTCGTGCGGCAGGCCCCGGCCGTCCAGGTAGCCGTTGATGTCCCGCTCGATCTGGGCCGAGCCCTCGGGGCCCGCGTCGCCGCCGGCGCTGCCCGAGCCGTTGTAGACGAACTGCGCGTAGTTGGGGGATGCGATCATGTCGAAGTTGAGGTAGAGCCCGATCTTCTTCCGCTGCGCCTCGGAGAGGGAGTTCACGTACGCCTCGGCGCCCTTGAGGCCGAACTCCTCGGCCGACCACCAGGCGAACCTGACCTTGTTCTTCACCGGGTGCACGCCGAGGTTCTTCGCGACCTCCAGGATCCCGGCCGAGCCGGAGCCGTTGTCGTTGATGCCCGGCCCCTCGGGGACGGAGTCCAGGTGCGCACCGACCATCACGGTGTTGTTCGGGTCGCCGCCGCGGGTCTCGGCGATGACGTTCCAGGTCTGGCGCCGCTCCATGAAGGTGCGGATGTCCAGGGTCACCCGGACGGGCCCGGCGGCGGCCTCGGCGGCCAGGGCCTCACCGGCGGCCTTGGCGATCCCGCCGGTCGGGATCTTCCCGGCGGTCGGCTCGCCGAGCGTCCCGTTGAGGCTGCCCTCGATGTTGTTGTACATGATCGCCCCGGCCGCCCCCGCGGCCGCCGCGGCGGCCTGCTTCTCCGCGAAGGTGCAGCCGCCACGGCGGATCAGCGCGATCTTGCCGGTGAACGCGCCCGTCGGGTAGTCGGCGGGGGTGCAGCCGGTGGTGGCGCTGACCGGAGCGACGGCCAGGTCCGCGGTCAGGCCCGCCTCCGGGCCGCTCACCGAGTACGTCATCGCGAGCACCGGCACCGACTCGGCCTTCGGGGACACCACGTCGAGGTGCTCCGAGCGGGCCTCGAAGAAGGTGTACGCGAACTCCTGCTTGGACACCTGGAGCCCGGCCCGCCGCGCCTGCTCGTACACGTACTGGGCGGACTGGTCATGCCCCTTCGAACCGGCCACCCGGGTGCCTCCGTTGCGGTCCGCGATCTGCTGGAGCGCGGCCAGGGTGGCCCGGGCTTCCCGGGCGCTGCCGGCCTCGACCAGCCGGGAGGCGAGCTTGGCGCCCTTGCGGGCCGGGTCCGGGTCCGCCGAGGCGCTGCCCGCGCCGGCCAGCAGCAGCGGTGCGACCAGGGCGGCGACGGTCAGTGCGGCGCCCGCTGCTCGCCGGGTGACGGCGGGTCGCGGGCGTCCTGGAGAGGTGGCGGGATCGTACGGGGCGGAACGGTCGAGCGGGGAGGTGGAGCGACGGGTGCGCAGCATCAAGGCAACTCCTTCCGACGGGCCGTGAGGTCATGATTTGACCTGACCGGAATCCCGTTGCCAAGCCTTTACGCACACCTTGCGAGATGCGGACCGCGACGCGCGCGGCGATATTGGACGAGTGGGGGCGTCTCATCCGGGAGCGTGACCAGATGTCCATGTTGGATAAGCTCAAGAGCCTGCTGAAGGGCCACGAGGACCAGGCCGAGAAGGGCGTCGACAAGGCGGGTGACGCCTTCGACGAACGCACCCAGGGCAAGTACAGCTCACAGACGGACACAGCCCAGGAGAAGCTGAAGGAGCAGTTCCGCGACCAGCCTCCGCAGTAGCGCCAGCACGGGCTGCGCGCTTCCTGCCCCGGCCCGCCCGAGCGGGCCGGGGTCAGTCTTGGCGGCGCTCTTCCGCCCCGGGGAGCCGGTCGCCTTCCGCGCCGCCGCAGTTCTCATCGCAGTTCTCACAGGGCCCCGGTCCGGGCCGCTCGCGCAGCCGTCCGCACTCCGGGCACACCCGGTCCAGCCAGCAGGCCGACTCGCCGCCTTCGCTCATGCCTTCGATTCTGCCCGGCGCACGCCCACGGGCGCGCGTAGACACTGTCTATCAGGAGCTGGTAGACAGTGTCTTCATGACCGAACAAGAACGGGACCTGCGTGCCCGACTGGTGACCGCGGGCGTCGAGCTGGTGGCCGAGGGCGGCGTTCAGGCGCTCGGCCTGCGCGAGATCGCCCGCCGCGCCGGGGTCTCGCACGGCGCTCCCCGCCGCCACTTCCCCACCCACCGCGAACTGCTCGCCGCCATCGCCCGACAGGGCTTCGGCAGGCTCACCGACACGCTCGCGGGCGCCGACGCCGTCGCCGCCACCACCGGCACCGACGCGCGCACCCGCCTCGACGGGCTCGCCCGCGCCTACCTCGGCTTCGCGGCCGCCAACCCCGGCATGTTCGAGCTGATGTTCCGCCACGACCTGCTGGAGGGCAGCGGCGTCGAACTGCGCCGCACCACCCTGCCGCTGTTCCGGACCTTCGTCGGGCTGGTCTCCGAGGTGCACCCGCGGTCCGACGACCCGGCCTCCGCCACCGCCGCCCTCTGGTCCAACCTGCACGGCCTCGCCCAACTGCGTACCTGGGGCAGCCTGCGGCTGATCACCGGCAGCGAGTCCGTGGAGCCGCTGCTGCGCACCGTGCTGGACGCCCACCTCGGCCCGGCCACCCGGTGACGACGCCGCACCACCGGGGCCCGTCCTCGCCGCGAGCATCACCGGCGCCGTCCTGGTCGCCCTCGACGGCACCGCGCTGACCGTCGCCCGGCCCGCCCTCCAGCGCGATCTGCACGCCTCCGTCGCGGCCGTCCAGTGGGCCCCGGCACCGGCTCCCTCGTCGCCGTCGCCGCCCTGCCGGTCTTCGCCGGCCGGCTGGGCGACCGGCATGGGCACCGGCGGGTCTTCGCACTCGACGTGACGGGGTTCGCGGCCGCCTCGCTCGGGGTCGCCCTCGCCCCCGGGATCGGTTGGGTGATCGCGCTGCGCGTGCTCCAGGGTGTCGCGGGCGCCCTGCCGCAACCGGCCGCCCTGGGCATGCTGCCGGCCGCCCGGCCCGCCGCTCCGATCGCGATCCGCACCGCCGCCATCGGGCTCGCCGCGGCGGCCGGGCCACTGGTCGGCGGGGCGCTGACCGCGCACGTCGGCTGGCGGTCGGCCTTCCCGCTGGGCCTGCCGCCCGCCGCGGCCGCCCTGCCGGCAGCCGTCGCGGTGCCGGCCGGGGCGGCCGAGGCCCGTTCGGCGGCGGCCACGCGCGGCGCCGGGCTCGACCTGCCCGGCGCGGGCCTGCTCGCGCTCGCGCCGGCCTGCCTGGTGCAAACCCTGGCCGCGCTGCCGGACACCGGTTGATCGGTCGCCCCGGTGCTCGGCCTCGGCGCGACCGGAGTGCTCGCCCTGGTGCTTGGGCTCGATCCCTTGCGGAGCGCGCCGCGGGCGGCCCCGCTCGCCGTGACGATGATCCTCACTGCTTCCGGTTCCGCCCGATTGACGAAACGTCACGGCGAGCGGCCGGTGGTCCTGACGAGGATGGCGCTGATCACGGCGGCGGCGCCGCTGACCACGCGGCTCGGGCCGGGCACCCGGCCTGCATCCGCCGGCCGGGGGCAACGCCCGTACGGTCACACGCCGGTGACGCCGTCGATGCGCTCCCGGAGCAGGTCGACGTGGCCGTTGTGCCGGGCGTACTCCTCGATCAGGTGCACCAGGACCCAGCGCAGCGAGACCCTGTCCGCGCCGAGCGCCTCCGCGATCTGCGGGGGCAGTGGGCCGGTCGCGTCCAGCGCCTCGTCCGCGGTCAGCTCCCGGCCCCGGTCGATCTCCGCCTTCCAGTCCGCCAGCGCCCCGGCCATCCCTCGCGCCGGGTCCATCCCGTAGCCTCCGGCGTTGTCCGCGCCGTACACCGGCGGGACCTCCAGACCGGCGAACACCCGCTGGCACCAGGTGCGTTCGATCTCGGCGAGGTGCTGGACCAGGCCGAGCAGGGTCAGTTCGGACGGCGGTACGGGCGCCGGCCGCACCTGCCGGTCGTCCAGCCCGGCGACCTTCTGGGCGAGCGTGGCCCGCTGGAACTCCAACCAGCCCTCCAGCGCGGCGCGTTCAGCGGCGTGCGGGGGCGGAATCGGCCGCCCGTCCGAAGTGTGTGCCATGGGCCCCGCCCTGACACACACCCCGACGCCTGCCGTCCCACGTCAGCGCCACGAGCAGCGCGAGTTGCACCGTCGCGCCCACGGCCGGACCGAGCCACACCCCCGACACCCCCAGCGGCCCGGAGAGGGCCGCCGAGGCGCCGAGTTGGGCGCCGAGGCCGAGCAGCACGGAGACCACCAGCGGACGGCCGGCGCCCGCCGCCTGGTGCACCCCGCCGAGGGCCACCACCAACGCGTACGGCACCAGGTAGAGCGCCGCCGCGTGCAGGAAGCCGACGGCCTGCCCGGCCACCGCCCGGTCCTCGGTGAAGAGCGCGGCCAGCGGGCCGGCCAGCGTCGCGGACAGCGCCGCCGACACCGCGCCGATCAGCCCGGCGAGGCGCCCGGTGGCCCGGCGCAGGATGCGCAGCGCGGCGCCGTCCCGCGCGCCGGCCAGGCGGGCGGCCTCGATCGCGGCGGCCTGGCGCAGCGCGTAGAAGGCCATGGTGACGATGAGCAGGACGCGGTAGCCGAGGCCGTACCCGGCCACCGCCGCGACGCCGAAGCCGGCGACCAGGGCGAGTTGGGCGGCTCCGACGGCCATCCGGGCGGTGAAGTCCAGCCCGAACGGCGCACCCGCGCGCAGGATCCGCACCGCCTCGACGGCCGCTCTCCCGGTGTCGCCGGTATCGCCGGTATCGCCGGTGGTGCGCGGCTGCCGCCCCGCTCGTCGCCGCAGGCGCAGGGTGGCGGTGAGGGCGATGGCCCGGGAGAGGGCCAGGGCGAGCGCCGCGCCGGGGACACCGAGGGCGGGCAGCGGCCCGGGGCCGAGGATGAACAGCGGGTCGAGGAGGAGCAGCAGCGCGTTGGAGAGCAGGGCGATCCGCATCGGGGTGCGGGTGTCGCCCGAGCCCTTGAACAGTTCGTCGGCGACGAGTTGGCCGAAGAAGAGCGCGAAGGCCGGGAGGGCGACAGTGAAGTACCCGGCGGCGTGCGCGGCGGCCTCGCCGTCCAGGAAGGCCCCCGCCAGTCGGTCGCGCAGCAGGAAGCCCGGGACGGCGAGCGCCGCGCTGCCCGCGGCGCAGAGCCACCAGGCCGCGCGGACGGTGTGGGCGGCCTGGGCGCGGTCGCCGGCGCCGAGGGCGTGGGAGAGTCGGACGCTGGCCCCGGAGCCGACCACCAGCGCCAGCCCGAGGAGCACGTTCTCGACGGTGCCGGCCAGGGTGACGGCGGCGACCGCGGCCCCGCCGAGACCGGCCACCCAGAGGGTGCCGATCACCGAGGCGACCACCCCGGACAGCAGCTCCGCGTAGACGGGCCCCGCCAATGCCATGAGCCGGCGCAACTGTCCGCGCATGAGTCCTCCCCCTTCTCCTCTGCACCCGGCTGCTCCTCCTGCATCCGGTTGCCTCGAATAGAGATACATCGTTTCGAGGCACCTCGGCAAGAGGTAGCATGGCCGCTCCACAGGGCGCACTCCGAACGAAGGGCTCCAACCGTGTTGACGCTCGCGATCCTCGGCTTCCTGTACGGGGAACCGCTGCACGGCTACGAGCTCAAGTCCCGGATCACCGGGCTGACCGGCCACGTCCGGCCGGTCAGCGACGGCGCGCTCTACCCCGCCATCACCCGGCTGGAGAAGGCCGGACTGCTCCGGCGGCGCGCCGAACCGGGCAGCGGCGCCGCACCGCGGCAGACCCTGGAGCTGACGGCGGAGGGGCGGGCCGAGCTGCTGCGCCGGCTGGCCGATCCGGAGCAGGCCGAGATCACCGACCAGATCCGCTTCTTCACCGTCGCCGCTTTCCTGCACCACCTCGCCGCCCCACCCCGGCAGGCCGCCGTGCTCCGCCGCCGGCTGGACTTCCTGGACGCGCCGAGCAGCTTCTTCTACGACGGCTCCGATCGACCGGTGACCGCCGAACAGGAGCCGAACCCCTTCCGGCGCGGGATGCTGCTCGTCGCCCGGGCCTCCACGGCGGCCGAGCGGGGTTGGCTGACCGGGACCATCGAGGAACTGGAACGGCAGGGCGGCGCGACGCCCTCGGAAGCCCCCGGCGCGACGTCCTCGGAAGCCCCCGGCATGACGGCAGGACTGCGCCCCTCCGAACACTAGGCCGAGCGGGCGAACCGAGAGCGGAAACGAAGGCTCACGCCCCTGCCGAACAGCGGAGCGAAGAACCGGGATTGGGCCGTTCCGCAGCTGGTTCCCCCGAGCCCGGGCGTCGCTATGATGATCCGCCTCACGTCCTCGGCCCCCCTCCGCGGGCGTGATCCCGCCACCGCGCCCCGCCGTCCCCCTGGAGGCCGCCGTGCCCACGTCCGAGACCGCGGTCGAGGCCGCAGTCCACTCCGCGCCGCTGAAGCGGGACGACATCCCCGGCTGGTTCTTCAGCCTCGACCGGGCGGCCTTCAGCCACCTGCTGTCCGCACAGACCACGGCCGGCGTCACCGGCGACGTCCTGGAGCTCGGCAGCTACCTGGGCCGCAGTGCCGTGCTGCTCGGCGACCACCTCCAGCCGGGCGAGCGGCTGACGGTCTGCGACCTGTTCGACTCCGAGGCGGGCGACGCCGAGAACGCCGCCGAGATGGACATGTCCTACCGCAAGACGCTGACCCGCAGTGCCTTCGAGGCCAACTACCTGGCCTTCCACGGCGAGCTGCCGGAGATAGTGCAGGCCCCGACCTCGGTGCTGGCCGACGGACGGATCCGGGCGGGCAGCTGCCGCTTCGTCCACGTCGACGCCTCCCACCTCTACGAGCACGTCGCCGGGGACATCGCCGTGGCCCGCGCCGCGCTCGCCGAGAACGGCCTGGTCGCCCTGGACGACTACCGCTCCGAGCACACCCCGGGCGTCTCCGCCGCGGTCTGGGAGGCGGTCTTCACCGGCGGGCTGCGACCGGTCCTCCTCACCCCGATGAAGTTCTACGGCACCTGGGGCGACGCGGCGGCCGCCCAGGCCGTCCTGCGGGAGCGGGACTGGCCCGCCGAGGGGTACACCGTCGACGAGGACACCATCGCCGGCGCCCGGGTGATGCGGCTCAACTACCAGGTGAAGGCCCCGGTCCAGCGCTCCACCTCGCGCCGGCTCGCCCTGGAACTGCTGCCCCCGGTCGCGACCAAGGCCACCCGCCGGATGCTCCGGACGCTGCGCGAACGCCGCGCCGTCCCCCCCGTCCCGAGCGCCTGACCCCTCGCAGGGGCCCGTCCCCGCCCTTCACCGGGCGGGGACGGGCCCCTGTGTCGTTTCCGATCGAACGCCGGACCCGTTCACCTCATAAGCCGTCTTAGGCCTTTCATATTTTCGACGCTTCTTCACCCTTACGAGGGAATCTCACTTAAAGATTTGCCCACGGAACATTAAAGGGCGCATAGTGATGACACCTCAGTTAGGTCTGATGAACACCAAGTTCAGGCAAAGTCATCCCCAGTGAGGAGAAGACCTTGTTCCACGGAAACACGGCCTCGGACAGCCCCGGACGGCGGCTTCGCGCGCAGATCGCGGGCCCGGGAACGACGCCGCTGATCGGCGTCTACGACATGTACTCGGCCTCCATCGCGGCCGAGCACTACGACGGCATGTTCGTCTCCGGCTTCGGCTTCGCGGCCTCCTACTACGGGCTGCCCGACATCGGTTTCATCGCCTGGCCCGACATGGTGGGCTTCGTCGAACGGCTGCGCGGCGCGTTCCCCCGGCACCACCTGCTGGTCGACATCGACGACGGCTACGTCGATCCGGAGGTGGCCTGCCACGTCGTGCGCAGGCTCGAACGGATCGGAGCGTCGGGCGTGATCCTGGAGGACCAGAAGCGGCCGCGCCGCTGCGGGCACGCGGACGGCAAGCTGGTGCTGCCCTTGGAGGAGTACCTGGAGAAGCTGGAGCTCGTCCTCGCCAACCGGACGGACTTGGTGGTGGTCGCGCGCACCGACGCCACCGAGGAGGAGGACATCCTGCGCCGAGCCCGGGCGCTCGCCGCCACCGACGCCGACGTGGTGCTGGTCGACGGCGTGCGCAGCGAGGAGTGGATCCGCCGGATCCGCCGGGTGGTGGGCGACAAGCCGCTGCTGTTCAACCAGATCGCGGGCGGCAAGTCGCCCCGGCTGTCGCTCTCGGAGCTGTCGAGCCTGGGGGTGGACGTGGCCATCTACAGCACCCCGTGCCTGTTCGCCGCACACCGGGCGATGGACGAGGCGCTGGCCGGGCTGAAGAGCGCCGACGGCCGGCTGCCCGCCCCTGCCGTGGGCCGCGAGCAGGTCGGCGTGCGCGAGTCCACCGAGCTGCTGGAGCGGAACATCTCGCGCTCCCGCGGGCTGATGGCGGTGACGGCATGAGCGCCCGGCTGCGCGGGCCCGCCCCGCCCTCGTCGGCCGCCGCCCTGCGGGCCACCGCGCTCGGGTTGGCCGGGGCCTGCGCCCTGCTCGCGGGAGCTGCGACGCCCGCGGCGGCCGGCGGCTCCCTCCTCACGGTCGTGGACAACTCGAACGCCGAATCCTGGCTGGAGATCGACCGTACGGCCAACGTCCAGAACGGCAGCGGCTCCGCGGGCAGCGACCACGACGGCGCCGGCTCGCTGGTCGGCGGCTTGCTCGGGCCGGGTTCCTCCTCCGGGCCCTCGCTCCGCCCGGCTTCGGGCGGCGGTCCATGACCAGCCGCCTGCCGCGCCGGCTGGACTTCTACATGGTGGCGCTGGCCGGGACGGTGGGGCTGGCCGCGCTGTTCCCGGCCTCGGGCGCCTCCGCGCGGGTCGCCGAGGCGGCCTGCGACCTCGCGGTGGCACTGCTGTTCTTCCTGTACGGCGCCCGGCTCTCCACCCGGGAGACGCTGGCCGGGCTGCGTCATCTGCGGTTGCACGGGCTGGTGTTGGCCGCCACCTTCGTTCTCTTCCCGCTGCTCGGCGCGGCCACGGTGCTGCTCACGCCCGTCCCGCTGACCGGGCCGTTGCAGACCGGGGTGCTGTTCCTCTGCCTGGTGCCGTCGACGGTGCAGTCCTCGGTAGCGCTCACCGGCGCCGCCGGGGGCAGCGTCCCGGCGGCGATCTGCGCGGGCACCTACTCCAGCCTGGCGGGGCTGGTATTGACCCCGCTGTTGTCGGCCTGGCTGCTGGGTTCGCACACCGAGCTGTCCGCCGACGGGCTTTTGCGGATCGGGCTCCAACTGCTCGCGCCCTTCCTGCTGGGGCAGTTGCTGCGGCCGTGGCTCGGCGGCCTGGTGTCCCGGCACCGGCGGGTGCTCACTCCGGTGGATCGCGGTTCGATCCTGCTGGTCGTCTACACGGCGTTCAGCGCGGCGGTGTCCCAGGGCATCTGGCAGCTGGCCACGCCCCTTGCACTGCTCGGGCTGCTCGCGGTGCTGCTCGCCCTGCTCGCCGCCGCCCTGGCGGCGACCGGGCTCGGCGCGCGGCTGCTGGGGCTCGACCGATCGGCCACCGTCGCGGCGGTGCTGTGCGGCTCGCAGAAGAGCCTGGCCAACGGCCTGCCGATGGCCACCGTGCTGTTCGGCCCGGGAGCTGGGCTGATGGTGCTGCCGCTGATGCTCTACCACCAGCTCCAGCTGGTGGTGGGCACGGTCCTCGCCGGCCGCTGGTCACGGGCACCGGCGACGGCCGCGTCCACTCCGGCCCCGACCGCGCTCACCCACCGGGGCGCTCCGCCGGCACCCGGGTGATCCCCGGCGCAACCTGGCCGAGGCCCCGGGCAGGCGGCGGGCTCTCAGACCGCTTCGACGGGGGTGCTGAGGGCGGTGGCCGGGAGAGTGGGCAGCGGACCCTCGGGTGGCAGCGTCCAGGTTTCCGGGTCGGGGGCGAACGGGCCGGTACGGTCCCGGAGCTGGGCGAGGGCGAGGTCACGGGCCCCGTCCAGCTGGCGGTGGGTGGCCTCGTCGATGACGCCGAGGCGCCGGGCCTGGGCGTACTCGTCCTCGTCCTTCCAGCTGTACGTCGACAGATCGGGGGTGATCACCAGGTCCAGGATGAGGTCGAGGGTGTCGATGCCGATCGCCGTCCGCCGGTACGGCCGCTCGAAGTTGACGTACCAGCGCAGCGGCCGCCCGTCGGGCGTCAGGAAGCGGTGCACGCTGAACGGCGCTCCGGCGGTGAAGCGGCCGAGCACCACGGTGTCCCGCCAGGTCCAGTGGTCGAGTTCCCACCGGCGGGCGGCGAGGTCGTCGATGCAGCCCAGGCGGGCGGCATCGTCCCCGGCGCGGGCGGCGGCGGTCCAGCTGGCCGGGGCCAGGCTGGCGGTCCCCGGGCGGGCGGCCAGGGTCAGGGTGGTGCCGTCGTCGGCGAGCACCGTGTATGGCATGGCCGACCAGACCCGGCCGTACGCGACGTCCCGCCGAACGGCGGTGCCGCCCGGGGTGAACAGCGGGCCCGTCATCGGACGTAGTAGGCGCGGTTGTGGGCGGCGACCGGCGGGGACTGGTAGGTCCAGACCCCGGCGGCCGGGGCGTCCGCGATGAGGTGGGCGAGGTCACGGGCGGACTCCTCGGCGGGGTTGCCGAGGTCGAGCCGGACGCGCTCGGCGGTCCGGTCGTCCAGCGTGTAGTAGCGGTAGGGCTGGTACACGTTGAGCGGTCCGGCCAGCAGCTTGCCCTCGTCGTCGGTGCCGTAGCCGGTGATCGGGGTGTTGTTGATGGGCTCGGGGGTGAGGCCGATCAGATTCACGTCCAGGGCGAGGAGTTCCTCGTCGTGGCGGCGCAGCCCGTCGGGCCCGAGGGTGGCCCGGCGGCAGGAGACGGACCAGCGTTCGCGCACGGCGGGCGCGTTGAGGGAGGGCAGGGTGGTGTCGAACCAGCCCGGGTGCTTGGGCTCGGCGTAGAGCCGGCGCCCGGCGTCGATGGCGAGCGGGTTGTCGCACAGCACGTGCAGCCGGGCGATGCCGAGCAGCTTGGTCTGGTCGTAACCCCGGGCGTACTGGCCGTAGTTGACCACCGGGATCCGCTCCTCGGCGAAGATCGGATGGGCGATCAGGTTGATCTCCAGCTCCTGGGTGATACCGCCGCCGTTCGGATACTGGGCGGACTACATCGACCGATCCGGTAGGCAGATCGTACAGGCGAGGGAAAGGCAGGGGAAGCAGGCAAGATCCGGGCGGGGCATGAGGTTGATCGGATGCTCACGCGTGCACCGGCAGCGCGGCAGGTACGGATGACGCTTTAAACATGCATGCGCTGACCTGTGAATATGTCTCGCTGATCGACTGCCAGGGTGCCTGTGTGATGAATGCGAAGCGATCTCGCTCGGGTTGCACGAGAGGACCGGGAGCAGGTCTCCGAACGTCGCACAGCAACATCAGGAGGAAGACGAACGCTCTCAGGTGTTTACCTGTGCAGCAAGGTGTACTCATCCCGATGCTGACCTCTTGCTGACCTGTCTGACGGCGGGTCAATCCAGAGCTGTTTCGCTCCGGTGGCCGCGCACCTTGACCGGGGCGGCCACCGTGCCTGCCGTCCCGTGGCCGAGTAACTGATCGTTTCAGAAGAAGGTCCAGAGCTTCGCGAGCAGGTACTGTCCTCGATCTCGGCCTCGTCACCTCAACGAGCGAGGAGGCCCACCCAGGGATAGGCCCTCCGCGTCACTCCGGCTTATTCAGATCACGCAGCGGGCCTGTACGGTCATCGGCTTCGCCCCGTAATCGGTGGTAGCCGAGGGTGGTTCAGGCGAGGAGGATGCGGTGGCGAAGGAGCACGAATCCGGCCCGGCCGTGCATCTGTCGCATGATCCGCTTGGTGTGGG
Organism: Kitasatospora brasiliensis; assembly: GCF_032654805.1. Lineage (NCBI taxonomy): Bacteria > Bacillati > Actinomycetota > Actinomycetes > Kitasatosporales > Streptomycetaceae > Kitasatospora > Kitasatospora brasiliensis. Next base: position 46,738 of record NZ_JAUOOW010000007.1, read on the forward strand.
TGTTGACGCCCTCGGTGCGGCCGTTGTGGTGGGGCAGGGTAAGGCCAGCGTCAACGGCGGCCCGGTCGAGTTCGAGGCCGCGGACGAAGGAGTGCAGATGGGGAAGGCCGACGGCGCGTGCGGCGGTGATCCATTCGGTGAGGCGGGCGCGTTGGCGGAGGCGGGGACAAGCAGCTCGGCAAAGGAGCGGACGAGCCGGGAGAGTTCCCGTCATTTCGGGGCAGGCGGTGGCGAGGGCCTGCAGCGTGTGGGTTTCCTTGTCTCGTAGCCGGTCTGGGCGGGTGAGCATGAGGCGGGCGAGGCGGCGTGGGCTGATCACTGGGCGGTCGCCTTCGGCGCGGCCCTGTGTAATGTAGCGGTAGAGGAGGTTGAGGCTGCCGGTGTAGCCCGATTCCTTGATCTCCCGGAACAACTGGAGAATCGGGATCTCGGGGTCCTCGGCGCGACGGGCGCGCAGGTGGTCGCGGTAGGGGTCGACGAGCGTGGGCCGGTATTGCGGCGCCCGACGAAGGCCCTCGGGTTCGGGAACGCGCGCATAACGCTTGACGGTGTTCAGCGCCAGATTCAGGCGGCGGGCGCATTCCAGCAGGCCCACGCCCTTGCCGAGCAGCTCGTGGACCTGACGCCACCGCTCGCGGGTCGTCGCAGCGCGCACGCCCTCCGGTCGGGACGGGTTCGCGGTCGTCCAGCAGGCGGAATGCGCCCGCACCTCCTTCAGGACGGCTTCGCAGAGGTTGCGCCAGATGTGCCACCGGTCGCCGACCTCCACTGCCTCGGGCAGAGCGCGGCGAACGGCCTCGCCATAGGCCCCGGAGCCGTCCCGGCACACGATCTCGACCCCCGGATGCTCGCGCAGCCACGCCTCCAGGGCATCGGCGCCCCGGCCGGGCAACACATCGATCCGCTTGCCGGTCTCGGCGTCGATCAGCACGGTCGCGTACCGGTAGCGGCGGCGCAGGGCGAAGTCGTCGACGCCCAGAACCCGTGGCACTCGCTGCGCGGGCAGTGGAACTCGCAACAGCATCCGCAAGGCCGTGGACCGGGAGGCCAGCGCGGCGAGTTCGTTCAGGAGCCGGGATGCGGCCCGGCCCGCTAACTCTTTCACCACGGCGCCGAGTTGACGCGTGAGGCGGCTCGCCCGGCGCTGGTAGCGCTCCAGCAGCCTGGGTACCTGCTCGCGGAACGTCTGCCGTCTGCAGCCCAGCACCGGGCAGGCCAGGCGGCGCACGCGCACCACCACGAGCACCCGCCGGCAATCCGCCGACACATCCGCCACGGTCCGGTGATGGAAGCCGTGCACCCGGTCCGTCGGCACCCCGCAGACCGGGCAGGGCACCGGACCATCCATGGTCCGGGCTACCACCCGGATCGCCGCACCCTCATCCACCACGTCCTCGATCACCAGGGGCGACAGCCCGGAATAACACCGTCCCCAAGCGCGTTGGCATCTCGCATGACCCGCCAACGACGCCGGTCACGCTTCGCTACCACCGATTATGGGGCAGAGCCCGGTCATCGGTGTAACTCCCGATCAAGGAAGAACACCTGATGAGCGACGTGATCGCCTCAGTTGAGGCGGTTGAAGAGGTCCGGCCGGTCGAGCTGTCGGCGGATCCGCTTGATGACCAGTTGATCGGGCAGCTGGTCGACCAGGCCCGCGCGAGCGGTCTTCAGCTGACCGGTGAGGGCGGGCTGCTGCAGCAGCTGACCAAGCGCGTGCTGGAGTCAGTCCTGGAAGGCGAGATCACCGACCACCTCGGCTACGAGACGCACGATGCGGCCGGCGCGGGCAGCGGGAACTCCCGCAACGGTCCCGGTCCATGACCGTGCTCACCCGACATCGGACCGGTCGAGATCGACGCGCCCTGGGACCGTGAGCGCAGTTTCGAGCCGCAGATCATCAAGAAGCGGCAGCGGCGGCCGACGGGCGTGGACGAGATGGTGCTGTCCCTATCCGCCCGGGGTCTGACGCATGCTGACATCTCGGCCCACCTGGCCGAGGTCGACGGCCAGCGTGTCCAAGTCGACGATCTCGACCATCACCGACAAGGTCATGGACGGGATGTCCGAGTGGCAGAACCGGCCGCTGGACCCGGTCTACCCAGTGATCTTCATCGACTGCATGCACGTGAAGGGCGCGATGGTCAGGTCGCGAACCGGCCGATCTACGTGGCCCTGGCGGTCACCGTCGACGGGACCCGCGACATCCTCGGGCTGTGGGCCGGCGGCGAGAGCGCGAAGTACTGGCTCCAGGTCCTCACCGAGATCCGCAACCAGAGCGTCGAGGACGTGTGCATGGTCGTCTGCGACGGCCTGAAGGGTCTGCCCGATGACATCGGCACGGTCTGGCCACAGGCGACCGCCCAGACCCGCATGGTCCACCTCATGCGGGTGTCGTTCCGCCACGCGGCCCGCCAGGACTGGGACAAGATCTCCCACGCGCTCAAGCCCATCTACACCGCCCCGACCGCGAAGGCCACCGAAAACTGCTTCCTGAGATTCCAGGAAGCACGGGGTGACAAGTACCGGCTATCGTGCGTCTCTGGGAAAATGCCTGGGCCAAGTTTGTGCCGTTCCTGCAGTACGACGCGGAAATCCGGGGGTCCTCTGCACGACAAAACGCGATCGAGTCGGTCAACGCCCGCATACGCAAGGCTGTCCGCACCCGCGGACACTTCCCCAAGGAGGCGGCAGCACTGAAGTGCGTCTACATGGCCGTCATGAGCCTGGACTCCACGGGCGCCGACCGCAAACGCTGGACCATGCGATGGAAGCCCGCATTCCAGGCATTCGACATAGCCTTCGACGGCCGACTCCCCATCAGCCGCCAGTAATTCACACCACCTGAGTTGTACCGCTGGCTGTACAAGTGGCATAGTGGGCGGGCTGCGACCGCCCACCCTCTCGTCCTGAACCTGGCCTGGCTCACACCACTGGCCACGTGACAACGGGGACGAAGCACTGTCTCTCCTGCGAACAAGGAGAAGCGCCCGTTGGACGGTCAGCGGCGACAATTGTAGAAGGGATCGTGCTCAAGGCCCCAGCCGACTCGGTACGCAGTGGTAACGGTGCGGGGGGGGTTTGGATTGACTACCACACGCCACGTCCCTTGTGTGTCGATTCTCTCGTACAGCCAGTTCCCCTGGCTCAAAACCGGCCGTCTGGTTCCGGCAACCTGATTAATGCAGATCAGCAGGGATACGACGTCCAGGTCGCCGGTCGCTGGAGAGTGGCCGTAGTCGATGTGTCGCAGTCCGTACGCCACCTGGGTTCCGCAGGTAAGGTCGACATTCACGAGTTGACCACCCAGATTCTGCAAGTGGAACTGGGTGTGGACGTATGTAGCAGGGATGACGCTGATGTCTTGTGCGCAGACGTCGGTCGGAGGCAGTGTCCGACGAGATGACGCGGCGGCATCAGTGGGGGGAAGGGCGGTCAAAAACAGGGCACTCAGGGCCAGAGCCGTAGTGCGATGGAGGGTTCGTCTTGAATGGCTGGCGGTGCGATGTGGCTGGTTCAGCACGGTCGACTCCTTGTTGTGATGGAGGTATCGGCAGTCAGATCCCCGGTTTTCGGGTTTCGCATGCAGTCCTCCACGCCGACTCATTCCAAAGGAGGCGATGTGGCAGGAATTTGTCCTCGTTAGACGGGATGCTGCGGAGTCGTTGAACCTGGTCAGGCATGTCATGACGTTGTCGTGGGCGTTGTACGTGAAGTTCGTGTCGACCGGGCCATCGCGCTGCCTTGCTGGCCGTCTCATGGAACGGGGTTCGTTCACGGTGAGCCATGTTCCGGTATTCACCTGGTCGCAGCCGCTGTCACTACAGGGCACAGCAGCATCCCAGTTGGTCCGCCATCGGAGCGCAGTCGGCTACTGGTGGAGCAACCGGGTGGAGTCTCCTCTTCGAAGAAGTGTCGCTGACAGAGTGAGGCCCTAGCTGACGGAAACATGGCTGCGCAGAGGCCGGACGAGGAGTCCCTGACGCAATCGGCCGATGCCTCCGACTCGGTCTGTGTCTGTTGTCCTGTTCCTCCGCCGCGCACGTCTGGGCGCTCGGTGGGCTCTTCGAGGGAGAAGGTTCCTATGCTAGGCCGCATTCAGATGATCGCTGTCACCACCGTGCTCGGCCTCGGTACGGCCGCCAGCGGCGCCCCGGCCGCAGCCGCTGTCGAACGACCTGCGGCCGTTGCGCGGCCCGCAGGAGCGAGTGCCGCGGCCACTACTCTGGCGGGCGAGACCCGCAAGGGGGACACGCGCCCGGTGGTGTTCGTGCACGGGCTCAACGCGGACCCGGGCGTCTGGTCCTCCATGGAGGGGAAGTTCGAGAAGGACCCCGCCGGCGACTTCCCGGCCAGCAAGCTGCACACCTTCGACTACAGTCACACCACAAAAGAGCGCATCGCCAACAACTCCAAGAGGTTCTCGGACTGGCTCTCATCCCAGCAGCTGGGCGAAGTTGACGTGGTCGCCCACTCTCTGGGCGGCCTCGTGGCGCGCAAAGCCCAGGAGGATGGTTCCAAGATCCGCCGAATCATCACTCTGGCGACTCCCAACCACGGCACCGGATGCTGCTCGGTCATTCAAATTGCCTGGCCGGTGTGCCAGGACATGGAGCGCACATTCGGTAAGGAGAGCAGCTTCCTGAAGAACCTCAACGAGAAGGCTCACATCACCCAGGACACCGTCATGACGTACGCGGTCACGACTGACGACGGCCAGGTCGCCGCTGACAGCGTCCACCTGGACAAAGCCCTGAACAAGATCGTCGACCCGTCCATCAAGGGCGGCAGCTGCACCAACCCGTCGGTGCACAACTCCATCCTGTACAACGACACGGTGGCCACCGACTCCATGAACTTCCTGCGGTACGGATCCTCCGGGGTCACGCACTAGATGTGCATCTGCCAGAGCTCGGTTACACGTGGGGCTCGGTCTTCTGCCTGAGGCGTTCGTAGGGTGTCTGGCCCCCAAGAGCGCCGTGCGGGCGGTGGAAGTTGTAGTAGTCCTCCCATTCTCGGACCTTGTCGTTGAGAACGCCGGTGTCGTCGTCGACGACACCGGCGAGCAGGCGGTAGAACTCCGCGGCGTCGATACGATGTGAGCGTTCGACCTTGCCGTTGAGATGCGGGGAGGCCGGCTTGATGTACGTGTGGGCGATGCCCTTGACGGCGCGTGCCAGTGGAAAGCGGGCTGGAATTCCGCGCCGCTGTCCGTCTGGATGACTTCGACACGGAACGGCACCCGCTCCAGGACGTAGTCCAGGAACTGGACGGCGGTCTTCTGGTCGCATCGGGTGTAGATCCGCAGGACGCGCAGCCGGGTGCAGTCGTCGATCGCGGTGAACTGGGAGTACTTCGCCCGGCGGCGGGCCTTGGGGGCCGTGCCGGTGACCGGGGCCGGCCCCGGGGGCGCTGTATCGGTCGGAACGCCGATCGGTTCGATGAACTTGACGTCGATCTGGACGCGGTTGCCGGGCAGTTGCTTCTCGTAGCGGGTGTGGCGCTGGTCGTGGCGCTTGTAGCGCTGGGACGAGGAAAGCCGGTTCAGGCCCAGCCGTTTGAGGATGCGGTAGACGGCGGAGCAGGCGATGTCGATGTCGTGGTATCGCTTGAGGTACATCTGGATCTTCATCGGGCCGAAGTGGTGGTTCTGCCGCAGGTAGACGATCTTGTTCACGATGTCGGCGTCGGTGGCGTTCGGGCTGTGGTGCGGCGCGCTGGAGCGGTCACGCAGGCCCTCGATGCCTTCGTCCTGGAAGCGCCGCTGCCACCTGTAGAAGCAGTTGCGGCTGATTCCGTAGTACCGGCAGGTCAGCGAGACGTTCCCAGTGACTTCCTCGGCGTGTCGCAGCACCGCCAGGCGTCGCTGGGCCTGGCGGTCCTGTTGCTGTTTCTGCGAAGGGGGCGTGACACGACTCCGTCGTAGTCGGAGATCCATGTGTCACCAATGTCCGGCAGTTCTATAACTAGATCGGCAACGGCGGCTCCTAGGGAGTGCTCACCCGCGCTCGGGGCCCGGCACCCGAGCGCGGCCCGTGGGCCATCCATCACCTGTTCTGCCGGCCCCGACCAAACGGCCTCGGGTTAGCTGAGCATTAGGGCGGAGTCCCAGGCGGATGCTGGCTCGGTGTCCGCCGCGTAGCAGTGCAAGGCCAGTGCGATACCAGCGGCTCCCTCAAGACAACCGGCGCGGTGTTGGGCCTGGCGCATCGCCGGGTTGGTGTAGTAGAACCCGAACGGCGCTGCGGGGTCGTGCGCAGCGGTGATCCGCTCAGCGAGGAGCGGAAGTTTCGCGGTCAGTCTTTCGTCGCTGGATTCGCGCGCCATCCGCCAGGTGATCTGGAGCACTCCGGCCCAGCCGTGGCAGAGGCCGCTGTTGGTGACCTCCAAGGATTCGGCCGCCAGTGCGGATGCCATGGCATCGACCGCCTGCTTGCGCCACTCCGGTCGGTCGAGAGCGTTCCCGGCCATCTGCAGCGCCCGCGCCACCCCAGCGGTGCCGTAGCACCACGCGGTCCGCCCGTGGGGCGGGCGCGGGCGCGAACCCGAGGTGAACTCGTCGAACCGTAGCGTACCCGTCCACGGCGGTCCGGCTTCGAGCAGGTGGCCGACGATACGGGTGATGGCAGCCTCGTGGCCGTCGACCCGTACTCCGGCCTCCCAGCTGGCCGCGAGCAGAGCCAGAGGGCCGCAGATGCCGTGGGCCAGGCCAAGGTTGAAGTGCCCGTGGGGGTAGCTCTCGTCCAAGCCGAGACTCGGTGAACCAGGCACCCACCAGCCCGGGACGGTGTGCCCGTGGACCTTGACTGGTTCGGTCAGCCGCACCAGATAGGTCAGTGCGTCGATCAGGACCGTCTGGTGCAGCGGGCGACGAAGCAGCAGGTAGCGGCCCAGTCCGCTGGCACCACGGATCACGTCGTAGCTGTCCATCCGCGCGCCGGGCCGACCGGTGTCCAGGCGTTCTCGCTCAGTCTCGAGCAGGGAGTGCAGTGTCGCGTTCACCCGCTCGTCGAGGCGGGCGAGCAGAGTCGCGTACTCCTGCGGGGTGCGCTGGGCTGCGCGGGCGGCGAAGGCCAAGGAGGGCAGGCCGCCGAACAGCCCGTGGCGCATGTGCGGGGAAGACGGGGATCGGGCGGCCACGCTCAGGTGTCGATGCGCCGTCATCGCATGTCGCGGGGCACTGTGCGACAATTCCGCGAACAACAGTGCGACGCCAGTGTGCCCTTCGCCGAGTGACAGTCCTGCCCATGGCGAATGCGCGGGAACGCCGGGGAAGTGGTCGGCGTTTTCGGGCGAGCTCGCCGTGGCTGCGACCTCTTCGGGATCCGTGAGTCGCTCCGTCACCTGGTGCACGATTCGCTCGGCTGCCTCGCGGGTCTGGTCGAGTCGAACGCTCACGCTGCTGGTCATTGGGTGTTCCTCCGACGGTCTCGGTGGGCCTGGACGGCACCTCGGGCGATCGCGTACGAGGACAGCTCGGCCTGCCGGTCTGCGCCGACGAGCCGGTTGTGGTGCATGTGGAACAGCGATGGCAGGATCGGGAGTTGAGGCTGCCAGGCGCGGGCGTCCAAGTCCTGCAGGGTGCGTGCATAGGCGGAGATCGCCTGCGATCTTCTCTGCCATGCGCCGAGCACGGCCGCACCGCCTGGTCGGGCACGCAGGGCGGACCAGGTGCCGTACGGGTCGATGAGGGGAACCGCTTCCCGGCGCCGCCGTTGGAACTCCGTGTGCTCAGCTCCCTTGGTGATGTTGCCCAACAGCCATTCCACCCAGGGTGGTTCACCGTCATGCGGCTGCTCTGACATGAAGGCGCGCGCCAGGTCGACGTATCCGGCTGCCGCTAGCAGCGCCGGATCGACGGACAGTACTCCGCTCTCCAACACCTGCAGTTCGTCCAGAACGGCGACACTGTCCGCGTGGAAGGCGCGCTCCGCCGCCGCGATTGCCTCCGGGCCTCCGTAGCGCTCCAGTTCCGGGTCATAGGTGTCGAGCACGAGCCGGGAACTGACGCCCTGGGCCCGGAGCTCGGCCGCCCAGTCGTGCAGGCGCGGCAAGAGTTCCGCGCCGAGTGCGTGCGGAGCCCCGTGGAAGCGCAGCCTGAGATGGTCCTCGGTGTCCCGGTACCGGAGGAAGAACCACCGGTCCACCTCGTCGGGCAGTTCGGCGAGCAGCTGCGGCAGATAGCCGGTCAGCACTTCGGTCTGACGGCCCGGCGGGCAGTACACGCACGCGTACAGCCATTGCCCACCGGGAAGGTGTTCGGCACACCGCGGACGCCGCCGAATTGGGCGGACCGGGCGGGCCGGCGCAGGGCGGGCCGTGGTGAGCGGGAACACGAGTTCGCTGCGATACCTGCCGCCCGGGCCGGTCAACCACCCGTTCCCCAGCTCGTCACCCGGAATCTCCTGGAGCACCGCATCCGCGTGCTGTCCCAGTTCGTGCCGGAGCACGATCAGGTGGAGCGGTTCGGTCAGATCCAGATCGATACGGTGATCGGAGCGGGCCAGGCAGACCCGGTCCGGCACCTGCCACCGCGCGCGCCAAGTCGTCACCTCCGCGGTCCACTCCACCAACGGGGAACACTGATCGCGTACGGCGCGACTCGGCCGCCAGCGGGCCGGCACGAGGATCGTGCGTCCGTACCGAACCCGCGGGAGGTACGGGAGCGCCTCGGCTGTGCCCCATCTCCACAGCCGCCAGTCGCGTCCGCCGCTGCGGCTGATCTCGCTGAGGAATCGGGCCACGTTCGGGGCCTGGTCACGGGTGTTGAGCATGTGGAAGACGGTCGGCACGACCTCGCGGCCGCTGTTGCACTCCACGACGAACAGCCGGTCGGCGTCGGCGCAAACCACGAGGTCGTCCAGGTCCAGTGTGTCCGCCGACTCGCGGTCGGCGAACGCGGCGACCGGGAGCCGGCGCGCCAGCCACTGCGGTACCTGGGTCACGTTGCCACTGCGGGCGCTGAGCGGCTGGAACACCAGTTGGGCCGCCAACGTGTCCGGCGGTTCCGTGCCCACGAGGCCAGCCAGGCCGGTCCGGACCCGCTCGGGCAGCAGGTCCGCGAACCGCCCGAAGGTCGCACCGGCAGCCGGGGAACCCCCGACGACGGCAAGCTGGAAGTCGCCCGACTGCAGCGCGGCCGGCGACTCGGCCAGCAGCTGTGCGAACAGTTCGGTCGAGGCGGGCGGGACGCCGCTGCCGTCGTGGCTGAGCTGAGCGATCAACTCCTCGGTCAGCCGCACCTCACGCTCGCCGCCGAGCAACGCATCCTGTGCGAGGCCAATCAGCAGCTGGTCGCGCGCGGAATCCTGCTCGCCCGGCGGGGGAGGCCGACGTCGGCTCGGCGGCACCTGGTAGCCCGCGGGCGCGCCCAGCCCGGTGTCCGAGTCGAGCAACTCCCGTACACCGACCGCACGGCCGAGTCCGTAGCGCTCGACGAACTCGGCGTGGTAAGTCGCGAGAGGATCTCCGGCCGCAGAGCTCGGTGCCACCTGCCACAGCACGGTCAGGGCCCGCTCCGCCTCCTGTGCGACCGCGGCCGGCAGGCGGGCCTCCACATCCAGGGCGAGATCCACGTGCACCGGACGGTCGTTGGACCGCAGCCGGCGCAGCTGTCCGGTCACCGCCTCCCAGCATTCCAGACCGGCGCCGAGCGGGGTAGCCGCGTAGTCGGCCAGTGCCCGGCCGATCTCCCGCAGCCGTGCCAACTCCGGTATGGCGGCAGGCGGCAGACCTGCGAGAACGTCGAGAACGTGCCCGAGCGGATCGACGGCCTCCATCGGCGGGCGCAGATCGGTCAGCAGGAAGTCCTTGGCCACCAGCTGGGTTAGCATCCCACTGATCGCCTGCTCCGAGGCCTGGGGGAAGAGTTCCGCCAGATGCCGTTCCACGGCCTCGTACCGCATTGGACGACGGGCGAACCGCAGTACCTCCCGCACCGCGGCCGTGTGCCGAATGGTGGCCTCGCGGATCACCGCGCCAGGGCGCTGACTGTACGCCTCACGGCCCGGCACATACGGCAGCACCAGTCGGCCGCCTCGCCCGAAGCACAGGTTGTTGACCGTGACCCTGAGGGCGCGCAGCACCTGCGGCCGGAGCTCCCAGTCGACGACCAGGGACATCAGCCAGCCTCGATCCACCCGGGCACGCCGCTGGTGCTGACGGCCGAACCTGACCTTCGCGTCGGCAGGGTCGGCCACGAAGTCGGCAGCCGTGACTCCGGCCATCAGCCCGAAAGGCGTGGGCCGGGTGGCCATCCGCAACCGGTAGGCGGTCACCGCCCGTACCGCGCGGTGGAGGTCGGCCGGCCGGGCGGGGCGGCCACTGAGCAGACCGTCCAGGAACCCCGCCAGCGACGGGCTCGACACCGCGAGCGCCTCGCGCGTCAGGTGATCCCCCGCTGCCTCGCTCAGATACGCGGTGAGCCGCTCGGCCTCGTCGTCGAAATCCTCGGCGGGTGGGAGCCGGATGTCAGCGACCCGCTCAGTCGGGTGAACCGGGGCGCGCAGCAGAGCAAAATTCGCGCACGCGAACACGGGGCTTTCGGGGTTCTCGGCCATGTGGGCTCCTGAGGCGGGCTGCTCGGGCGCCCCCGGAAGGGCGGGACACCCGAGCAGTCACAGTGACACTGTCAGCAGTTTGCGCAGGTGATGTCAGTGCAGAAGCACTGGGTACATCCCCACGAACACCCGGTCGGCGGGAAGCTGTCCATGGCGTCGGGTTGAATCGCCTCTTCGTCCACCTTCAGGTCGAGGTCGAAAACGTCCTCGACCTCATCCGGGATCGCCAGCATTTCGACGGGCATGACATTCCCTCTCTTCTGTGGTTCGAGAAATGGGCTGTGCAAGATGGCCAACCCTGCAAGTACAAGCCTACGTACTCGAACAAGCTTCCGCATCTTGAAGGTTGGAGTTTGTCACTCGATCGGAGGGGTATGTGGGAATGACACCATCCTCGTCCGAGTCAGGTCGAGGCTGCCGCCCACCGCAAAGCAAGCTGGAATATTACATCTACACTGCATAGTTGACGTCCTGACGGACGAACGCGTTGCCGCTCTCGCCGTTCCTATTGCCGGTGTTGTGGATCGCGACCACCAGGCCACTGCCGGCGTCAATCACCGAGAAGCCGGAAGCGCCGCAGGGGCGTTGCACGCCAGGGTGTAACGCGCCGATTCCTTCCAGGTCCAGGCGCACTCGCGCAGCCTTGAGGCGAAGCTGTCGACGTTGCACGAGTCGATGGTCCGCCAGCGAGCGGACACCACCTTGATCGCAGATCGCGCTGTCGGCCGCCAGAGGGTGAGCAGGTCGATGCCGACGGCCGCTTGGACTGCCCCATGGCTCTCGGCGAGTCGGTAGAGCATCACATCGGTGTCGATCGTGGTGCCGTAGACAATCCACTCGGCCGCCAGAGTTCGACATGCCTACCGCTGCGATCCCAGGGGGGCCGAATATCCGAATGGACAGCCGGTCGTTGATAGCCTTACCGGAAACGCGCCGCCGCGCGCACTCACTGAACGCCCGATGAGGCAGCCACGTTCCTGCGCCACACACGGCGTGCTACGCCGATCTGTTCAAGGCCATGTTCGGTACGGCATGCACCGTGCCGAGGACCTCGCCCTCCGCTGGGCCGACGTCCACCTCATAGACCGCAACCTCCAAATGCGTCAGGCAGTACTCCAGACGAAGCGCCAGACGACCGCGTAGGGCTGCGCGTGCTTCGTGATGCGGTGGGCTCGAACAGTGATCTCGGCCTCCCCTGCCGGGATGACATCCCAACAGATCTGTTCAACATTGTTGGCCCGGTCGAACCCGATTCCAGTGCCCATGTTGCCGTGACGCTCCAGACCCCCAGCTCGGACAATCAGGTCGAGATCGTTCTGCAGATCGGCACCTGGCGGGTCGCTCCAGACCAGGGTGGCCTTCAAGGTGTGGCTGATGCCTTGTGGAACAGTGACCTTGAACGTGTGCTCCTGCCCCTGCTTGAGCTCCGCCGCGTCGATGAATCCAGCCGTGCTGCTGTCGTCCGGTATGACGATGGATTGTTGGAGATTGACGAGACCGAAGCCGGAGTCATTGTTCGGGGAGGAGCCGGCCTCGGTCGGCGTGTACTGGCCGGGCAGGTCGTCCGCCCCGTTAATCAGCAGGGCCTTCAGTAGGGCCGAGCTCGGCTTTACCACGCCGTTCTTTACGAGGGTCTCGCGGAGCACTGCAAGACATCCCGCGACCAGGGGGGTGGCCATGCTGGTACCACTGTCAAAGTGGTAGTCAGGGTCGGTGGAGGTACCGAAAATCCTCAGGTCTGGTAGCGCCTTGCGCGAATGGGCCGAAAGGATGGAGGAGCCGGGTGCTACGACGTCAGGTTTGATGCGACCCTCCCTGGTAGGACCTCGGCTGCTGAAAGCGGCCATACCTGTCGGGTTGTCTGCCATCTTGTCGTCGCGTATCGGATTGGCAGGGAAACGCTTGGGAAATATGTCTCCATAAGTCCTGGTGGCCTGCGGGCGATTGCTCTCACTCGCGCCGACGGTGATGCAGTTCTTCGCCCCTGCGACACCCCCGATCGAGGCCGAGTCAACGCGTCCATCACCGTTGCCGTCGGTGCCGTTGTTGCCCGCCGAGAAGCAGATAACAAGATCCTTATATTCCCAGACCATGTCATCCACGTCAGTCGCACGCTTGTCGTATGCTTTGCCGGGGGCTTTCGGACCCCACGAGTTGGTATGAATTCTCGCTCCGTCCTCTCGGTAAGGAGGCTCAAACAAATCGTGCAGGTCCTGTGGGAGGCCACCCGGTCCGCCCTTGGTGTCCAGCGTCGACTGGAGTACCAGCAAGGCCTCGGGTGCGGTACCGCAGATGGCGCCCCCCATGGATTTCGACGCCCCGTTGCCCAGAACAGATCCCGCGACGTGCGTCCCGTGGCCATCAGGATCATCCACGCAGTCCGGGCTGGTGCGCCCAAGGGCTGTCAGACGCTTGACCCTGCCGGTGAAAGCGGGATGGATACTTTCCGGGTCACCGTTGTCGAGGCCACTGTCGGCAACAGCCACGACCTGTCCTTCGCCTCGGTACCTAGTCCCGTTCAGAGCAACTTTGGCGTGCAGCAGTTCGCCAGCGACGTTGTTGTTGAACACCATCTCTGGCACCTCCTCCACCTGCCGCACCTCATCGAGTGAGGCCAGCGCCAGCACGCCTGCCTCGGAGACTTCCAAGCGCACCGACCCACGATTGAGCCGCACCCCAGCGATGCCGACTCCAGCTGCCTCCGAGATGCGCTCTCGCAGCGCATTCGCCTCGGCATCCACACCCTCGTGAAGGATCACGTCAACGGGGCGATTCCCCCGCGGCGCCCCTTCCAAGGGATCTGTCAGAACGGCAACGCCGGTCCGCGGCCGCGTTGCTCTCAGCGACTCGGCAATCTTGAAGCCATTCGGATATACGCCCGCCCACGCCACGAACGTCAGCCCACGTACGACTGCCAGATCCGTGGGGCGGTAGCCGCACAAGTAGGTGCTCTCTGAAATGTACTCATGGATAACCACTCCATGACGCGCCAGCTCGTCCTTCTCTTCCCCGGAAGGCACATGAGTGGTCTGAACGAGTATGTAGTCCGACGTGGACGCATCCTCTGGGACCAGGGACGCGCGAGCCAATTCCGCGGACTGAGACAAAGGATCTATCGATACGCCGTTGATCGTGATGATGGCCATGGCTTCCTCCGCAAGCTGAGAGTGAATCCGCGGCCCCAGTAACTTCCTCCACGAGAATGAGGAGCTTCTCCACGAAATTCATTCGCCTTCGGCATAGCTCCACTCCTCACCGGATAGCCGGACTCGCACAAGCCTGTACACTGCGTTACCGCCCTCTGCAAAGCCGCCGTAGGGGTTGCGCGGCAGGTCCCGAACTTGCCTCCCGGGGTGCCGCTGGCGTCCGGTCGTTGTGTCTGTCACGGTCGCCGGCCGGACGCCTCGCTGCGCACAAGGGAAGCTCATCCAGAACGCAGCAGTCGGGTCATACTCTCGTCAACTCAAGATGCCTGGGACTTTGTACGCGGCCATGACTTTCTCCGCCCCACGAGGTCCGTGGACATCTGCCTCTCGAGCAGACCGGAGAGGTCTCGGCGCGCCCCACTCACTCCATTAGCGCGCAAATCACATCTGCAGGCAACACGTGGAAGCGGCGCACTCACGCAGAGTGCCTGCGCCATCGGCCGCCGGCCGGGTCGGGGCTCCCCAAGCCGTCACGTACGACGCCGTCGCGCTGTCGTCTCGGCCCGGCGCCCCGGCTGTCACTTCGGTGTCCTCAACATACTCGGCTGATGCCTGCGGAAGCTGTACGACGAGCTGGACGAGGCGCTGACCGCGGTGGGCGAGCTGGAGGTCGTGGTGCTCAAGCACTACATCGCCTACAAGCGGCTGCTGATCGTGGCGTCGGTGGTTTTCCGCCCCTCGCCGTCGCATCGGGCGCTGCTGGTGTACCTGCGGCTGGACCCGGACACGGTGGAGCTGGAGGAGGGCTTCACCCGGGACGTGCGCGGCATCGGGCACCTGGGGACGGGGGATCTGGAGGTGCGGCTCGTCTCGTCGGCGGACGTGGAGAAGGCGCCGCCGTTGATCGGGCGGGCGGTCGAGGAGTCCTGACGGGGCGGGGAAGGGCGGCTGGAGTCTGGTGCTCCGGCCGCCCCTTTCGCGTCCTCGGCCACTTGGCCGGGTGGCGGTTCTCACGCTCACGCCTCCGGTCCGGCGAGAACAAGGTCGTCCTTGGTCAGCTCGGCACGCAGCCGCTGTTCGGCGACCTCGGCGTAGTGGGGTGAGAGTTCGGCACCGACGAAGCGCCGGCCCTCGCGTAGGGCGGCGACGCCAGTAGAGCCGCTGCCGGTGAAGGGGTCGAGGACGACGCCGTTCTCGGGGCAGATCCGGACAAGCTGCTGCATGATCTCCAGCGGCTTCTGGGTGATGTGGACGCGGTCCTTGCGGGGCTGGCTCGCGATGAAGTGGCCGGGCAGATAGAGGTTGCGGCTGTTGTCGAGGGTGCCCTTGACACCTCAGGTGATGAACTCCGCGGTCTGCTTGAAGCCACCCTTGCGCGGGCGGCTGGCGGGCTTGATCCAGGGGATGGTGCCCTGCCACGTCCAGCCCGCCATCTGCAGTGCGTCGCTCGTCGTCGGTTCCTGGCGACCGCGTGCTCGGTGCTTGCCCGGTACGCCTCGGTGAGCAGTTCGGTGAGCCAGGCCCGGTAGGAGCGCTGGTAGCGGTTCTCGCCGGGGAAGGTCTTCAGGTCGTGGTTGCTGCCGCTGGTGACGTACTTGGCGCGGGCGTCGCGGCTGGTGCGCTCGGAGCTGGTCCGGCCGCCGCTGTTGTACGGCGGGTCGGTGATGACGGCGTTGACGGACTCGTCCGGGAGGGTCTTCATCACGGTGAGGGCGTCGCCTCGGTGCAGCTTGTAGCTCATGAGGTCTTCCGTAAAGTGTTAGGCAGCTTCGTTTGGATCATCGAGCGGACCAGAGGAAGCCCGCGATGTGGAGTCCGGCGAGGTAGATGGTCGCGGTCTTCTCGTAGCGGGTGGCGATGCCTCGTCACTGCTTCAAGCGGTTGATGCAGCGCTCGACGGTGTTGCGGCGCTTGTAGGTCTCGCGGTCGAAGGCCGGTGGCCTGCCTCCGTGGCTCCCCCGGCGCAACCGGTGGGCCCGTCGGTCCGCCGGGACGGGAATCACCGTGCGGATGCCGCGCCTGCGCAGGTGGTCGCGGATGGCGCGAGACGAGTACGCCTTGTCGGCCAGGACCAGGTCCGGCCTGGTGCGTGGCCGTCCCAGTGGCCGGGGAACGCGCAGGCGTGCCATCACCTCCGGGAAAGCGGGCGCGTCGCCCGCCTGGCCCGCGGTGAGGACGAAGGCCAGCGGGCGGCACCGGCCGTCCGCGGCGAGGTGGATCTTCGTGGTCAGCCCGCCGCGGGACCGCCCGATGGCGTGGTCGACCGGTTCTCCGGCCGGGGCCCCTTTTTGCGGGCCCCGGCCGCGTGCTGGTGGGCGCGGACGATCGTGGAGTCGACCGAGACCGCCCAGTCCAGGTCCTCGTCGGCGTCCGCCTGGGCCATCAGCGCGACGAAGACCCTCTCCCAGGTCCCGTCGACGGCCCACATCCTCAGCCGGTTGTAGATGCCCCGCCAGTTGCCGTACTTCTCCGGCAGGTGGACCCACTGGGACCCGGATTGGAACTTGAAGGCGATCGCGTCGATCACCTCACGATGGTCACGCCACCGGCCACCACGCTTCGGTGTCCGGTCCGGCAGCAACGGCTCGATCCGCGCCCACTGCGCGTCAGTCAAAGGCACACCAGACCAACGAGCAGATGATCCAAACGAAACTGCCTAGGCGGCCCAGGAGGGCCGGATGTGGCTTATGGGGTCTTGCCTTCAGTGGCTCCTGAGGAGTGGCCGTCCGGCTCTTCGGGGCGCCCTGGCTGCTGATTGAGATGTGCGCGCTGTGTGCGGTCGCTGTTTACGGAGACGACGGCGGGGTGTTCCTCGGGCCAACGTGATGCCGGTGGGAGCGAGGAGGGGCGAGTGAGTGAGCGAAGTGCCTGCGTCTGGGCGGGTGTTGACGCCGGGAAGGGCCATCACTGGGCGGCCGTGGTCGACGAGGGCGGCGCGAGGCTGTGGTCGAAGAAGGTCGACAACGATGAGACCGCGATCCTGACCGCGCTCGGCGAGATCCTCGCCCTGGCCGACCAGGTGCACTGGGCGGTGGACATCTGCGGCACGTCCTCCGCCCTGCTGCTCGCGCTGCTCGCCGCGCACAGTCAACGGGCCGTCTACGTGCCCGGCAGGACCGTCAACCGCATGGCCGGCGCCTACCGGGGCGAGGCGAAGACCGACGCCCGCGACGCCTACGTCATCGCCGAGACCGCCCGCCACCGCCGGGACTTCACCACGATCGACGTGCCGGCCCAGCTGGTGGCCGACCTCGCGCTGCTGACCGCCCACCGCTCGGACCCGGTCGCCGACCGGGTCCGGATGATCAACCGGCTCCGCGACGTGCTGACCGGCATCTTCCCTGCCCTGGAGCGGGCCTTCGACTACTCCGCGCACAAGGGCGCCCCGGTCCTGCTCACCGGCTACCAGACCCCGGCCGCCCTCCGCCGCCGCGGCCGGGCCCGCCTGACGGCCTGGCTGGCCAACCGCGGCGTCCGCAGCGCCGATGCCGTTGCGGTAACCGCGCTGGAGGCCGCCGAGGCCCAGCGCACCGTGCTGCCCGGCGAGGACGTCGCCGCCACGATCGTCGCCGACCTGGCCACGCAGATCCTGGCCCTGGACGACCGGTTGAAGCGGATCGACAAGCAGATCCGCGACACCTTCCACGCCCACCCGCAGGCCGAGGTCATCGAGTCCCTGCCCGGGATCGGGCCGATACTCGGCGCCGAGCTCGTCGTCGCGGCCGGCGACCTGAGGGCCTACGCGGACGCCGGGCACCTCGCCTCGGCGGCCGGGCTCGTGCCCGTCCCCCGCGACTCCGGACGCCGCACCGGCAACCTGCGCCGGCCCAAACGCTACAGCCGCCGCCTGCGCAGGGTGTTCTACCTCTCCGCGCAGACCAGCATCATCAAGGACGGCCCCAACCGGGACTTCCACCTCAAGAAGCGCGCCGAGGGCTGCAAACACGTCCAGGCCGTCATCGCGCTGGCCCGCCGACGGGTCAGCGTCCTGTGGGCCCTCCTGCGCGACAACCGGGTCTTCACCCCCGATCCCGTCGCGCAGACGGCTTGACTCAATCATTGAGACTCCTTCGGGGCATGGCGATTGGGCCGGCTCCGGGCGGCGCCGGACGGCAGCCGCCGGGAGCGGGGATGCCGAGGAAGGTAGCCGCGATCGACGGCCGTACCTAACGGGCGTTGGCTGGGCCTGGTCGGGGTCATTTGGTGCGGCCGACTTTCGCGTCTACTGTCTCGCCATGCCGACCGGGCAGCAGGCCAAACGGCCCTGGCCCGGCGCGTGTTGGTCCGTGCTGCCCAGTGCAGGCGTGACCACGTGCGGGCGGCATCCCCTTCCCTCTGAATCCCGAGGAGCGCCGTCGTGTTCCGGCTGAGATTACGAGCGCGGCCGGCTGCCGCGCGTGACCCGAGACCGGCGTCCTGGAGCTACCAACTCCCGTGACCCGGGCCCGCCCTGAACGGGGGCGGTTTCACCACCGGCGCGGTGCCGGCGACTTCTTCGCACGAGAGGCCGGCACCGCGTTCTCCTACGAACCCCCGAGGAGCCGCTGCGATGCAGCATGCCCTGGCACACCCGTGCCCTCATCCAACTACGCCACCCGGTCTGCCGCTGCCCGGTGACCGGGGGCCGTCGTGAAGAAGACGGTCGGCGCGCTCGTCGGCGTCGTCGCCTGCGGTCCGCTGGTGCTGGCCCTGCCCGTCGCGATCGTCGGCGCGGGCAACGCTTCGGCCGCCGCGTCCAGTTCCTGCCCTCCCGGCGGGAATCCGCAGGGTGTGGACTCCTCGGCGGTGGCGGCGCAGGTCGAGGCGATCCTCAAGGGCTCCAGTCCGCTGTCGGCGCCGACCGTGTCTGGGCTGAGCAAGCCGTCCGAGCAGATCCCCAACGCGAAGACGATCCAGGCCACCGGCGTCGCGATGCACATCCCGGTGCGCGGGCAGGTCGTCGCCCTGGCAACGGCGCTGCAGGAGAGCGAACTTCGCAATGTCAACGGCGGTGACCGGGACTCGCTGGGCCTGTTCCAGCAGCGGCCGAGCCAGGGATGGGGCACGCCGGAGCAGATCATGCAGCCGGCGTACGCCTCGACGAAGTTCTACGAGGCACTGCAGAAGGTGAACGGCTGGGAGTCGATGACCGTCACCCAGGCCGCCCAGGCGGTGCAGCGCTCCGGATTCCCTGACGCGTACGCCAAGTGGCAGCCCTTGGCGGAGGCGCTCCAGAAGGCCCTTGCCCCGCTGCTCGCCCCCACCGCCGGTGCCTCACCCGCGCCCGCGCCGACACCGGCACCGACGCCAACGGCCAGCGCAAGCCCGACCGCGGGTGGCGGCTGCGGGACGCCCACGGCGGGCGGTGACGGCAGCGACTTCGGCACGATCCCCGCCGGCTCGCTGCCAGGCGGCTACACGATCCCGGCCGACTCACCGCAGCCGGTGCAGACGGCGATCCGGTGGGCGCTCGGCCAACTCGGCACTGCCTACCAGTGGGGCGGCACCTGCACGAACTCGCACGGTGCGGACCCGATGGGCAGGTGTGACTGCTCCTCGCTGATGCAGATGGCCTACCGCTCGGCCGGCGTCTCGCTGGAGCGGACCACGTACGACCAGGTCAAGCAGGGCACCGCTGCTTCGGCGGACGCGCTCAAGCCGGGCGACCTGCTGTTCACGCGGGGCAGTGCCGCCGCGCCGGAGCACGTGGGCATGTTCATCGGCAACGGGCTGATCGTGCACGCACCGAAGACCGGCGACGTGGTCAAGATCTCGACCCTGGCCTCGTGGCGGCCGGAGATCCTCGCCGTCCGCCGGGTCGCCTGACCCGCGCCCTCGCCTCCCCTCTCCCCTCCCCCCTTACTTCGGGCTGCCTTTGCGCGCCCTGAATTGCTCTGGAGCTTCCCTTGTATCTCGCGGACGCAGTCGTACAGCTCGCCTACGACCCCGGCATCACCCCCAACGAAGGTGGTCTGCCTGGCCTTTCGGTCCTCAAGCAGGTGATGGGCAGCCTGAATCTCTTCGGGATCATCGCGGTCGTCGGCGCCCTCGCGGTGAGCGCCGGGGTATGGGCCTGGGGCCACCACTCGGGCGGGCACCAGGCGGAGGCCAACGGGAAGAAGGGCGTCCTCGTCAGCGCTGGCGCGGCACTGCTACTCGGCGCGGCCAACGGGGTCGTCTCCTTCTTCTCGACCCTCGGAAGCCAGGTCAAGTAATGCAGAAACGGTCCTTCAATCCCAGCCCTCATACAGGGGGCTCTGGCGGCGTGCTGGTTCGCCGCCGGGCGCTGCTGGGCTCGCTGGTCCTGGTGGTGCTCGTCGCCTTCGCCGGTTTGCTGGCCTACGTCACCCGGGACGGACGAGAGTCCGCCAACCCGGCTACGGCGGCTGCGGGTTCGGCGGCGCCCTCCGCGCCGGTGACTTCTGCTTCGCCGGGTGGGCGTCCGAAGATGGCGCCGGGTCCGCCCTCGACGCACGATCCGATCGCGTTCGCGAAGGCGGCGGCGGTGGCGTTTTGGTCGTACGACACCCGCTCGTCCTCGCAGCCGGAGCTGGTGGCTTCCCTCCACCGGTGGCTGACCAGCGAGGGGCAGTACGTCGACGCCGACTCGGTTGATCGCCTGGTTCCCTCCCCGGTGCTGTGGGGGCGGATGGCCGACTCCGGGCAGTTCGCCACCGCGACCGCGGACGAGGCGCACTTCCCGGACCGGTTCACCAAGGCGCTGCAGGCCGATCCGGGGGCGATCACGCAGGCGTACGTCTACGCCGTGACCGTCTCCGGGAAGCAGTCGATCGCTTGGAACGGCGCCCCGGCCGGTGGTGCCGAGGACCGTTCGGCGACCCTCGCCGTGCAGTGCCGTCCTGACCGTCCGTGTGCTCTGGCCGGTGTGTTGCCGGCCGTGGCGCCCTGACCTGGGAGTTCCTCGTGGATATCTGCAACCTCCCGATGGTCTCCCAGGTCTGCGATGTCGTCGACGGCATCAACTTCGTCAGCGACCCGGGCAAGTCGATCACCGATGGCATCGGCGCGTGGATCGCCAAGAGCATGGGCGAGCTGGCGGCCAGCGCCGTCGACCTGTGCGCGAAGGCAGTCGACGAGACCACGGCCATCGACCTGTCGGCGCCGTGGTTCCGGGACAACTACCAGTTGATCCTGCCGATCGGGCTGATCCTGACCGTGGGCACGTTCTGCGCCCAGCTGGTCCTGGCCGCCTGGCGGCGGGACGAGCGGGCGCTGGCCAAGGCCGGCTGGGGCACGATGACCGGCGTGCTGTTCGCCTTCGGCGCGATCAGCTTCACGGCGATCGCGGTCACCGTGGTCGACGCCTTGTCCGCCGGGCTGTTCCAAGCCGCGCACACCAGCGTGGCCGACGCGGTCAGGCGCATGATCAAGGTGTCGCAGTTCGGCGCCATGTTCCCGCTCGGCTGGGCGATCCCCTCCCTGGTCGCGGTCGGCAGCGCGATCGGGGCGTTCCTCTACTGGGGCGTGATGGTCGCCCGCAAGGTCGGCGTGCTGATCCTGGTGGCGCTCGCCGCCTTCGCCGGGGCCGGCGGCGGCTGGGAGGTCGCCCAGCGGTGGCGGCGCGGCTGGATCGAGGCCACCGCCACCCTGATCGTCTCCAAGCTGCTGATGACCGTGGTCTTCCTCGTCGGCGTCTCCGCGCTTGGCAAGACCGACGCCAAGGACGGCATGGCCGCCCTGTCCGACGCCATGGCCGGAGTCGTGATCATGGTCATGGTTCTGCTGTGCCCGTACGCCGTCTACAAGTTCGTCCACTGGGCGACGGACGGCAGCGGCCACGACGACACGCACCGCACCGGCATGGCCGGCATGGCGGTCGCGGCCGGGGCGGCGAAGACCGCCGGCTCGCTGGCCATGCAGATGAGCATCGGTGTCCCGGCGCCGCAGGGCGCGGCCCAGGTCCCGGGCATGGGCGGTGGTGGTGCCGCCTCCGGCATCGACCCGACCGGCCGGATCAGCAAGGAAGGCATCGACGCCGGCCCCGCGCAGCAGCCGACGAAGTTCCGCTTCGGCGAGGACACGAACGCCGGCGGCGATCGCGGACGCGCCCTGGTCACCCGTCCCGGTATCCCGGCCCTGATCACCCGGGCCGCCCCCGGCGGCGGCGGTGACGAGTCGGCAACCAGCGGCGGCCAGGAAGGCGTCGCAGCCCAGCCCGCCGCACCGTCCGTGCCGGGCGTCTCGACGGCCCCGGCCGCACCCGCCCCCTCGGCGCCCGGCCCGGCCCCCGCCGGCCCCGGCGCCCCGGCACCGGCCAGCGCAGGACCGGCCCCAGACGGAGTACCTGCTCCGGAACCGGCCCGATTCGTCTACCCCGGTCCCACTCAGCCCGGCTCCTGACCGACACACCCCGGGGCGGGCAGCAGCCCGCCGCCCGCCCCGGGCCCACCGCCCGATCTCGAACCCTCGAAGGAGCCCCTGCGATGACGTCCAGAAGAGTGCCGCGCCCCCGCCCGCCGCCCGCACGCTCACCCCTTCTGGAACACCGATGTCCTCCTCGACGCCCGACGCCACCCCTGCGTCCGTCAAGTTCCCCCACCGCAGCCGCCGAGGCGTGCTGCTCGGCCTGAGCGCCCCGCAGCTGACCACCTGCGCCGCCACCGGCCTGCTGCTGCTCGCCGTGCTCGTCACCTGGGGCATCACCGGCGCCCTGCAGCTCATACCCCTGTGGGGGGGTGTCGCCGCCCTGGTGTTCATCCGCTACCGGGGCCGCACCCTCGCCGATTGGGCGCCCGTCGCCGCCCGCTACGGACTGCGGCGCCTGCGCGGCCAGCTGGTCTGGCTCGCCCGCCCCTCCTCCCGTCCGGTGCGCGAGGGCCTGCTCCACCTGCCTGGCAGCGCGGCCAGCCTGCGCGTCGTCACCGCGCCCGATGGCCGCTACGGCGCCGTCCACGACCCGCACGCCGGCACCCTCACCGCGATCGTCAAGGTCTCTTCCCGTGCGTACGCGCTGCTCGACGCCGGCGCCCAGAACGCCAACGTCAGCGGGTGGGGACGCTCGCTCGCGGCGCTCGCCCGCACCGGCCAGGTCGCCCGCATCCAGGTCATCGAGCGCACCGTCCCAGACACCGGCGACGCGCTGCGCCGCTACTGGGAGGAGCACGGCCGCCCCGACGCCCCGCTCGCCGGCGAGCTGTACGGGGAGCTGATCCGCGGCGCCGGTCCGGCCGCCGCCCCGCACGAGGCGTACGTCGCCATCGCCCTGGACTTCAAGAGCGCGCGGCGGCTGATCAACCAGGCCGGAGGCGGCCTGACCGGCGGTTTCGCAGTCCTGGCCCAGCTCACCTCCGCGTTCGAGCAGTCCGCCCGCGCTGCTGGCCTCGCCCCGGCGGGCTGGCTGTCCGCGGGCGAGATCGCCGCCGTCGCCCGCACCGCGTACGACCCGAAGTCCCGTGCGGCCTTGGACCGCTGGTCCGAGGACGGGCGCCCGTCCGCCGACCCGGCGGCAGCGGGTCCGGTGGTCGTGGTGGAGAAGGCCGACCACATCTCGACCGACTCCGCCCACCACACCACGTACTGGGTGGAGAACTGGCCCAGGACGCAGGTCAACCCGGGCTTCCTCCACCAGGTCATGTTCGCCTCCGGCGTGCGCCGCACCGTCTCCCTCGCCTACGAGCCGCAGGACCTCGACTCGGCGCTGCGCGACGTGCGCCGCAAGAAGGCCAGCGTGATCGCCGACTCCGCCGAGCGCGCCCGCAAGGGCCAGGTCTCCAGCGAAGCCGACTCCGTGGAGTACCAGGACATCCAGGACCGCGAGCGCCAGCTGATCGCCGGCCACGCCGACGTCGCCCTCACCGGGCTGCTGACAGTCTCCGCGGACACCGAGGACGAACTGCGCTCCGCCTGCGCCGTGGTGGAAACCGCCGCCGTGGGTGCCCAGCTCGACCTGCGCCCGCTCACCTGGCAGCAGGCCGAGGCGTTCACCGCCTCCGCGCTGCCGTTCGCCCTCGCCGCCTAATGCCGGCCCTCCCGCCTTCCGAAAGAGCACCCTGATGCCGGCCACCACCCCCGTCGCGCAGGACTTCGTCCCGTACGCGACCGCCGCGATCGACTTCCACCGCGCGCTCAACATCCCCACCGGCCAGCTGGTCGCCTCCCGCGCCGAACTCGACTCGCTCCACGAGCACCTGGTCGCGCTGCACGGGCTCCTCGACGCCCACGCCCAGCGCACCGCGCCGCTGCTCCCCGTCGAGGGCGACCACCTCAAGGCCGCACGTACCCGCCTGTGGCAGGCCGCCGACCACCTCCACGCCGCCTACCACGCCTCGCCCCGGCCCGGCAGCGGCGAGGTCCCCGGCCCCGACGCCTGCCGCGCCCGACTGCCCGAAGGCGCGCCGGAGCTGACCATCTGCCGCCGCCATCAGGAGACCGCGCAGCTGGTGCGCCGCCGCACCACCCCCGCCAACCTGCACACCCCGTTCACCGGCCTCGTCCGCCGCTGACCCCCACCCGGAATCCGTGATCATGCCCAGGAACCGCGCCACCGCCAGCCCCCTGTTCGTCCCGCGCAAGACCACCCGCGCCCAACAGCGCGCCGCCCGAGCCGAGTTCGCCCAGGCCCGCACCAAGGCCCGCCACGCGCAGCCCGCCACCGAACGCACCCAGAACAGCGGCCCCGACACGGACCTCCAGCCCGTCTACCCTGCCGCCGGCCGCCTGGGCCCGGCCTCCGCCCGCGGCGGCAAGCTCCGCCTGCCCAAGCACCGCCTGACCACTGCTGTCGCAGGCGGCGCCTACCCCTTCCTCGCGGAAGCCGGCCTCGGCGCCGAGGGGATCTTCATCGGCCGAGACCTCCACGCCGAGGGCAGCTTCTGCTACGACCCCTTCACCCTCTACAACTCGGGCCGAATAGAAGGGTTCACGAACCCGAACGCGATCCTGTGCGGCGTCATCGGCATGGGCAAGAGCGCCCTGGCCAAGTCCATCGCCACCCGCGCCGTCGCCCACGGCTACAAGATCTACGTGCCGAGCGACCCGAAGGGCGAGTGGTCCGGCCTGGCCGAGGCGCTCGGCGGCCAGACCATCGCCCTGGGGCCCGGCCTCCCGGGCAGGTTGAACCCGCTGGACGCCCCGCGGCGCCCGGAGGAGGTGAGCGAGGAGGACTGGAGCAGCGAGGTCCGCAAGCGCCGCCTGCTCCTGCTGGCCAGCCTCGCGGCCACCGTGCTCAAGCGGGACCTGCTGCCAATGGAGCACACCGGCCTCGACGTCGCGCTCGACTTGGTCGTCGCCGACACCGACGCCGCCGGCACCGTGCCGCTGCTCGGTGACATCGCCCACGTCCTCGGCCGCCCCGATCGCCTCGACGCCGCCCTCGGCGGCCAGGCCGGCAGCCTCGGCCACGCCGCCGACGACCTCGCCCACGCCCTGCGCCGCCTGGTCCACGGTGATCTCAGTGGGATGTTCGACGCACCGTCCACCGTCGTCTTCGACGCGAACGCGCCGATGCTCTCCATCGACCTGTCCCGACTCGGCAGCAGCGGCGACGACACCGCCCTCGTCCTCGCGATGACCTGCGCGAGCGCCTGGATGGAGGCAGCCCTCGCGGACCCCTCCGGCGGCAGGCGATGGGTCGTCTACGACGAGGCGTGGCGGATCATGCGCCACGTCGGCCTGCTGGAGCGCATGCAGCAGCAGTGGAAGCTCAGCCGCGGCCTGGGAATCGCCAACCTGCTGATCCTGCACCGGCTTTCCGACCTGCTCTCCGCCGGCGACGCCGGATCTCGCGGGCGGGTTCTCGCCGAGGGCCTCCTGGCCGACTGCAGCACGAGGATCATCTACCGCCAGGAACCCGACCAGATCCCCGCAGCCATGGCCCTGCTCGGCCTCACCGGCGTCGAGGCCCAGGCCATCGCCGCCCTCACCCGCGGCCGGGGCCTGTGGAAGGTCGCCAGCCTGTCCTTCATCGTGCAGCACCTCCTCCACAGCCGCGAACGGACGCTGTACGACACCGACTTCCGCATGGCCGCCTGACCGGCCTGAGTTCAGAAATCCTGAACCTAGGGGTCCACCACGGACGGCTCGCTCCTCGCACCGGACCGCGAGGAGCTGGTCGCAGCCACCCTCATCCGCGTCAGCCGCTTCCGAGGACAGAGCACCCGGCCGTGCAGCGCCCGGCCCGGTGGCCATGCGCTCTACCAGCAGATTCCGGCCGGGCCAAACTCTCGGTTCTCCGCATCATCAGCTCCGCCGGAAGCCGTCCTCACGGCCCCGGCAGCCCTTGTCCGTACCAGCGAAGCGGAGCCCCCGTGCCTGCCGCCGAACCCACCCAGCTTCCCGACGTCGCTATCGGGCACCACTCGACCCACGGCATCGTCGCCTCCCTACCCACCCAATCGCCAGCCGCCGAGTGGATGCTGGAACGCCTCGACTTCCAGCGCCTGCCCGGCAACCCGAAGCTCTTCGCGCTCACAGACCAACACCGCGAAGCCCCCGAGCGCGCCGCCTGGGCCGCCAAGCTCCTCACCGGCGCCGGCTACCGCGTCGACACCGACATGGCCCTGGCCTCCGAACCCGCCAACGGCCAGCACCGGGCCCAAGCGAGGCCGGCCGACGCCACGCTGGAGGTCCCCGGGCCACAGCGCACCCCCGCCCCGAGTGCGGGCCCGGACGTCGCCATCGCCGAGCACCCGAGCCTGGGCATCGTCGCCGCCGTCAACGACGACCTGCCCTTCAACCCGGGCATCTTCCTGGACACCGATGGCTGGCGCCATCACCGGGACCTGGACGTCTACCTCCCCCCGGCCGGTACCTGGGAGGAGTCCCTCGACGTGGTGGCCCACACCGTCATGGGACTGCGGCGCGGCAACTTCCAGGTCGCCTTGCAGCCCCAGCTCGCCGAGGACGTCGCCGCTCACCGCACAGCGGTCCGGCAGGCGTTCACCACGCACAAGTTCCGCGTCGACGAGGCCGCGCTCAAGGCACCCGCCACCGTGTCGACCGCCATCGCGGTAAGCCCGCCACCAGCAGCGGTCGATCCGCGCATCGCCTTCGCCCGCGCCCGCTGACCACCCCCACCCCACCCCTCAAGGAGCAGAGCGCATGGCCGTGAAGAAGGTCTGGCAGATCACCCACTCGTGCGGGCACGAGGCCGAACGCGACCTCGGCGACCGTCCGGCCGACCGCCGGGCCGGCTTCGCCGAGTGGCTGGCCAGGCAGGAGTGCACCGACTGCTGGCGCGCGGCGAAGGCGGGTGACGAGGCCGAGAAGACGGCGTGGCTGGAGGCCAAGCGGGCCACCGAGCAGGCCGAGTCGGACGACTGGTCCAAGCAGTACCGGATGCCGCCGCTGGAGGGCACCGCCAAGGGAATCGCCTGGGGCGTCCGGTGCCGCCACCAGGTCCTCGCCGCCGCCTACACCGCACTCGTCCTCGACGCCGACATGGCGGAACCCGAGTGGGAACAGATCGAAGACCAGGCCCGCACGATCACCCGCGCCGGCTGGTGGATCGACCAGCGCGCCTGCGAACCCGGCGACCTGCCCGAACTGCTGGAGGCGGCCGTCGACACCGACCGGCCGACCGAGAACCCTTTCGTCTGACCTGCCCGGGCCCTGTCCCGGCCCGGAGCGCCTTCGCCAACTCCCGTCTTCCTCACAGCGATTCGAAAGTCCCGCCATGTCCTCCTCCCCGCTGTCCTGCACCGTTCGCCGCACCGAGAGCACAACCGACCTGCTCACCGTGCTGAACGACGACGATCCCGACTTCGAGTCCTACCTGCTGGCGTCGTGGTCACCGGGCCCGCCCGCCGAGGAGGACATCGTCCTGCCGGCCCTGGCGGCACTGCTGATCGAGCCGCTGACGCTGCGCAAGCCCCGCACCGGCCACACCCCGTCCCGGCGCCTGACCTGGCACTGCTCGATACGCAGCAGCGGCGCGCTCAGCGACGACCAGTGGTTCGAGCTGACCTGGAAGGTGCTCGACGCCACCGGCATCGAACCGGACGGCGACCCCGACGCCTGCCGGTGGGTGGCCCTGCGCAACACCGCCGACCGGCTCGACCTCGTCGCCACCGTCATCCGCCAGGACGGCCGCTGGGCCCGGCTGCACAACGACCAGCGCTGGGCCCGCTTCGCCTGCGAGGACTTCGCCCGTGACCGCGGGCTCACCCCGCAGCACTGACGCTCGCGGAACAGCCCGGCTGCCGCCCCGCCTGAGAGGGAACGCCGTGATCGCCCACCTGCAGCGCGCCGCCACCACTGCCGCGCTGATCCCCGCGCTCTACGGCCCGGACGACCCCCGCCACCAGCTGCGTCCCAGGCTGATCGGCGCCGACTACCGGGGCGCCGACAAGCAGCTGCCCCTGTTCGGCGACCCCCAGGAGGTCCTCGGCGGCGGCGTCTTGGACGCCCCCGCCCAGCGGATCGGCGCCCGGGCACCGGAGCGGCCGGTGTGGATGTGCTCGGTGCGCTCCGACCCCGGGCACCCGGACCTGAGCGATGCCCAGTGGGCCGAGGTCGCCAGGCGCCTGGTCTCCGCGACCGGTCTCGCCCCCGCCGGGGACCCGGAGGGCTGCCGGTGGGCCGCGATCCGCAACCTCGACCACTCGGTGCACATCGTCGCCACCGTCGTCCGCGAGGACGGCCGCATCCACGGCACCTACCGCGACGCCTTCCACGTACAGGCCGAGTGCAACCGCATCGCCGCCGAACTCGGCCACCTCACCCGGACCGTCCCCTCCGTCACCACCGCCAAGGACTACCGGATGCCCACCCCCGCGATCAGCATCAGCATCGAGCCGAGCGGCAGCGTCTCCGCCAAGGGCTCCAGCGACGACCTGTCCGCCGCCCTGCTCAAGCACGCCGGCTTCCAGGAGAAGGCCGACTGGTACGGCCGCCGGCACCGGCTGCCCACCACCACGGCCCACGCCGACCGGGTCGCCGTCGCCACGCACGCCGCCGAGATGCTGCGCGCGGCCCGCTACAACGTCGACCTCGACCCCAAGCTCGACACCGGCCGCCTCACCACCCCCACCGATCCGCAGGGCCTCAAGGCCGCTGGCCGGCAGGTCCTGGAGCTGGCCGACCAGATCCGCGGCGCCTCCAGCGCCGCCGACGCCGCCAACGCCCTGGACCAGCTCCTCGACCCCGATGACGGCGTCCTCGCCCGGCTGCGGGAAGCATTGGAGGCGGCGGCGGAGCAGGTCACCGACCTGGCCCCCGACGAGTACGAGCTGTCCGACCGCTTCTCCTCCGGCGCCGAACTGATCGGCACCGCCGAGGCCGAACTGGCTGACACCATCAGCGATCTGCGGACCATAGGCGCCGCGCCCGCAGGGCCCGAGCCGGGCCACCCGGTGCAGGCCGCCGGTTCCCTGCGCACCCGGGCAGCGCTCGCCCGCAGTGCCGCTGCCCCGGCACCCCGGTCCATCGGCCCGCTTACCGCAGCTGTCCCCGCCCGGGCGCCGTCCGTACCGGCCGCATCGGCAGGGCTTGCCGGCCGAGCCCGCTGAAACCGCTGACCGAATCGAAGGAACACGATCATGCGTACCCTCGCCGACGTATACGGCACCGACGTCGAGATCATCAGCCGCTCGGACCAGGTGGTCCGGGCCTACTGCCGCACCGACGCCCCCGACCAGGTCCATCAACTCCTGCGCCAGTGCGGCTTCACCTCGTCCGAGTCGCACGACCTCTGCTGCTACCAGCTGCCCGACTACCTGTCCTTCCCCGACCGGATGAAGGCCGCCTCCATGGCAACCGATCGCCTGGACGAAGCCGGGTACCGGGTCGGAATCGTGCCCCACCTGGTCGTCGGGTACGTCGGCGAGAACTGCATCGTCCAGACCGAGGTACAGCGCCTCGCCGCCACCCGCCGCACCCCCGCCGCCGGGGCCACCCCCAAGCACTCCGGTCCACCCGCGCCGCCGTCTGTCCGGTCTGCCGCCCGCACCCGCTGAAACGTTCCGTCAGTCCCGCCTCCCGAGGAGAGCATCGTGATCCGTACGAGAGCCGAGCGCGCCCCGCCCGCCGCCGTCCGCTCGCACCCTCCTGGACTTCCTCTTGCCTGCCCCGCGCGCCGGCGCGCCGTCGACCACCTCCGGCTCGGACGCGCTCCTCTACCTCCTGTTCGCCGTCGTCGGCGCCGCCCTCGCCTTCGGCTCCCTCGCCTGGCTGGCCGGCAACGTCGCCAACTACTTCGTAGGGTCCGGTGATTGGGCGCCGTTCCGCGCCACCGAAGCCCTCCTTCACCCCGACCGGCTATGGCCCCACCTCGGCCCGGCCGATGTCCTGGTCGGCGCCCGCATCGTCCCCGGCGCCTTCACCCTCGCCACCGCCGTCACCGTCCTGGTGCTGTGGCTGCGCCACCGCTCCGGCGCCAGGAGCGGCCTGGCCCGCAAGGCGGACATAGCGCCGCTCCTGGACGCGGAGATCACCAAGAAGGCCCGCAGCCTGCGCCCGAGCCTGAACGGCCGGGAGTGTAAAAGAGGTCGAGCCGAACGACCGCGGCATCCTGATCGGCACGCTCTCCCCGGGCAGGGCCGAGGTCCGCGCCTCGTGGGAGGACGTGATGGTCGCCATCATGGCGCCCCGCTCCGGGAAGACCAGCGGCATCGCGATCCCCGCAATCCTGGCAGCCCCCGGACCGGTGTTGCTGACCAGCAACAAGGCCGCCAACGACGCCTTCACCGCCTGCGTTGACGCCCGTGCGAAGGTCGGCAAGGTCTGGACGCTCGACCCGCAGCAGATCGCACACCACCCGCGCGAGATGTGGTGGGACATCCTCGCCGACGCCCGCGACCTCGCCGGCGCCAAGCGCCTCGCCGGGCACTTCGTCACCGCCTCCGTCGACGAGTCCGCCGGTTCCGACTTCTGGTCGACCGCCGCCAGCAACACGCTGGGCTCGTTGTTCCTCGCGGCAGCGGCCCACCGCCGCCCGATCACCGACGTGCTGGCCTGGCTCGCCTCGCCCTCCGACCGCACCCCCGTCGACTTGCTCACCGACGCCGGGCACCACGCGGTCGCCGCCCAGCTCCAGGGCACCGTTACCGGCGCCACCGAGACCCGCGACGGTATTTACGAGACGGCGCGCCAGTACGCGAGCTGCCTGCTCGACCCGGAGATCGCCGCCTGGGTCACCCCCACACCCGGCCTTGCGGAGTTCAAGCCGTTCGACTTCGCCTCCTCCCGCGACACCTTGTTCCTGCTCAGCAAGGACGGCGGCGGCAGCGCCAGCGCGATCATCGCGGCTGCGGCGGATGCGGTGATGCGCGCGGCCGTCATCGTGGCGGAGCGGTCCGGCGGCCGGCTCGACCCGCCCGCGCTGTGCGTGCTCGACGAGGCCGCCAACGTCTGCAAAATTTCGGACCTCCCGGACCTGTACAGCCACTTGGGCAGCCGGGGCGTCATCCCGATCACCATCCTGCAGTCCTACCGCCAGGGCCAGCGCTGCTGGGGCGAGGCGGGCATGGACGCCCTCTGGTCCGCGGCGACCGTCAAGGTGATCGGCAGCGGCATTGATGACGCCGACTTCGCGGACAAGCTGTCGCGGCAGATCGGCGAGCACAACGTGCAGACCGTCTCCGTGTCCGACTCCGGCAGCGGCAAGTCGACGTCGGTGTCGATGCGCACCGAGCGCATCCTGCCGCCCGACGAGATCCGCGCGCTCCCCAAGGGCAAGATCCTGCTCTTCGCGACCGGCATGCGGGTGGCGATGCTCGACCTCAAGCCCTGGTACAAGGAGCGCTCCGCCAAGGAGATCGGCCCGGCATCCTCCCGCGCCACCAAGGCCATCACCGAACGCGCCCTCGCCAAGGACACCGCCGCCCCCGGCGACTTCACCCTCTCGGCCTGACCCACCTGGCGGCGCCGACCACGAGTCCGCCCCTCTTCGGCCGGCGCCGCCGCCACTTCCCCTCATCCGCTCCAACCGGGTGTGCCACGTCCACCCGCCCACGCCAAGGACACCTCCGTGACCACAACGACCGCTCCCGCCCTGCGAGTTCTCTCACTCGGCGCAGGGGTTCAGAGCAGTGTGCTGCTGCTCCTGGCCGCCGAAGGCCACCTGCCCGGCCTCGACTACGCGATCTTCGCCGACACCGGCTGGGAAGCCGCCTCCGTTTACGCACACCTCGACCGGATCGAGCGGGAGGTCGCCGAGCCCGCCGGCATCCCGATCCTGCGGGTCTCTTCCGGCAACATCCGCGACGACGCCCTCGACCCGACGAAGCGCTTCGCGTCGATGCCGCTGCACATCCTCAACCCCCAAGGCACCGAGGGGCTTTCACGTCGCCAGTGCACGGGCCAGTACAAGATCAAGCTGATCAAGGAGCAGGTCCGGTCCCTGCTCGGCCACCCGTACCCGCAGCGGGTGCCGGCCGGGGTGTTCGTCGAGCAGTGGATCGGCATCTCCACCGACGAGTTCCACCGGGCCAAGGACGCTGATGTCGCCTACATGAAGAATCGTTTCCCTCTGATCGAGGAGGGCTTCTCCCGCGCGGACTGCCTGCGGCTGCTGCGCTCGCGCGGCTTCGAGTCCACGCCGAAAAGCAGCTGCCTGGGGTGCCCGTTCCACGGAAACGCCCAGTGGCGGGCCCTTCGCGACGGCTCGCCCAAGGAGTGGCAGGACGTCGTCGCGTTCGACCGCGCCATCCGCAACGGCAACGCGCGGGCGACCGCGGAGGGCACCCCGCTGCTCGGGCAGGCGTACCTGCACCGTAGCCGCCGCCCCCTGGACGAGGCGCCGATCGACCGGGTCACCGCGCACGAGTGGGCGGGCCGGCAGACCGACGTCTTCGACGCGCTCGCGGACGCCGAGCTGGAGGCCGGTGACGTGGACGGCTGCTCGCCCTGGGCCTGCCGTGCCGGTCAGCCGGTCAGCGTCGGCCGTGACTCCTTCGGGCTGGCGGCATGAGCGTGTGGAGCACTCCAGCCGCCGACCGCGCCGCCGCGCTGCGCGAGCAGGCCGAGCGCTGCGGCGACCCGTCCGCCGCACTGCCGGACCTCGAACTGCTCAACGCCGCGTACGAGTCGCTGCTGCGCGAGCAGATCGACACCCGCGACCGCTACATGACGCTACTGACCTCGCTGCGCAAGCACGACGAGCAGGTCCGTACGGCGGCCGTCGCCTCCTTCAAGGAGCACGCCGACCGCTTCGCGCAGGACGCGGTGCGCCAGCACATGCGTCCCTTCCACGAACTCCTCTACCGCGTGGAGAAGTTGTCGGACCGGCCCGGCGTGCAGCAGGTGGAGGATCTGCGCTCGGTCGGGGTGCGGGTGGCCCACCAGTTGAGGGACGCGGGCCCGGCCGAGAACCTCATCGACCCGGACGGCGCCCGCGCCACCCTGCGGTCCGTGCACAGCGTCGTCGGCGTGCTGGAGGGGCGGCCGGGCCTGGACGGCGCTGAGACGCTGGGCCTGGTCAAGGACGTGCTCGCGGGTGAGCCGCCCAGCGCCGTGTTCGAGATCGCCGACCGCGCCGGCCCCCGACCTGAGGTGCCGGTGGCCGCGCCGCCGTTCGCCGGCCCCGGGTGGAACGACCTGGGGCGCCTGTGGGCCTTCCAGGACGCCGATTCCGGTGCACACGTGAAGGCGTACCCGATGGGCGGCGAGGACTGGTACCTGGACCTGTGGTCCGCGCAGGGCCAGCTGCTCGCCTTCGGCTCGGCGACGGCCGACGAGGTCGCCGCCCTGGCCCCGGCGCTCACGGCCAAGGCCGAAGCGTGGTCCCGGGACCGCAGCGAGTACGGCTGGCGCCGCTTCGCCGACACCGCCCAGGCCGTGCGCGAGGCCCCGGACCAGGCCCGGGTCCGGGCCGCCACCGCCTCCTCACCCTCCCGCACCGCAGGCCGAAAGGCGCCGCCTCCGCCCCCGCCCGGCGCCGGCCCGGTGGCAGGCCCGGCCGTCGCCCGCCGCAGCCGATGACCCGCTCGACTCCCCGGAAGGTCCCCGTGTCCGACACCAACTCCTCCGCTGCCCAGCGCCGTCCGGCTCCGCTGACCGGGGCGCCGGTCGTCCGCCGGGGCGGCCAGTGGTGGCTGATCACCGGCGAAGGCTCGATCCTGGCTACCGACCCGACGTTCAGCGGTGAGCTGGACCGCTTCGCCGCCGCGAAGGCCGCCGCCGACCTCGCGGTGGCCCAGCTGCGCGCCGACCGCGGCACCCGTCGCCGCCGGAGCCGGTGATGGACCCGCTGCTCACCGGCGAGCAGGCCGTCCTCGGGGCGGTCCTGCTCGACCCCCGCCAGCTCGGCGGCCTCGACTGGCTGGAGCCGCGCGACTTCTACCGGCCCGGCCACCAGGCGCTGTTCGCCGCGCTGCGCAAGCTCCGCGCCGAGGACCACCCGGCCCTCAGTACGCAGGGCGCGGTGCCGGTGGCGTGGCTGACCGACACCCTCGCCGAGGCCGGCCAGCAGGTGCGCGGGCTCACCGCCTCCTACCTGCACACCCTCGTCGCCGCCTGCCCGCGCCCCGCCCACGCGCCCCTGTACGGGCGGATGGTGCTGGAGGGGTCGATCCACCGCACCGTCGCCGAGCACGCCGGCCGTCTGCTCGCCGTCGCCCGGGAGGACGCCGGGCAGCACGAGGTCCACGGCACCGCCGCCCAGGCCGACGTGCTCGCGGGCGTCCTGGACGACCTCGCCACGCGCTGGGGAACCCGCCCCCGGGCCGCCGCTCCCAGGACACCTTCCCTCCCTGCCGCCGGAGAGCCTCCCGCGGCGGCGCAGACGGAGGACGAGCAGTTCCTGCTGTCCCTGCTCGTCCACCAGAACGGCGCGATCGG
The DNA here is from genome assembly GCF_032654805.1 of Kitasatospora brasiliensis. Classification (NCBI taxonomy): domain Bacteria; kingdom Bacillati; phylum Actinomycetota; class Actinomycetes; order Kitasatosporales; family Streptomycetaceae; genus Kitasatospora; species Kitasatospora brasiliensis. Next base: position 81,158 of record NZ_JAUOOW010000007.1, read on the forward strand.
CGAGGTCTTCGACTGGCTGCGCCCCCAGGACTTCGCCGTTCCCGGCCACGGCCAGCTCTACCGCTGCCTCGGTGCGCTCCACCACCGGGGCGAGCCGATCGACCCGGTCACCACGCTGTGGGAGGTCCAGCGGCGCGGCCTGCTCGCCGAAGGCGTGCTCACCGAGCAACAGCTGGGGCCGGTGCTGCGCGACGGCGCGGCGGGGTCGGCAGAGTGGCTGGGCGAGCAGCTCCTGCGTTCCTCCCTCACCCGCACCGCCGCCGGCGCCGCGCAGCAGATCGCCGCCCACGCCGACGACCGGCGCCTCGCCCCCGGGCAGCTGATCAGCCACGCCCTGCACGCCCTCGGCCCGCTGGAGGAAGTACGGGCCCGCTGGCGCACCGCCACCTCGCCTCCCGCAGCCCAACCCCGGTTCGCCCCCGATCAGGAGTCCCGCGTAAAAGCCGCCCGCGCCCGCAGCCCCACGCAGCCGTCCCCGCGACCGGGCCCGGAGCCCAGTCCATCAGCGCCTCCGCTCCCCGGGGGAGGTCGCCTCCCCGCCATCCGCCATCACCTTCGGAGTTCCTCGTGACCACCGCCACAGCCGCCGCCCTCATCGCACACGCGAACACCCTGCGGGACCAGGCAGACAGGCTTCCCGACGTGGCGCCCGACGAGCTGCCGGACGCCGTCGCGCTCGGCCGCCAGGTCGCCCACCTCGGCTCCCTGATCAACGAGATGGGCCACGCGTTCGCCTTCCTCTCCACCGCGCCCTCCGCCCCGGAGCACATCGCCCAGGCCGCAGAGGCGTACACCAACGCGATCAGCCACGTCAGCCGGGCATCCACCCAGCTCAGCGACGCAGCCGGCCAGATCGCCCTGATCGCCAGGACCAACGAGGACCAGCACCTGCCGTGGGCCCGGAACCTGCGCGCGAAGGCCCCGGCGGTGAGCCGCCAGGCCATCGCGGGCGCCCGCGAAGAACTCCTGCAGGCCGTCACAGTCCTGAACAACACCGCCACGATCCTGCCCTGGCTGGCCGCCGGTCGACACCTGGCGGCGGCACACCGCTCGACCGCCGCGCCTGCTCCAACTGCTCCGACCGCTCCCGCTCCGGCTCCGGCTCCGGCAGCCGTTCACACCACCCGGCACCGGCGGTGACGCCGAACCCCACGGCCACCGGACCCGGGCCGGTGATCGGGAGCCTGTGCAGCGGGTACGGGGGACTCGACCTCGGGGTGCTGGCCGCGCTCGGAGGCTCCGTCGCGTGGCACGCCGAGGTCGACCCGGGCGCCTCGAAGATCCTGGCCCGGCACTGGCCGGGCGTGCCGAACCTGGGCGACATCACCAAGGTCAACTGGGCCGATGCTGAGCGGGTGTGCGTCCTCACGGCGGGCTTCCCTTGTCAAAGACGTCTCGGTCGCCGGCCGTCGCGCCGGGCTCAACGCCGAAACCCGATCGGGTCTTTGGCTGCACGTAGCGCGTGCGGTAGAGGCCCTGCGCCCGCACCTCCTGGTGGTCGAGAATGTACGAGGACTCCTCACCTCCCCCGCCGTCGCCGCCTCCACTGGCGACGTGGAACGCTGCCCGTGGTGTCTGGGAAACGACCCAGCTCAGTCTGATCTGCGGGCACTTGGCGCCGTACTCGGCACCCTGGCCCAGCTCCGGTACGACGCGAAGTGGCTCGTGCTTCGCGCCTCCGACGTCGGAGCACCCCACCATCGGGCCAGGGTCTTCCTCACCGCCTGGCCCGCCGACAGCGGCGCTGCTCAAGACCCCCACAAGCAACATCGCGACGAACGGCGGCAGCCAGCACCCGTCGAAGAGGAAGCGCGGCGGTCACGGCCCGAACCTGGCGGACGAGGTGGAGTGGCTGCTGCCCACGCCGAAGGCGTCGGACGGGATCAAGGGCTCTCCGAACCAGCGGCACGGCGGCGGGGACCTGACCCTGCCCTCGGCAGCGGCCTCACTCCGGCCCTCCTCACCCCGGAACCCGGCCTCGCGCTCCCGCAGGCGGCCGGCCGCGCCCGCGACGGAAGCGGTGGCACTGCCCCTGTGGGGGGAGGCCGCACCGCAGGACGGCTCGACCCCGGACGGTGGGGACCGTACGCCGCAGCCGTCGCCCGATGGGAGACGCTCACCCGCCCGGCGCCGCCGCCCACCGACGAAGGTGGGCGGCTGCGCGCGGAGTTCGTCGAGTGGATGCAAGGGCTTCCGGCAGGCTGGGTGACTGCCACCCCCGCACTCGGCCGCCCGGCCCAGCTCACCGCCCTCGGCAACGGTGTCGTCCCCCAACAGGCGGCCAAGGCTCTGGAGTTGCTGACCCCGACCTTCGCTCGCTGCCCGCGCTGCCGTACCGGCTGAGGGGCTTCTACCTGCTTTTCCCGGCCGTACCAAATCCCGGAATCCGCGGACTCTTCTCCCCGCAGCCGCACCGACCCGAGGGGGCTGTCATGCCTGCGCATGCCCCGGTCCGGCGCGCCCGCGCGCCGCCGGCCGTACGACCGAAGGACCTCCTCCTTGAGCACCACCACCGCCTGCGGCCCCGCCCAGGACAGCGGATACCGAGCTGTCCTGGGTGCGCCGTACGTCGCCCGCCTGCTGGGCGGCACCCTGATGGGCCGACTTCCCACCGGCATGGCGCCGATCGCGATCCTGCTGCTGGTGCGCGCCGAGCACGGCCCGCTCGCCCTGGCCGGAGCCCTCGGCGCCCTGTTCGGCCTCGCCTGCGCGCTCGGGCAGCCGCTGCTGGGGCGCCTGGTCGACCGCCACGGCCAGATCCGGGTCCTCGTCGCCGCCACGGCCACGGCGAGCACGGCGTTCCTGCTGCTGCCGTGCACCGGCCCGGCGCGCCACCCGGTGCTCGCCGCGCTCACCGTGCTGGTGGCGGGGCTGGCGACGCCGCCGCTGGAGGCCGGGCTCCGGGCGCTGTGGCCGGTGCTGCTGCCGGAGGCCGGGCGCCAGCGCACCGCGCTCTCGCTGGACAGCAGCACCCAGGGCCTGGTGTTCGTCGCCGGTCCCCTGCTGGCCACCGGCTTCGCGGCCGGAGCCGGAGTGACCACCGCGCTGGTGGCGACCGCGGCGCTCGGACTGCTCGGCACCGGTCTGGTCGTCACAGCCCAGCCCTCCCGCGCCTGGACGCCTGCGGAGTTCACCGAACGGGTGCACTGGACGGGTCCGCTGCGGGTGCCGGGCTTGCGGGTGCTGTTCGCCGCGCTGATCGGCACCGGTGTCGCGCTCGGCGCCGTCAACGTCCTGGCCCTGTCCGCCGCCGAGCGCCACCACGCCGGATGGCTGGCCGGGGTGATGCCGGCCGCGCTGTCCATCGGCAGCATGCTCGGCGGCCTCGCCTACGGCCGACACGCCTGGCCCGGCACCCCCGCCCGGCACCTGGTCGCCGCCTCCATCGGCTTCGCCGCCGGGTGGCTGCCCCTGCTGCCCGACCCCGCGCCCGCCGTCGCCGTCCTCGGCGCCGTACTGCCCGGCACCTTCCTCGCGCCGCTGCTGACCGCCGCCTTCCTCACCGTCGACCGCCTCGCCCCGTACGGCGAGAGCACGGAGGCGTTCGCCTGGCTGATCGCCTGCATCGGCATCGGCCAGGCCACCGGCACCGCCCTGACCTCCCTCGACCCCGCCCCGCTGCTCGTCGCCGCCGTCCCGCTCGCCGGGGCCGCCTTCGCGCTGTGGCTGCTGCACCGCTTCAACGACCGCCTCTCCGCCTGACCACCACGCTCAACCCGAAGGACACCGCCGTGAACACCGCCCTCTTCGCCGCCGCAACTCCCGCCATCCGCATGCACGTCGTGTGGGACTGGAACGGAACGGTCAAGGACGACCTCGACGACCACGTCTCCGCGCTGAACGCGACCCTGCCCGCCCTCGGCGGCGAGGCGGTCGACCGGGAGACCTACCGGGCCAAGCACACCGTGCCGATCCCCAACTTCTACGCCCGCCTGCTCGGCCGCACGATCACCGAGCAGGAGTGGATCTCCAGCGACAACGCCTTCCTGGACCACCTGCGCGGCCAGCCGGTGCGGGTGCGCGAGGGCGCCGCCGAACTGATGGCCGCGCTGCGCGAGGCCGGCCACACCCAGTCGCTGCTGTCGCTGTGCCCGCACGACACCCTCGTGCGCGAAGTCGAGCAGGCCGGCATCGGGCACTTCTTCACCCGGATCGAGGGCCGCACCGGGCCCTCCGGCGGCACCAAGGCCGCCCCGCTCACGGCCCACCTCGAAGCCCTCGGCCTCACCGATCAGGCGCACCGGGTGCTGCTGGTGGGCGACGCCGTCGACGACGCGGACGCCGCGCACGCCAACGGCGCGTACGCGGTGCTGCACACCGGCGGCCTGCACCACCCCGCCAAGCTCGCCGCCGCCGGCCACCCGCTCACCGACACCCTCGCCGACGCCGTCGCCCTGGGCCTGCGCCTGGTCCAGGACCGCGGCACCCAACTGGCCTGCGCTTAGCACGAGTCGGCGGCCCGACCAAACCGCCGTTCCCGCGGATCCTGTCCCTCACCACCGCACCTCACCGGAGCCCCGCCATGACCCGAAGAACGCCTTCCGGCCTCTCCCTCCCCGTTCGTCCGAACCTCCTGGATGTGCCATGTCCGAGTCCATCCCGCCGCCGGGCTCCTCCGAGCCCGAGCCGATCCGCATCGCCGACGAGGACCTCGACGACCTCGTCAGCGCCCTGAACCGCACCATGGCCGAGGTCCGCCAGCACGGCGTGATCCTCGACCGCCTCGGCTCCGAAGCCGACGACGACGAATCGGGGTCCGGCCCAACCGGGCCGGACCCCGGGGCCGGGGACGAACCCGGCTCCGCCCCACCGCTGTTCATCCTCGCCATGGGCGGCGCGCAGTACGCCGCCGAGCTGGCCGAGCTCTCGGCCTGGGTCACCCACCTCCTGCTGCCCGTCTACGGCCGGGAGATCGGCTCCACCCGCCCCTGGTGCGCGAAGTGGCACGAGCACCCCGAAGCCGTCGCCCGCCTCCACGCGCTGTGGCTCGCGTGGCAGCAGCTGACCGCCGCCGAGGCCGGCCAGAGCGGACCCTCGACCTGGCACCGCGACCACCTCGACCACGCCATCGCCCAGCTCCGCGCCCCGGACGGCCCGTTCGCGGCGTGCGCCACCAGCCCGGCCCGGCCCGCCCACCGTGTCCTGTCCACCCCCGACCAGCTGGGACTCGCCGCATGAGCGCCGACTTCGACCTCGGCGACCTGTCGCCCGCCGACGACCGCTCCGGCCTCCTGCGGGACATCGCCGCGCAGAGCGACCTCGACCTCCTGGCCCGGCACGACGTCGGCAACCGCAGCTACCTGCTCGCCTTCGACAACGGCACCCTGCAGGGCAAGGCGCTGAACATGCCGGACCTCTTCACGCTCGACGTCCGGCGCGACCAGGCCCAGGGCACCTTCGCGCTGGACGCCGCCGCGCACGCAGGCGTGGCGTTCGCGCAGAAGTGGCTCGCCGAGCGCGGCTGCCCGCCGGAAGCAATGACCGTGGACGGCGACCTCATCGGCGCCGACGAACTCACCTACCGGATCGAGGACCAGATCCACCGCGCGGGCGAGCGCTACGACCTGATCGCCCTCGCAGCCGCCCGCGAGAGCCCGGGCGAGGCGTGGACCATGGTCACGGACAGGAACGCCACCGAACTGCCCGTACGGCTCTTCATCGAGCACTCCGACGCGGAGCAGAACACCTACACCATCCGCGAGGGCGCCTTCCCCGACCGCACCGGCGCCGAGGCGTGGCTGGCCGAGCGGAACACCCCGCTGCCCGAGCCGCCCGAGTACCGCACCGACGCCGACGCGCTGCGCACCCGCGCCGCGCTCGCCCGCAGCGCCGCCCCGGCCGCTCCCGGCGTCGCCGAGATCACGGCCGCCGCGCCTGCGGCAGCCGCCCTCGCGCAGCCCGACCGGGGGCGATCGCTGTGACCCGCGCGAAGTTCGGCTTCTCCGCCCACCCCGACGCGATCTCCGACCTGCGCCAGCTCCCCGACGCCATCCGCGACCAGGCCCTGCTGCACCTGCAGGACCTCGTCCGCGGCGAGCGCGTCGCCAAGCGCCTCGAAGGCCGACTGGAGGGCTGCCACAAGATCTACCTCGGCGTCGCCGAGAACTGGGCCTCGCACCGCCTGGTCGTCCAGTTCCGCGACTCCCCGCCCGAGTCCCAGCACCGGCGTGAGGTCCACCTCGTCGCCGCCGGCCCCCGGCTCGACTACCAGGTGTACCGCTCCGCCCAGAACCGCCTGGGCCGCACCGGGCTCAACCTGCCGACCGGCCCCGGCCCCGCCGAGGAAGCCCGCGTCCGGGCCGCCCGCGCCCGGTCCGTACGCCCCGCACAGGCCGGCGCCAGCCCCGCCTACACCACCGCTTCCCCAGGCTTCGCCACCAGCGCCGCCGCCCGAAGGGCCCGATGATGACCACCACCCCCACCCATGCCGACCTCGCCCTCTGGCTCGTCGAAGCCGCCGAGGCCGTCTCCGGCATCGCCACGGCCCGGCACACCGCCCCGCCCTCGCGCTCTCACCTCCACCCCGTCCTCGGGCCGCTCACCGCCGGGCCCAAGGCGATCACCGCGCTCGCCGACCGCCTGGAGCACCTGCAGGCAGCGCGACTGCCGACCACCCCCGCCTCCCTGTTCACCCTCGCCTCCTACGTCTCCGCCCTGGGCTGGCTCACCGAGTCGCTCGCCGACCTCACCCAGGCCGTCGACGCCCTGGTCACCGAGGCCGGCCACCCGACCGCCGACGACGGCGATTCCGGCTTCAACCTGGCGGACTCCGCCCCGCAGGACCGGCAGGCCATCGCCACCCTCGCCGCCGAGGCCGCCCTGCCGCCCGGCCTCTACCTCCGGCTCCTGGGCCGGGCCCTACTCGCTCGCGCGGAGTTCACGGAAGCGTGCTCGGAGATCATCGGCGCGCTGACCGAGGACGCCCACCGCCTCCTGGACGAGTCGGTCAGCGCGGTGCGCCTCGACGGCGATGGCCCCGACAGTCTGCCGACCCTGGTCCGCACCCTCCTCGCCCGTCTGGAGGCGGCCCGGTGAACCCGCACAACCCGCTCACCCACCCCGGCGCCCACCTCGTCCACGAACGCCTCGGCGTCGGCGATGCCGGGGAGCTGTCCGGCCGGCACCCGTACCCGAGCCCGCTGGCTCACCTCGCTTCCGTGGTCGCCTCGTGTGCCCGGGACGTCGACCGGCTCCACCGGGACCTCACCGAGCGCGCGCGGACGGTGATCGAGCGTCTGGAGCCGATCGCCCGTGGCGACCACGCGAGCATGCGCGGCGTCAACGGCATCATCCAGTCTGCGGGGCTCCAGGTCGAGCTGCTCACCGCCCGCAGGGGAGCGACCTACGAGCAGCTCGACAAGGTCCTCAGCGCCTACGAGCGCGGCGCCGAGACCGACCCGCCGACCGCCACGGCGCGGCGCGGCGCCAGCACAACTCCGCGCACACCAACGGCACCACGGCCCCGGCCGACCAGCGAACACAACCCGCCACCGCCGCCTGGGACGACAAGCAGGGTTCCGCCCGGGCCGCGTTGAACGCGATGGAGGACGGGGACCTGTGGCTGCGCGAGAGCGTGCACGGCGACAGGTACGTGATCTGGGGCTCCGGGCGCGGTGCCCCGATCGAGGCCGAGGCGGTCGAGCGGCTGATCGGCGCCGGCCTTGTCGCCGTCAACACCAACACCTCCGCCTCCCGGATGGGGCACAGCTCTCCCTCACCCCCGAAGGCGTAGCGGTCAACTCCGCCGCCCGCACGGAGCGGCTTCGCCAGGTCGCCGCCCTCTACCGCGGCATCACCCCCATCTCGGCCGGCGCCGCCCAGGCCGTGCCCTCGCCAGGAGCGGCACGCCCCTTCGTCTCCGCCCGTACCCGTTGAGCAAGGAACTCCCGGCCATGTCCGCCCAGATCACTCCCATGAGCGCCGCCGACTCGCAGCGCGTCGAGACCGTGCTGCACCGGATCGCGCCGAAGTGGACCACCCACGTCGTCCACACGATCGCCAAGTACGGCCCGGAGATGCGGGTTGCCGACGTCGCCCAGCACCTCACGGCGCTGTCCCCGTCGTACGTCAGCAAGCGGTTGGCGTCGATGTCCGAGGCCGGCCTGGTGACCCGCGACGGCACGTTCGACCGTGCGGCGCCCTACCGGCTCTCGTCCGCCGCCCGCACCCTCGGCCCGGTCTACCGCACGCTCGCCCAGTGGTCCTCCGAGCACGTCAACCACACCCCGCAGGGCCGGTACGACCGGGTCGAGGACGCCCTTCAGCGCCTGCAGCTCGCCGGCACCACCGAGACGGTCCGCCTGTTCTCGGAGCACGGGAGCATCCGCCTGCCCGACCTGGCCGAATGCCTCGGCGCCTCCGAGCAGTTCGCGGCGACCCGGCTGAACCGCATGCAGGCAGACGGCCTCGTCGCCCGCACCGGCGACCGGCACGGCGCCCAGTACGTCCTCACCGACGCCGGAGCGGCCCTCGGCCCCGTCTACACCGCCCTCCAGCAGTGGGACCACCGGCACACCACCCCCGTGGCCCCTGCGGTGCCGGCCGCCGAGCGCACCCTCACCTCCCCCGCACAGTCCGCGCGAACCGCAGCGGCACTGCGCCGCAGCGCCGCCCCCTCCACGATGTTCAGCCACCCTCCGGTGCCGCCGCTGCGTGTCCCCGCCGCCGTGACTGCGGCTTCCCACCCCTCGCGTGGCCGGTGACCTCCATGAGCGGCAGGACCAGAACGGCTTCCACCGCCCGCCCCGCCCACTGACGCCCCGTCACCAACCGGAGAGCACTGTGTCCGATGCCACCGCCCTCGACTGCGCGGACGCGATGATCGAGCAAGCCTGGGGACGGCCGATCGCCGACCTGGAGAAGTCCACATCCCGCGTGGCCGCCACGGACCCGATGCTGCGCTCGGCCATGCACCACCGGGCCCATCTGGTCGTGGTGTCCAACTCCATCGCCGTGCACCAGGATCGGCTTCATGCCCTCACCCGGCCCGGCCATGTCCCCGCCTTCTACGACCTCGACCGGATCACCACCTCGGCGAGCGCCCTACGTGCGGCCTACGCCGAGAGCAACACGGCCGTCCAGATGATCCGCCACGTTGTCGACGCCCGCGAGCACGCGCTGACGGCGGCAGGCGGCCCGGAGGCCGAACGGGTCCGGGTCGCCACCGCCCGCACCTCGCAGGCGACTCGACCCCTGGGGCCGTCTGCCGACCGACCTGCCCTGCCGGCTGCCGCTCCGGCCCCGCTGGTCGCGAACCGGCGGTAGCCACCGGTCAGTCTGCGGCCCTGTCGTGGTGGGCGCCGAGGTCGGTGGCGCCCACCACGCGGGCCAGTTCCTCCAGGGTCAGCTCCACCCGCCGGCCGTCCGCCAGCCGGTCCTCGACCTCAACGGTCTGCTCGCGCTCGGCCCGGTCCGTGGCGACGGCCCAATGGCCCTCGCCGATGATCGCGACGTCGCCCATCGTCCACGCCCGGCCTGCGCTGCGGATCTTGCGCTCCAGCGCCGCCATGTCCCGGCCTCTGCCCGTCACCAATGCCTTCGCCCCCCTCCGACTCCGTGCGGCCCTGCGCCGCAACCTCGGTTCAGCACTCCGAGCCCGCGATGCATTCCCGTCCGGTTCGCCAACGGCAGACCACCGGTCCCGAAAAAGGACTAGCAACTTCGGGATGCTGCATGTCAAAGTACGGATCCCGCCGAAACGGCGGGCCAACGAAGGGACACCGCCGCGAACACCCACCGCGTCGTCCTGCACCCGCTCATCGTCACCGCCGCCACCGAACACCGCGCCGCCCGCCACGTCCTCGCCAGCCCGGCCCTGCGGGCCGCCCGCGCGGACGAGGTCTGCCCCGGCGACCTGATCGTCTCCGCCTTCGCACCCGCCGCCCCGGGACGCCTGTGCCGCACGGACTACCTCGCCAGCGGCCCCTACCCCGCCGCCCCCGGACCGTACGACCCGGCGTGCGGGTGCGGCGTCTGCGGTCTGCCCGAGGTCGAGGGCCCGCAGGGGACCGTGGTCCTCACCCGGGACGTCCCCTGGGAGTGCTGCGACCCGTGGCCCGCCGACGAACCCGTCCTCATCCTTCCCCTCCACCGGACACCCAGGAGATCACCGTGCCCCAGTACCTGACCGTCGCCCACCTGATCGCCCAGCTCCAGAACGTCGACCCGAGCCTGCGGGTCCGCCTCGCCGTGAACCCCGACTTCCCGTTCTCCCACCTGCTCGCCTCGAACGTCGTCGTCCACGACGGCCTCGTCTACCTGGCCGAGGACGGCCAGGAGGGCTACCTGCCCACCGCCGTCCGCGACGAACTCGCCTGGGCCTGAACCACCCCGCTCGAAGGAGAGCCGCATCCCGACCGCTCACCGCCCCACCCGCCCGCAGCCACTCGACCGCTTCGCGCTTCACCCCCTGCCGCCGTGGGCGAGCGGAGCACTCGTCCGCCGCGTCCCCGCCGACCCCGGCCAGCCGATCGAGGTCCTATGGCTCCCGGACAGCGCCCCCAGACCCCCCTTCGGCCGCATCCTGCTGCGGTGGGAGAAAGCCCCCGGGGCGGGCTGGGACGTCACCGCCCGCCTCGGCCTCGCCACCACCGACGTCCACCTCGCCACCTGGCCCGCCGCCCCCGACGACTGGCCCCACTTGGTGCGCCCCACACTGCACGAGGTCACCGGCCTGTGCTCCGCCCTCGCCGTCGCCACCGCCGCCCTCGAACTCGCCAACCACCTCGCCGACTCCTGAACACCACCGCACAAGGCCGCCCCGCGCCGACCAGCCGGGGCGGCCTCGGCGTTCACCGGCCCGCCCGGCGGCGCGTACGCTCGTCACCGGAACACCGAGGATTAGGACACCCGTATGGCCGACGACCAGCAGCTCTGGGGCTACGCCGAGGTCGCCAAGCACCTGGGCATCAGCGTCGGCGCCGCCCGCAACCGCAAGAACCGGGGCACCCTGCCGGCTCCCGACGACACCAGCATCCCGGACCGCCCCCGCTGGAAGCCCTCCACCTTCCAGAACTGGAAGCCCCTCGGCCAGGGCCACCGCAGCGACCTGCACGGCGATCCGTCCGAGCCCGCCTCCGGCTGACCGGCTGGCGTCTGCCGACGAGCACGAAGAGGACGACCTGCCGATGCCCAACCGCTTGGTCCGCCGTCCCGTCGCGCTGGTCGCCTGGTGCTGCGCCGCTGCGATCGGCGCCGCCACCGCGATCGGCGCTGCGGCGACCGGCACGTACGCGGTGTGTACCGCAGGGCTGTTCGCCCTCGGTGGCGGAGCGCTGGCCGCCTACCGCACCGTCCGCGTCACCGAGAACCGGACCGACCACGCCGTCCTCGAACGCCTGCAGCGCAGCCCCGGTCTCACCGCCGAGGGGATCGCCGCCGACCTCGGGCTGCGCCCGGCCACCGTCTGGCTCAGTCTTCACCGACTGGCTGCCGCCCGTCAGCTCCCCCCCAACAGCCCCTCCCGACTCGGGACGCTGACCAGCAGCGAGAAGGACCGCCGTTGATATTGACGGCGGTCCTCTTCTGCTTCCGGCCCGCTCTGGAGCCGCATGCCGTCCCGGGCCGAACCGCGGTGCCCGGGGCAGAGCGAGGCACCTCGACGCCGTGGAGGCAATGACCCTGGGCACCGCCCAGGTGATCAGACGACTCCGGGAAGCTGGCCGACCGCGGCGGCGCCGGCCGCCTTCCCGATCAGGCCGAGCACGCCTGCCAGCTCACCGACGAAGGCCCCCACCGTCTCCTTCACCTGGCCCTCTGCGCTGACCGGCGAATCGAACAGGTAGCCCAGCTCACCGGCACCGGTCACCATCGCGCTCCGTTGTGCCTGGTAGTCGGCCCAGGAAGGTCGGAACACGGACCGGGCCTCTTCCAGAGCCTTCTCGTCGACTCCCTCGGCCAGAAGACGCCTTGTCACCTGGTGGGTGGCGAACCACAGCGCGACAATCTGGGTCGCCGTGGCCGGCAGCTGGACCGGGCCGAGGGAACGCTCGATGCCCCGGGAGCCCGGGACGATCCAGGGTGAGGCCAGCTGCGTCAGTACCGAGGCGAGTTTGGCCCAGTCGGGCCGCCTACTCTTCTCCCCGGCCTCGATGAGCAACAGCGCGGTGCGCCGCTGCTTGTGGGTGGCGGTCGGGTGAGCGAACTGTTCGACGAGTTGCTCGGCGGCCCTTCTTCGGCCTAGTGCCGTGTGCAGCCCGGTGGCGCGGGCGTAAGTGCTCCAGGCCCGCCGTGCCTGCTCGGTCGGCACCACGGTGTCGTCCAGCAGCCACAGGTACAGGACCGGTCGCACCAGAACGCGCTGCGGAACTCGTTTCAGGGGCGAGCGCTGACGGGCTTTGAGCAGTTCGGTGAACAGCCACCGCTGCTCGGGGGTGAAGGCCCGCTCGTCGCTGCCGTGACGGGTGCTCTTACGGAACTGCGGGTTCGCGAGAAGGCCGTCCGTGACCCAGTCGCCCACCATCCGAACGCTGACCTTCTCCACGCCCAACGCCTGCGCGTCTGCCACCAGGTCGGTGGCCGTGCCCTCCGTCCAGCTGCCGTCGTGGGGGTCCGTCATGCCGCAGAACTTACACCCAGATTCGGGCTTCACGGCGAGCATCCAACGGCGGCCGGCGCAAGGCTGAGGGGACAGAAACAAGGAAGTGCTCCGCGCCGAAGGTCCCGCCAGGAAACAGCGGCGCGGAGGCACCCGACCATCTCTCGGAAGGAGATGCCATGTCCCACCGTAACCAGCGCTCCCGCACCCTGCACCGCCCTGGACAGCCCCTCGGTCGCCGACCCCGTCTGCGCCAGGCCCTCCTGCACGCCGCGATCGTCTCCGCCGCCAGCGCCCTCGCGGGCGGCCTGGTCCGCGCTCTGCTGCACTTCGCCCATCTCGGCTGATACCGGTCCGGTCCCGGGACGGAGGAACTGCCCCGGCCGGTCGCGCAAGCACCCGCGCGGCGCCGTGCGAGAGGCAGGTTGGTCGCCCGCACCTCACACGGCGCCGCTGTGCCGAAGCGTGATACCTGTCACCGAGTGCGCCGACGGCCTGGGCGAAGGCGGAGGCTGAGGCGTGACAACTGACACCGTCTACGGACGATAATTGTCACCGGTGCCCGTCCTCCTCCAGACTGCGCTATGTCTCAGAGACATCGGTTTTGCCCCGCGAACCTGGCGGCGCGTGGGATAGTCCCGACGGCTAGCGGCCCGGCGCGGGCGGGTGCGAGGTCGGGGCAGTGGTGTCCGGGCGGCGGTAGGCGCGGCAGCCGTGCGGCGACCCGGCAACCGCCCACCGGACAGGATGTCCCAGCACCTGTCCCAGCGGGAGCCCGGGGCCACCCCTCACCAGGAGGAGTTGAATCGGACACCCTGGGACGCGGGCGGACGGGTGCGCGGGGCTGCGGATAGGCGCGCGGCGCGAACGGCGGGAAGGCTGTCGGTGCCCGCGCGGGCCCGGGCCGAGCGGCGAACGAGCTTCTCCACGCGGAGGGCCGCAGCCCGCATCGACTCGATCAGGTCGGGGTCGGCGGCCATCGCCCCGCCGGACGCGCGCGTGGGCTGTTGGAGTGGTGCCCGACGCCAGGCCGCGCCACAGCACTGCGACCGCTGCCGGACCCGGCATCGTGACCCTCATCCCGGGCCGCACCAGCAGCCCCGACCCGTGAGGACTCCCATGAGAATTCCCACTGTGCTGGCCGCCGTACTGCTGGCCGCGACAGCCGTGCTCGCCAGCGCCGGCAGCGCCGCGGCCGACTACGGCTTCGAAAGCAGCACCGACATCAGCGTCTCACCGAACGGCGTGTCCTACGCGGGCTACGACGGCAGCGCCGCCGGCCCCGATGATCTGTTCGGCAGCTGAACCACCCACGGCACCCACCCGCGGTGCGCTCGCCTGTGCTGGTGGACGACGACCTTCGGGGGAGCGTGCCCGCCCGGAGCGCCGGGCAGAGCGAGCGCGTACCGCTCAGGCGTGTCCACGGCGGGCCGCGGGGCGGGTGTGGGCTGAAGCGGCATGAGCGGGCTGCCTCGGCGGACCGCTGGCCTGTCAGCTGCTTTCGGGGTTGAGCGGGTCCTTCCACCCGTCACGGCCGCCGAGTGTTTCGACCCCGCGACGATGGGCGTCGAGATACTTCTTCTTCTCCTCCGGGCTCATGCTCCGCAGCGCGGCGACGAAGTCGGCCTCCAGGGACTGGCCGATCGTATTCATCGAGTCCACAAGCCCCTTTACCGCGTCTTCCGGGACAGACATACGCACCTCCAGATGATGTGGGACGGTCCTTTCACCGTAGAGACGTCCAGGAGCTCTCACCTGCCAACCGCCCCCATCCGGGCGCCGCCGTGTGCGTCGCCGCCCGCGACGGACGCAGCACAGTGCTGTCGGCGGCTGCACCATGCCCTATCCAGGAGACTCACGGAGGTCCTGGAGCCGCATCCCCGGGAAGAACAGGAGATTCACGGCCGGTCGGCGGCGGTGCAGAGGACGTGGACGCCAGGCAGCCTCGTCAGGGCTCGCGACGGCCAGCAACTCCCGTAGGGCATCAGCCCAGGGCCCCTCGCCGTCGTCACGCCGATTCGATCTTGGTGACAGCAGTGACGCCTATCGTGCTTCGGCATAGCCGCAAGTCAGCCGGATCGGCTGACCAGTTGGCGTGTCAGCCCAGGTAGATGCCGGCAAAGGTTCCGTCGAAGCCGAGGGCCACCCGTGCGGCGTCGGTGTCGGGGTGGTGGGTCCAGGTCGGGTTGGCGATCATCGCGTCGAAGTCCTTGCGGGCGATCTCCGGCTCCAGCCACTCGTTGCCGCAGCGGCACCGCACCCACACGTTGCGGCGGTGGTTGAGCAGCAGCCAGTCGCGGCGGGCCCGGCAGGCGGAGCAGGTCACCGGCATGCCGCGCAGGGCGAGTTCGGCCGGGTGCAGCAGAGCGCGGACGGCCTCGGGGCCGCTGGGGGTCTGGGTCTCGTACTCCAGCTGGAGGAGCGGGTCGGAGCCGGCCGGGACCGGGGTGGTGATCGGGGCCGGGGCGGTGTTGGTGTTCTCGGTGGTTCTGGTCACGGGCTCTCCGTTCGTGGTGCTCGGGTACTTGCGTAACACCTGGTGGAAGCGGGTGTCGAGGGGTTCCGGGAGGGCCGCCCGGCGGGTTGCCGGTTCAGCGGCGTGGTGCCGGGCGGCGCGGGTCAGTGGCGGGCTGGGCCGGTGCCGGCTGCGTGGCGCGGGGCCGTACCGGTTCGGTCCGGGCCTGGTTGCCAGGGGCCGTGCGGGGGTGTTCGGGGTTGGCGGGCAGGTCGGCGAGGCGGCGGATGCGCCAGACGAGGACGTCGGTGGTGTTGCGGGCGGTTTCCAGCTCCCGCCGGTCGACGGCCTTCTCCAGGAGGGCCTTGGGGTCGTGGCCGGCCTTCTCGGCTTCCGCGAGGACGGCGGCCAGGGCATCGTGCTCGCGGGCCGGGCCCTTCGGGCTGGCCGGGTCGCCGAGGACGGTGCGGATGGTGGTGTCGTGGCGGCGGCGCTCGCCGTCCGGGAGGGTGCGGCCGATCTCGCGCATGGTGCGCATGGGGGTGGCGGCGGCCTGCTGGTAGGCGGAGCGCAGGTGGTCGGCGGCCTTGCGGGCGGCGGCGGCCTGCTGGGCGTGGCCTCGGGCGGAGTGCCAGCGGGCGGCGGCCAGGGTGACGAGGACGAAGGTGGACAAGACCATGGCGGTGGCGCCGCCATCCTCGCCCCGGCCGAGCGCGCTGCCGGCGTGGACGATTCCGCGGGCGGTCGAGCGCAGGGCGCGGATGTCGGCGTTCTCGGCGCGGACGTGGCTGCGGGTGGCGCGTTCGAAGGCGCGGGCGGCTTCCCGGAGTTCGGCGCGGGTGGCGGCTGGGGAGGTCTGGGCGAGGGCGTCGAGGAGTTCACCGGCGCCGAGGAGGTGGGCGGCGGCTTCGTCGTCGTCCTGGTCGAGGGCGGCGACGGTGCGCTCGGCGACGTGGGCGGCGTCTCGGCGGCGGCGCGCGGGAGCGGAGCGGCCAGGGCGGGTCGGGCGGCCGTCCGGCGCGGGGGCGCCGGTGGCGGGTGCGGCGTCGAGGCGGTGGCGGATTTTGGGGAGGGAGAGGTCTGGGGCGAGCTTGGACCCGGGGAACCAGATCGGCCCGCCGTCTCGGTTGCGGTCGCCGGGCAGGGCGACGTTGTAGCCGAGGACGTCGCCGGAGGGGGCGTGCCGCAGCTTCACCCGCAGGCCGGCCTCGCGCAGGCGGGTCAAGAACTCGGCTTCGCTGTCAGCTCCGGCGACGGCTTGGCGGACGGCTTCCCGCAGGGTCTCGCGTGGAGTCTCGGTGCGGCCGGTGCGTTCGGCCTTGAAGCGCTCGGCGCTGGTGGGGTTTTGGGCGGCGGTGCCGTCGCCGGGGTTGAGCTGGCGCAGGCCGTACTCCTTCTCGATGAGGCGGGCTTCGGCCTGGGCTTTGCGTCGGTCGAAGGAGAGGTTGGCGAGGCGGCCGTCCTGACGTACGAGGGTGGCGGCGATGTGGATGTGGTCGTCGGCGTGGCGGACGGCGACCCAGCGGCAGGCGGTGGTGTCGCCTTCGGGGGCGATGCCGGTGGCGTGGACGATGCGGCGGGCGATGTTCGCCCAGTCGTTGTCGTCGAGGTGGCGGTCGCCGGGGTCCGCGCGTACGGAGCAGTGCCAGATGGTGTCGGCCGGGGCGCGGTCGCCGATGGCCTTGACGGGCTGGTCGAGTTGGGCGGCGAGCTGGGCGATGGTGTGGTGGGGGTTGCGGCCGGGGTCGGGGGCGAAGTCGTTCCAGCTCGCCACGAGGTGCTGGTCGGTGTGTTCGTCTCGTCGGCCCGGTCCGTAGAGGTAGCGGATGAGGCCGTAGGTGCCGCCGGTGCCGGTACGGATCTTGGGGATCACCGGCGGACCATCCAGGCGACGGCTTCGTCGACGGCTCCGATGGAGGCTTCGACGCGGTGCAGGAGTTGCTGGAGGTCGGAGGCCGGTTGGCCGCCGGCGTTGAGGAAGTGGGCTACCTGGTTGACGTTGTTGCCGATGGCGGCGAGCTGGCGGTTGGACTCCATGAGTTCCTGGATGCCGCGCCGGTAGTCGGCGATGGCGGCGCTCGGGTCGGTGCTGGTGGCGGCAGCCAGGGTGGCGGCGGCGGAGAAGCCGCCGGGGGCGAGGTCGGCGTGGTCGGCGGCCTTCCGGACCGCGGCCCACTCAGGTTCGCTGAACCGCAGGCTGACGCAAGTGCGGCGCTGGGTGGCGTGGCGGGGACGGCGGCGTCGGGAGGCGGCGCGCTGTGGAGCGGGCGCGGTGTCTGTCCCGGCCGTCGACACCCCCGGGTCGACTCCCCGATCGTCGGTGGGCCCCCCTGGGTCCGCTGGCGACCGGGGTGCCCGCGCCCCCTTCGGGGCGCGGGCGGGGTAAGCATCGCTTACCCCACAACTTGCTCCGCCAGGGGCAGTGTTGGGGTCGTTCCCCGGCGCCTGCACGGTGCCGTCGTGGCCGGGCGCGGTCATCGGCTGGCCCCGGTGTCGCGCTGGCGGAGGTCGAGGAGGAGATCTTCGACGTAGTCGACGGCGAGGACGGGGTGGTGGAGAGTCCAGGGGCGGGAGTGCCGGTCGCGCTGGACGCTGCGGGCACCGTCCGGGCCGGTCTCGACGCGGTGGAGGTGGCCGCGTTGGGTGAGGACGGCGAGCCAGGAGTCCGCCTCGGCCCAGGTGGCAGGGGTGGTGCGCATGGTGGGGTGCTCCCGGATGGTGGTGGTGCGGGCAGGTGACCGGCCGGG
Organism: Kitasatospora brasiliensis; assembly: GCF_032654805.1. Classification (NCBI taxonomy): domain Bacteria; kingdom Bacillati; phylum Actinomycetota; class Actinomycetes; order Kitasatosporales; family Streptomycetaceae; genus Kitasatospora; species Kitasatospora brasiliensis. The sequence goes on from NZ_JAUOOW010000007.1 coordinate 98,895, forward strand.
GTGACCTGATCGGTCACCCCGGCGCTCGGGTGTCGGTCAGTTCCGGTCGGCGGTGACCGGCTGACCGGGTTGCGGACGGAGCTGGGCCATCAGTTCGGTCAGCGTGGCGCTGGACAGAGGGATCTTCTGACCTCGGATCGCCTCGGCGACCACCTTGCGGGTCAGCCTGCCGTTCTCCGGCGCGGCTTTCCGTGCGATGGCCAGCAGGTCCTCGGTGTCCAGGTCGGGACGGCGGTCACTGTCCCGGTCAGTGACCGGCGGGTCGGTGACCTCGGCGAGGCTGACCGTCGCGATGGTGACCGGCCCGCTGTCCGCCGGTCGGTCACTGACCTGTCGGCCGGTGACCGGCTGACCGCCTGGTGCGGTGACCGGGCCGCCGACCGGCCGCTCCGCACCGAGGTGACCTCCACTGTCCTGACCGCTGGTCAGCGCTGCCAGCCGCTCGGTCAGACCGGCCTCGACACTGACCTGACCGAGGTCAGGGGTGACCTGACCTCGGTCGGCCTCGGTCACTCGGTCACTCACTCGGCCACCCTGGCCGTCGCGGTCAGCGGGGCCGACCGGTCCGCGGGCGATGAGGATGTAGAGGTGTACGGCGCCGGCCAGGGCGAGCGGGGCGATCGTGGAGAGCACCGCGACCACCGAGTCACCGAGCCGCAGGCCGGTGGTGGCGCTCTGCTCGTTCATCCGCACGGCGTGCAGAGCGTTGGCCCACAGGCTCGCTCCGGTGGCTGTTCCGAAGAGCAGCCAGACGTACATGCGGGCCCGCAGCGGGGCGTCCCGCATCACCAGCAGGGCGCGCACCCCGTAGGCGATGAAGCCGTCGATCACGAGCGGGAACAGGTAGGTGAGCAGGCCCCGCACGTGGATGGCCACGGCCATCTGCTGCAGCGCGTCGTACGAGAGCGCGCACCCCGCGCCGCCGAGGGCGATGACGACGCCCCGGTCCCAGCCGGTGACGTGCACGGAGTTCGGGGTGGTCGCGGTGCTGGTGCTCACGCGGCCGTCCCGAAGTCGTCGCGGTGCAGTTGGTCGGCGGCGCCCTGGTCGGCCGAGGCGGTACGGGTGCCCTGTTCGGCGATCTGACGGTGGCGAATCGCGCGGCGGGTCTCGCGGTAGAGCTTGAGGGCGTGCTCCGGGCTGATCTTGAGGAGCCAGGCGAGGCGCTCGACCGGCACGTCCTGGCGGTATCCGGCGAGGACGACGGCGCGGCGCTCGGCGCGGGTGATGTGGATGTCGCGCCCGGCCAGCACGGCATTGACCCGGCTGTAGTCGAGGCGTTCGTTGAGCCTGGTGTGCAGAGGTTCGCGCTCCTCCTCGGTGAGGCCGCCCCTGACGCCGTGGGTGTCGCCCGTCTCCAGCGCGGCGTCCAGGCAGGCGCGGGCGACCGGGCACTGGGCGCACAGCGCCTTGGCGGTGGTGATCGCGGCCGTGTCCTCCGGACCGGGGAAGAACACCTCGGGGTCGACGGGGTTGTACTCGGTCGGGGTGCAGACGGCCTGGTCCTGCCAGGTCTGGTCGCCGAGCGCGCGGTGGCGGACAGGGCGGGTCGTGGTGGTCATGCGGGGTCGCTCCGATCGCTCTCCGCGCGCGAGGTCAGCGTCGGCGGAGAGGGCGCTGGGTCGGTGATGGTCGGGCGGCTCGCCGTGGGGCGGCCGGGCGCGGCGGCGGCTCAGGCGGCGCGCTGGAGGCGTCTGCGGTCGACCGGCTCGAAGCTGACCCGGGTGGTCATCTGGGCGAGCCGGGAGGTGACGCGGTCACCGAGGCAGGTGCGGAGGTCCTTGATCGGCAGGTTGCTGGTGATCAGGGTCGGGAGCAGGTGGTTGTAGCGGCGGTTGATCAGCCGGTACGTCTGCTCTTCGACGAACTCGCTCGACTTGGCGGCGCCGAGGTCGTCGAGGATCAGCAGCGGCACCCGGCTGTAGGCCGCGAGGACCCGCTCGGCGTCGGTGTCCGAGCCGGGCCGGAGTTCGGCGTAGAGGTCCGCGGCGGTGGTGGCGCGCCAGCGCACACCGATGCCGGCCTCGACCAGGCGGCGGACGGCGCCGTACGCCTCGTGGGTCTTCCCGGCGCCGACGACCCCAGCCATCAGCAGGCTGGGACCGGTGGCGACCTGGCGTCGGGCACCGAGGCTCGGTGCGGTGGCCTCGGCGGCAACCTGCCGCACCCAGGCCAGGACCTGCGGGTTCGTGGCGACCGCTTCGCGGTAGCGCAGCGGCAGCCCGGCGGACAGCGCTTCCTCCGCCGAGTACGACTCCGGCTCGTCCGGGAGGGCGTCGACCACGTACTGCTCGATGCCCCGGGCGGCAAGGATGCGGGCCATCCGGTCGAGGACCGAGGGCGCGTCGGCAAGGGTCTGCGGGTCGCGGCGGGTGCGCATCACAGCTCCTCGGCGTAGGCGGCGACGGCGTCGACCGGGTTGGTCCACGCCTGGTGAGCGGGCACGTTAGGCCGGAATCCCGGCCGCGCCAAACCGGAGCCTCGTGCGTTCATGGCGTCGTTGACCAGGCTCGGCAGCCGGGACGGGTGGCCCTGGATCTCGGCGAACCGCCGCAGCCCGGCACGGACGTGCTCGGCGGCGATGCCCTCGTCCAGCAGGGTCTTGACGACCTTGCCGAGGTGGCCGAGCAAGCTGCCCGGCGGGCGCTCGACGCAGGCGGCGACGTACTCGCCGATCAGCTGGCCGGCCGAAACGGTGTCCGCGTCGGGCGCCTGGCGCCCCGTAGGGAAAGAAGATCCAGGATCCAAGATCCTAGATCCAGGCGCCGAGGGCTCCGGGAGGGTTCGGAGAGCCTTCGGGGAGGCTTCGCCGAATGCCGTCTGACCTGCGATTTTCCTGGGGGACGGAACCGGCTTGCGCTCGGCTTCGACTACCGGGGCGACCGTTTCCGCGGTACCCGGAACCGTCTGCGCGGCGGGTGCAGGGAAGGACTCGTGAGGCTGCTGGAGGGCTGCCGGAGTGTTCGCCGAGGTTTCGCCGAACACTCCGGGAGCGCTCGCGGCGTCGCCGAGTCGGGACCCCGGGGTATCTGCGAGGGCGGCCCGCTGGATGCAGGGGCCCTTGCAGACGCCGCACCGCTCCGGCTCGCAGTGCGGGCACGCGGGAAGGCGGCTGAGCGACGGCTTGTCGATCTTTTGGTGCTTGCGCCACGTCGGGTAGTGGAAGTACCGGCGGCCGTCGCAGCCCGTGTAGCGGCAGATCGCGCCCACTGTGGCGAGCTGCCGGAGGTGGTCCTCGACCTCCGCACGGTTGATCTCGTCGCGCATCGGCCAGATGAGGCCGTAGACGACCGCCGCGTTGTCGCGGTGCCGGCCGCTGTCGTCGGAGTGGTTGGTCATGCCGATGAAGGTGAGCATCGCCGGTATGGACACCTCGGCCAGCGTTTCGGAGACCCAGGTCTCCGGCTTGACGGGTCGGATGCGCGCCATGTCAGCGGCCCCGGACCGAGGTGACAGCGAGCCGCCCGGTGGCGAGGTCGAAGCTGTGCGGGTGCGACCAGTCCGCCTCCGGCCAGGACCGCAGCACCCAGCGGGCGGCGACCTTGGTGGTGTTGCCGCTCAGCGTGAGCTGCTCGCCGTGCCCGTCGACCGCCACGGTGTAGGGGTGGGGCCACTGGCGGCTGGGGTGGGCGAAGCTGACGCGGACGGCGACCGCACCGGGGATCATGTCCGCGAGCTTGGCCCCGAGCCGCTGCTGGCTCGGGCGGGGCTCCACGTACTGGGTTCCCCTGGACAGGGCAGGCATGCGATACTCCGTGTTTCGTAGGAAACGCGCGCGGCGGCCTCTCGTGCAAAAGAAGTCCCGCCGCTCGCGCGGTAGTAAATCAGCGACCTTCGGGGCGCTGGCCCGGCGTCCAGGAGTTGGTAGCTCCAGGGCGCCGGTCTCTTTTCCGGACGTGTCCTACTGCATCGACTCCCCCTCTCTGCCCACCTGTCACCTCCGCGGCGGGGTGAGAACCTTAGGGCCTTCGGCGCCACACATCCAGTCCTTAACTCCCCATCGGGGAAGACTTGTGCGTGCACCGCCCCGCGCCCCTCGCCGCGCCACGAGCCGCCCGACCCTCCTTCGAGTCAAGCTTCAAGGTCTCGGCTTGCCGCAGGCACCGGCCACCGTCGCCTGCGGCAACCCCGGACCAAAGGCTGCACCGGGAATTCCGGGCCACCCGCTGCCCGCGACATCAAATAGACCTTATGATCGCCACTCGATTCCGGTCAAGAAATTCAAGCCATCTACGCGAGCAGCAACCCCCATTTCCCGCCTGGCGGGAAATGATCTTGACTAATGAATAGGAGAAACCTCACCGGCCGCGATTGCTCAACCATTCTGTCGCCCCAGGCTGCCATCAAGTGGTGCCCCCATGGCCTCCGATAGATCCCGACGCTCCAAAAAATGAATTGGCGGCCGACAGGGTTCCTGCAGGCCGCCAATTCAGTCACAGCCAAGGCGAAGGGCCGCACTACACAGCCATTTTCCCGCCGGGAATCAAACTCATTGCGCGGGCGGCATCGCAGGTGCGCCGGATCGCTTCGCGCAGGTCGCCCCCCATCTCCTCGACAGGCAGCCCCAGACCGATTGATCCCATCACCGTCGACCCCCACATAACAGGCGCTGCGATGCCGTCCCATCCGGCCAGCGCCTCCTGACGGCCGATGGCGTAGCCGCGCCGGCGGATGTCGGCAAGGGAGGCGAGCAGGGCGGCCTCGTCTCGGATCGCACCCGGCGCCGGGGACTGCGGCGGGCCCTCGGCGAGCACCGCCTGCTGCATATGGGCCGGCAGGTGGGCCAGGATTACGCGCCCCGCTGCTCCGACGCGCAGCGAGCGCGGCATGGAGCCGATCTTGTAGGTCAGAGCCCTGAGGGTCTCCGGGTCACGGTCACCGAGGGTGTAGTCGGTGCACAGCCGACGAAGGCCGCCGAAGCCGGTGACGGTGAACAGCAGAGCAACGCCGCCTGCGCTCTTCTGGAGGTCGTCGAGCATCTGCTGGACGTCGGCTGCCGCGGGGGCGGAGGTCATGGCCTGCAGGGCCATCTCGATCATCGCGGGGCCCGGCCGGTAGCGGCCTCGGCTGACCTGGTCGACCGCACGGGTCTCCACGCCGGCCTGGAGGATGCGGTGAACCGTGGAGTCGGGGATGCCGGTGGACCTGGTGAGGTCGAGCACGCCTTGGACGCCGCCGCCCTGGGTGACCGCCCGCAGGACGGACAGGACTCGGGCGTGGGTGCCGACTGCCGGGGCTGCCTGTCGGCGGGCCATCGAGGGTGCTGGTGTTGCGGGAGAGGGCAAGGAAATCTCGCAGGTGTGCAGTGCCGGGGACCGACTGGCCGTACCCGACCACTGGTCGGTGTGGGTGGACACGGCCGATGGCCTCACCCGGGCCGCCTGGTCCCGTGACGGGTCCAGTACAAGGTGGTCGCAGCTGGAGCCGTGAGTGCGCCGGGCCTGCGAGCAACGGGGGGATGCTCACCAGGCCTGGACGTCCCCTCGTGCACCCAGGCCCGGCGAGCGGGTTAGTGACCCATGCCGGCGCCGCCATCCACGGGGATGATTGCCCCGGTCAGGTAGGCGGCGGAGTCACTGGCCAGGAAGGACACCGCGGCGGCGATCTCCTCCGGCTGGGCCATGCGGCCGAGCGGCACCCGCTGGAGCAGGGCCTCGCGCTGGGCCTCGGAGAGGGCGGCGGTCATGTCCGTTTCGGTCAGGCCAGGGGCAACCACGTTGCTGGTGATGCCGCGCGGGCCGAGTTCGCGGGCCAGGGAACGGGCGAAGCCCACGAGGCCGGCCTTGGAGGCGGCGTAGTTGGCCTGTCCGCTCTCGCCGGTCATGGCGACGGCGGAGGAGATGAAGATCAGCCGGCCGTGCTTCGCGCGCAGCATTCCCCTGGCGGCGCGCTTGGCGGCCCGGAAGGCGCCGGCCAGGTTGGTCTGGAGGGTGGCGTCGAAGTCGTCCTCGGACATGCGCAGCAGCAGCGTGTCCCGGGTGATGCCCGCGTTGACGACGAGGATCTCGACCAGCCCCTGGGCGGCCTCGACTGCGGTGAACGCGGCGTCGACGGACTCGGTGGACGTCACGTCGCACTCCACGCCGAGGAGCCCCTCGGGGGCGAACCCGCTGCGGGAGGCGACCGCCACGGCGGCGCCGTCCGCGGCAAGCCTCTGCGCCACTGCGAGGCCGATACCTCGACTACCTCCGACAACCAGGGCCGAGCGGGACATGGGAGATCTCCTTCGTGGTGCGGGTCACCGAGCGGTGCGTCCGCAGCCCGGCGGCCCTCACGATGCCAGCCCTCCACTGGAACTCTCACTTCCAGAAGTGCCAGTTCCGGAAGTGAGAGTTCGCGAACTCGGAGTTCCAGGCTACGCGCGTAGATAACCCAGTGTAATTTAACGAATATTTTCCGCAACGCCCCAATTTTCGCCACCGCGATGACAGCCGGAGGCGATTGACGACCCGTCACCCACTCACCTCAAACGCTTGGTCAAATGATGATTCATCACTCCAGGACGGGGGCTTGTTGAAATTCAAACAACAATGCCGCGATTGTGCTGATGTGGCTTTCCCCACACTCAGATCGGCTCAGACCCGACTGGCGGCAATGCCTAGAATCGGTTGCCATGAGCACCGACTTCGAGCGCCTTGCGGCTCGCGATCAGACGCTCGCCAGCATGGTTCAGTGCTGGCGTCAGCGGACAGATCCCAACTCCATCCCCGGCCTGGTCACAAGCCCTACCCGCCGCACGCGAGAACTCTCCAAGACGGAGGTCGCCCGACTGGCTGGAATCAGCGTCAAGTGGTACTCGAAGCTGGAAGCCGGAGAATCCGCCCAATTCTCCGATGCAATTCTCGAACGCCTGGCATTCACGTTCCGACTCAATGATGCGGAGCGCCTCGCCCTGTACCACCACGCCACCGGGCGAGCCCCCGCCCCACGAGACACGGAGCCGGACGCCATGGCGGCCATGGACGCAGACATGCAGCGCCTTCTCGACAAGATGCTCCCCCACCCCGCGTACATATCGGACGTCGCCTGGAACGTCGTGGCGCACAACAATCCGTCCCGCGAGATGTACCCCTGGGTCTACGAGCGCAACATCATGCGGTGGGCGTTTCTCTACCCCGGTGCCCGCGAGCAGCTGGTCAACTGGAAGGAGAGCTGGGCCGTCCCCTTCCTCGCCCAGATCCGCACCGCCGCCGCCCAGTACCCCGACCACGAGCAGTTGAAGAAGCTCGTCGAGGACATCCTGGACGGCTGCCCCGAAGCCCAGGAACTGTGGGACCGGCACGACTTCTACGAGCACCCTGACGGCGACATCAGGCACATGCGCATCCCGCACGGCGGCGCCGGCGAGGTCCCCGTCCGGATTATGGCCCTGGCCCCGCTGCGGAACAGGCAACTGCGGTTCATCGTCGCATTCCACGGCGTCTGACCACCGCCCCGCGCGGTGCCGCTCCGAGGCGGCGGCACCTCATGCGACGCCGACTTCCCCGGACGGCTCGGGGGCACCGAGGTCCACCATCAACTCAGCAGTGACCACCTGGACAACGTGCTTGCGGGCGTAGCCGGCGACGGCGAGGGAGAGCTTCGGTTCCGCGCGACCGGCGTGACGGGCGGTGGCCGCGAAGTGATGCACGAGGCCGGAGGTGGTACGCCCCCGGCCCTGGAGAAGTCGCAGGTTGTCCTGCCCGTGCTCGTCCAGCAGGCGGGCGGCCTCGACCGCACCGGGTTTCTCGACCAGGCCCGCCATGGTTCGCACCGACCCGCTACCGGTGCACACGACGACACCGTGGTGAGCGGCCTCCGCCGCGTCGAAGGGTGCCGTGAGCACGGCCGGATGCGCGGGGTCCGTCTGGTCCAGCAGGGCGGCGAGCGCGGAGTGGCTGAGGTCGACGTTGTCGGCGAAGGCGAACGCCAGGTTGCCGGTGCGCAGGTGGACGGATCCGTTGAGCACCGACGTGAGGTCGGCGTACCGTCCGCGCTGCGCAACGAACTCGACGTCCAGGCCGGCGGCCGGCCGCGGCCCGATCGGCCGCGTGCCGGCCGCCTCCTGGTAGCGCCGGTGGGCGTCGGGCGACAGCACGTGGCAGGGCCAGGCGTAGAAGCCCGCGTAGTACGGGTGGTGGACGACGACCGCGCGCTCGGCGCCTCCGGCCACCGCCTCCTCCAGGACGTGGAGCAGGCCGGGCTGTCCCCCGACCGGGCGAAACTCCTTGGGCAGCATTCGCGACCAGCCGGCCACCCGGGTGCCCAGCCCACCGGCGGCGATGACCACGGGGATGGGGGGATTCTTCAACGGACTGTTCTCCTAGGGGTGTTGGGGCGCGGTACGGTGCGCGCATGCATACACGTGTGACGGGCATCGCGGTGCGGGACGGCCAGATGCTGCTGCTGAACCAGGACACCGAGGGGCCACGGACGTGGTCCCTGCCCGGTGGGAAGGCCGAGGACGGCGAGACGCTGGCCCAGGCCCTGCGCCGGGAGATGCGCGAGGAGACCGGGCTCGACGTCGAGGTCGGCCGCCTGTTGTACGTCTGCGACGTCACCGCCGCCGGCGTCGTGCACATCTCGTTCGAGGTCGAGGTGACCGGCGGCCGGATCGGCGACGTCATGGACGGTGCTGACACCCGGCCGATCCGCGGCGTGGAGTGGGTGAAGGTCGATGACCTTCCCGGTCACGGCTTCTCCGAGCGGTTCGTGGAACTGGCCAGGGCCGGCTGGCCGGGTGCCGGTTCGTACATGGGGCCGAAGTCGAATATCGGGCTATGACCTCGTGCCGGAGGGCCGGGTGAGCACGTACACCAGCCAGCGGTCCAGCTCGCCCGGCGTCCGGTCCGGATCGTCGATTTCACCGATCCAGCAGACGATCCGCTGCGCGATCTCCCAGGCGCCGAGTGCGTCGGCGGCGCACGCCTCCGGGCCGCGCACCAGACGCACCCCGACGCCGCGCGAGGAGCCGAGCAGGAAGCGTGACCGGCGTTCTTCGACCGTCTCGCTGTCGCCCGGGGTGTTCCAGGCGGAACCGAACAGGTACCGGCGGAGCGGAGCTTCGTCGCCGGTGTCCGGTCCGTCGGCGCACCAGATCTGGACGTTTCCCGTCAGGTGGTGGATCTGCCCGGCGCCCCTTCCGGGCTCCACCACCGGGGTGGTGTCTCCGAACGTGTAGCCGGTGTTGTGCCCGGGGCCAGCCATGGCGACCGCGGCGAGGGCCTCCTCTCGGGTCGGCAGTCGAGCACCGTGCCAGGCCGCGAGTGCGGCGGCGCCCAACCAGGTGACCCAGTAGGCGGGGTGGCGTTCGAACCCGGGGCTCGGCCTCCACCTTCGCCCCTGGTCCAGGTGAAGGCGGCCGCCGCGCTCGTGCGGCATTGGGTTGATCAGCAGGTGCGTGCCGTGCCGGGTGTTCTCCATGCCTGCTTCCAGCAGGGCGTTCAGCAGATCGGCCATCTCCAGGTTCGAGATCAGCAGATTGCGCCACGTCACCGGGCTGAGACCGCTTCGACGGTAGCCCACGCTCGGCAGCCGAGAGCCCGCTTGCGCCGGCGCCGCCGCTCGACGCCGGGCGCGTTCCTGGGGCTCACGCAGCTCGTACTCGTCGTCTCCGGCCAGCCAGTGGCTCGCGGTGTTCACGGTCGCCGCGTCCACGATCGCGGTGGCGCGGGCCAGGGCGGTGGCGACGTGGTGACGGACCAGCGCGGCACTGCTCGCCGGCAGTTCGGCGACCAGCTCGCTCTTCGGTCGACTGGTGTCGAAGTCCCCGCCGTCCCCGCGCTTCGGCATACCGGACGGCGCGGCCAGGGGGACGCCCAGGAATCGGGCGAGCCCGGAACGTACCTCCTCGGGCGCGGTGACGTGCCGCTCGTACTGCAGGTGGGCAAGGGCGCGACCGCATCCGGCGAGGTCCGCGCGCAACGCCTCGGCGAGCAGCAGGGCGTTGACGGCAATCATCCGGGCGAGCGCCACCGGCGGCTGCGGATCGTCCAGGGGCAGCAGCGGCGACCAGTCCCGCCATCGCGGCGTCCTGGCGGTGCGGGCCAGGCCGAGGTAGCGCTCCGCGTACACCCAGCGCTGCCACAAGCCGCCGCGCTCGAACGAGGACGCGATGCCGAGCGGTGCGCGGGTGAGGACCAGGACCGGGGACTCCGGCAGCAGCCCGGTGACCGACCTGGACGCGAAGAACAGATTGGTCTCCTTGACGGCGTGCCGCTCCGAGCCGTGGAGGTCGTGGAGTGCACAGGCCAGGTGGTGCCGGTTGAGTGCGGTCAGCTCGGAGTCCGGCCGCGGGTTCAGGGCCGACAGCGGGTGCGCCGCACCGAGCTGTTGCCGGAAGGGCTCGTTGTGCTGCTGCATCGAGGCTCGAAGCTGATCACTGACCCAGTTCGAGCCCACGCGTTCGAAGGCGCCGAGGATCAGCAGCGGTGCCCGGCCTGTACGGCCTGCGGCCTTCACGATCTGCGCCAGCATCGTGCCCTCCGCCGCGCCGCCCCCGCCGGACGAATCCGTCCGTGTCTCCTGGTCCACACGTCATCCCTTCCAATCGTGTGCCCCGGCGTTGCCGCCGCGGCCATGGCCTGCGCTTGGCCCCACAGAACGGACCATGAAGGTGCGCGCCGACCGAGACGTGTGGCGGCGAGGCACACCAGGCCGAGAGCGGGTCATGTCCACCGGCCGGTCGCCCTGGGGCGGAGAGGGTGAAGACCCTGGCGCAGACCTCGGCAAGACGTCACGAGGTCGCTGGGGCACAAGCGAATGAGAGGTGGCAATCCGCATCCGATTCGCTGCGGTGTGTCACCGCCATCAGGGTCCCGCCTTCCCCTCGCGCCGTCAAGCACGTGATTGGCAAAATGCCAATTCTCTTGCCGCGCATGTGCGGTGCACAGGCTCCCGCTAAGCTGACGGAACGACAGACTCCCTTGGACCACGGCTTCTCGGAGGGATCGATGGCGCCAGCCGTCCCGCAGCAACCCCTCGCCGCACGCAGCAAGTTCGGTGCCGATCTCCGACGTCGACGCGAAGCCGCCGGCTGGACGGCCGAAGAGGTCGGCAGCCGGATCGGGTGCAGCACTTCCAAGATCACGCGGGTCGAGACCGGCAAACGCAGCGCCACCCCGGCCGACTTCGAGGCCCTCATGGACCTCTTCGAGGTCTCCGAGCCAGACAGGGAGCACCTGGAGGCGCTCTTCCGTCGAGGACGCACACGCACGGCCATGTGGTGGGACACCTACGCGGACGTCCTCAGCAGCAGGTACACGGAGTTCATCTCCTACGAGCACGAGGCCTTCTCCGCGACCGAGTACCAGATCGCGTACATACCCGCCCTGCTACAGACCGAGGCCTACGCCCGCGCCGTCACCGAAGTCGGCTTCGCGGCGCTCGGCCCGGACCAGGTCGACAGTCTGGTCGAGGTCAAGAACATGAGGCAGCGTCGCCTGCGCGACGAAGTCCCATTGCGCTTGACGGCCGTCATCAGCCAGGCGGCGCTGGAGTTCGAAGTGGGAGGGCCGGCGGTCCAGGCCGCGCAGCTCCGCCATCTCCAGGACGTCTGCCGTCTGGAGACCGTGGACCTTCGAGTCGTTCCGTTCGACCGCGGAGCCGAAGGCGCGTTGACCGGAGCGTTCACCCTGTTCCAGGGCGGCGGCCAGGACGCACCGGACACCGCCTTCGCCGAGGCTGTCACGGGGACGATCGTGGTCGACGACGCGCTCGGACTTCGGCGTCTTGCCCGCCTCCACTCCTACCTCCTGCGCGCCGCCCTCGGCCCCCAGGATTCGCTGGCACTCATCGAGCAGACCGAGAGAAGACTGACCGCATCATGATCGAAACGAATCGCCTCTACGCCGCACCGCTCGACAACGTGCGCTGGCACAGGAGCAGTTACACCGCGAACAACGGCAACTGCGTCGAGGTGGCGGCCGTCCCGGACTTGCCGGCCGTCGCCATCCGCGACTCGAAGAACCCGGAGATCCCGGCGCTCCGGTCCGATGCCGGTCAGGTGCGGTCGTTCATCCGCGCCCTCGCGGCCGATGCCTTGGTCGAAGCGTGACGACGGACGCGCCGGTCGCCAAGGCCGACCTCTACGCACTCGACCTCCGCACGGCCCGGTGGATGGCGGCCCCGGGCAGCGATCCCTCGGACCGTCTGGAGGTCGCGTACCTTCCGGGCGGCGCCGCCGCACTACGGCACTCGGCCACGGGGAAGGTGCTCTTCTTCACCTCGGCGGAGTGGATCGCCTTCGTTCGAGGATGCCAGGACGGCGAGTTCGAGCCGGACATCGACGAGGCCGAGCACCAGGCCGTCCGGCGCTGAGGTTGACGCCGGGTCCATCGCGGCAATGCACGGAACCGCTGGTTCCCAGTCCAGGAAAGAGAACGTCCCCGGGATGGGGACAACACGCTTGTCCCCATCCCGGGGCTGAGGGGGCCGATATGGCGGCACGACCCAACACGCTGCACCCGGAGCGTTCGCCCGAGGAATGGCTGGGCAACGAGATCCGGCAGTGGCGCACGCTGAGGGGCTACGGACAGGACGAGCTCGGCGAACGGGCACACCTCAGCGGCGATCTGATCGGCAAGATGGAACGCGGTGAGCGCAAGTGCCTGCGGCATCACACCGAAGCACTCGACGTCGCTCTGGACACCGGCGGAGCGCTCACGCGCAGCCTGGTGCTGGTGTACATGCGGGTGGACCTCCATAGCGGAGACGACGCCGCCGTCACGACGACGAAGGCACCCGGCCCGCACCCCTCAACCGCCCCCTTGGACTCCTCCGCCCCCGACGTGGCCCCGACGATCCCCATCACCCCGGAACCAGGTACGACAGTGCGCTCGGGCGACGTGGCCCACGTACGATCCGCAGCCGCGGTCCTGCGCAGCTGGGACAACCTGCACGGCGGAGGCGGGCTCGTACGGGAGACGGCCGTCGCGCAGCTCCGGTGGGCCGAGGCTCTCACCTCGGCGCCGTGCAGCAGCGCGTTGCGTCCGGAGTTGCTCACCGCGGCAAGCCGTCTCGCCTCGGCCGCCGGCGCCGTTCTGCTCGACGCCGGGGAGTTCGCCGAGGCCGGCCGGCGCCTTCGATGGGCGACCGACCTCGCGGAGGAAGCGGGCGACTGGTCCGCACGTGCGGTCTCGTACAACCTGCGCTCCCGGCTCGCCACTTGGTGCGAGCACTACGACGACGGCGTGACTCTGGCCGAGTTGGGCCTCGTTCGGTCCGACCGGCTCTCCCCGGCCGAGCGGGCCATGCTGCACAACGCCGCGGCGCGAGGGCACGCCAGGTTGGGCAACCGCCAAGCGGCGCTGACGGCCATCGGACGGTCCGACGAAGCGTACGCCCAGCTCCAGACCGGCGAGGAGTCGCGCTGGATGACCTACTACGACGAAGCCCAGCACCACGGCGACACCGGTCACGCCGTCTACGACCTCGCGCTCGCGGGCCACGCCGTCGACGATGCGCTCGGCCGGCTCAGGACCGCCGTCGACGGGCACGCCCAACCTTTCGCCCGGTCCAGGACGTTCAGCCGCACCAAGCTCGCCGGGCTGCTGCTGATCATGGGGAACCCCGACTCCGCGCTTCCAGAGGCCGAGCGGGCCGTGGCCGAGATCGCCCAGCTCCGTTCGCACCGAGCTGTGCGGGACCTCCAGGACCTGGCGAAGCTTGCACGTCGGTACGAACAGCACGCCAGGCTCGAAGGCCTGCGTATCCAGATCGCCGCTACGGTAGGTGAGTGACCACTGCCAGCGGCTCCCACGCCGTCCTGCTCAGCGCATGTGCCGACGCCGGTCTGTCCGCCGACGGTGCCGAGCTGATCAGACTGGGTGAGAACGCCCTGTGGCGTCTTCCTGACGGTGTGGTGGCCCGCGTCGCCCGGCCCGGCCAGTGGTCCGCGGCGGTGCAGGAGATCGCGATAGCCCGCTGGCTCCACGAGTGCGGCCTGCCGGTCGTCCGTCCGCTGGAGATGTTCTCCACTCCGGCCCTCGTTGGCAACCGGCCTGTCACCTTCTGGCACGAACTGCCGCCCCACCGACCGGGCACAGGCGCCGACATGGCGCCCCTCCTCCGCCGGTTGCACGAGCTGCCGGTGCCCGGGCACATCGACCTCGGCCTCCTCGATCCGCTCGTCCGGCTCGCCGAACGGATCGACGAAGCCGTCACCCTCGACGAGCACCAGCGGCACTGGCTGCGGGGGTACCTGGCCGACCTTCAGACCGCATGGGACGAGCTCCCCGCCGGACGGCCGCTCTGCGTGGTCCACGGAGACGCCTGGGGCGGCAACACCGCGGTCACCCCGACCACCACGTACCTGCTCGACTTCGAGCGCTCCTCCCGAGGACGGCGAGAGTACGACCTCGCGACGATGGCGGCCGGCTTCACGAGCTTCGGCAGCGTGACGGCGAAGCAGTACCAGGCGATCTGCACCGCCTACGGTGCCGACGTCACGGAGTGGCCGAGCTATCCGGTCCTGCGCAACATCCGCGAGCTGCGCGTTACCTGCTTCGCCCTCCAGCTCGCCGCGGCCGACCCCGCGCGGCATCGCGCCGAGGCCCACTACCGCCTCGCCTGTATCCAAGGCCGGGAAGGCGGCCGGCCTTGGGGCTGGACTGCCATCTGACCCCGTAGCCATCTGGGCCGGGCTCCGGCCGCACCACATCGGCCGCTTCGCCGGCGCGGCTCAAGCTGCACCTCACCAGTCGCTGTTCGGACAGGTCTTCGAGGCTGCCCGGCTCCGTCGATGGGGACAACTGGGCCACGCCGGGGTTGTCCCCATCGCCCCCCTCCCGCTCACACCGTCCCCTTGGCCACTCTGAACGTGTTGGAGACGCCGCCCCGGCGATCCCTCGGGTCCCAGCCGATCCTCTCGCGCTCCGACCCCACCTCCCCCGCGTTCGTTCTGGCCAAGGAGGCTCACGTGTTGCGCCATCCGCAGTTCCTGAAGGACTTGGTCACCGGCACCGCCGGCGCCCTCGCCGCCATCCACGTCAGCCCCGAGGGGCTGGTCCTCGGCTGCTCGCCCGGGGTCGACGAAGACGACGCCGACCGCTGGTCGGCCGTGATGGCGGCGCTGCACGCCGTGAGCAACCGCAGCACCGAGATCATCGGGCTCAGCACCGCCGAGCGGGGCCTCTGGGGCCACAGCGTGATCGAGGACCGGTCCGGCCGCACGCTGATTCTCGTCGGCGCCAACGACGGCTCGATGCTCGCCACGGTGTGCGGGAAGAACGCCCAGCTGGGTGACATCGCCGCCCGGCTCGTCGAACTGGCGGACAGCACCGTCGCCGTGGGGGCTGCGGCGTGAACGCGATCTCGACCAAGGCCCCGACCCGCCCGCGGCGCCCGTTGCCGCTGCCCGATGTCCTCGGCACCGTGCACATCCCCGACCCGCTCAGCCCCGGCATGGCCGGACTGGCCTCCTACCTCACCCGCCGACAGGCCCGGGTCACGATCTCCCCCGTGCAGGCGAGCCTTCGTCCCGAGCTGGTCGAGCGGCTTCAGCGTCGCGGGGCCGCACTCCGAGCGGCCGCCCCCGGTACGGCCTCGCTGATCTGGGGCGGCGACAACACCGTGACCCACGACCTCACCAGCCACATCGCCGGCCGCGGCCTGCCCATGATGGGCTACGCGCGGGCCGTCGAGCTGCTGGCCGGCACGGCACCGATCACGGTCGCCGTCGCCGGCAGCCACTCGACCACCATGGCTGCCGCCGCGCTCACCTGTGCGCTCGTCAGCCGCGATGCCGGGTGGATCCTCGCCGAGGCTCCGAAGGGGGACTCCGCGGGCTACGACGGTGGCGGGGAGGTCCTGGTGGTGGACCTCTGCCCGGACGGCTCCAGCCACGAGACCTCGCCGCCCGGTTGGCGGTTCCGCACCCTCGGTGACGGGCTGAGCCCGACGGTCACGCTGATCACCGCCGTGGATGCGGCGCCGCCGGCCTTCTGGAACCAGGCGGAGGCGCTGGACCAGATGGAGGCCCTCGCCAGGCACAGCGACACCGTGGTGGTGTGGGTCGCCCAGCCGGGGTGCCAGGAGCTCGCGGACCGGCTGCACCGGCGCCCCGGGCCGAGGGTGGTGACCGTAGGCCGTGGCACGGACATGGACGTGCAGGTCCTCGGGACGTTCTGGACCGGGGACCACCACCGCGTCACCGTCCAGGCCGGCGGCGAGCGGCACACGTTCACCGTGCCGGTCACCGGGACGAACAACGCCATGGCCGTCGCGGCGGCGTGGGCCGCGGGCTGGGCCCTCGGTGTTCCCGGCCACGAACTGGTGGACGGGCTGAGCGCGTTCGCGGGCGTCGAACGGTCGCTGACCCGGCTCGGCTCGAACGGCGGCGTCGACGTCGTCGAGTCCAGGGCTGTGCACCCGGGGGAGATCGCTGCCGACCTCCAGGGCGCCCGGATGCTCACCGAGGGCGCGGTGGTGGCGGTGTACGAGCCCTCCGGGCACCTGCGGTCGAACGCCCTCGCCAGTCTGATCGCCGAGGCCCTGGGCGCCGCCGACCGGACCGTACTGCTTCCCGTCCACTCGACGTTCCCCCGCGGTCAGAACCACGCCGACGGCGGCGAATCCATCCTCAACGTCTGCTCCACCGGCACGGTGATCCGCTTCGAGCCCGACCTGCACCGGCAGGGCTCCTCGGCCCTCGTGGCCTCCCTCGTGCAGCAGGGCGACCTCATCCTGACCATCGGTTCCCAGGCCGCCCGGCGGATCGGGCCCTCCTTGCTGGCCGCCCTCGACCGGCCGAAGCCCGCCCGATAGCCCACACCCCCACCCCATCACGACCCCGCTCCTGTTGGAGGTCCCCCATGCCCTCGCCCGTTCCCGTCAAGCCCGATCTCTCCGACACCGACGTCCTCCTCCTGCAACAGGTGGCCCGCGGCGCCCTGCACGGCGCAACCAGCCGCGCCACCGGTATCGAGGAGCCCAAGGTCGGCGCCGCCGTCCTCGCTCTGCTGACGAAGGTCGATGCGACGTCGCGCTCCCACGCCTCCGCCTTGGGCGCGGCCTGGGGCCTAGTGACGGACGTGCACGTGATGAACCCCACCGGCAAGCCGCTACCGGCGCAACACGTCGAGATCCTCGCCGGCCTGGTGGCCGGCGAGGACGCAGCCACCATCGCGCAGCGGCTGCGGCTGACCGTGAACACGGTGAAGACGTACATCCAGATGATCCTGCGGGCCCTCGGGGTTCGGTCGAGGGAGCAGGCGAGCGCGGCGGCCGTGCTGGCCGACCTGGTGCCGCTGCGGGCCTTGGGTGCCGGTTGGCCCGACGTGAGGCTCAGCGAGTTCCGGCAATCGGCGGAGGCGCGCTGATGCCGCGCCGCATCCGGCAGGCCGGAGATCCCAGCGTGCTGCTGATTCCCATGCTTGGGGGGATCCGCTGATGCGGACGAAGGTGCCGCCCATGGCGCTCACCGCGCGGCAGGTCGCGGTGTTGGACAGGGCCGGCCTCGGCATGACGAACGCGGAGATCGGCGCGGCGATGAACCTGGGTGTCGACACTGTCAAGGGCTACCTGCGCCAGGTGTACGACCGGTTGAAGACCACGAACCGGGTTCACGCCTTCGTGCGGGCATGGCAGTCCGGTCTGCTCCCCCGTTCGGCCTCGGTGGGTGTTGCTCCGGTGCTGTCGGACGAGCAGAAGTTGATCCTGCGGATCTGGGGGCAGGGTGGGAATCGCCGTGACGTCGCCCGCGCGCTGGAGGTCCGGGAGAGCGTGGCAGAGCTCTACGAGGACGCCGTGCTCGACGCGCTCGGTACCCACAAACGCGTTGTCGCCGTCCGCCGGGGGCTTGAACACCAGCTGATCGATCCGGCCGGGGACACCCTGGCCGACCTCACCACACCCATGGCGGCCGATTCGGGCCAGGGCCGCGCCCTGCACCACCGAACGAGGGGAGGGACCAGTGCATCCGAACCCGTAGACGAAGCGCACGCTGAACCCGAACACCCTGATCCGCTGGGACGCTCGGTCGCGATGCTGCGCTCCGCGCAGGGCCTGGCCATGCACCTCGGCGTGCTGGCCGGCCTACCGGACGTGCCGTCGCTGGCGGCAATCCTGGCCGGGGCCCCGCCCCGCGGGACAGCGCCGGCCGTCGTGCGGCTGGTGCACCAGGCGCTGGCCCTCGGCGTTCCGTGCGCACTGGTGCTCCCCACGGTGGCGGTCGATGCCAACCGTGCCGTCGAGGCGGTTGGTCTGGGAGCGGCCTGGTCGTGCGCGGTCCGCCAGGGACCGTACGACCGCGGCACCGCCGCCTATCTGGAAGCGGCTCACCTGCTCGGGGCCCCGCTCGACGAGCTGCTGGTCGTGTGCACCGCCGACCAGGCGCCCGTGGTGGGAGAAGCCGGGGTCCGCCGGATCCTGACGACCCCGAGCATCGTGCCGGACACCGGGCCTCGGCGTGCCCCGAGGCCCGAGTTGAACGCGCTGGAGCGCCGGATCGCCGAACTGGCCGCCCAGGGGCTGGGCGTCACCGAGATCGGCGACCACGTCCATACCGGGGAGTACCTGGTCCGGACTCGCCTGGCCAACCTACGCCGGCGCGTTGGTGCCGTGGACGACGCGCACCTGGTCGTCCGCCTGATCACGGCCGAGGCAATCGACACCGAGCGGCTGCGCGCCGATCTACCCGGATCCGTCCCCGAGCTGGACCAGGCGGGGCGAGCCGTGGCGGCGCTGATCTGCACCGGGACGCTGAGCGAGGCCGGGGCGAACGCCGTCGGCCTGAACCTGCGTACGGCCCGCACGGTCGAAGGACGAGTCGTCCGTACGCTCTCCCGGCGCGGCAGCCGCACCCATGCTGCGGCCGTCGCCGTGCTCACCGGGATCGTCACCCTGCCCCCGCCGAACCACATCCCCTACTTGGAGCCGATCTGCCCGGTGGCGTGAACCCGGCTGCAAGGACGGGTCTCTCCCGGCCGCCGTCCCGGCCCGCCGCAGCCGGGGCCGTGCGGCTGCTGGAGCAGCCCGTCGCGCGCACCCGCTCCCACCCCTGACCTCCCACCACTCCACCAACGCCAGGATTTCGCATGCCCGTTCCTCTTCCGATCGAGGGCTACGCCCCGATCGGCAACGGCCGCTCGACCGCCCTCGTCGACCTCCACGGCGCGATCCCGTGGCTGTGCCTGCCGGAGTTCGACTCGCCGGCGGTGTTCACCGCGCTCCTCGGCGACCGGCGCCACGGCTACTGGTCGCTCTCCCCCACCTCCGCTCAGCCCCTCCCCGTCACCCGCCGCGCCTACCGCCGCGGCGGCCTCGTCCTGGACCAGGTCTGGGAGCTACCCGAGGGGACCTTGCAGGTCACCGAGTTCATGCCCACATCCGGTGCCGAGCGGCCCGCCCAGGTGATCCGGATCGCCCGGTGTCTGCGCGGCCGGGTGAGCATCACCTCCCGCATCGTCGTCGCGCCCGGCTACGGCCGCACCCACGCCGTCCTGCGCGAGATCACCAGCCCCGACGGCGTGCGACGCTTCGCCGCCAAGCACGAGGGCACCACCTTGTGGCTGGACGGTCCCGACCATCGGCCCCGGCGACGTGGAGCCGCGGTCGCCGAAACCGTCCTGACCGCGGGACAGGAGGCCACGTACGCCCTGACCTGGCAGGAGTCCGACGCCCCCGTCCCGCCCGTACCGGGCGCCGGCCAGGCACTCGCTGAAACGCAGCGGGAGTGGGCCAGCTGGAGCGCCAACGTCACCTACGCCGGGCACTATCGCGACGCCGTCGTCGGTTCCGTGGCCGTCCTCGGCTCCCTCGTCCACCGCCCGACCGGCGCGGTCATCGCCGCGCCCACCACCTCGCTGCCCGAGGAGATCGGCGGGGAACGCAACTGGGACTACCGCTACCCGTGGCTGCGCGACTCCGCGCTCACTGTCCGGGAGCTGGTGCGCGCCGGGCACTTCCTGGAGCAAGCGCGTGCCTGGCGGACGTGGCTGGTCGACACGATCGGCGACCCGCTCACCGCGCGAATCATGTACCGACTCGACGGCAGCAGCGAGCTCACCGAGACCGTCCTGGACCACCTGCCCGGGTACCAGGGCTCACGCCCGGTACGGATCGGCAACTGCGCGGCCGGCCAGCGCCAGCTCGACGTTTTCGGGTACGTCGCGGACGCCCTGCTGACCGCCGAGGACGCCGGCCTCGAACCCGATCCCGCAGCCGACGCGCTGCTGCTCGGGCTGGCCGAACTCGTCGTCGCCACCGCGCACAAGCCGGACCGGGGAATCTGGGAAATCCGCGGGCCCGAGCGCCACTTCACCCACTCCAAGATCATGGCGTGGGTCGCGATCGACCGGACCGTCCGGCTCCTGGAGCGCCGCCCGGACCACGATCGGGCCACCCTGGCCCGCCTGCGCGCGGTCGCGGCACTCTTTCACAGCACCGTCCTCGCCCGAGGCTACGACGAGGAGCGCAACACCTTCACCCAGTCCTACGGCAGCCGTGAGCTGGACGCCTCCCTGCTGCTCCTGCCGCAGGCCGGCTTCCTGCCGCCCGACGACAAACGGGTGATCGGCACCGTCGAGGCCGTCCAACGCGAACTCGCCACCTACGACGGCCTCGTGCTGCGCTACCGCACCCACCAGGACGCCGACGCCAACGTGGACGGCCTCGCCGGCGAGGAGGGCGCGTTCTTCGCGTGCTCCTTCTGGATGGTCACCGCGCTCGCCCTGATCGGTCGCACCGACGAGGCCCGCGAGCGCATGGACGCGCTGCTCGCCCTGCGCAACGACATCGGTATCCTCGCCGAGGAGTACGACCCCGCCACCGGCCGCCAGCTCGGCAACACGCCGCAGGGGCTGAGCCACCTGGCACTGGTCAACGCCGCCGTTGCTCTCGGAGCACCGCCCAGCCCTGGCCGTCCGAGCCCCCGGACCGGCGCCGTTGCCTCGTTCTGACGACCGTCCCATGCCGACCGTTTCCAACCACATCGACGGCGCCCAGGTCCGCCACGCCGTCCAGGCCGGCCAGGTCGGCGCCATCTAGTTCCACCCCGGCGTACAGGACCGGCCGATTCCTCGACAACTCGCTTCGACGCCCAGGGTGTTCACTGACCGAGAGCACGACGTCGCCGCTCTGGACGGGCTGGTCGCCGACCTGCCCGAGGGCACCGCCCCGGTGATCGTGATTACCGGATCCGGCGGGGCCGGCAAAAGTGCCTTGGTCTCGCGCTGGGGCTGCCGACACGCCGATCGCTACCCCGGACGGGCAACTCCTCGTCCAGCTTCGCACGGGAGACGTCGGCGGCTCAGCACCCGCTGTCGAGACCGCCCGTTCCCTGCTCCGTGGGCTCGGAGACCGTGACGTGGATCAACTCCCCTGGAAGGAAACGGACTTGCGGGCACTGTGGCGGTCCATCGCCGCCACCCGGCGGCTGCTGGTGGTGTTGGAAGACGCCGCCACCGCCGACCAAGTGGTGGTGCCTCTGATCCCCGCCACCAGTACGTGCCTGGTCGTCGTCACCAGCCGCTCGCCGCTGCCCGCACTCGCCGCTCTCGGCGCTCACCATCACCAGCTGGGCCTGCTCGCGCCCGTCCATGCCGTCCAGCTGCTCGGCCGGATCCTCGGCGAGGGCCGGGTGCGCGCCGCCGCCAGTCTGGAGCAGACCGACCTTCAGGACGGCTACCCGTACTTCCGGCTCCTGCACGCCGGCTCCGCGCCGGGCCGCAGCCCGAAGAACCTGGTCTTCGCCTCGTCCACCAAGCCGGACATCCGCTTCCTCAGCGCCGTCGACAACGACATCGAGGTTGTCCAGGGCCTCGACGAGGTTCTCTACTACGACCGGCCGACCGGACCCGACGGCCTGCGCTGGCACGAGCTGCTGCAATGGTGGCAGGACGCCACCGGCACAACCGACGACGACGACGCCAAAGCAACCCTCTACAACCGCCTGATGGCCTGCCAGCCCGACGAGAACAACTCCCCGCAGATCCACCTCTTCCGCCTCTATCACAGGATCCACGGCCGGCACATCCCGCACCTGCCCGCCCTGCTTCCGGAAGTCTGGCTGCACTGGGACCCCAGGACCGTCCGCCAACGCGGTGTGGACGCCCTGCACGCCACCGGATGGACTTCCTCATGCTCCTACCCAACGGCCGGCGAGTGGTCCTGGAGGTCGACGGCCGCCACCACTACGCCGAAGCAAGCGCCTACGCCGACACCGTGAGCTCGGACCGAGACCTCAAGCTCCGCGGCTACGACGTCTTCCGCTTCGGATCCACCGAGCTGAGTAACCTCAACCGGGCACACCCCCTTCTCCAGCGGTTCTTCGCCGACCTGTTCGACCGCTGCGGGGTGCCCCTCCCGGACAACGCACAGCCCTGACTACCAGGCACACCCACCCTGCCTCGCACACCCCGCCTGACCAGCCACAACGCCACCAGGGCCTCGCAATCACGCGTGGGCTCAACGGCCCACTCGAACAGCAAAACGGCCGGTCAACCCGACATAGTGTCGGATTGACCGGCTGCATTGGGTCGGTTGACGACCTTCCCGGCGGGGTGTTGGTCGGCGGGAGGTTCCTCGTAGGCTGTGCGGGTGGAGCGAGCGGAAGCGACTTCGTTTCGGGCGGTGATCTTCGACTTCTTCGGCGTCCTGACGTCGAACATGGTCGAGGTCATCACGTGGTTCGAGAACCGGGAGAAGATCCCCCAGGGAACGTTCCTGCGCGCCTGGGCCGATCCTCGCGGTCAGGACTTGTTCCGGCGCCTCGAACTCGGCCAGATCCGCCAGGAGGACTGGAACACCGGCTTCGCAGCCCTGATGGGTGTGACATCGGACAACCTCCTCGACCGATACCTCCACGACGCCTTCCCCGCCTACCTGGTCCTCCAGGCCGCACGAGAAGCCCGGGCAGCCGGTGTACGGACCGCAGTACTGTCCAACAGCCTCGGTCGACAGCCCTACGACCCGTACGCCGGCTTCGATCTGCACGGCACCTTCGACGCGGTGGTGCTGTCGGCGGACCACGGCGTTCGCAAGCCCGAACCTGCGGCCTTCCGGCTGGTGCTGGAGCGTCTCGGCGTCAGTGCCGAGGACTGCCTGTTCGTGGACGACAGCGAGGAGAACCTCGCCGCCGCTCGCAGGTTCGGCCTTACCCCCTTGCTCGGGCTGGACGAGGAGGTTGTCGCCCGGCAACTACGCGAGCTTCTGCACCTGCCCAGCGTCTAGAAAGTCGCGGACCCCGGCATAGGCTCGGTGCGGAGCCAGCTTCTCGCGCAGGCCCCGCAGCTGAGAGGCCGACCGGGCAGAGTCGACCGACCCGAGGCAGGCCGCCGCGTGCCGTCCCGTGGCCACGGCTGCGTCCAAGTCGTGCAGGGCGAGGTGCGCCTCCGCAGCACGGGAGAGGTAGATGGCGTGGCTGCGGGGGTATTGCTCGTCACCCGGATATGCCTGCATGCCGGCTTCGAAGCACCGCAAGGCCTCGGCGGGATCTCCCAGATCCAGGGCGGACGAGCCGGCGATCATCTCGACCTCGCCGTAGTCCACCCAGTAGAGGAAGTTGGGATCGCCCTCCCGCCGGCCCTTGTCCAGCGCCGCGCGGGCGAGGTGGAGTTCGCGCTTCGTTTCCTCCTTCGCCCCGTCCTTCGACCACGCCCGGGCGGCGCGGGCGGCGAGCATCGCCTCCATCCGGGGGGTGCTTCTGCCGCGTACCTGGGACCTGGCCGTGTCGACGAAGGACACCGCCCGGTTGGCCAGGCCCGGAGAGGAATAGCACTGAATGGCGGCGAAGGACAGCGTGTAGGCGCCGGCGACCGCGTCACCGCACTCCGCCGAGGCCCGCAAGGACGCGTCGAAGTAGGACTGGGCTACGCCGAAGCGGCCTTGGTCGAAGGCCGACCAGCCAACCTGCCTGGCCGCCTCGGCGGCGATCGCATACATCCGTGACAGGTTGTCCCCCTGGTAGCGCCGGGACTTGATCGCTGCCACCGCCAAGGCGAGGTCGCTGCGCGCAGCCATGTAGACCTCGCCGCTCCCGAGCGCGTCGTCCACATGGCGCAGGTGGTCCAGCCGGCCCTCCAGACCCGCGATAAGGGAGGAACCGTCCACAGCCCTGGCCCGCGGTTCCAGGAGGGTGCAGCTGATGGCGGTGGCCCAGTTGTTTGTCGACGCCGACAGTGCGACACCGGCCGCTAGGAACCCTCTGCGATCCACTCGTCTCCCCTCCATCAGGCTCGTGAGAACCGCCAGTGTCGCCCCGGCTTGGTTCCAAGGAATGTCCGCAGGGGCGGCATCCGCAAGAGCAGCGGCGAACTTTCCGCCCGTCTTGAGGATTTGGTCGTAGGCGGTGGCGACCGGCTCGGTCACCCGGCGGTTGCCGTTCTCCACGTTGCGCAGGTACGGCACTCCGAATCCGCTCATGCGGGCGAATTCGGCCCAGCCCATGCCGGATACGCGGCGGGCTTCCCGCATATCGTCGCGCAGTTGATCGGGCATCGGGGCGCTCCTCGGAAGTGGGATCGCTTTTGGATCGCGCCACAGCATTGTCATCACGCCACTGACGGTGTGTGCTCGATTCTGCACAGATCGCAGTCGCGCTCGCGGGTCGGACGCCCGCGGATCTCTGCGCCACAGCCTGCCAGAGGTCTCCGAAATGCCCAACCCGCCGACAGACGCGGCCCCTGAACCGGCCCTCCGTTCGACACTGCCCCACGCCACCTCGCGCGGCTGAGCGCCGCCCGCCCCAAGGAGTCATGATGGATCCGAGCTCCGTTCCGATCCCGCCCGGAACGTTTCGCATCGCGAAGACCTTCGCCTTCGAGGCCGGCCACCGGCTCCCCGGACTGCCTGTCGAACACAAGTGCTCGCGCCAGCACGGCCACAGCTACGAGGTCCAGGTCGAGCTGACCGTGTCCGCTGTGGGACTTGAAGCGCCGGGCTTCGTCACGGACTTCGGTGCGCTGGCGCCGTTCAAGCGCTTCCTCGACTCCGAGCTGGACCACCACAACCTGCACGAGGTTCTCTCGTTCGAACCGACCTCCGAGCTCCTGGCGCAGTTCCTGGCCGGCTGGTTCATCCTGAACGTCCAGCCCGGGATTCCCGGGCGCCTGGCCGCCGTCCGGGTACGCGAGACGGAGAGCAGCTGGGCCCGGTTCGAGGTGGCCGCGCCGTGAGCGGGCGGTCGCTGCCCAGCCTGGCCCCGGCCGACGTCACGCTGCTGGTCGCGGAGCGATTCGGCGTCGAGGTGCCCACGTTCCAGGGGGAGGGGCCCAGTACCGGTCACCCGGCTCTTTTCATCCGGTTGTCGCGGTGCAACCTGACCTGTACGAAGTGCGACACGAAGGAGACGTGGGACTGGGGCCAGTACGACCCGCGTGAGGTATCCACGAAGCAGACGGTGGCGGACCTGGCGCAGTGGGCCGCGTCCTCTCCCGTCGAGCTGATGGTGATCACCGGCGGCGAACCGCTGATCCAGCAGCGCCAGTTGGCCGTCCTGGTGCCGCTGCTGCTGTCGGCCGCCAAGCGGGTGGAGTTCGAGACCAACGGCACCCTGATCCCCGAGCCGGCGCTACTGGTCGACGGCGTCCGGTTCAACGTCTCCCCGAAGCTGGCGAGCTTCGGGGCTGACGAGGCGCGCAGCATCGTGCCGCAGACGTTGGAGGCCTTCGCCGCGGGCGGTTGCGCGGTGTTCAAGTTCGTCGCCTCGTCGGCGGTGGATCTCGACCGGATCGCCGCCGTGGCTGACGCGCACCGGCTCGCGCCGGTGTGGGTGATCCCGGAGGGAACCACGATCGAGGCCGTCGTCACGACGACCCGAGCCATCGCGGACCAGGTCGCCGAGCGGGGCTGGCATCTGGGCACCCGCTTGCACATCCTCGCGTTCGAGAACGCCAAGGGCCGCTGACCCTCCCGCGAACCACCCCCCTACCTCCCTCTCCTGGAAGGAGAACGCTGTGACGAGTATTGCCGCCGCGGGCCGCGACCCGGCCGCCGGTCCGAAGTATCTGTCCTGGCCGGACATCGAGAAGCAGGTCGAGTCGATCGCCCGCGGGGTCGCGACGGACGGGTACCCTCAGGCCGTCGTCGGCGTGGTGCGCGGCGGGCTGGTGCCCGCCGTGATGGCCGCACACCGGCTCGGTGTCCGCGACGTGCGGGCGCTGGAGGTGACCCACACGGTCGACGACGCCGTCGACGCGGTGAAGACCGCCGGTCCGCAGATCCGCAATCCCGCGTCGCTGGGCGCTCTGCCGGGGCTCGACGTCCTGGTGGTCGAGGACGTGGCGGGCACCGGCGAGACGCTCGAAGCCGTCGCGGACCTGGTGCGGCAGGCCGGCGCCGCCCGGGTGCGCACCGCGGTGCTGGTGGTCAACG
Source organism: Kitasatospora brasiliensis (assembly GCF_032654805.1). Taxonomy (NCBI): domain Bacteria; kingdom Bacillati; phylum Actinomycetota; class Actinomycetes; order Kitasatosporales; family Streptomycetaceae; genus Kitasatospora; species Kitasatospora brasiliensis. The sequence continues at coordinate 125,184 of NZ_JAUOOW010000007.1, forward strand.
AGGCCAACTGGACCCGGGGCCGGCCGCCGGCCGAGACCGTGAACCACATCGGGGTGACGGTGCGAGGTTGGGTGGTCTTCCCCTGGGAGGGTGCCGCCGCCGGACCGGCCACCGGAGGGGAAGCAGCATGAAGATCGCTTTGTGCCTCCTGTCGTACCGGCCCGATCAGCCGTCGGGCATCGACCGGTCCGTCGGCGCGTTGGTTGAGGGCTTGCGGGCCTTGGGCCACACGCCGCTAGTCCTGGCGGCTGGCCCTCCCGGCGACCGGGAGCCGGGTCTGATCCGGTTGAAGAGCGTTGTCCTGCCGCACCCGGCGACCAACGCCGACGTGCTGTCCGCGCTGGCCGACCCGCGCCCCGTGGTCGAGGAGGTCGGCGGGATCCTGGCCGAGCACCAAGTGGACGCCGCCTGCTGGGGCGACACCCTGTGGGGCCTGGGCTACCTCGCCCCCGCACCGGATGGCGTGACGACAGCGCTCATGGTCCACAAGATCCGGCCCAGCGGCGAGGACCGGTGGCGGCGCGCCCTGGCGGCGGCCGACGTCGTCTGCCCCGCCAGCGACTACCTGGCGGACGGCGGCGCCGAAGCGGGCCTGGACACCAGCCGGTGGACGACCGTTCCGAACGCCCTGCACACCCTCATCCCGCCGACCTCGGCCGAGCGGCGGGAGCACCTGCGCGGGACGGGCCCGGTACGGATCGTCTCGCGCGCGGACCCTGCCAAGGGCCTGGCCGAGTTGATGGAGGCGCTGCCCGACACCTGGACCAGGCCCGTCGAGGTGGTCCTCGCGGAGGCCGGGTTCGAACTCCAACCCGGAGGGCAGCAGCGGACGCTGGCCGCGTGCCGCCGGGTGGAGGCCGCCCGCCCGGGCCTCGTGCGGATCCTGCCGCCGCTGGGCTGGAACGAGGTGCCCGGCTTCTTCGCGGGCGGCGCGGCCACCGTCATCTCCACCCGCGTGCCCGAGACGTTCTGTTTCACCGCGGCCGAGGCCCTGTCGGTCGGCACCCCGGTGGTGGGCTTCGACCTGGGAAACGTGCCGCGCCTGGCCGGACCGGCCGGCCGCACGGTGCCCCTGGATGCCGGCCCCGGCGCGCTGTGGGAGCTGCTGGCCAACCTGCTCGCCGACCCGGACGGCTACCGGAGGGCCGCCACCGCGGCGCCCGGCCGCATCGACCGCTTCACCCCCGAGAAGTCCGCCCGGGCCCTGCTCGACGCCTTGGGCCTGTAGCTCGCCCCCGACCTCCGGACCGCTTCGCCGCACGGGCGCACCGTGCGACCCCGTCGTCTCCTTCCACGGAAAAGAGGAGGACCCTCCCGTGCACTCCACCCTGACCGACCCCAGCCCGACCCGGTCCGGCATCGAGCCGGCCGTCGGCCGACCGCCGATCGATACCACGAAGGTCGCTGGCATCGTGCGCGACCTGCTGATCGCGCTGGGCCAGGACCCCCAGCGGCCCGGCCTCGTGGACACCCCCGACCGCGTCGCCCGGTACTGGGCTGAGGTCCTCGACTACGATCCCGGCACCACCGACACCGTCTTCGACCACCAGGCCGAGGGCGAGGGCTGCGTCGCCGTCGGCGGCATCCGGATCACGAGCACCTGCGAACACCACCTCCTCCCCTTCACGGCCGAGGTGTGCATCGCGTACGCGCCCGCCGGCCGGGTGCTGGGCCTGTCCAAGCTGGTGCGGATCGCCCACAAGCACGCCCACAAGCTGCAGTTGCAGGAGCGGCTGGGAGCCGAGATCGCCGAGGAGGTCGCTCGGCTGACCGATAGCAAGGCGGTGGCCGTGTGGATGGTCGGCGAGCACCTGTGTATGACGGCGCGCGGTGTCACCGCGCACGGTGCCCGAACCGCCACCGAGTACCTGAGCCAGACGCTGGCGGGCGACCTGGTGACGGTGGAGCGGCTGCGCCGGGTCGCCGCGATGGCCGGCGGTGTGCGGTGAGCGGCTGGGTGACCCTCGAAGGCGTCAACGGGGTCGGCAAGAGCCACCTCGGGCGGCTCGCCTCCGCCGCGCTCGGTGTGGTGTGTGTACCGCTGGTCGAGCTGCCCGACTCCGCGCCCGCGGGCCTGCCCGGGCAAGTCGTCGCGGCTCTGTACGCCGGGGGCGACCGGTTCCTGCGCACCGGGCACCCGGCCACCGAAACGCTGCTGCTGGCCGCGCTCCAGGTGCACCGGTATGAGTCGCTGCCGCCCGTCGGCGCCGGGCGCACCGTGCTGGAGGACCGCGGTCCGACTTCCGTGGCCGTCTACCAGGCCGCCGTGCTCGCGGAGTCCAAGGCCTCCACGGACGGTTGGGCGCTGCAGCAGGCCCTGGAGATCGAGCGGACCATCCAGGCGTGGCGGCCGGTTCCCACGACGACGGTGCTGCTCACCGACGACCCCGCGGTGTGCCTGGCCCGCTTCGAGGACCGCACCGGCCTGCCGGCGAGCGCCGACGAGTGCGCGCTGATGGCCCGGGCCGGCCGGATCTACCATCTCCTCGCGGCAGACCGGCCCGAGCAGTACCTGGTGCTCGACCGGCGCACCGTCGGCGAGGCCGACGCGGTCGAGTGCATCGTTGAGGCGTGCCGCCGCGCGGCCGCCGGGGAAGGAGCGGCATCGTGAGGGAGAAGCCGATCAGCCTGCTGTGGGGGCTGCGATCCCACTGCGCCAGCCACGGCTGCCTGTACTGCTACTTCGGGACGGACGACGAGCACCGCGAGCAGGTGCCGACCCGGCTCGGGGTGCTCTCCCACCTGTCGCCGAACGACCTGACGACCGACCAGGTGCTGGAGTTCGCGGCCACGCTTGCCGACTCGCCGGTGGGCCGGGTCTTCCTCGCCGGCGGCGAGCCGCTGCTGTGGAAGCCGATCAACCGGCTGATCGGGATCCTCAAGGCGGGCGGGTTGGAGGTGGTGGTGTGCACCAGCGGCGTCGCCCTGAACCGGCCCGAGATCCGCGAACCGCTGATCGAACTCGGCGTCGACGCCGTGTCGGTGTCGCTGGACAGCGCCGACCCCGTCCACAACGACCGGTGGCGGCCGCCGCGCCGCGAAGGCGATGGCTGGGAGGCCGTCGTGTCGGGCATCATCGCGCTGATCGAGGCCCGCGGGAGCGCGCCCCGGCCCAAGGTCGGGATCTACAGCGTCATCACCCGCCGCAACCTCGCCGACATCGTCGCCGTCCCCGAACTCGCCGCGGGCCTGGGCTGTGACTACGCCGTCCCGCAGCCGATCGCCCTCGACACCGGACACCGCCTGTCGGCCATCTTGTCCTTGACCTCCGACCTGCTGCCCGAGCTGACCGCCCGGTTCGACGACCTGTACGCCGCCGACCTGCCGCTGGTGCTGCCCGAGCGCGCGTACGCCGACCAGGTCGCCTCCGCCGTGCGGCGGCCGACCGACCTCGTGCCGGGCTGCTTCGGCGGCGACACCCTGTACTTCGTGCAGCCGGACGGCACGGTGTGGGACTGCCCCTCCGGGTTGAAGATCGCCGCCACCCCGCCGCAGCGGCACCGCAGCCTCAAGGGTGCCACCGCCCGGGAGCTGTTCCGGGCCCCGACCGGCTGCGGCAACGACTGCGCGCTGTTCTCCGTGGACTGCGTCAACATGTGGCCGCTCGCCGGCTTCCCTGCCCTCGCGTCCACCGGGCAGGAGGCCTCCCGTGCGTGAGAACACCGGCCACCGGGCGATGGCCGGTGCCATTGCCCGTATGCCCGACCCGACCGGATACCGCGAAGTGGCGGCGCTGGAGACGGACCTGGCCGCCGCGTTCGGCGCCCGCCGGGCCGTCGCCGTCTCCTCCGGCACCGCAGCGATCACCACCGCGCTGGCCGCATGCGGCGTCGGCGCGGACGACGAGGTCCTGGTGCCCGCCGTCACCGTCGTCATGACGGTCGTCGCCGCCGGAGCCCGCCCCGTGTTCGTCGAGACCACCGCCGACGGCCGCAGCATGGACCTGGCCGACCTCGCGGCGAAGACCGGCCCCGACACAAAGGCCGTCGTCGCCGTGCACCTGGCCGGCCGCACCGACGGCATCCACGACCTGGTCGCCTACACCCGCACCGCAGGACTGCGGCTGATCGAGGACGCCTGCCAGGCACAGGGCACCACCACCGGTGGCCGCCACGCCGGCACCATCGGCGACATCGGTTGCTTCTCTCTCAAGGACGGCAAGATCATCTCGTGCGGGGAAGGCGGCTACCTCCTCACCGACGACGACGCCCTCGCCGACCGGGCCGCCGCCCACCGCACCCACTGGCAGACGTCGGCCCCCGGCACCCCGGCCGGAAGCCGCCTCGGCGTCAACCACCGCCTCGCCGAACCGCTCGCAGCCCTCGCCCGCCACCACCTCGCGCACTTCCCCGAGGCCCTCGCGCTGCGCCGCCGCCAGGCCGCTGCCCTCCACCACGCCGTCGACGACACCCCGGGCGTGGTCCCGCTCGCAGCAGCCGGCGGCGAGACGCCCAACGGCTACAGCGCGCTGTGGCGCCTGACCCTGCCCGGGCCCCGGGAGTTCTCCGCCCGCCTCGCCCGCCTCGGCGTCCCTAATAGCACCGGCACGCACCACCTCACCGCAGCCCACCTCCACCCGGCCTGCTCCGGCTACGCCACCGGCGACCTCCCCCGCGCGCAGGCTACGGTGGACACCCTGCTGGCCGTCCCGTTCACCGCACACGACTCCGAACGAGACATCGAACAGCGGGCGTTGACGATCCGACAGGAGGCCGCCTCGTGGAGCAGTTGACCCAGGACCCGCGCTTCGCCGCCACGACCTTCGTCGTCATCGACTTCGAAGGCCTCACCCCCGCCGGACGCCCGGCCGAGCCGATCGAGGTCGCCGCCCTCGCACTGCGCGCCGACGGCGGCCGCCTGGTGGAGGCGGGCCGGTTCGAGTCCTTGATCCGCCCGCCCGCCGACGTCCCCGTTACCCCGCTCGACACCGCCCAGACCGGCATCACCGCAGCCCTGCTCGCCGACGCGGCCCCGGCCGCCGAGGTGATGGCCCGGCTCGACGCCAACCTCACCCGGCCGCCGTACCGGCTGGTCGCCCACCACGCCTCCACCGAGGCCGGGATGATCGCCCACCAGGCCGCGCACTGCACCATCCTGGCCGCAACGCCACTGCTCGACACGATCCGCCTCGCCAAGGCAGTCGCCCCCGGGCTCGGCTCGTACAGCCTGGACAACCTCCTCGGTCACTACGGCATCGCCAAGCCGGTCGACCGGCATCGCGCGATGCCCGATGTCGAAGTCACCGCCCAGCTCCTGGCCCGGCTGCTCGCCCAAGGGTGCGCCGCCGGCCGGTGGCGCACCCTGCTGGAACTGGACATGGCTGCCGGGCTGCAGCCCAAACGACTCCCGCCGGCGACGCCAGAGGCGGAACAGAACGCCCTGTTCTGACCGCGAACTCAAGCCGCCAGGCGCAGCGACCCGTCCGCGATCCGGGCGAACAGCTCCTTCACCTGGAGGCGGGAGTCCTCCGACAGGCCCTCCAACTCGGCAATGTCCTGCTCGGTGAACCAGCGCACCTCGTGCACGGCTCCGGCGGCCGGCTCCGCGTCGCCCACCCTGGCGACGTAGACGTGGTCGATGTGGCGGTGCGGCTCCCGGGTGTGGTTGTCCGCGCAGGCGTCCATCTCCACCACCCACCACGGCGCGGGCGGCGCGCTGTGCGGAAACCCGGCGGGCAGCGGGACCGAGGGACCGGGCAGCAGCTCAGCCCGCAGCCCCGTCTCCTCCTCGATCTCGCGCAGCGCGGCCTCGGCCGCACCCTCGTCCACCTCGACGTGCCCGCCGGCCGGCAGCCACAACTCCAACCGCGGGTGCCACACCAGAGCCGCGCGGCACACCCCGTCCTCGCCGATGCGGAAAACGAACGCGCTGGCCGTCAATTCCTTGATCACTTCAACTCCCGACACTCGGCCACAGCGCCGCCCTGGCTCACCGGCCCGGCGGCTGGGATCGAGCCTTTCACACCTTGAGCCACCCATCTGACCGCTCGTCACCAATGCCACCTGCACGCCGCCTTGCATCGACAGAGGAGAACTCCGTGGAGCCCGTCTGGAAGGGCCAGCTCACCTGCGACTACGAGCACACCAGGCCCGGCAGCACCCTGCTGGAACTCGACCTTTACACCGCCTCGCTCCTGCGCTGGCCGCTCATCTTCATGGACGATCCCCGCCCGTACGGGCGAGTGCGCCGCCCGGGCATTGTCGACATCCCCGAGCCGGATCACCTCGTCCTCACCCGCCGATGGCACGACCTGCTCGCTGATCCCGCGTACGCGAGCGCGATGGTCGCCGCCGCCGAGCAGCGCAAGCTGCTTGCCGACACGGCTCTGCACGCCACGGAACACGAACTCGACCGCGGCGGCGCGGCCGAGCTGCCGCTCGCGCGGGCCACCGAGGCGTTCCTCGGCGTGATGAGTGCCCACATCGTCAACTGGCTGCTGCCCGACGACCAGTGGCAGCAGCTGCTCGCCGGACTCCTGGGAGGCGCCGCCGACGGGCGGGCCTGCCGCCTGGCGCTGAACACCCCGGATGCCACCGGCCATCTCCTGGACGCCCACCTGGTACTCCTGGACGGGGCCGACACCCTCACCGGCGGCGCCGACCTGACCGCTGCGGCCGACGCCCTTGCCGCCCGCGCCGGGACCCTGTACGGCGACGGTTCCCCGGCTGCCGCCGCAATGCCCCTCGAAGACCGGAACCGCGCCGCCGCGTTGCTCACCGCTACCGCCATCACCGACACCGGCAGCCAGCGCGCCGTCATCGACGACGCCCGCCGCCGCGCCGTCGGGCTGCGCGACGCCTGGGTCCTCGCCGCCCGTCTCGCCGCCGCCGGCGACCCGGTCGCCACCGCGCGAGTGGCGGCACTGACCGCGGTGTGCCGCTGGGCGGCTGACAGTGAGGAGAGCCGCAAGGTCCAGCGGCACCGCTACCTGGCCGCCGCCCGCCGCTGGTGCGAGTACCACGGCGCCGACCCCGCCACCGTCACCACCGCCGACCTGCTCACCCGGGGAGTCACCCGATGACCGCCACCCTGCCCTCGCTCGACCAGGACCTGCGCACCGAGACCGCGGGAGCGAAGGCCACCGCCCTCGCACGCCTGGCCGCCGCCGGCCTGCCCGTCCCCGCCGGCGTCGTCGTCCCCGTCGACCACCCGGACGACCTCCTGCCCGGCGCCGTCGCCGAGATCCTCACCCGCTGCCCGGCCCCCCACGGGCTGATCGCCCGTTCCTCCGCCGTCGCCGAGGACGGCCACAGCGCGTCCTTCGCCGGCCTGTTCACCTCCCGCATCACCCCGGCCGCCCCCTCCGCGCTGCTCGACGCGCTCCGCGCCGTCCGTGCCTCCGCCCACCACCCGACCGTCGCCACCTACGGCCGGGCCAGGGGCATAACAGCCCATCCGGCTATGGCCGTGCTCGTCCAGGCCGCCCTGCGCCCGGTCTGCTCGGGCGTCCTGGCCGCCGAGGTCGCCGAGGGCCGCTGCACCCGGTGGCGGATCGAGGCCGTCCGCGGCCTGGCCGAACCGCTCGTCTCCGGCACCCAGACCGGCGAGATCCACACCGGCGGCCGCGGTCAGGAGGCCGGCACCCGCCCGGCCGTCCAGGAGACCATCCAACTCCCCGGCACCCCGGACGAGTTGGATATGCCGCCGGGCGAGTGGGTGGACCTTGTTCCGGACAGCGGCACCCGCGCGAAGATCCGCACGTCCGAGGCGGGCGTCCTGCACCTGCACACCCCGGCCCAGCTGGCCGGCCATCCTGTGCTCGCCGCCGGGGCCCGCGGGCGGCTCCTCACCACGGCCGCTCTCGCCGCCACGGTGCTCGGCCTGGACCGCATAGACGTCGAGTGGGTGATCGACCACCGCGCCGAACTCCACCTCATCCAGGCCCGCCCGCTCACCGCCCCCCTCACCGGCCGCACCACCGGCGCCCCTACGACCGTCGACGACAACTTGGTGCTGCACGGGATCGCCGCCGCCCCCGGCGTCGTCATCGGACCCGCTACTCGTGCCGACAACGGCACCGCCGACATCTCCGGCCGGGTGCTGCTCTGCCGGGAACTCGGCCCCGAAGCCGTCCCCGCGCTGCTCACCGGCCCGGCTGCCGTCGTCGCCACCACCGGCGGCGAGCTCTCCCACACCGCGATCATCACCCGCGAACTCGGCATCCCCTGCGTCACCAACGTCACCAACGCCCTCACCGCCATCGCCCCCGCCACCATCGTCGAGGTCGACGGAAACACCGGCACCGTCCGCCCCACCACCGCCGTTCCCGCCCAACGCGCCGCCCAGGACGCCCTGCCGCTCGCCATGACCGCGGTCCTCACCCGCACCCTCGAAAACCCGCTGCCCGCCGACGGCCGCGCCGCCACCGTCCTTTGGCTCGACCCCGACGGGCCCACCCCCGACCTCACCCCGTTCGCGGCCGCAGGACCGCACCCCGTCGCGGTACTACTGCCCGGCGACCTCCCGGTCCCGGCCACCGCCCCACCCGGCATCCGCCCGATCCGTCTGCACGGCCTCGGCACCCTGCTGTGGCCCCGAGGCACCCCGCCCCCGCCCGCCGAGATCGCCGTCCTGGGGCCCGACGGACAGGTCCTCCACCGCAGGACCATGACCGACACTGCCGCCCTCCTCGGCGACGCGCAGGCTTTGATCGTGGACTGGGACGGCACCGTCGCGGACAACACCGTCGCCCGCCACCGAGCCCTCCAGGCCGCGCTCGCCCCGTACGGCATCCCGGTCCCCGCGGACCGCTACCGAGCGCTGGCCGGCCTTCCGGTCCGCGACGTGATCGTCCAGCTCGCCGCCGACCTCACCCTGCCGATTCCCCCCGTCGAGGAGGTGGTCGCGCACAGCCGCACCGCGCTGCTCGCCGGTCCGGCACCGCTCCCGATCGCCTGCACCGTCGACCTCCTCCGCGCCGCCAACGCCCTCGGCATCCCGGTGGCCGTCGCCTCCAGCGCCGCCACCGTCCTCGTCCACGACGGCATCCAGCGGCTCGGGCTCCAGGCGCTGCTGCCCGTCGTCGTGACCCTCGACGACGTGCCCTGCGGCAAGCCCGCCCCCGACGCCTACCTGGAAGCCGCCCGCCGCCTCGGAGCCGATCCAGCCCGGTGCCTGGCCGTCGACGACGCCGCCGACGGCATCACCGCCGCCCTCGCCGCCGGCATGCGCACCCTCACCATCCACCACGGCCGCCTCGTCCCCGCCACGGCCGCCGGCGTCCCGGGAGGCCCTCGTGCCGCGCAACCCTGACGACCGACTTCCCGGACCTCAGTCCGTGCTCGCCGTGTTCGCCCATCCCGACGACGCCGAACTCTGGGCCGGCGGCACTCTCGCCCTCCACGCCGAGCACGCACCCGTCCACATCGCCGTCCCCGTTCACGACGAGGTCCGCGACGCCGAAGCTCGGGCCGGAGCCGCCGTCCTCGGAGCCGCCCTCCACCAGCTCCCCGTGCTCATCCCGGAAGCGGTCAGGGACCTGCTCGTCGAACTGAAGCCGCACGTGGTGATCACCCACCCCGTCCTCGACATCCACGCCGACCACCGGCACGTCAGCGAAGCCGTCCTCGAAGCCCTGCCCGAAGCGAAGATCGCCACTGGCCAACCCCGCCGCCTCTACACCTGCGACACCTACAACTCCCTCACCCTCACCGGACCGCTCGCCCCCACCACACTGGTCGATGTCACCGACACCTTCGACACCAAGATGCGCGCGCTGCGCTGCCACGAATCCCAGCCCATCGACAGCCACTTCGGCCCCATGGCCGAAGACATCGCCCGCCTATGGGGACGGCGCAGCGGCGCCCGCTACGCCGAGGCGTTCACCGCCCTGCCCGTCCTAGGCCGCCTGCCCGGCGCCACCCACCTGTGACGTCCGTCGGGGCCGGGCCGAAGCGCCCGAGCCCGGCACCAGCCACGCTGCCTGCCTCACGAACCCCCACTGGCAAGGGAACAGGTCCGCTCGTCATCACCTCGTTCAACAAACACCCGGTCACCAGCGCCACCGAACTGAAGACCGCCCGCATCGCAAGGTCCGCTCCGGCGTCACCGTCCCCGTCACCTACCGCCAGCCCAACGGCAAGACCCGCGGGGCAGCTGGAGCGGTCCAGCAGGCCTGCCTCGATTTCGGTCCGCCAACGCCGCGGAGCTGCTTGCCGTGCACGGTCAGCCGGGCATTACGGTGGGGACACGAAGACCTCCGTGTGGTGTGGAGCATAGACACCTCCACCAGCTCCCCAGCACGCCGACTTCGGCCGCTGCCGCTACAACCGGTTGGCCTCGGTGTCGCGGTCGATCGCCTCCAGCAGCGCGGGGCCCACCGGCAGCCGGTCCTGCGCGGGCTTGAGAACGGCGCCGAGCACGGTCACCAGTGCCCAGTGCGGGGGCGGCGCGAGTCCGAGCGCAACATCGAGGACCTGGGCGATCTCATCGTTGGCCAAGGCCTTCAGGAGAAGCTCCGGAACGGGGGCGTAGTGGATGCTCATGTCCGCCCAGGCCGTGCCGGGTGCCGTCCCCTTCATCACGTAGTGGTGGCGGTCCAGGACAGCCAAGCCGTCCTCCAGAGCCCGCCGGTTGTCCGACGAGAGCTCGAACGGCGCCGTAAGGGCCTTGAAATAGGAAGCTACAGTCTGCCCCTTAGGGATCTGTCCGGCCCCATCGCTCCGGGTGATCCAGAGATCAACCGCCTGCTTCTCGACCTCGCTCAGCGCCAGGTTTCTCCTGGCAACCTCCAGACTGGGGTGATCAGTGAAGGCACTGGCCACGGTGCCGAGCAGGACCCCAGCTGCGGCACGCTGCTCGACGTTACCTGCTGCCGCTGAGGCAAGACGCTCGACGAGCACCGCGCGATGGGAGGTGACAGCGAGCCTCGCCAATCCGCCGCACAGACCGGCCACGTCGGTGGCGGTCGGTCGCTGCAGAGCACCGAACATGACCTGGACCAGGCCCAGTTCGAAGCTCGGATGGATACGGGCCAGATTGTCTTCGAGGATGTCCTTGGCCAGGGAGGGCGCGGTCGGGAAGAGGTTCCTCAGCCGGTGCGGATCACTGTCGAGGTTCCCGAGGAGCGACAGAATGCTTTTCTGGAAACGCGACGAGCTCTCCAAGAGATGGCCGGCCGCCAGGAGCCAGGTGTTTCGCCAGTGAGGGTGATGGGCGATCAGGCGCAGTCGTTCCAGGACCTGGAGGTCCTCGCCTTCAGTAATCGAGCGCGCGGCCATCAGCTCCTGCAGCGAACGGACGTCGAATCCAACGCCTCCGTCACGCGGCGCCAGGAGGACCAAGCGGTGAGTAGCGGCCTGAGCCAGGTCGGTGGCGTGCCGGCCCGCTTCCTCGCTGCCGAAGCCCTTGTCCACGAACTGCCGTCGGGCCAGTGCGTGAAGGTCCTCGGTGCTCATGACCGCTTCAGCGCCGTCGGCCTCCTCCGAAGCCGCCTGCAGGTGCAGCCCCACCAGTGCATGGAGCCGGTCGATGTCGATGCGGTGCTGAGACAGGAACCGGGCGATGGGAATGCCCTTGGCGACTTCCCGCTCGAACATCGTCCGGTAGTACAGGTTGAACAGGGAGAACCTGTCCGGCGGCAGGGTAGGGAACTTCTCCACAATGAACGACATGATCGTCACCTGCAGAGGTGTCTCCATCAGACGCTGTGTGACCGGGTCCTGAGCTGCCTCGCGCATCCGCTCGGCGACCTTGGCGCGCATCTCATCGTCGTCGGTGAAGCGCTTGTCGGTGATCTGCTGAGCGAACATGGCGGCCTGCTCCGCCGGCAGTCGCTGCAGGAAAAGGTGACGGAAGGCGTCGGCGGGCAGGCGCTCGTCATAGCCGGTGGGACGCGTGGTGACCACCACCAGCAGGTCCGCGTCGGAGTCCTCCGCGAGGGTGAGAAGATCGTCGATCTTCTCGTAGACCGCCCGGCGCGACGCCTGCGAAGGCACCTCGTCCAGACCGTCGAGGATCAGCGCCCACGGCCAAGCCGCCAGCCACCCCCGAAGCTCCTGCGCCGTCACCTCCCCCTCGGTGCGCTTGGACAGCTGCTGCGAGATCCAGCGCAGCAGCGTCACATCCGACCCGGCCGCCAACTCCTCCGCATACTTGGCCAGGTCGATGCGCACGGGCCACCGCAGGTTCCCCGGCACCGACAGCCCGAGCCGCTCCAGCGCCGCGAGGGTGCCCGCTACGATCTCCCGGGTGCTCGGGCCGAGGTCCACGGCGTTGAGCATCGCCGCCCGGTAAGCCTGGGCTATGAGCTGACTGATCGTCGACTTTCCCTGCCCGGGTCCGCCCACGACCACGACATGCGGCATTCGCGAACGGCCAGGCGTGCGCGGCCGCAGTACCGTGTCCCCGATCTCCAGCACATGCCGAACCGCCTGCACACTCCCGCCGCCATCCTCGACCTTGGCGGGCAGGTCGATCGCGATGTCGTCCAGCCACAGCTTCGCATCCCCGGCACCGCCGGACTGGCTCAGCCGCACCCACCGGTCCGCCTTGAGCGCGAACAACAACTCCTGCCGCAGCGGATCACAGACCTCCAGCGACCCCAGGCGCACCGAGTCCCTGCTCAGCATCGACAGCACGTCCCCCACCGTCAGCAGGCCCGGAAACGCCCACCGGACCCCCTGGTGGGCGTCAAGCATCGACCTGAGCTGGTCCGCGTGCCAGATCGCGAACCCCTTGACCCTTAGGCCAGCCTCAACGGCATCCTTGCTGCGCAGCTTCCGCTGCACATAACTGGTGAGCGTATCGATCCCGCCAACCCGGGCCACGGCCGACAGCTCGACGTTCGTCACGAAAATCAGGTAGTCCGGCAGACGGGTCCGGGCGCCGTTCTTGGCGGCCTTGACCCAGTTGCTGATCTCCGAACGGATCTCCTGCTGCAGCCACATCGCATTGTCCTGCGGAAACGACTTCGCTTTCACCTGGAACTTCGCCTGCAGCACGGTGAAGCCCGACCACGCGTCCGGCTCCGCGATCTCCCCGACATGAGTCCTCGACCAGGTGATCGTCCCCTCGAAGGTGGCTTCGCGCCCACCGTCGCGGCCATCACCGAACGCCTGCACTGCGGAGCCGAGTTCCTCCCGCGCGAGCGCAACCACCATTTGCTCGAAAGCACGAGTACCAAGCCGCGTCAGGTCATAGTCAGGCACCCCGCCATCCTGGCAGAGCCCGCCGACCATCCCAAAGTCGTGAACCCAGCCAGCAAGCTGGCCACCACGGGTCCCGAATTACGCAGCCCCGGTTGGACATCGCGCCCCGAGTCACCGCCGCAGCGGCCGACGGCACGCTGGCCGAAGGGGTGGCCGGTTCGCGTCCGCCGCGGCCGTGCCCCCGCCCCCGGCCCGGGCGCCGAGGGGTTGGCGTCCTGGGGGCACGCGGTGGGAGCAACCTTGAGGAACGTCGGCCGCCCGGCCGGGGGTGGGGCCGAGACGGCCGGGCTCAGCCTCGGGTGGGGTGGGTGAGGGCATCCCAGGCGGCGTAGCCGCCGAGGAGGTCGGAGACGTCGGGGTGGCCGTGGTGGCGGAGCAGGCTGGCGGCGATGGAGGAGCGGTGGCCGCCGGCGCAGTGGACGACCAGGGGGCGGTCGGTGGGGATCTCGGCCAGGCGGGCGGGGAGTTCGGCCAGGGCGATGTGCAGGGATCCTTCGACGGCGCCCGCTTCGCGTTCGCCGCAGGTGCGCACGTCCAGGACGGTGGGGGGCTGCTCGCCGGCGAGGGCGGTGCGGAGCCGGTCGGCGGTGAGGCGGCTGGCGGGGGTGAGGTCGTCGGCGAGGGCGGGCAGGGCGCCCGCGGGGTTACGCAGGTAGCCGGCGACGCGGTCGAAGCCGATGCGGGCGAGGCGGATGACGACCTCGTCCTCGCGGTCCTGGGGGGCGATGATCGCGAGGGTGTTGTCGGGGGTGAGGACGGTGCCGGCCTGTTCGGCGAAGCGGCCGTCGAGGGGGACGTTGACGGCGCCGCGGACGTGTCCCGCGCCGAAGTCCTCGGGGCTGCGGGCGTCGAGGACGACGGCGCCCGCGGCGCGGGCCTCCTTGAAGCCCTCGGGGCACAGCGGACGGGCGGCGTTGGCGCGGTCGAAGAGCTCGCGCTCGCGGCGGTTGAGGTCGGCGTCGTGGCCGAAGTAGGCGGGGGCGGCGGACTGGCCGGCGGTGACGATGCGGACGAAGGTGTCCTGGTCCATCGGCTGGCAGGCGTAGTTGGTGCGGCGCTGCGCGCCGATGGTGGAGCTCTTCTCGCTGGAGAGGTTCTTGCCGCAGGCCGAGCCGGCGCCGTGGGCGGGGAAGACCAGGGTCTCGTCGGGCAGGCCCATCAGCTTGCGGTGCACGCTGTCGTACAGCATCGCGCCGAGTTCCTCGGCGGTGACACCGGCGGAGGCGAGCAGGTCCGGGCGGCCGACATCGCCGATGAACAGCGCGTCGCCGGTCAGCACACCGTAGGGGACGGTGTCGTCGGAGTGCTCGAAGACCAGGATGCTGATCGACTCGGGGGTGTGCCCGGGGGTCTCCATGATCTCCAGGGTCACGTCGCCGAGCTCGATCCGCTCGCCGTCGGCGAGCTTGCGGATGGGGTACTCGGTCTCCGCCCGCTGCCCGTACCCGATCCAGGCGCCGGTGCGGTCCGCCAGTTCGAGGTGGCCGGCCAGGAAGTCGGCGTGGAAGTGGGTGTTGATGACACCGACGACGGTCAGGCCTCGCGCCGTGGCGTCAGCAAGGTACTCGTCGACGTCCCGGCGGGGGTCGACGATCACGGCCTGGCCGCTGGTCTCGTCGGCGATCAGGTAGGACGCCTGGGAGAGACAGTCGAGGTAGTACTGGCTGAAGATCACGGGGTTGTCTCCTTCGTTGGGGTCTGAGCAGCCGGCCACACACTCCAGCATACCCAGGGGGGTATTAATTCCGACAAACGAACCTGCTCGAAGCGCTCGCCTCTGGCGCCCTATCACGCGACGGCGGCGCGACCGAACCGCTCTTCTCCCCCGATATTCGGGCTCCGTGAACGCGGTTGATCACCCCAGGAGGAGCCCATGTCTGAGCAGTTCATGAGCGCCAAGCAGGCCGCCGAGTACCTGAACATGTCCGTCGCATGGGTGTACCGGGAAGCGCCGCGGGTGGGACTCGTTCCCTACCGGTTCGGCAGCGGCCGGAACGCGAAGCTTCAGTTCAAGGTGTCCGAGGTACAGGCGTGGGTGAGGCAGCAGCGACTGTCCGGCCCGTGAGACCTGCCCTGCACGCGAGGGGTCCGCCGGTACAGGGCGGGCCCCTCGCGCGCTTTACGCGGCCAGGCCGAGGTCGAGGAGCTGCGCCGCGCGGCTGATCGAGCCGGGCATCAGGTGGCGGTAGATCTTGAAGGTGATCTCGATGTTGCGGTGACCCATCCACTCCGCGACATCGGTGATCGGGATGTTGCGGCTGAGGCAGTTCGATGCGAAGAAGTGGCGCAACCCGTAGAGCACCATGCCCTCGGGGATGTCGATGTGTCCACGTGCTTTGATCCTTTGCCACTGGTTGTAGATGGTGTGGTGCGGCATGGCCTGGCTGATGTCCTTGGGGTGGCGCAGGAGGTAGCCGTCCACGGTCCCGTACGTGTCCGCGTACCACTCGATGGCGTGCTTGGTACGCGCCGGCAGCGGTACGTCGCGGTACTCGCCGGCCTTGCGGTGCTTCAGGCGCGCGTAGGTCTTGGTCGCCTGGTTGACCTGCTCGGTGACGCGGTAGACGTCGTCCGCGACGATGTTGTTGATGTTGACGGCGTACGCCTCGCCGTTGCGCAGCCCACAGCCGCTCATGACTTCGGCGACCAGCCGGAAGGCGTCGTCGCCGGCGCTCCGGATCTCCTGAAGTTGACCGACGGAGGGGATCACCACACGCTCGGGGTCGTACTGAGGAGGCTGGACGCCGAGCAGCGGGCTGTCCTCGTAGAGGCCGAGCCTGTGCGCGTCCAACAGGATCACCTTCAGCCTGACGAAGGCGTTGGTCTGGGCGGCCAGGCCGACGCCGTTCCGCTCCATGGTCTCGATGAACGCTTCCACGACCTTGTGGTCGAAGGTGCCCATGCGGCGACTGCCGAAGGCCGGAAGGAGGTGGTTCTTCAGGATGGAGTCGATGTTCCGCAGCGAGGTCGGACTCTGGTGGCGCTGGCCTTTCCGCCACTCGGCGGCGTAGGCCGAGAACGCCATCCCGCCGTACTGCTTGATGCGGTCCGCCTTTCGCTGGCTCTGCGGCGCGTTCTTCCGCGCGTGGTAGACCTCGGCGAGCCGGGTCTTGGCCTTGTCCTGGTTGGCGAAGCCGGACTCCTCCGTCTGCCGCCCCGCCGCGTTGCGGTACCTGATCTTGTACTCGTGCGGGCACTTGCTCCAGCGGGACTCCGGGTGCTCGCACTCCTTGAAGAAGCTGCCCATGCCGCGGGTGAGGCCTGTGGTTGCCATCTGGTGGTTCCTCCGGGAATCTTGCTGACCCTTTGCTGACCCCGGATGGTCGATCATGACCCTGAGCTGGGCAGAAACGTCAGACTCGTGATAACTGGGCGAAGTAGAGCTGATAGTTGAGCGAGACACAGGCTCCGCCGTCGAATCTTGCGGTGCTCAGTCCGGGGTGGCGCTTGGCGAGCAGTTCTCGGGCCCGATCGAGGTCGACGAGGTAGTCGACGCCGATGTTGTGCAACGCGCCGTAGTGGAAGGGCAGGTGGTACGGCTCCGGTACGGGCGGCAGCGGCAGGCCGGTCATGAGGACTCCGAGGGCGAGAGGGAGGAAGGAGAGGACGAGGAAGGTGTGGGCGTACCGGCGGCGGGTGGCGGCACGGCCGCCGGGCGGTGTAGCTCCAGCAGGTCGCGGTGCATCCGTTCGGCGCTGCGTAATGCGAGGGCGGCCATGGTGAGCGAGGGGTTCCCGTTCGGCCTCGCGGTAGTGGGGCTCCAGGTCGTGGTAGCCGATCGGCCAGTTGCGGCCGTGGCCGAGGTCGCCGGTGCGGAGTCCTCGGGGTGCATGCGCGGGGTGACGCCGGTCCAGAGCAGGCCGGTGCCGCCGTTGGCGCGCAGGTAGCCGCTGGCGTAGGGCAACGGACCGTACTGGCGGAGGTGCCCGGTGGCGGTGAAGCCTCCGTCCGGGAGGCCGCTGAGGTCAGTGACGTCGGGTGACGGGGCGTCGGGGCTGTGCGGGTAGGGCGAGGTGGGCGGTCCGCCGCCGCCGGCGAGGTGGGCGGTGGCGGCCTGGGCTCCGGTGGGCGCGGCCCGCCCGGCTTCCAGGGCGAGGACCCGCCAGCCCTGTGCGCCGAGCCGGTGGGCGACCAGCGTCCCGGCGAAGCCCGCACCGACCACGACGGCGTCCCGGCGCGCGCTCATCGGCCCTCGCTCCCGGGTGCTGCGCTCCCCGGCAGCGCGCTCCCCGGCCCGGGCCCGGTGCCGCCCGACCGGTCACCCGCCGCCGGCGCGGGCACCGACGCTCCGCCCGGCGTCTCCGCCCCCGGCGGCGCCTCGGCCCAGCTGCCGTGGCCGGGGGCGGCGGAGCCGGGCGGGCGGGCGTGGAAGGTCCGCCAGACCAGCCCCTGGTCGTGGGCGCGGGCCGAGGAGGGCGCCTCGCCGGGCCAGGCGCCGACGTACCAGAGGTGGACCAGGGCATGCTCGTCGCGGACCCGGTGGGCCAGCGTGGTGCGGTGGTGCTCGTCCGCCATGCCGGTGGCGCGCAGCTCGGGCACGTCGAAGCCGGTCAGCTCGGCACAGACGCGCAGGAACTCGTCCAGGTCGGCGAGGGCGTCGACGTACCGGTTCGTGACGGGGTCCCAGCACTCCGCCAGGTCGTAGTCGGCCGGGCGGTCGTCGGACACGGACACGCGGGCACCCCCACGATCGGCAACGGGTGGCCGGGGCCCGACGGGCCGTACGGCGCAACGGCCGGACGGCGCGACAGGCCCCACAACACGGCAGGTCCGGAGCGCCGGGCCGCAGCGCCCGGCCGGGTCTGCCACGGCGATCCTGCCGCCCGTCCTCACCTCCGGAAACGCGTTGCCCGAATCTGCTCGGACTTCGTCGCCCCTTGCCCGATCAGCCGCCCACCACGGTCACCCGGTGTCCGCTTCCGGCCGGTCCGTTGACGGCCGATCCGGTTTCCGCCCGTCCGGCCCCCATCAGTCCAGCGCGCGCACCGCCGCCAGGACGTCCAGGCCCAGCGCCGGGTCGGCGTCCTCGGGCAGGCTGACGGACAGCCGGGTGACCAGGCCGGCGTAGCGGCGGTGGATCTCCCGGGCGACGTCCTCGACCGAACCGCAGACCGCGAAGGTGTCGAACACCTCGTCGTCGATCAGCGCGGCCATCTCCGCCCAGCGCCCGCGCACCGAGTGGGTGTGCAGCTCCTCCTGGAGGCCCTCCCAGCCGTGCTGCGCCAGGACCGGGCGGTAGGCCGGCGTGGAGGCGTAGAAGGCGAGCCGCTCGCGGGTGGCCGCCCGGTTGGCCGCCAGCTCCTCCTCGGTACGGCCGGTGGCGGTGAGCACGTTGCCGACGATCTCGAACGGCCGCTCCGTCCAGACGGCGCCCTCCGCCTCGGCCCGGGCCCGCTCCTCGGTCAGGCCGGGCAGCACCTGCTCGGCCAGGTAGGCGGTGGAGGAGAACGGGTGGCTCAGGAAGCCGTCGGCCACCGCTCCGGCGGTCCGGGTCATCAGCGGCCCGACGCCCGCCAGCAGGATCCGCGGCACCCCGGACGGGACCGGGTCCGGCGAGAACACCGGCGTCATCACCGTGTGGGTGTAGAACTCGCCCCGGAAACGCAGCCGTTCGCCGGTCTGCCAGCTGTGCCAGATCGCCCGCACCGCGTGGACGTACTCCCGCATCCGGGCGGCCGGGCGGTCCCAGGGCATCCCGAAGCGCTTCTCGATGTGCGGCTTGACCTGCGATCCCAGCCCGATGACGGCCCGTCCGCCGGAGGCCGCGTGCAGCCCCCAGGCCTGGTAGGCCAGCGTCATGGGGGTGCGGGCGAAGGCCACCGCGATGCCGGTGGCCAGCTCGATCGACTCGGTCCGGTCGGCCGCGCGGGCGAGCTGGAGGAACGGGTCGTACGCGGTCTCGGCGACCACCAGCCGGTCCATGCCCCGGCGTTCGGCCTGCTCGGCGGCGTCCAGGATGCCCGCCGGATGTCCGGAGGCGGTGACGTCGAGGCGGAGGGCGGCGGGTCGGTCCATGGCGATGCTCCTGGTCGAGGGCGGCGGTGCTACCCGGGTAGCCTGCCACGCCGCCCCGGCCCGTCGGCCGGACGGCCCGTCACCGCTTCACCCACTGACGCCCGCGACGCCCGTCACCCCGAACAGCCGGTCCAGGTACCGGTCGACGGCCGTGAGCGCGGCGGCGGGCTCGACCACGTCCAGTTCCAGCAGCGTGGTGAAGCCGGTGAGCGCGAGCAGCAGGTCCGTCTCCACCACCGGGTCGCGGTCGGCCGCCAGGTGTCCGTCGGCGATCGCCTGCCGGACCACGTGCTCGACCATCGCCCGCCCCTGGAGCAGCCCGCCGCGCGCCCGCGCGTGGACCTCCTCGTCGTGCAGTGCCTCCAGCACATAGGCGGCGCTCATCCGGCTGGTCGCCCGTGCGTCGGCGTGCAGGGGCAGCAGCTCGACCAGCATCGCCCGCAGCACGTCCCGCGGGTGCGGCCGCTCCCCGAGCGCTCCCAGCGCCCGGCCGACCCGCAGCCCGCTCTGCTCACCGGCGAAGTCCATCGCGAAGGAGAGCATCTGCGCCCGGGAGCCGAAGTAGTGCTGGAGCTGCCCGAGCGAGATGCCGGCCTCCTGGGCGACCTCGCGCATCGTCAGGTGCGTGGCGCCGCGCCGTTCCACGACCCGCCACAGCGCACGGGCGATCGTCTCGCGGCGTTCCTGGTGGTCGACCTGCTTGGGCATGGGCGGCGGCTCCTCGAACTCTTCTCGTACGAAGCCGCGCGGGCCCTCACGAACCCCGCACGGACCCCGTCCGTACGCGTCGGAACTCTAACGGGCCCTGCGAGGTTCGTTCCAATACACTTGACATAATACAGTTGACCGATAACGTGGAAGGGCCTACGTGGAACGCCTACGAGGGAGGACACATGCCGGCACAGCCCGTCGTCCGCACCACCGAGGGACTCGTCCGCGGCCGCTGGGAGCAGCGGCGCGCGCAGGAGCCGCCGCAGGGCCGAGGCCTCGCGGTCTTCCGCGGCATCCGCTACGCCCGGCCGCCCGTCGGGGCCCTGCGCTTCGCCGCCCCCGCCGAGCCCGAGCCCTGGGACGGTGTCCGCGAGGCCGCCGCCTTCGGCCCCGTAGTCCCGCAGTCAGGTCCGATGCCCGCCGAATCCACCGAATCCGCCGAGTCGTCCGAGGGCACAGACTGGCTGACGCTCAACGTCTGCACGCCCGATCCGGGTTCGGCCGGGCTGCCGGTCCTGGTCTGGATCCACGGGGGCGGGTTCATCTCGGGGACCTCCGGCGACCCGCTGTACGACCCGACCGTCCTGGCGTCCGCCGGACTGGTCGTGGTGAGCGTCAACTACCGTGTCGGCGCCGAGGGCTTCATGCTGCTGGCGGGCGCCCCGGCCAACCGGGCCTTCCTCGACCAGCTCGCCGCCCTGCGCTGGGTGCGGCGCAACATCGCCCGTTTCGGCGGCGACCCCGCCCGGGTGACCGTCGCCGGGCAGTCCGCAGGCGCCGGCTCGGTCGCCGCGCTGCTGGCGATGGACGCGGCCCGCGGGCTGTTCCGGCGGGCCGTCGCCCACACCGTCCCGGGCAACCACTGCACCCCCGCGCTGGCCGCCGAGGTCACCGCCGAGCTGGCGAAGCTGCTCGGTACGGCCCCGACCGCCGCCGCCCTGGCCGAGGTGCGCCCCCGGCGGCTGGCCGCGGCGGTCACCGAACTCGGCGCCGCGCTGCCGGAGCACCTCGGGCGCTGGGGGCGGCTCGCGCAGACCGGCATCGCCACCGTCCCGGTGGTCGACGGCGAGGTCCTGCCGGGCTCGCCGTGGTCGGCGGTCACCGACGGCGGTGTCGACCTGCTGGTCGGTCACACCCGGGACGAGTTCCGGCTGTTCAGCGTCCTCAGCGGGCGGCACGGTGGTTTCAGCGAGGAGGAGGCCCGGCTCGCCCTCGAACTGTTCGCCCCGCCCGGGGCGGGCCCGGACGCCTACCGGGCCGCCCTCCGGGGGGCGACGCCCTCCGAACTCGTCGAAGCGGTCCACTCGGACGCCCTGTTCCGGGTGCCGTCGCTCCGCCTGGCCGAGGCCAATGCGGCGGCCGGCGGCAGCTCGTACCTCTTCGAGCTCGCCCTGCCCGCGCCCGCCCTGGGCGGTGTCCTCGGCGCCTGCCACGGCCTGGACGTGCCGCTCGCCTTCGGCACCCTGGGCAGTCCGACGGGTCGGCAGTTCCTCGGGGATCCGCCCGCGCCGGAGGCGGTCCTGGTCTCGACGGAGCTGCGGCAGGCCTGGGTCCGGTTCGCCACCACCGGCGACCCGGGGTGGCCCGCCTTCGATCCGGACCGGCAGCTCACCCGGGTGCTGGACGCCCGCTCGGAGACCGTCCGCTACCCGGAGCAGACTGCCAGCCGGATCTGGGCGGGACATCCCCTCACCGCCTACGACCTGCGCTGACGGCAGACCGGGGCAGGCGGTCCCGCCCTCCGGCCGCTACGCCGCCGAGGCCCGCAGGAGCTTCAGCAGCTCGGCGGCCACCGGGGCCGAGGAGGCGGGGTTCTGGCCGGTCACCAGGTTGCGGTCGACCACCGTGTGCGGCGCCCAGGGCTCGCCCTCCTCGAAGTCCACGCCGAGCTCGACCAGCCGGTCCTGGAGCAGCCACGGCGCCCGGTCGGCGAAGCCTCCCTGGGTCTCCTCGGCGTTGGTGAAGCCGGTCACCCGGTACCCGGCGAAGGGCGAGCCGCCCTCCTCCGCCCGCGCGGCGAGCAGCGCGGCCGGGCCGTGGCAGACCACCCCGAGCGGACGCCCGGAGGCCAGCACCCGGGTGAGCAGCCGGCCGGAGTCGGCGTCGACCGCCAGGTCCTCCATCGGGCCGTGGCCGCCGGGGTAGAACACGGCGTCGTAGTCGGCCGGGTCGACCTCGGCCAGCACCAGCGGCTGCCGGAACTCGGCGATCTTCGCCAGTTCCTCCGCCGTCTCCGGGTCGGTCAGGCTGGCGCCGTCTGCGACCGGGACCACGCCGCCCGGGGTGGCGGCCGTGACCCGGTGGCCGGCCTCGGTGAAGGCCCGGTACGGGACGACCGCCTCCTCCGCCCAGAAGCCGGTCGGGTGGGCGGTGCCGTCGTTCAGCGTCCAGACCTTCGAACCGGTCAGGACGAAAAGGATGTCGGCCATGGGGTGTGCCTCCAGGGGTGCGGTTTCCGCCGCGACGGCCCTGCCGCGGCGCTCACGCCGTCGACGCTAGACGCGCCCGGCCCGCGGGAGCCAATGGGTGATCCGATACGAGCCATCGGAATTCCGCTGCCTCACAGCTGCCTCACCGCTGCCTCACCGCTGCCCGCTCGGGCCGGGGCGAGCCATCGGGATCCCGTAGGCTCCCCGGCATGAGCGATCGGCCGGCCACCGGCTCCGGGCCGCTGGACCTCAACCAGCTGCGGACCTTCCTCGCCGTGCACCGCGCGGGCACCTTCACCGCGGCCGCGCAGTTGCTGGGCCTGTCCCAGTCCACGGTGACCGCACAGATCCGGGCACTGGAGCAGCGGCTCGGCCGGGAGCTGTTCGAACGCCAGGCGCGCGGGGTCCGTCCGCTGCCGTACGCCGACGACCTCGCCGGCCACCTCTCCGAACCGCTGGACCGGCTCGCGGGCCTCGCCGACGGGCGTAGCGGCGCGGTGCCGGAGCCGGTGCACCTCGCCGGGCCGGCGGAGTTCCTCGGTACGGTGGTGCTGGCCGAGCTGGCCCCGCTGGTCGCGGAGGGCGTCCGGCTGCGGGTGACCGCCGGACTGACCGACCCGCTGCTGGCGGACCTCCGCGCCGGACGGCACGACCTGGTGATCGCCACCCGGCGTCCGCGCGGCCGGACGCTGCTCGCCGAGCCGCTGGCCGACGAGGAGTTCGTCCTGGTCGCGGCCCCGGTCTGGGCCGCGCGGCTGGCCGGGCGGGAGCTGCCCGGCGCACTGGCCGAGGTGCCGCTGCTCAGCTACGCCGAGGACCTGCCGATCGCCCGCCGCTACTGGCGGCACGTCTTCGACCGTCGGCTGCACGCCCGGGCGGCGGTCACCGTGCCGGACCTGCGGGCGGTGCTCTCGGCGGTCACCGCGGGCGCGGGTTGGAGCGTGCTGCCCGGCTATCTGTGCCGGGCCGAACTGGCCTCCGGGGCCCTGCGGTTGCTGCACGAGCCGGCCGATCCGCCGATCAACACCGCCTACCTGGTCCGCCGTCCGACCGGCTCCACCAATCCGCACGTCGCCCTGGTCCGCGAACGCCTGTTGGCCGCCGCCCGTACCTGGGGCTGACGTCCGGGGCCGACCACCGTCTCAGACGGCCAGGTCCCGCCGCTCCAGCAGCCGGAACGCCGCCACCAGCCCGAGCAGGCCCACCCCGAGCAGCACCCCGAACGCCGCCCACGGCACGCCGCCGTGGCCCAGCACATCGCCCGGGGCGTAGTAGTGGAACGGGCTGAGGTAGCGCAGCGCCCGGGCCGGGGACCAGGCCAGAGCGACGAAGTTGAGCGCGAAGCCGACGGCGCCGAAGGCGACGGCCGCGCCGATCACATGGGCCCGCCGCCGACTGAGCGCGGAGACCGCCAGCACCGGTCCGGTCAGGCAGAACGCGAGGGCGCAGCCGAGCAGTCCGGCGGTGAGGACCGCGGTCTCCGGGATGGCCTCGCGCAGCTTCGCGGAGAACGCCACCCCGAGGGCGAGGGTCACCGTGGCGGCGGCGTTGAGCAGCACCGAGGCGGCGACCAGGGCGCCGGCCCGTTCGGCGAGCAGTCGGCGCCGGGAGACCGGCCGGGTCATCAGCAGCTCGATGGTGCCGGACTCGACGTCGGCCGCGACGGCGGCGGCGCCGAGCGAGCCGATCACGGTGAGCTGGAGGGCGATCCAGAACGGGTGGGTGAGCCCGGCGCCGAGCAGCCCGGGGTAGCTGGCGATGGAGACATCGCCGTTGGAGCCGCTGAAGGCCTTGAACGCGCCGGGCGGGGTGCGTTCGCCGAACAGGTCGCCGGTCGGGATGGTCGCGGTGATCACCACGATCAGGGTCTCGAAGACGACCATGCCGAACAGCAGGGAGAGCAGCATCCGGCGGCGGCGGTGCAGGGCCAGCCAGACCAGCGGGAGGCGGCGGTTGACGGTGCCCGGGTTCACGGCCGCTCCTCCTCCGCCGCCGGCCGGCCGCCGTCGGCGTTCTCCTCGGCTCCGACGGAGCGGTAGAGGTCGAGGAAGGCCTCGTCCAGGCCCGCCTCCTCCACCGTGAGGTCGGCCACCGGCAGTGCGGCGAGCAGGGCGCGCACCGCTTCCACCACCTCGTCCGGCGGCACCAGCAGCTCGACCCGTGGGCCGTCCCAGCGCGGGGACCAGCGCTCGGCGGCGCCGAGCGGCCTGGCACCCCGCCCGTCGGCGAGGACCAGCCGGACCCTACGGGCCCGCGCCTGGCGCAGTTCGGCCACCGAGCGGACGGTGACCAGCCGGCCCTGGCGGACGATGGCGACCCGGCCGCAGGTCCGCTGCACCTCGGGCAGCACATGGCTGGAGAGCAGTACGGTCCGCCCGGCCGCGGTCTCCTCGGCGAGCAGTTCGTAGAAGGTCTCCTGGACCAGCGGGTCCAGTCCTTCGCTGGGCTCGTCCAGGACGACCACCGGGGGCCGGTGCTGGAGCGACTGGACGAGCCCGAGCTTCTGCTTCATGCCGCGCGAGTACTCCCCCACCGGGCGTGCCAGGTCGGCCCGGGAGAGCTTCAGCCGGTCGCACAGCTCGCGCTGGCGCGGCACCGGGGCGCCCTGGAGGGCGGCGAGCAGGTCGAGGGTCTGCTGCCCGGTGAGTTCGGGGTAGAGCCGCAGTTCGCCGGGCAGGTAGCCGATCGCCGGGGCGAGCCGGCCGTGGTCGGCCACCGGGTCCAGGCCGAGCACCCGGACCTGCCCGGCGGTGGGGCCGAGCAGCCCGACCAGGCAGCGCAGGGTGGTGGTCTTGCCGGCGCCGTTCGGCCCGAGCAGGCCGAACACCTCACCGGCCTCCACCGACACGTCCAGCTGTTCGATGCCCACTGTGCTGCCATAGTGCTTGGTGAGCGAGCGCAGTTCGATCACCGGGCCGCCTCCGCTGCCGCCGCGGTCCACGGTTCGGTCCGGTCTCCCCGGCATGACCACCTCCTGTGACGGTTCCTTCCTGTATCGAACGCCGCGGCGGAGGCGTCCGACAGCCAAGCGCGCCCGGCCGGAGGAGTCGGGGGACGTGCCCGGGCCCGTACCCGCGGTTCACCCCTTGCACACGCCCAGCGGCACCAGCCGGGCCACCGGCCGGGCGAGCCCGGCGGCCTCGGTGACGGCGGCCACCGCGTCGACGTCCTTGTAGGCCTCGGGCGTCTCCTCGGCGAGCGCCCGCCAGGAGGTCGGCCGCACCGCGATGCCCCGGGCCTCCAGCTCGCTCTTCAGCCGTTCGCCGCGGACGGTGCGCTGCGCCTGGTGGCGGCTGAGCACCCGCCCCGCGCCGTGAGAGGCGGAGCGGAAGGCCTCGTTGCCGGGCAGCCCGACCATGACGTACGAGGCGGTGCCCATGGTGCCGGGGACCAGCACCGGCTGCCCGGCCTCCGTCAGGTCGGCGGGCAGGTCGGGGTCGCCGGGCGGCAGCGCGCGGGTGGCGCCCTTGCGGTGGACGCACAGCGTGCGGGGCACGCCGTCCACCTCGTGGCTCTCCAGCTTGGCGAGGTTGTGCGAGACGTCGTAGACCAGCTCCAGGCCGACGCCGAGTGCGGTGGCGAAGGCCCGGCGGGCGGCCTCGGAGAGCAGTTGCCGGTTGGCCCGGCCGTAGTTGGCGGCGGCGGTCATGGCGCCCAGGTAGGCGTGGCCGCGCGGGGAGTCGACCGGGGTGCAGGCGAGCTGGCGGTCCGGGACTTCGATCCGGTAGCGGTGCAGCTCGCGGTCCATGGCGCGGACGTGGTCGGTGCAGATCTGGTGGCCGAGGCCGCGCGAGCCGCAGTGGATCATGACGCAGACCTGGCCGGGCCGCAGCCCGAAGGCGGCGGCGGTCCGCTCGTCGGGCACCCGGTCGACGGCCTGCACCTCCAGGAAGTGGTTGGCCGAGCCGAGGCTGCCGACCTGCTGCAGCCCGCGTTCGACGGCCCGGGTGCTGACCTCCCCGGGGGCCGCGCCGGACAGCACCCCGCGGTCCTCGCAGCGCTCCAGGTCGCGCGGTACGCCGTGGCCGTGCTCGACGGCGTAGCGGGCGCCGCCGAGCAGGAGTTCGTCCAGTTCCCGCGCCCCGGACAGCTGCCACAGGCCGCCCCGGCCAAGGCCGCGCGGCACGGTGCGGTCCAGCAGGTCCATCAGGCGGCGGATCCGCTCCGGGTCGAGTTCGTCCCGGCTGACGCCGGCGGCCAGCAGCCGGACGCCGCAGGAGATGTCGAAGCCGACCCCGCCGGGCGAGACCACCCCGCCCCGCTCGACATCGGTGGCGGCGACCCCGCCGATCGGGAAGCCGTAGCCCCAGTGCACGTCGGGCATCGCGTAGGAGGCGCGGACGATGCCGGGCAGCGTCGCCACGTTCGCCACCTGCTCCAGCGCCTTGTCCCCGGCGGCCTGCGGCAGCAGCGCGCCGCTCGCGAACACCACGCCGGGCACCCGCATCGGCGGGTGCGGCTCGATCCGCCAGCGATGGCGGCCCGCCTCGGCCAGTGCGATCTCCACCTCGTTCACCCCGCTTCCGCAGGTCCACCCGGTCGCCGCAGGGGCCGGGCTCAGACGTCCACCGTGACCTGGCAGGTCCAGCCGTCCGGCCCGGCGCTGAGGTCCAGGTCGTGCAGTGAGACGGCCTTCGGCACGGCGCCGATCAGTGCGGCGGTGGCGGTGTCGGCCATCCGGAAGCGGACCGTCACCCGGCGGGCTCCGTCCAGGCCCTCGATCGGGGCGACCGCCACCGCGACCGGCAGTTCGCCGTCGGCGTCCATCCGGTAGATGACCTCCTCCAGGACGCCCGCGAGCAGGTCCGGGTCGCTCACCGCGAGGACGGTGCAGCCGCGCTCGCCGGTGATCCGTGCGCCGGCGAGGTCGGCGAAGCTGCCCACGACGGCATGCACCACCTCGCCGATGCAGCCCTCGGCCGTCGGCGCCCAGGCTTCGACTCGCAGGTCGGCCGTGTGCGGCACGCTCCGGTGGCCGCGCCCGGACCGGCCCGCGGGCTCGCGTCCGTCCACGAACGACGCCTCCCGCACCGGTTTGCCGTCTTCACTCCAGCGTCGTCCCGCGGACCGTCCGGGGGCAAGTGCGGTCGCCGGGGACGCCTCAGCCGCCGACCGAGGCCAGGTACGCGTCGACCAGTTCGGGGGTGGCCAGCCAGGCCGCGTAGTCGCTCGGCTCGGCGTAGGTGTTGGCGAGCCGGCGGCCGACCTCCGGGTGCTCGGCGGCGGCCGTGAAGACCCCCTGGAGGTAGTCCGGCACGGTCAGCATCGCGGCCGTGAAATCCACACTGTGACGGGCCTGTTGCTGCCAGAACCGCTCGGCGGTGCGGCACATCCAGTCGGCCGTGTACGGGGCGTCGCCGTGCTCGACGATCGCCCGGCGGTAGGCCTCGGCCGCCCGGGCGGCGTTGTTGGCTCCCTGTCCGGTGATCGGGTCGGTCACCACCACCGCGTCGCCGATGCCCAGGACGTGGACGGCGTCCACGCCCGAGCCGAGTTCCGCCACCGGGCGCCGGACCACCGGGGTGACCGCGCCGGCCAGCCCGGCTCCGGCGTCGGTCGGCTCGGCCTCCGTCCAGAGCTCCGCCTCCCAGGGCAGGTACTCGCCCAACAGCTTGCGGATCCGGGCCAGTTGGACGTCCGGCGGCGGGGTGTCGCCGAAGGCGTCCAGCGGGCTGCCGGGCAGCGCCTCCCAGAGCAGGATGTCGCAGGGGCCGGACAGGGTGAGCGCCGGTTGCAGGTACAGCTCGCCGAGGCCCGGCAGGGCGTTCATCCGGGCCTGCGGCGGGGCGGCCGGGTCGGGCGAGCCGACGCCGTGCGCGTACAGGCAGGACAGCGCCCGCTGCGGCCGGTCGAAGGGCGAGCGGGCGGCGTCGCGCTCGAAGATCCCGGCCAGTGCGCCGCGCCCGGCCGCCACCACGGTCAGCTCGTGCCGGCGGGCCAGCTCGTGCAGTGCGGCCGGATCCAGCGTGCGGTACTCGACCCGGCCGCCGCGCTCGACCAGCAGCTCCAGCCAGCCGGCCAGCTTGAGCCGCTGGTCCACGGACTGGGCGGGATCGTCCAGCGTCATGGTGTACTCCAGCGCCCGCACCCCCGGGGGCGCCGCGAGGACCGCCGCCACCGAGGAGACGGCCGGCGCCTCGGCCGCCCAGAGGTCCAGCCCGGCCGCCGCCTCGATCCGCAGCGCCGGGCCGAACATCGCCTGGGTGGACAGCACCCGGCCGCCGCGCAGCTGCTCCGGGGTGCGCTCGGCGACCAGGGTCACCTGGTAGCCGTCCTCCACCAGCCCGAGGGCGAGCTGGAGGCCGGCCTGGCCCGCTCCGACGACGGCGATCCGGCGCACGACTGCCTCCTGGTGATCTGCTGACGGCACGTCAAGCAGGCACAGTAGCCGAGCGGGCGCGCTCCGGTCACCGGGTGCGGACGGATCCGCCCGCAAGTCGGTGCGATTGCCGGACCGGGCGCCTGTCCACGGCGACTCAGCGACCCAGGCGCGCGGTGAGCAGTTCCACCACCTCCGCGGTCCGGTCGGCCAGGTAGAAGTGGCCGCCCGGGAAGACCCGCAGGTCGAAGGGGCCGGTGGTGTGCCGCTCCCACTGGCCGACCTGGTCGACGGTGGCGCTCTTGTCGGACTCCCCCGCCAGGGCGGTGATCGGCACCGACACGGTCGCGTCCGGGGCGCAGCGGTAGGTCTCGATGGCCGTGTAGTCGGCCCGCAGGCTCGGCAGGATCATCTCGCACAGGGCGGGGATGGCGAGGACCCGCTCGTCGGTGCCGCCGAGCTCGACCAACTTGGCGAGCAGTCCCGCGTCCGGCAACCGGTGGATCGCGGTCTCCCGGCCCAGCGAGGGGGCGCGACCGGCCGAGACGAACAACCGCTCGGGCCCCTTCACCCCGGCGCGCTCGAAGCGCCGGGCGGTCTCGAAGGCGACGGCCGAGCCCATGCTGTGCCCGAAGAAGACGAGCGGCCGGTCCGCCCACTCCCGCAGCTCCCGGAAGAGCTCCTCGGCGAGCCCGGTCACCGAGTCGATCGTCGGCTCCGCGATGCGGTTCTGCCGGCCCGGGTACTGGACGGCGAGCACGTCGGCGTACGGCGCCAGCGCGTTGGAGTACTCCAGGTAGTAGCTGGCCGAGCCGCCGGCGTGCGGGAAGATCACGACCCGGGCGGGCGCGGAGTCGGACGGGTTGAACCGGCGGAACCACGGGTTGTCGACGGCGGCGCTGCTGGGCATGCGGGGTGTGACCTCTCTCCGTGACGAACTGTGCCGGACCAGTCTGGCAGTGCCGGGGCCGGCTGGGGGCGCGTTGTGACGATCATGGATCCCGGCCGGCCGGCTGGGGGCCGCGGTCCGAGGCCGGCGAGGTCAGCCCGCGGGCCCGAACCGCACCGACTCCGCGCGGGAGCGGGAGACGGTGTCGAGCAGCAGTACGGACGAGACCTCCGGCGTCGGCATCGGCCCGCCGGACCGCCGATGGCGGGTGAAGGCGGCCAACAGCCGCTCCAGGCCGCGGCGGTGACGGGCGAAGACCCGGGTGGCGGCGTGCCGGCCGCGGGCCCGCTGCCCGTCCAGCGCGGTGGCGGCGCCGACGTCGAGCAGTACCAGGTGCAGTTCGCGGCCCCGCCGCCCCGCCTCCCTGGCCAGCCAGCGGCGCATCCAGGCGCGGCTGCCGCAGTCGTGCACCAGCAGCGGGCCGCCGCCGCGCACCGAGGAGCGCAGCAGCCGGAAGTGCTCCAGCCGGGCCCACGGCCGGTAGACCGCGTACGGCAGGGCGGCGGGCATCACCGCCTCGCAGGCCTCGTGCACCGTCCGCGGGTCCACCGCCCGCAGCGCCGCCCCGGACCAGCGCCGCAGCAGGGTGCTCTTTCCGGCCCCCGGCAGCCCCGACACCACCACCACGGCGTCGGCCGGATAGGCGGTGACGAACCCCGCGCCGGCCTCGCCCCGCAGATCGACCACGCCGCGCGGCGTCACGACCGCGTCCACCCCACCGCCCATCAGCCCGCACCCCCGTTCACGTCCGACCGGAACCCTAACAACACCGTCGGACAACCGCCCCCGGCTGCGCCCGCCGGTGCCCGTGGGGCCGAGGTGCACCGCAGTGCGTCCGCGGGACCGCCCATCCACTAGGCTGACACACCGTCAGACAGGAGGGCGGGCCATGGCCGAGGCGGCTCCGACGTACACCGCGCGGGTGCTGGACGGGCTCGCGCGCGATCCCGCTCGGGTGGCGATCCGGTACGGCACCGACGCCTGGAGCGGGCAGCAGTGCCTGGACCTGGTCCACCGAGCGGCCCGCGCACTGGACGGGATCGGCCTCGGGCGCGGGGACGGGGTGACAGTGCTGGCCGGGAACCGGCCGGAGGCGCTGCTGGTGCGGCTGGCCGCCAACCTGCTGGGCTGCCGGGTGGCGATGCCGTTCCCGGACGGGCCGGTCGCGGAGCAGATGGCGCTGGCGGAGTTCGCCGGAACGTCCGCGCTGGTCTTCGACCCGGTCCGCTGCTCGGCGGCGGCCGACGGGATCGCCCGGGCTCTGCCCTCCGCGGCTCTGCTCTCCCTGGGCCCGTCACCGCTCGGGCTCGGCACCGACCTGCTGGACCTCGCCGCGGCCCGCTCCCCCGCCCCGCTCGAACCCCGGTGCCGCCCCGAGGACGTGATGGCGGTGAAGTTCACCGGCGGCACCACCGGGCGTCCCAAGGGCGTCCTGCGCCGCTTCGCCCGTCCGCCGCGCCCACCGCTGCCGTCCGGCTCGGTCTTCCTGCTCTGTACCCCGCTCTGCCACGGCGGCGGCACCACGGCGGACCTGGCACTGGCGGCCGGGGGCACGGTGGTGATGCAGGACGGGTTCGACGCCGGGGCCGTGCTGGCGGCGGTCGAACGGCACCGGGTGTCCCGGACCTACCTGCCGCCGCACCTGCTGTACCGGCTGCTGGACCACCCGCTGCTGCCCACGACCGACACCGGCAGCCTGCGCCGGGTCGGCTACACCGGCTGCGCGCCCTCGCCGCGGCGCCTGGCCGAGGCGACCCGGCGGCTGGGCCGGGTGCTGCACCAGACCTACAGCCTGACGGAGTGCGGGCCGGTCACCCGGCTGAGCCCGGACGAGCACCTGGCACCACGGCTGCTGACCACCGCCGGCCGCCCGTATCCCGACACCGGGCTGCGCGTCCTGGACGAGGACGGCAGCGAGCTGCCGCCGGGCCGGACCGGGGAGATCTGCGTTCGCACGCCGACCGTGATGGCCGGCTACTGGCGCGACCCGGAGCTGACCGAGCGGGTGCTCCGGGACGGCTGGCTGCACACCGGTGACCTGGGCAGCCTGGACGCGACCGGCTATCTGACGGTGTCCGGGCGGCGGGACCCGATGGCGATCGTCGAGGGGCACAATGTGTTCCCCCGCGAGATCGAGGAACCGCTGCGCACCCACCCCGAGGTCCGCGAGGCGGTGATGTTCACGACCACCGACCCGGACCGCCTGGAGCGAATCCACGCCGCGGTCGCCCTCACCCCCGGCTCGCGGCTGACGGCCGAACAGTTGCACCGCTGGAGCCGGGCGCACGGCCTCGGCCGGTGCGCCCCGGACACCCTCCTGCTACTGCCCGCGATCCCGCTGAACGGCCTCGGGAAGCCGGACCTCGGCGCGCTGCGGGCCCAGGTGGGCGACCGGACCGGACGGGCTTCCGCCACCGCAGGGGCGCGCGACACGGCTTGACGCGCCCTGCGAGTGCTTCGAGCGCCCACGCGGGCGACCTCTCGCGCGCCACCCGACGGGAAGAACCGTCCGTGGGCACTCGACCGTGCGGCACGACCTGCCGATGCATCCCGGCGGCGTCGTGCACGTCAGTGCGGGCCGCACCGTCCCACCAGGAGGCACCCCTTGACCTGGCTTCGCGTCCTGACCGCCCTGGGCATCCTGGCCGTGGCGGCCAGTGCCCTGATCGTCTTCGCCCTCTGCACCGCCACCTCCCGCGGCGAGCGCGCCGCCCAGGAGGCGCCGCCGGACCTGCGGACGGACGCCGAGGGCAGCGGCCTCTTCCAGCGGATGGGCGGCGACAGCTGACCCGCCCGGGAGGCGACGGGGCCTCCCGGGCAGCGCCCCGGGGTCAGTGCCCGGCGAGGTCGTCCGGCCGGAGCTCGATGTGGTCGGCCGCGAGGTCGACCGCCACCCGGTGTTCCATCCCGAGCGACTCCAGGAACTTGACCGGCAGCTGCACCCGGCCACTGCGGTCCAGCATCACGTACTCGCGCTCGTTCACCGACTCCTCGCCGTGCTCGTCCGTCACGGTGCGGCGCAGCACCTCGCTGGCTGTCCGCCCGTCCCGGATGGCGACCGTGCGCCGGACCTCGCCCGCGACCATCGGGTCATGGGTCACGATCACGACGGTGGCGCCCAGTTCGCGGTTGACGGTGCGGAAGGACTCGAAGATGTTCCCGGCCGTCTCCGAGTCCAGCTCGCCGGTGGGCTCGTCGGCGAGCAGCACCGGCGGGTTGTTGGCCATCGCCACCGCGATCGCCACCCGCTGCTGCTGGCCGCCGGAGAGCTCGCCGGGCTTGCGGTGGGCGAGGTCGCCGATCTCCAGCGCCTCCAACAGCTCGGTCACCCGGCCCGCCTGCTGCTTGGCACCGCCGGCGCCCGCACGGCGGCCGCGCAGCTGCATCGGCAGTGCGATGTTCTCGGCGGCGGTGAGGAAGGGCAGCAGGTTGCGGGCGGTCTGCTGCCAGATGAAGCCGACCACCTCGCGCCGGTAGCGCAGCCGCTCCTTGACGGACATCTCCAGCAGGTCGCAGCCGGCCACCGTGGCGGTGCCGGCGGTCGGCACGTCCAGCCCGGCCAGGATGGTCAGCAGGGTGGACTTGCCGCTGCCGGAGGCGCCGACCAGGGCGACCAGGTCGCCCTGCTGGATGGTCAGCTCCAGGCCCTGGAGGGCCTGGACCTCGACCCCCTCCGCGCTGAAGATCCGGACCAGCCGGTCGCACACGATGGCCGCGCCCTCGCCGAACGCCTTGGGCGACGCGGCGGCGAGGGCCCGCTGCTGGAGCTCCTGGAGGCTGGGCGCCTCGGCGACCGTCCGCTCCTGGGAAGTGCTCATCACCGCTCGTCTCCTGTCTCGACTGTCTGCGTCATCGCACCGCTCTCCACTGTCCCGACCGCCCATGCCCTGCCCGGCCTCATGACCGCTCCCCCGCTCGCAGTTCGGTGGCGATCTGACGCCGACCGGTGACCAGCGTCTCCAGCACCACGCCCAGGCAGACCACCAGGGCCAGACCCGCGGTGGGCAGCAGCACCGGCATCAGCGCGGGAGCCAGGGTCTTGCCCACCGGGGCGCCGACCAGCGCCGAGAGATCGAGGGAGCCGCCCAGCAGGGCGACCGCCGCCAGCGCGACCAGGCCGCCCCCGACGGCCGCCGCCAGGGTCTGCGGCAGCGCCTCGGCGATCACCAGCACCAGCCCCTGCCGGGGCCGCAGGCCCATGGTGCGCAGCCGGGCGAGCACCGCCGTACGGTCGGGCGCGGCCCGCAGCAGCGTCAGCAGCACCGCCAGCAGGGCGAATCCGGCGGCGGCGACGCCCGCGTACCAGAACAGCCGTCCGGCGGCGCGCTGCACCGGGTCCGCGTCGAGTTCGGCGAGCTTCTCGCCGCTGCTGTGCACCACGTAGCCGGGAGGCAGCCCGGAGCTGGTCTTCCCCGCCGCCGTGGCCTCGTCGTTGACCAGCTTGACGATGCCGGACAGTTCGCGGCCGCCGAGGCCGCGCTCCATCAGCAGCGCGCGCACCTGGTCCGGGTCGACGTCGCCGACCGCGAACCACTTGTTCACCTTGGTCGCCCGCTTGAGCTCCGGCAGGTGCTCCGTGGCGGGGCCGGACGGCACCACCACGAAGGGCTTGCCCGGGTCCGGCAGGGCGGGCGTGGCGGCGACGATCCCGGCGACGCTGGTGGTCATCTGACTGCCGTTGGGCGTGCGCACCTGGGGCGCACCGCCGGCCAGGCGTTGGGCCAGGTCCCGGCTGAACAGCGCGGGCACCGGGGCGTCCTGGCCGGACGGGGCGTCGGCCAGCTTGGCCGGGTCGTACTCGCCGACCCCGATGGTGCGGGCGATCTCCGCGTAGGCCTTGGGCTCGACCACCACCAGGATGGCGTCGGCCGTGGACCGGTCGCCGCCGATGAAGGTGGCCCGCTCCTCGATCCAGGCGCCGGTCGCGGCCCGGACGCCGGGCAGTTCGCCGGCGGCCTTGGTGAAGTCGTCCGGCAGGGTGGCGTAGATCGGGACGCTGACGGACACGTCGCCGCCGGCCGAGATCCGGGCGGCCCGCATCCGGGAGTGGTTCACCGTGTCGAGCACGGTGGCGCCGAAGCCGGTGGCCGTGACGGCGATGAGCAGGGCGAGCAGCGGCAGCGCGGAGGGCCGACGCCGTCCCGAGTTGTCGCGGGCGGCCCGGACCAGTCCGAGGAAGCCGACCAGCCCGCGGCCGCGCGCGGCGAGGGCGGCCAGCCAGCCGACCACGACCGGCTCGATCCGCGCCAGCAGCAGGCCCCCGGAGATGGCGAGCAGCAGCGGGGCGGCCACCAGCAGCGGGTCCACGCCGCTGCCCGAGTGGCCGACACCGCGGCGGCGGACCTCGGCCACCGCGGCGGCGGTGACGACCAGCACGGCGAGCTCGCCGATCGCCCGGCGCCAGCCGCCGGCCGCCCGCGGGCGCGACCACAGCAGGGCGGCCCGGGCCGGGAAGGCCAGCACCGCGAGCAACGTCACGGCGAGGGCCAGCAGCACGGAGCTTCCCCACCGCGGGGTGGGCAGCAGCACCAGGGCGAGGGTCGTCCCCAGCACGGCGGCCGGCACGACCGTCACCGAGCCCTCGCCGATCAGCCGCAGCAGCACTCCGCCGCGCGAGCCGCCGCGGGCCTGGAGCAGGCGGATCTCGGTGGTGCGCCGGTCGGTGCCGAGCGCCGCGGCCATGCAGAGCACCACGACCGCGATGCCGGCCACGCCGGCCGGCCCGACGGCGCCCAACGGGGCCGCGGCCTGGTAGCGGGCGTCGGCCCGGCTCAGGACGTCCGGCATCAGCGAGGTGGCGTGCAGGTCGGCCCGGAGGGTCGTGTCGATCAGGCTGGTCAGGCCGGGGCCCGCGGTGTACGAGCCGAGGGCCCCGCGGGTCCGGTCGAGCTGGTCGACGCGCAGCGAACCGGGGTCGACGGGCAGCCGCCAGAAGTTCTGGCCGCTCGAACCCCAGCGGGCCAGCGCGCTGAGGCTGCCGCCGTCGACGAAGCCGCTGGTCCAGTACCAGGCGTCGAGGCCCTTGAGCCCCAGGCAGGCCCTGGCCGGACAGCCGAGCGTCTCCCAGGACGGGTCCTGGGGGTCGTTCACCTGGTAGAAGCCGACCACGGTGCTGCGCAGTGTGACGGGCCCGTCGGTGCCGCTCTCGATGACGTCGCCGAGCTTGATGTTGATGGCCTCGGCGGCCTTCTGGCTCAGCACGATCGGCAGCGGACCGCCGTCGGCCGGGGCGGGGCCCGGCCAGGTGCCCGAGGTCAGCGTCACCCGGTCGGCGAGGCCGTCCAGGTAGAACAGGTTGAGCCCCGGGGCGTGTTCGGAGAACCGGGTGTACTCCGGGTTGAACATCTGGCGCTCGGTCTTGATCCGGGTGCCGAAGACCTGGCCCGACGAGCTCAGCGGCAGCCGCTGTCCGATCTGCTCGACGAGCTTCTTCCGCACGCCGTCGAGGTTGGCGGCATTGTCGTCGCGGATCACCTCGGAGGTGACCTCCAAGTTGGTGACGTTGGCGCCCAGGCCGCGGGTGAACTCCTGGAGCGCGGTGTCCGCGCCCCGGTCCGCGATGCGGGGGAAGGCCGCCGCCAGGAAGACCGTGACCAGGGCGAGGGCCGCCGTGAGCAGCGCCGCCAGCGGCATCGCGCGCAGCCTGGTGCGGACCCAGGGCGCGGGGCGGTGGGCGCGCGGGGGCGCGGGCGCGGGCGCCGGCGCGGAGGTGGGCACGGTGGTGCCGTCCTTGGTGGTCACATCTCCTCCACGTGGCGCAGCCGGGCGGCCACTTCTCGACTCCGGCGTCCGATCAGGAAGGACGACAGCAGCGGTACGACGGCGATCGCGGCCGCGAACAGCAGCGACTGACCGAACGGCAGCTGGACCAGCGCCTCGGGTACCGGTCGGCGGGCGGCCGGGGTCAGCACGACGAAGGGCACGATCAGGTGGACCAGCAGGGCACCGAGGGCGAGGCCGACGACCCCGCCGAGCCCGACCAGCACCGCGTTCTCGGCGGCGGCGGTGCGGGTGACCTGCTTGCGCGGGGCGCCCAGGGCGAGCAGCAGCGCGGAGTCCCGGGAGCGTTCGTGGGCGGAGCCGGCCACGGAGGCGCCGAAGCCGATCGCGGCCAGTACGGCGGTGACGATCGCGATGGCCAGCAGCGCGCTCTGCGGGGCGGCGCCGATCGGGTCTCCGAGGAGGCCCTCGGCGACCTCGCCGTCGAGCGCGAGGTCCTGGCTTCCGGGCGCGCCGCGCAGGGCGGCGGCGGCCTCGGCCGGGGCGCGGTCGTCCGGCCCCGTGGCGGGCAGCCACCACTCGGTGCGGGTGGGCAGGTTGCGGTCCTGGGCGATCAGCACCCGGGCGACGGAGCCCAGGTCCATCACCAGCGCCCGTCGGCCGGCCACCGGGACCGCCTCCACCGCGCCGGTCACCTTGACCGGGACGACGATGCCGCTGAACGGCACCTGGAGGGTGTCGCCGACGGAAGCGCCGACGGCCTTCAGGTAGTCGCGGGTGGCGACACCGTTGACGGCGGCCGGGGCGGCCGCCCCGGCCGGGATCAGCACCGCGCGCAGCGCGTTGCCGATGCCGCGGCTGGAGTGGTAGCGGACCGTGAAGAGCGCGTCGGCGGTGGCCGTCTCGGAGGCGAGATCGGCCGACGGCGAGTTGTTCGGGCTGATGGGGTTCACCGGGGGCTTGAGGCTCCAGCCGGCACCGGCCGGCACCGGAACGACGGTGGCCGGTCCGTCCGCGGTCTCGGAGACGGCGAGGCTCCGCACGGTGACGTCGCCGTCGCCCCTGTCGCCGAAGGAGACGGTCGCGCCGATCACGGTCAGCGGGGCGGCGACGGAGCCGACCGGGGCGTCGACCAGCGCGCCGAGCGGGATCGAGGAGCGGACCTGGCCGTTCAGCGGGAGGTCCCCGAACACGACCTTGTGGACCAGGCCGAAGCGGTCACGCAGCAGCAGCCGGACTTCCGGGTGGATCGGGCTCCTGTCCCCGTCCTGCTGGCGCACCGCGATCTCGGCGTCGATCCGCAGCGGGTGGCCGGGCAGCGGGATGCCGGACTGGGCGCCGCCGGCCGCGGCGAGCGTGCCGAAGACGTCCGCGGACGTGTGGCCGTCGAGCAGGTCGGCGCGGACCCGGACGCGGTCGGCGAAGGCGGCGCCGTCCACGGCCAGCAGCTGGCCGCCGTTGCCGTCCTGGAAGGGCTGCTCGTCGCGCACCACCGGGACCAGCCGGTCGCCGCCGGGCAGGCTGCCGTAGCGGCCGCCCTGGCCCATCGGGGAGTTGTGCGAGCCGAAGATGCGCAGGCCGCCGGCCGTGGCGAAGGTCGCCTGGTCGCGCTGGGAGGCCGTCCAGGTGGCGTGCTGGCCGAGCGCCAGGACACCGGTGGCCACGGCCATCACGAGCAGCAGCACCGGACCGGTGGCGCGGCCGGGCCGGCGGGCCAGCTGCCAGCCGACCAGGGCGGGGCCGAGGCCGCGGCCCCGGGCGGCGGCGCGCGCGCCGAGCCGGGCCACGAACGGCAGCAGGCGCAGGACGATCAGGGTGCCGGCGCACAGGGCGAGCGTCGGGGTGGCCACCAGCAGCAGGTCGACGTCGAGCCGGCCGGAGGAGTCGGTGGACAGCCCGCCCCCGTACTGGTCGAGCTGCTGGTAGGCGAGCGCGGCCAGGGCGAGCACGGCGAGGTCGCCGCCGTTGCGGGCGACGCCGGAGACCACGGCCTGGCGTCGGCCGGTGCGGCGGCGCAGGGCGGCGCCGACGCCGCGCACCACGCTGGGCACGGCGGCCAGGACGACGCAGGCGAACGCGCAGACCACGGCCACCTGCCAGAGCGACCAGCTGATGCCGGTGTCCAGGGCGACCTGGTGGGAACCACCGAGGCCGGCCAGCGCGCGGACCAGGAACGGGGTCAGCAGTGGCGCGAACAGCGCCGCGGGCAGGGCCAGCAGCAGCGATTCCAGGGCGGTGAAGGAGCCGAGCCTGACGGCGGAGGCGCCGCGCGCGGCGAGCATCTCGTTCTCGGACTCCTGCCGTGCGGCGATCAGGTGGACCACCAGCAGCAGGGCCGCGGCGGCGAGCACGGCCAGTTGGAGGGCGCCGATCAGCAGCGTGGACCGGGCGACCACCATGCCGTCGGACAACTCGTGCACGATGTCGGGCAGTTCGGTCTTCGCGGTGAGCGTGCCGGTGGTCCGCAGCTCCTCGCCGAGGCGCTGGGCACGGTCGCCGATGGCCTGGGCGGAGGCCTGGCCGACGCTGGAAAAGTCGGCGTCCAGCAGCCAGCTCCGGCCGCTCTGGACCAGGCCGGCCGTGGTGAAGGCGCTCTGGTCGACCATCATCGGACCGAAGGTGGTGAAGGCGCCGACCTCGATCTCGTGACCGCTGACCGGGTCGATCCGCCAGTACGGGGCGGTCGGGTCGGTGGCCCGG
This sequence comes from Kitasatospora brasiliensis, assembly GCF_032654805.1. Lineage (NCBI taxonomy): Bacteria > Bacillati > Actinomycetota > Actinomycetes > Kitasatosporales > Streptomycetaceae > Kitasatospora > Kitasatospora brasiliensis. The sequence goes on from NZ_JAUOOW010000007.1 coordinate 164,175, forward strand.
TAGACGCCGGTGATCCGGACGGTCAGCGGCTTGCCGTCGACCCGGTCGGTGAGCGGGACTTCGGCGGGCAGGGCCTGCTCGGTGAGGCCGAGTCGGCGCAGCAGGCTCTGCGGGACGGCGGCTTCGGGGGCGGCGGACTGGACCGGCCCGGTGGCGGCTCCCGGCCAGGCGCCGGCGAGCAATTGGACCCGGCCGCGGTCGAGGTCGGCGAGGAGTGTCAGGTCGAGCTGGGTGCCGGGGGCCTGGCCAGCTGCAACGGCCGGGGTCGCGGCGCCTGCGGGGGCCGCGGTTCCGGCGGTGCCGGAGCCGTTGCCGGCCACCGGACTGACGGAGCCTGGCAGACCGTAGGAGCGGCTGCGCATCAGGCTGTCGGTGTGCACGGGCAGGTCACCGAAGAGCTTCTGCCGGTAGCCGGCGAGTGCCTCCTCGTCCTTCGTCCGCTGGCCGAGTCCGTGCTCGCCGGTCACCGCCACCGTGGTCCGCGCGTGACCGGGCCCTTGGAGCGCCTGTCGCAGGCCGGCCTCGCCGACACTGCTGTTGAAGGCCACCAGGGCGGTCAGCACGGACGTGGTGATCAGCACCGCGAGCAGGACAGCGGCAGCCAGCGGCACTCGCCCGCGCAGTCGGCGCATGACGAAGCCGAGCATCAGAGTTCCTCCCCCGGACCATGTCCCCGGTTGCGTCCCGGCCCCGCTCATCGATCCGGTCCGGGCACAAAGCGGCCACAGGCGGACATATCGTGAGCGCGCCGGCGCATTGATCACCGGCAATCAGTCGCCGGATAGCGGACGATGCTGTCAGATTCGATCCAGGAACGGAAGGGACTTGCGCGAATGAAGTAACCAGTGAACAAATTCCTTTCATTGGTAGCATCCCCGCCAAGGGATGCCCCAGCTGAATGCCATGAACACTTCACAAATCCGGCTTCAGCGCGCTCCTTTGGCCCGGGACACCGTCTCCGCGGATTCTTGTCCGGGAAGGTGAACCAGCAAAGCAGTCATATCCGTAGGACCGGATGGGGCCCGGCAGAAACCGGGCACCACGCCCACAGGGGGACGCCGCATGACGCAGCCTCAGGCCGCCACCGCAACCACCACCCCACCGATGGTGGCCGTGACCGACCTCCGCCGGAGCTTCGGCACCGGCGAGCGGGCCGTGCACGCTCTGCGCGGCGTCTCGTTCACCGTGGCCCGCGGCGAGCTCGCCGCGCTCAAGGGGCGCTCCGGCTCCGGCAAGACCACCCTGCTCAACCTGGTCGGCGGCCTGGACACGCCCACCAGTGGCACCATCGCCCTGGACGGCGTCGACCTCGCCGAGTTGGACGAGGACGGCCGGCTCGCCCTGCGACGGGAGCAGATCGGCTTCGTGTTCCAGTCCTTCGGGCTGATCCCGATGCTCACCGCCGCCGAGAACGTCGGCGTGCCCATGCGGCTGCGCAAGGCCCCGGCCGCCGAGCGCGAGGAGCGCGCGCACGCCCTGCTCGCCCTGGTCGGCCTGGCGAACCACGCCAACCAGCGCCCCGGCGAGCTCTCCGGCGGACAGCAGCAGCGCGTCGCGATCGCCCGCGCGCTGGCCAACGAACCCAGCCTGATCATCGCCGACGAGCCGACCGGCCAGCTGGACTCGGAGACCGGGCGCTCGATCATGGAACTGCTGCGCGCGGTGGTGCGCAGCGAGGGCGTCACGGTGCTGGTCGCCACCCACGACCCGACGCTGATGGGGCTCGCCGACCGGGTGATCGAGGTCCGGGACGGGCGGATCGTCGAGGAGGGGACGGAGCGCGCCGCGTAGCGGGGCGGAGCGTGGGGCGGGGTCCGATCCAGGCCTCAGGCCTCAGGCCTCAGCTCGCGGCCGGGGTGATCGACTGGGCATGGTGGAACACCTCCTCCCCATCCCAGTAGGCCTTGGCGCGTTGCAGCCTCGGGTAGTTGCCCTTGTAGTAGAGGCGCGGATAGGCCGGGTCGGGCTGGTTGACGGTGCCCAGGTCGGTGTCCGGGTAGTTGACGTAGGCGCCGTCCGTCGCGGTATCGATCTCCGGGACACCGCCCGTCTCCCGGTAGACGTCGCGGTACAGCCCGCTCAGGTAGGCCAGGTGCTTGTCGTCCTCCGCCGGATCGGTCCAGTAGGTCTGGTACTGCAACTTCATGATCGAGTCGCGCTGCGGGACGGCCGTCTCCTCGGGGCGGCGGGTGTTGATCCGGCAGCCGTAGGAGTCGATCTGGATCAGCGTGTCCGAGAGGTCGGCTCCCTCCACGTCCCGCACCAGCCAGTCCCAGAAAGAGGCGATCTGCGCCGGGGCGAACGGTTCCCGGTGGTAGGCCGACTTGTACTTGCCGCGCTCGTTGTCACCCGAAGGGTTGAGCGTCATGGTCGCCTGGAACCACGGCAGCTGGCGCCGCTTCTCCGGGTAGGGCAGGAACAGCCCGCCGGCCGGCCGGGTCTGCGCCACCGAAGGCGTCGTCACCCCCTGTTCGACGGCCGCCACGAAGGCGTCGAGCGGGGCCGGGTCCTCACCGTCCCACTGACTGAGCAGGACGACGTTGCCGTTGGAGTGGTGGGTGAGCTTGAGGATGGCGAACAGCCCTTGGTACACCGACTCCTGCGGGTCACTGTGCTCGGCCATGAAGGCGCCGAAGTTGCTCACCAGGGTCTCGAAGTCGGCGGGCCGCTGGAGCAGTTCGGTCCAGGGCCAGGCCACGCTGCTGAGCCAGACCCGCGGCGGCGGCTGGGGCACGTCCGACGCGAAGTGGTACCGCAGCACCACCCCGAAGTTCCCGCCGCCGCCACCGGTGTGGGCCCAGAAGAGGTCCTGCTCGGGCGACCCCTTCGCGTCCTCGCGGTGCGCCTTCGTCACCACTGCCGTGCCGCCCCGAACGGTGACCACGTCGACCTGGACGAGGTGGTCCACGGTGAGCCCGTGCCGCCGGGAGAGCAGACCGTACCCGCCTCCGCAGACGTGCCCGCCCGCGCCGACCGAGTAGCAGGATCCGGCGGGCAGGGTGACGGCGTGCTCGCGGAACAGCGTGGTGTAGACGTCCCAGTTGGTCGCGCCGCCCTCGACGCTGTACGTGGGGCGGCCGAACTTGTCGGTCGAGGCGGCGACGCCGCGCATGGTGCTGAGGTCGAGGATGACGCCCCGGTCGTTGTCGACGAAACCCTCGTAGCAGTGCCCGCCGCCGCGGACCGTCGGCCGCAGCCCGCGGTCCAACGCCCGGTTCACCTCGGCGACCGCGTCCGCCTCGTTGCCCACCAGCCGGATGTAGGCGGGGCTGCTGCTCCAGCGCTGGTTGAACCCCTGACTGAGCGTCTGGTAGCGCGGATCGCCCGGCAGGACCGACTGCCCCTTCGGCAGTTCCCGATGCGCGCCCTCGGCCGCCGCCACGCCCGCGGAACCCGCGGTGATCCCGGCGGCCGCCGCGCCGGCGCCGCCGAGGAATCCCCGCCGGGAGAATTCGAACTGCATTGACCGGTCCCCACTTCCCGTAGCTCGCGAGCAGCTGGCGGCCGCACGCTAACACGGATTTCCGACCGTGGGAATCTCTTAATGAATAGTGTGACAGTACGTCATTTCTTGGGATTCATCCTGGCGCTGACCTCGGCGCTCTCGTCGGAAGTCGATTGTCGGTGCCGTGGGCTATGGTCGCCGTCGACTCGCCGGAAATCCTCTCCCTGGAGGTTCGATGACGATCCACTGCCGCATTTGCCGGGCCGTCCTGAAGCTCGCCCGAAAAGCACGGTCGTGGTGGTCGGCTCCATCGCCGACCACCACGACCGTCACCTCATCCCCGGGGCCACCCGGGGCCGTTCCGTCAGACCGCCGGGAAGATCTCCGCGTCCGGCTTCAGCAGCTGGCCGGGCTTCGGCGCGGTGCCGTCCACCAGGTAGCGGGTGACCAGCTCGTTCAGCGCCTTGCTGCGGCCGACCGCGCAGTGCTCGATCGAGTCGACGCTGACCAGCACGGCGTTGCTCAGCTCCTGCTGCATCCGCTGGGCGAACTTGTACTGGGTGGCCGGGTCGTAGAGGTTGCCGATCACCATCACGGTGTTGGAGGTCTTCTTGTTCCACGGGCCGGAGAAGCGCTCGGCGTCCCGGGCCGGGGCCGGCCAGCTCGCGCACGCCGGCGCGTCGAAGGCCTGGTAGCGGCCGAAGGTCGGCGACTCCTTCTCCCAGACCTTGGCCGCGTTCGCGAACAGCCGGTCGTTGGAGGGGTACGGCTTGTCCTGGCAGTTGACGGCCATGTAGGAGTCGTCCGCGCTGTACTCGGAGTCCACCGGGGCCTCCCGCAGCGCCGCCCTCGGGACGGCCACCGAGAGCAGGTTGGCGTCCTCGTCCGAGACGTTCGCCTGCGGGGCCACCAGGGCGGCGGCCGCGTTCGGCTTCTGGAACACCTGGTAGGTCGCCTGGAGCGACTTGGCCAGCGGAGCCAGCTTGGCCTGCGAGTACAGGGCGCCGGCGACCTCGCCGGTGAAGCTGCTCAGGGTCACCTGGGAGCCGTTCGGCAGCGTGATCGGGCTGGTCCGCAGGTGGTCGCGGAGCTGGTCGAACTTGGCCCGGGTGTCACCCTCGCCGAAGGCGCAGCGCGGGGCACCGGCGGCCTGGCAGCGCTTCAGGAACTCGTCCAGGGCCAGCTCGAAGCCGCCCGCGCGCTGGCGGTCGTACTCCATGCCGTTGTGCAGGCGCAGGTTCGGGTCGACGTTGCCGTCGACGATGATCGCGCGCACCTTGCTCGGGTACATGTTGGCGTACGTCGAACCGATCAGGGTGCCGTAGGAGAACCCGGCGAAGGAGAGCTGGGAGTCACCGACGGCACGGCGCATCCGGTCGAGGTCGCGGACCACGTTGATGGTCGACATGTGCTCGATCAGCGGGCCGGCGTTCTTGCTGCACGCGTCGGTGTAGTCCTGGTCCGCGTCCAGCGTCTCGTCGATCTCGGCCTTGGTGACCGGCACGCCGACCAGGCGGTTGTTGACCGCGTCGGCGTCCTCCTGGGTCTTGAAGCACTTGATCGGGTTGCTCCGGGCCACACCGCGCGGGTCGAAGCCGATCAGGTCGAACTTGGACTGCACCTCGGCACCGAAGCGGTTGGTCGTCGCCCACATGTAGCCGCTGCCGCCCGGGCCACCGGGGTTGAGGAACAGCGAGCCGATCCGCTTCGACGGGTCGCTCGCCCGCCGCCGCATCATGGCGATGCCGATCGTGTCACCTGACGGGTTGTCGTAGTCCAGCGGCACGGGGTAAACGGCGCAGTCGTAGATGCCGGGGTCCGGCTTGGTCGGGTCGGGGTTACAGGGCGTCCAGGCGACAGGGGCGACCTTCGCCTCGGCCAGACCCGGCGCCTGGTCGACGGGCGCCGCCGACGCGGCGACGGCGGTGCCGGTGACAAGTGCGAGCGCGCAGGTGACCGCTCCGGCCAACGTGGATATGCGGGACAAGGAACCTCCTCCGTACTGAAAGGGCGGCCCCAGCCTGTCAGTCTGAGATCTCCCTGTGAAGACCTGGGAGCAGCGAAATATTCTTCTTGAGGCGCGACGGATACTGGAAAATTCTGTGAATGAACCAACTTGACGGTTGATTGACCTGACATTGGGTCACGTCGGTCCATCAATCAACCCTCCGCCGACCGGGACGACGGGACCGTTCCAGGGCGGGATTCCCTCCCGGTCCAAGCGCGCCGGAAACGCCGATATCGCCGGACGGCCGGGCCCCCTGCGCTCGCGTCGGTGGACTACCGCGAGGCCGCCCCGCGCAGGGCTGCCGCCACCAGCCCCTGGATCTCGTCGGCCCCGGGCTCGCCGCCGCACACCAACCGGTCGAAGACCAGGCCGTCGACGCAGGCCAACAGTGTGGCGGTCCGCCCGTCCGGGTCCGATACGCCCTGGGCGGCGAGGAACGCTCGGACGGCGGCGCGGCTCGCGTTCTCGCGCGGCACGAGGATCTCGCGCAGCTCGGGATCGCGCACGCTCTCCACCGCGCAGGCGTACCGGGCGAGCGAGCGCCGCCGCCCGTCACCCGACAGTCGCCGGCGCATCAACTCACCGATACCGTCCGCCAGTTCTCCAGACGAGCGGATCGACACCCGCTCCCCCATGGTGTGCAGCTCGCCCTGGTCCAGCTCCACGAGCCGCCGCACCAGCGCGGTGAGCAGCGCCTGCCTGGTCCGCAGATAGGCCGAGGTGGTCCCCGCCGGCAGCCCGGCCGCCGCGTCGACCGCCCGGTGGGTCAGTCCGCGCACGCCGAGGTCGGCCAGCACCCCGATCGCGGCGTCCGCCAACACCGTCCGCCGGTCCGGCCGCCCGGATTCGTCGCGCTTCTGCTCCTCGTTTCGCCGCATCCCCCCTTTCTACCGGCAGCACCACACTCCCGGTGCACCCCCTCCGGTCGACGGGCCGCCGCTCGCCACCCGCCACCCCCGACGGCCACACACCCCACCCTCGCCCGTCGGTCACCCCGTAGTACGCTCCTTCTACAGCTGTAGAAGACGGCAAGGCGACACAGGAGGGACCGGGCATGAGCAGCAGTAGCGCGGTGGTGGTCGGGGGCGGCATCGGCGGGCTGGCGGCCGCGATCGGGCTCCGACTGGCGGGGTGGGACGTCACCGTGGTCGAGCGGGCGGCCGTCCTGGACGATGCGGGCGCCGGCATCTCGCTGGCCGCCAACGGCATGCGCGCGCTCGCCGCCCTGGGAGTCGGCGAGGCGATCGAGGTGGCCGCGCGCCGCCAGTACACCGGCGGCACCCGCACGCCGGACGGCCGCCGCCTCGCCGCGATGGACGGTGCGGCGCTGGAGCGTGAGCTGGGCGCCCCGATCGTCGGCATCCCCCGCGCGGCCCTGCACCGCATCCTGCGCGAGGCGCTGCCCGTCGAGTCCCTCGTCATCGGCGCCGAGGTGACGCAGGTGGACACCTCCCAGCCGTTCCGGGTCCGGGCCGGCCTCGGTGGCACCACCCTGGAGGCCGATCTCCTGGTGGCCGCCGACGGGATCAACAGCCGCGTCCGGCGCCTCCTCTTCCCTGGGCACCCCGGGGCGGTCTACAGCGGCTCGACGGTGCTGCGGGCGATCACCGAGCGCCCGATCGACGGGCTGAAGGCCGACTTCGAACTGACCTGGGGCCACGGCGCCGAGTTCGGCCACATCGCCTTCCCGGACGGCACCGCCGAGTGGCACGCCGTTCTCAACGCCCCGGCCGGGGTCCGCTACCGGGACCCGCTGACCGAGGTCCGCCGCCGATTCGCGCGCTGGCACGAGCCGATCCCCTCCCTGCTGGCCGCGACCCAGCCGGAGGCGGTGCTGCACCACGACATCAACGAGCTGGTCACCCCGCTGCCGTCCTACGTCTCGGGCCGGATCGCCCTGCTCGGCGACGCGGCGCACGCCATGACGCCCCATCTCGGCCAGGGCGCCTGCCAGGCCCTGGAGGACGCGGTGACCCTGGCCGCGGCACTCGCCGAGGCCCGGACGGTCGAGGGCGCGCTCACCCGCTATGACGCGGCCCGCCGTCCGCGCAGCCAGACCGTGGCCCGCGACGCCCGCCGAGCCGGCCGGATGGGCCAGCAGCTCGCCCACCCGCTGGCGGTCGGCCTGCGCAACGCCGCGATCCGGCTCACCCCGCCCGGCGCGATGGTCCGCACCGTCCTCCGGCACGCGGACTGGACGCCGCCCGCGATCACCCCTCGCGCCGCCTAGGCACGAACCCTCGGCCGTACTGCTCCTGGCGCCCGGCATTGCCGCCGCCGGGGTGGTGCACGCTCACCGGGTCAGGCGCGGTGCACGGCTCACCGGGTCAGGCGCGGTGCAACACGTGGACGTCCGGGACACCGGGGACGCCGCGACCGAGGCACCCACCCGCCCCGACCCGGTCGGCGGCACCTATCGGCTCACCGCGGTCGGGCCCACAGCCTCCGGAGCTCACCGCGCTGCCGGAAGAGCTGCTCGGTCGCCCGGTCCGCCACCTCGGTTTCCGAGCCCTCCGAGCTGCACGCCCACCTGGTCGGCCGGTCCGGGATCCCGGACCGGCCGACCATCCGTGTGGGGGAGATCCAGCAGCTCGCGGCGGTCCGCAAGGAGACACCGGACGGCACCTTCCTCCGGCTCGTCGGCCGCGCTCCGCGCACCCTGGAGGCCTTCCTTGCGGAGCACCTGCACCGGTTCCGCTGATCGCCGGGCAGCACGGCGGGCCGGGCCCGGACCGGACGTCCGGCCCGGAAACCCGGGCCCGCCACCTGAAGGGAGCAGCATTCGCTGTGGTGTGGATCACGATCGAAAACCAGAGCTGACGTTCCGTCAATTCGACTGACCGCTCGTCACATCAATGACAGTGAGCCTCAGTTATCGCCTGATAATACGTCAGATTCGGTCATTTCCGCATGAGTTGGTCCGACTTTCCACTCCTGCCCGGTCGCGGGCCCGGGGCTACCATCGGTCGGGTTGTCCGCTCCGGCCCCGGAGTGGGATCACCCGGTCAAGCGGTGTTCCCACCGCCCCAGGGGCCGGGCATCGGTCGGAACGGGGCGAGGACGAGGAGCGCAAGGCTGCCATGACAGCTGAACCGAGCCACCCGGAGCAGTACCCCACGCCACCGCAGGAGCCGGCGCAGGCCGGCCCCGTCCGCACCGACCCCCTCCACACCGCCCCCGTCCCCGCCGCCCCCGCCCAGGCCGGACAGCAGGCCCTCGCCCTGTTCCCCGGGCGCCCGGCCGCCGCCCCGCGCACCCTGATCGACGTGCTGGACGCCACCACGCGGGCCCACCCCGACGAGCCCGCCCTGGACGACGGGCAGGCCGTGCTCAGCTACCGCGCCCTGGCCGCCGAGGTCGAGCAGCTGCGCCGCCGCCTCGCCACCGCCGGGATCGGCCCGGGCGACCGGGTCGGAGTCCGCGTGCCGTCCGGCACCAACGACCTGTACGTCTCGATCCTCGCCGTGCTCGCCGCCGGCGCCGCCTACGTCCCGGTGGACACCGAGGACCCGGACGAGCGCGCCGAGCTGGTCTTCGGCGAGGCCGCCGTCGCCGCCGTGCTGGGCGCCGGGCGCGGCCTGGCCACCACCGTGGAGCGCGCGCCCGCGCTGGAGCGCCGCCCCACCCCGGCCGACGACGCCTGGATCATCTTCACCTCCGGTTCGACCGGCAAGCCCAAGGGCGTGGCCGTCACCCACCACAACGCCGCCGCCTTCGTGGACGCCGAGGCCGCGCTCTTCCTCCAGGACGAGCCGATCGGCCCCGGCGACCGGGTGATGGCCGGCCTCTCGGTGGCCTTCGACGCCTCCTGCGAGGAGATGTGGCTGGCCTGGCGGCACGGCGCCTGCCTGGTGCCGGTCCCCCGCTCCCAGGTACGCAGCGGCGCCGACCTCGGCCCCTGGCTGGCCGAGCAGGAGATCACCGTGGTCTCCACCGTCCCGACCCTGGCCGCGCTGTGGCCGGCCGAGGCGCTCAACGAGGTGCGGCTGCTGATCTTCGGCGGCGAGGCCTGCCCGCCCGAGCTGGTGCAGCGCCTGGTCACCGAGGGTCGCGAGGTGTGGAACACCTACGGCCCCACCGAGGCCACCGTGGTCGCCTGCGCCGCCCTGCTGACCGGCGAGGGCCCGGTGCGGATCGGTCTGCCGCTGGACGGCTGGGACCTCGCCGTGGTCGACGAGGCCGGCCGGCCGGTGGCCCCGGGCGGTACCGGGCAGCTGGTGATCGGCGGGGTGGGCCTGGCCCGCTACCTCGACCCGGAGAAGGACGCCGAGAAGTACGCGCCGCTGCCCTCGCTGGGCTGGGAGCGCGCCTACCGCAGCGGCGACCTGGTCCAGGCCGACCCGGCCGGCCTGCTGTTCCTCGGCCGCACGGACGAGCAGATCAAGCTCGGCGGCCGCCGGATCGAACTCGGCGAGGTCGACGCGGCGCTCCAGGCGCTGCCCGGCGTGGCGGGCGCCGCGGCGGCCGTGCGGACCGCGCGCGGCGGCAACCAGCTGCTGGTCGGCTACCTGGTGGTCCAGGACGGCTTCGACCGCGAGCAGGCCGTCGAGCGGCTGCGCGCCGAGCTGCCCGCCGCCCTCGTCCCGCTGCTGGCGACGGTCGAGACCCTGCCGACCCGCACCTCCGGCAAGGTCGACCGGGCCGCCCTGCCCTGGCCGCTGCCCGACCTGGAGACCGCGGGACCGAGCGAGCAGCTGTACGGCACCGAGGCCTGGCTGGCCGAGCAGTGGTCGGAGATCCTCGGCGTCCGGGTCGGCGGCCCGCGCGAGGACTTCTTCGCGATCGGCGGCGGCAGCCTGGCCGCCGCCCGGCTGACCACCCTGCTGCGCACCCGTTACCCGAGCGCGGCCGTGCTGGACATCTACCAGCACCCGACGCTGCGCAAGCTCGCCCGGCACCTGGAGCGCACCGCCGGCGAGAGCGCCGAGGCCCGCACCATCACCCTGGTGCCGACCAGGGCCAAGCTGCTCCAGCTGCTCCTGCTGCTCCCGCTGTTCACCGTGGTCGGCCTACGCTGGACGGTCGCCCTGCTGGCCGCCGGGAACCTGCTCGGCCACCTGGGCGACTACCCGTGGGCGCCCACCGCCTCCTGGTGGTGGGTCGGCGCGGGCGCGCTCGCGCTGTACACCCCACCGGGCCGGCTGGCGATCGCGGCGGGCGGCGCCCGGCTGCTGCTGCGCGGCCTGCGCCCGGGCAGCCACCCGCGCGGCGGCTCCCTCCACCTGCGGCTGTGGACCGCCGAGCGGCTCGCCGAGCTGAGCGGCGCGGACTCGCTGTCCGGTGCCTGGCTGGTGCGCTACGCCCGGGCGCTGGGCGCCAAGGTCGGGCCCGAGGTGGACCTGCACTCGATGCCGCCGGTCACCGGGATGCTGAAGCTGGGCCGCGGCTGCGCGGTCGAGGCCGAGGTGGACCTGTGCGGCTACTGGCTGGACGGCGACCGGCTGCTGATCGGCCCGGTCAAGATCGGCTCGGGCGCCGTGGTCGGCACCCGTTCGACGCTGCTGCCCGGCGCCCGGATCGGCAAGCGCGCCCAGGTGGCGGCCGGTTCCAGCGTCACCGGCCAGGTGCCGACCGGCCAGCGCTGGGGCGGCGCGCCCGCCGTCAAGCTGGGCCGCGCCGAGCGCTCCTGGCCCAAGGAGCGCCCGACGCGCCGGGCCCGCTGGGCCTCGCTGTACGGCGCCAGCGGTGCCGTGCTCGACCTGCTCCCGGTGTTGCCCGCGCTCGCCGCGCTGGCCGTGCTGTCCCGGTTCATCGACCAGGGCCAGGCTCTCGGCCCGGCCCTCGGCGGCGCGCTGCTCGGCCTGCTGCCCGCGACACTGGCGTTCGGCGCGGTGTACGCGGCGCAGCTGGTGGTGCTGGTCCGGCTGCTGAGCACCGGTCTGGTGCCCGGCACCCATCCACTGCACGGTCGGGTGGGCTGGCAGGCGTGGACCGTCACCCAGCTGATGGACCGGGCCCGTGAGGTGCTCTTCCCGCTCTACGCCGGACTGGTGACGCCGCTGTGGCTGCGCGCGCTCGGGATGCGGGTCGGCCGGGGCGCGGAGGTGTCCACGGTGCTGGCGCTGCCCAGCCTGACCACGGTCGGCGACGGCGCGTTCCTGGCCGACGACACCCTGATCGCCCCGTACGAGCTGGGCGGCGGCTGGGTGCGGCTCGGCCAGGCGAAGGTCGGCGAGCGGGCGTTCCTCGGGAACTCGGGGATGACCGCGCCGGGCCGTTCGGTGCCCAAGCGCGGCCTGGTGGGCGTGCTGTCGGCGACGCCGGCGAAGGCGAAGAAGGGCGGCTCGTACTTGGGCATGCCCCCGATGCGGCTGCCGCGCTCGGCGGACCAGGCCGACCAGAGCCTGACGTACGAGCCTCCCGCACGGCTGCTGTGGGCGCGCGGGCTGGTGGAGCTGGGCCGGCTGGTGCCGGTGCTGGCCTCGGCGGCGCTGGGCGTGCTGACCGCGGCGGCGCTGTCCTGGCTGGCGGCCGGCTCGCCGCTGACCGCCGCGCTGCTGTCGGGTGTGGTGCTGCTGGCGGCCGGCGCGGTGGCCTGCCTGGTGTCGGTGGCGGCGAAGTGGCTGCTGGTCGGGCGGTTCCGGGCGGTGGAGCACCCGCTGTGGAGCGGCTTCGTGTGGCGCAACGAGCTGGCGGACACCTTCGTGGAGATGCTGGCGGTGCCGTGGCTGGTCGGCGCGGTGCCGGGCACCCCGGTGCTGAACCTGTGGCTGCGCTCGCTGGGCGCGCACGTCGGGCACGGGGTCTGGTGCGAGAGCTACTGGCTGCCGGAGGCGGACCTGGTCACCCTCGGCGACGGGGTCACCGTCAACCGGGGCTGCGTGGTGCAGACCCACCTCTTCCACGACCGGATCATGCGGATGGATACTGTGGTCCTCCGCGAGGGCGCCACCCTGGGCCCGGGCGGCATCGTGCTGCCCGGCAGCACGGTGGGCGCGCGCAGCACGCTGGGCCCGGCCTCGCTGGTGATGCGCGCCGAGTCCGTCCCCGCCGACACGCGGTGGCTGGGCAACCCGATCGAGGCGTGGCAGACCACGCCGTGACCACCTCCCCGACCCCTCGTCCCGGCCCGCAGGAAGCGCACGCCCCCGTGAAGTCCAAGCCCGCCCCCGCGGCCGCCGGTGCCCCGGACCCGTACTTCCCGAACAGCGGCGACCACCGCTACCGGGTGCACCGCTACGAGCTGGCGCTGGACTACCGGCCCGGGCCCAACCGGCTGGCCGGCTCGGCCCGGCTGAGCGCGGTGGCGGACGCGGCGCTGGCGGAGTTCGCGCTCGACCTGGCCGAGTTCCGGATCGGCCGGGTGCTGGTCGACGGCCGGGCCGCCCGCTACACCCATCGCGGCGGCAAGCTGCGGATCCGGCCGGCCAAGGCGCTCGCGCCGGGCGCGGCGTTCACCGTCGAGGTGCACTATGCCGGCAACCCGCGCCCGGTGCGCAGCCCGTGGGGCGGTCTGGGCTGGGAGGAGCTGACCGAGGGCGCGCTGGTGGCGAGCCAGCCGGTCGGCGCGCCGTCCTGGTTCCCCTGCAACGACCGGCCCGCCGACAAGGCGACGTACCAGATCGCGGTCACCACGGCGTCCCCGTTCACCGTGGTCGCGAGCGGCCGGCTGCTGACCCGCACCACCAAGGCGTCCAGCACCACCTGGGTGTACGAGCAGAGCGCGCCGACCCCGACGTACCTGGTGACGGTGTCGGTCGGGCACTACCGGCCGGTGCCGCTGGCGGTGCGCCCGGCGGTGCCTCAGACCGGGTACGTGCCGGAGCGCCTGGCCGCCGCGTTCGCCCGGGACTTCGCCCGGCAGCCGGAGATGGCGGCGTACTTCGGCGAGGTCTTCGGGCCGTACCCGTTCGGCGAGTACGCGGTGGTGGTCGCGGACGAGGAGCTGGACGTCCCGGTCGAGGCGCAGGGCGTCGCCACCTTCGGCACCAACCACCTCGGCGGCGGCTGGGAGCGCGAGCGGCTGATCGCGCACGAGCTGGCCCACCAGTGGTTCGGCAACAGCGTCACGATCGCCGACTGGCGGCACATCTGGCTCAACGAGGGCTTCGCCAAGTACGCGGAGTGGCTCTGGTCCGAGCACGCCGGCGGTCCGGGCGCGGCCGTGCACGCGGCCGCCGCACACCGACTGCTGGCCGGACTGCCGCAGGACCTGCGGCTCGGCGATCCCGGTCGGAAGCTGATGTTCGACGACCGGCTGTACCAGCGCGGCGGGCTGGTGGTGCACGCGCTGCGGCGGGCGCTCGGCGAGGACGCGTTCTTCGCGATGCTGCGGGACTGGACGGGCGCCAACCGGCACGGCGTGGTCGCCACCGCCGACCTGCGCGCGCACGCCGCCCGGTACACCGCCGTCCCGCTCGGGCCGCTCTTCGAGGCCTGGCTGGAGCGGCCGGAGCTGCCGCCGGCGGCGGACTGAGCGCGCCGCCCGCGGGTCCGGCCGTCCCTTCGGTTCGTTCGTCGGGATATTTCGATCGGTCCCGGGGCCGGGCTGGGCTACTGTCCGATCCATGCCGATGAGCCCAGAAGCCCACATGACCGACCTGCCCAACGAGCTGCTGCCCGCCACCCGCCGGGCCCTGCTGCACCGGCTCGCCGTCGCCCAGTCCGAGGGGCGCACCCCCTCGATGGTCGCCGGGGTGGTGCGCGACGGGCAGCCGGTGTGGAGCGGCGCCCGCAGCATGGTCGACGGGCACGCGCCGACCCCGGACGTCCAGTACCGGATCGGCTCGCTCACCAAGACCTTCGTCGCCGTACTGGTGTTCCGGCTGCGCGACGAGGGCCTGCTCGACCTCGCCGACCCGCTCTCCCGCCACCTGCCCGGCACCCCGGCCGACGGCGCGACCATCGCCCAGCTGCTCTCCCACTCCGCCGGTCTGGCCGCCGAGACCCCCGGCCCGTGGTGGGAGCGGACCGAGGGCTCGCTGCGGCCCGGCCTCGGCGACCTCCTGACGGCCGAGCGCCCGCTGGTGCACCCGACCGGTCGGGTGCACCACTACTCCAACCCCGGCTACGCGCTGCTCGGCGCGCTGGTGGAGCAGCTCCGCGGCGAGCCGTGGGGCGAGGTGCTGCACCGCGAGGTGCTCGCCCCGCTCGGCATGGACCGCACCACCCTGCTGCCCGAGCACCCGCACGCCGGGGGCTTCGCCGTCCACCCGTGGGCCGACGTCATGCTGCCCGAGCCGCTCACCGACACCGGCCGGATGGCCCCGGCCGGCCAGCTCTGGTCCACCGGCGCCGACCTGGCCCGCTGGGCGGTCTTCCTCTCCGCCGGCCACGCCAAGGTGCTGTCCGCCGACACCCTCGCCGAGATGCGCCGCCCGGCCGTCGGCCCTGACAACGGCGAGTGGACGGGCGGCTACGGTCTCGGCCTGCAACTGCGCCGCCACGAGGGCCGGTTGATGTACGGGCACAACGGTTCGATGCCCGGTTTCACGGCGGCCCTGTGGATCAGCGAGGCCGACGGCCTGGCCGCGTACGCCCTGTCCAACGCCACCAGCGGCGGCAACACCGCCGCGCTGGCCCCCCAGTTGATCGCGCTCACCGCCGAGCACGAGCCCCGGCTGCCCGAACCGTGGCGCCCGCAGGCCGAGTCGGCGGACCCGGAGCTGCTGGAGCTCACCGGCCCCTGGTACTGGGGCGCCACGCCGGCGGCCCTGCGGCTGCGGCCCGGCCGGGTCCTGGAACTCACCCCGCTCAACGGTGCCGGCCGGGGCTCGCGCTTCCGCCCCGAACCGGACGGCACCTGGACCGGCGTGGAGAACTACTACGCGGGCGAGACCCTGCGGGTGGTCCGCCACTCCGACGGCACGGTCGGCCACCTCGACGTCGGCTCCTTCGTCTACACCCGCGAACCGTACGGCCCGGCCGACGCCGTCCCGGGCGGGGTCGCCCCGGAGGGCTGGCAGGCTTTCTGAGCGCGCGTCACGGGGCGTGGGCGTGCGGGCCTGGGCGTGAAGGCCCGGGCGTGAGCGCGGAGAAGTGAGCCCCTGAGCGCACCGATCGCGACGACAAGGGCGCATGCCCTAGAGCAGGGGCGCACGGCTCGCGAGGCCGGGGCGTACGGTGCGGCCGTACGCCCCTGTGGTCCGTGTTGTCCACCCCCGGCAGACGAGCGCCCGGTGCCGGGAGGGTGACCGGCGCGCCACGGGTGGTCCCATTCAACAGGTGCACATCTGCGCTCCCCCGGGCCGCAACATAAATGCCAACCGGCTCGGAGAGACATACGGGGAACCGGTTCGCGTCCACGCCCAACCACCTGCGGACCGGGACGGTGCCCTGGTGATCCACGGCACCGCCGATCGGCCTGCCCTGGAGGGTCCGCCATGACCACCGTCCCCACGTGCGCTCCGTCCGCAGTCGCCCCCACCCACGACGCCCCGGCGGTCCCCGCGCCCCGCCCCCGGCCCGCCGCACCGGCCGCCTACACCGTCGCCCTCGCCCGCGACGAGGACGACGTGCGGGCCGCCCAGCGGCTGCGCCACCAGGTCTTCGGAGCCGAGTTCGGCGCCGTGCTGCACAGCCCGGTCGCGGACCTGGACGTCGACCCCTTCGACGAGTTCTGCGACCACCTGCTGGTCCGCGAGGGCGAGCACGGCACCGTCGTCGGCACCTACCGTCTGCTGCGCCCCGAAGCCGCCCGCCGGGCCGGCCGGCTGTACTCCGAGGGCGAGTTCGACCTCTCCGCGCTGGCGCCGGTCCGCCCCGGCCTGGTCGAGCTCGGCCGCTCCTGCATCCACCCGGACCACCGGGGCAACGGCGCCGTCATCAACCTGATGTGGGGCGGCATCGCGCGCTACCTGGCCGACACCGGCAACACCTGGGTCGGCGGCTGCTGCTCGATCGAGCTGACGGACGGCGGCGCCACCGCGGCCCGGGTCTGGGACACCGTCCGTGCCAAGCACCTGGCCCCCGCCGAGTACCGGGTCACCCCGCACCGGCGCTGGGACGCCACCGAGGTGCCGCGCGCCGAACGGGGCGCGCTGCCGGCCCTGCTCCGCGGCTACCTGCGGCTGGGCGCCTGGGTCTGCGGCGAGCCAGCCTACGACCCGGACTTCGACTGCGCCGACCTCTACGTGCTGCTGTCGCTGGAGCGCACCGACCCGCGCTACCTGCGGCACTTCCTGTCCGGCGTGCCCGCCTCGGGCATCTCCGGCGGCGCCTGCGGCACCTCGTCATGAGCGTCTGGTTGCCCACGGCGACCTGCCGGCCGGAGACCTGCCTGGCCGAACCCGCGCCGGAGGTCTCCCACCCCCGGCGGGCGCTACGGCTGACGGGCTGTCTGACAGCGGTGCTGGCCGGGGTCGCGCTCAGCCTGCCGGCCCGGCTGATCCCGAACGGCGCCCGGGAGCGGTTGGTCCGGGTCTGGGCCCGGGTGGTGCTGCGCACCCTCGGGGTGACCGTCCACCTCGCCGGGCCGTCCGACGGCGGGGCGGGCGGCGGGGTGCTCGTGGTGGCCAACCACGTGTCCTGGCTGGACGTACCGCTGCTCGCCTCCGGGCGGCCGGGCCGGTCACTGGCCAAGACCGAAGTCCGGCAGTGGCCGGTGCTCGGCCCGCTGGCCGCCTGGTGCGGCACCGTCTTCCTGGACCGCGACCGGCTGCGCACCCTGCCGGACACCGTGGCGGCGGTGGCCGGGGTGCTGCGCTCCGGGCACCCTGTGATCGTCTTCCCGGAGGGGTCGACGTGGTGCGGGCGGGAGAGCGGCCGGTTCCGGCCCGCGCTGTTCCAGGCCGCGGTGGACGCGGGTGCCGACGTCCAGCCGGTGACCATCCGCTACCGGCTGGCGGACGGGCGGCCGACCAGCGTGCCCGCCTTCATCGGGGATGACGGACTGCTCACCTCGCTCGCCCGGGTGGTCGCGGCCCGCGGGCTGGTCGCCGACGTGACCTTCCTGGCGCCGATCCCGCCGCCCGGTCCGCAGCCCAGCCGGGCGGGCGCCCGGCGCGAGCTGGCCCGCGCGGCGCAGGCGGCGATCGAAGGCATCCGCTGACGCACCACGGGCGAGGCAACCGGCTGGGCGGCTGATCGGGTCATCGGACAAGAGGACCGCTGGTCAGGCGGAGCGCCGGTCAGACGGATCGGGCCCCGGCCGGCTCCGCCGGTCGCTGCTGGGCGGCCTCCGGCGGGACGATCGGGCGCGCCCGGCCGAACAGGACGGCGACCAGGACGGCGGTGACCGCGAGCGCGATCGCCCCGCAGCACACGGCGAGGTGGATGCCGTCGACGAAGGCGCCGTCCACCGCCTCCCGGAGCGGACCGGGCAGTGCCGCCGCGTCGCCGCCGCCGCGCATCGCACCGGCGGGTGCGTCGGCGATCGGACCGAGAGCCTCCGGCGGGACGCCGAGCCCGCCCGTCCCCTGCGATGACACACAGGCCTCCCGGTACGATCATCGCTGAGTCAAGGACGGACAAAAGTGCGAGGTGGGGGCATGGCCGAGGGCCTCACAGCCGAGGAACCGGCCGGCCATCAGCCCGGAGACCCGACGCCGGTCCCCGGCGGGCAGGTCGGCATGGCGGAGTACGCCGCCCGGAAGTCGATGGGCTGTCTCGGCGAACTGCTCCTCGAAGTCGTCGGCGGGATCGCGTTCATGGCCCTGACCACGGCCTCGCTGGCTGCCGCCTTCGTCCTCGCGCGGGTGCTGCACGCGGCCAGCCCGGTCGGCGCCTACGCCCTCGCCGCCCTCGGCCTGCTCGGACTCGTCCACGGCGTCCGCCATCTGCGCAAGCCGAAGGAGCGGCGCACCAGGATCGGGCGGATCACCGCCGCGGTGACCGGTGCGCTCGGCTTCTGGCTGGTCCTCTGCGTCGGATACGCCTCCATCGACGCCGCTTTCGGGTTGAACCTCGGGATCTGACGCTGGGGGTAGGCTCGCCGGGACCAGTCGGCGCGACACAGGAGGAGCACCGGTGAGCGAGCTGTACCCCCTCTACGAGCCGTACGCCCAGGGCCTGTTGGACGTCGGCGAAGGGCAGCGGATCCACTGGAACGCCTCCGGCAACCCGGCGGGCACGCCGGCCGTGGTGGTGCACGGTGGCCCCGGCTCCGGCCACAGTCCGGGCTCCCGGCGGTACTTCGACCCGCAGCGCTACCACCTCGTCCAGTTCGACCAGCGCGGCTGCGGGCGCAGCCTGCCGCACGCCGCCGATCCGTCGACCGGCCTGGAGCACAACACCACCGCACACCTGATCGCCGACATGGAGCGGCTGCGCGAGCATCTCGGAATCGACAAGTGGCTGCTGTACGGCGGCTCGTGGGGCTCCACGCTGATCCTCGCGTACGCTCAGGCCCACCCCGACCGGGTCTCCGCGATCGCGATCTGCGGGGTCACCATGACCCGCCCGGAGGAGATCGACTGGCTCTACCGGGGCGTCGCCCGCTTCCTGCCCGGCCCCTGGGAGGAGTTCCGCGACTTCCTTCCGCCCGCCGACCGGGACGGTGACACCTCCGAACTCCTCACCGCCTACAGCCGACTGCTCAACAGCACCGACGAGTCGGTCCGGCGGGCCGCCGCCCACGCCTGGGCCACCTGGGAGGACGCCGTCATCTCACACGAGACGCTCGGCAAGCCCAACGCCTACACCGATCGCCCCTCCGACGCGCTGATGGCCTTCACTCGGATCACCGCGCACTACTTCTCCCACCACGCCTTCCTGTCGGACGGCCAACTGCTGCGCGACGCCGGACGGCTGGCCGGCATCCCCGGCGAGCTGATCCACGGTCGGCTGGACCTCGGCGGACCGCTCGTCACCGCCTGGCAGCTGGCCAAGGCCTGGCCGGACGCCCGACTGACGGTCATCGACGAGTCCGGCCACACCGGCAGCCCTCGGATGACGGAGGCGGTCCTGGCCGCGATCGAGCGCTTCGCCTGAGCACCCCCTCAGCCTGAATGGTCCAGACCGAGGAGGGGCGACAAAAGGCCTACCATACGACACATGATCGCCTATGCCCCAGCCGCCCTGTTCTTCGTGTTGTTCGGAATCGGGGTACTACGCGACCGCCGTCAGTTCAGCAACGCCGTCCTGCTCGGCATCACCGTCTCCCTCCTCTCGCTCGCCGTGCTCGCCGAACTCAAAGAGGCGCCCAGCCTGGTGGTGGAGATCGTGGCGGTGGCGATCGTCCTACTGCCCACCCTCGGCACGGGGGCCCTGGTCTGGTTCCTGCTCGCCAACGGCCTGACCATGATCCGCAAGGAGGGCCGGAGGCCGGCCAACCTCCTCTCGTTGCTCGCCGGGCTGGGCATCCTCGGGGTCATCGGGCTGCTGATCGCCGCCATGCTCGTCCACTCCCGGCAGCTGATCGCCTTGGCGGGCACCGCCGTCCTGGTGGTCGGCTACATCTCCTTCCTGTTCACCTGCTTCGTCGGCTACGCCTTCCTGTACAGCCGCCACCGGCCGCGCCGGAACGTGGACTTCGTGGTCGTGCTCGGCTCCGGCCTGATCGGCGGCGAGCGCGTTCCGCCGCTGCTGGCCAGCCGACTGAACCGGGGCCGCGAGGTGTACGAGAAGCAGGCCGCGCGCGGCAACCCGCCAGTGCTGATCACCTCGGGCGGCCAAGGCCCGGACGAGAAGCTGCCGGAGTCCCACGCGATGGCCGACTACCTGATCGAACGTGGCTTCCCCGAAGAGCACATCGAGCGGGAGGACCGCTCGCGCACCACCGAGGAGAACCTGCTCTTCAGCAAGGCCATCATGGAGCAGGCCAAGCCCGGCTACCGCTGCGTCGTGGTCACCAACAACTTCCACGCCTTCCGTGCGGCACTGCTCGCCCGCCAGACCGGCGTCAACGGACACGTCTTCGGCTCACCCACCGCCCGGTACTACTGGCCCAGCGCGACCATCCGCGAGTTCGCCGCGATCTTCCTGTCCCACAAGCTGGTCAACTTCGGAATCTGCGGATTCCTCGCGCTCTGCGGAGTGCTCTCGGCTCTCTGAACCACCCCGGCACTCCCCCGAGCGGAGCCCCGGTCGCCTCGGCGGCCGGGGCTCCCGGCATTCCGGGCGTTCCGAGGGTCCAGGTGTTCCGAGCAGTCCGTGCGGTCCGGGCGGGGCGCTTCTCCGACGGTGCCGCCGAACCATGGCGGCCCGCGACATGCCGTGACGGCGGACCCCGGATGACTGACACATGGCACCGGGGCGAAGAGCGCGCCACGCTGCACGGAACCAGCCCCCACTCCTCCCCCACCCAGGAGCCCCCATGCCACTGCGCCCCACCGCCGCGGCACTGCTCATGACCGCCGCCCTCGCGGTCCCGACCGCCGCACCCGCCCCAGCGGTCGCCTCCCCCTCCAGGACCTCCGCCACGTCCATGGCCACCGCCGTCTCCGCCGACGCCACGGCCGGCAGCTTCCAGCAGGTCACCGGGTTCGGCACCAACCCGGGCAACCTCGCGATGTACACCTACACCCCTGCCGGGCTGCCCAGCGGTGCTCCCCTGGTGGTCGCGCTGCACGGCTGCGTCCAGAGCGCCAGCGACTACTACCGCAGCTCCGGCTGGACCAAGTTCGCCGACCAGTACGGCTTCGCGGTGGTGTTCCCGCAGACCAGCAGCGCCAACAACAGCCTCTCCTGCTTCAGTTGGTTCGACGCGGGCAAGGACGCCCGGGGCGTCGGCGAGGCCAAGTCGGTCGTCGAGATGGTCACCAAGGCCGAGTCCCTGTACGGCTCGGACGCCCACCGGGTCTTCGTCACCGGGCTCTCGGCCGGCGGCGGGATGACCGCCGACCTGTTGGCCGACTACCCCGACGTGTTCGCCGGCGGGGCGATCGACTCCGGCCTGCCCGCGCACTGTGCCGCCACCCAGGCCGCCGCCTCCGGCTGCCAGAACTCCGACCAGGGGCTCACCCCGGCGCAGTGGGGCGACAAAGTCCGGGCCGCGTACCCGGGTTACGCCGGGCCGTGGCCCAAGGTGGCGATCTGGCAGGGCAGCGCCGACACCGTGGTCAGGCCGGTGAACGCGACCGAGCTGCGGGACCAGTGGACGAACGTCCTGGGCATCGGCCGCCAACCGAGCAGCACCAGGAGCCTTCCGGGCGGCACCACCCAGGAGCTCTACACCGACGCGAGCGGACAGCCCGCCGTGAGCCTGTTCACGATCAGCGGGATGGGCCACGGCCTGGCCGTCCACCCGGGCTCCGGGGCCGACCAGTGCGGGGCGAGCGGCGCCTACTTCCTGGACACCGTCTGCTCCAGCTACTACACGGCGCAGTTCTGGGGACTGGACGGCGGATCCGGCCCCACCAACCCCGGACTGCCGGCCCCGACCGGACTGACGGCCACGGCGGCCGACGGGTCGGTGGCCCTCGCCTGGCAGGCCGTCAGCGGCGCGGCCTCGTACCTGGTCTTCCGTGACGGCAGCCAGGTCGGCAACCCGTCCGGTACGGGCTTCACCGACACCGGGCTCACGGCCGGAACCACGTACAGCTACACCGTGGCGGCGGTCGACGCGTCGGGCGCGGTCGGCGCCCGGTCGGCGGCGGTGCCGGCGACCACCCCGGGCGGGAGCACATCCCAGTGCTTCACCGCCAGCAACTACGCCCACGTGCTGGCCGGCCGTGCCACCCAGAGCGGCGGCCTGACCTACGCCGCCGGTTCGGGCCAGAACATGGGGCTCTGGAACACCTTCGTCACCCACACCCTGAAGCAGACCGGACCGGGCTACTACGTGCTCGCCGACGGCCAGTGCTGACCGGACGACGGCGGAGCCGACGCGGCGCAACACGCCGCCGAGCGACGCGGCACCGCGCAGCGCCGTAGCCGCCCTTCCGACGACGGCCCGCGCCACCCTGCCCACCGTGCGGATCACCCCGTCCTCACCTTCTCCCGGAGCCCGGCGAACAGGTCGGTCTCGATCGCGACGCCCGGGCCGGCCGCCACTCCGGCCCCGGGCAGCAGGCTCCGGGCCAGGTGGTAGTCCTCGGTCGGCCAGACCTCGCGTTCGATGGCCCGTGGGTGGGCCATGAAGGCCATGCCCGGCTGCACCTGGGTGGCGTGCGCCAGCATCGCCGCGTCCCGTACGGCGAACTGTTCGGCGCACGCGATCCGGGTGGTGGTGGCCAGGGCGGGCGGGGCCTCCGGCCAGGTGGCGAGCACCTCCCCCATCCCCGAGGGGACGCCCCGTTCCGTCATGGCCCGGTGCAGGGCCTGGAACCAGGCTCTGGAGAGCGCCAGGTGGTAGTAGAGCTTGGATGCCTGCCAGGGATCGCCCAGCTCCGGGTGGCGTTCCCCGTCGGCGGCGGCCTCGAAGGCCGCAACGGCGACGCGGTGGGTCATCACGTGGTCCGGATGCGGGTAGCCGCCCGTCTCGTCGTACGTGATCACCACCTGTGGACGGAACTCCCGGATCAGCGCGACCAGTGGGGCCGCCGCGCGTTCCACCGGCTGGGCCGCGAAGCAGCCCGCCGGGAGCGGTTCACCCGGCCCGGGCATGCCGGAGTCGACGAAACCGAGGAACCACTGGCGCACGCCGAGGACCTCCCGGGCCGCCGCCATCTCCTCGCGCCGGATGCGGGCGATGTCGGCCCGGACCTCGGGCCGGTCCATGGCCGGGTTGAGCACCGAGCCGCGCTCGCCCCCGGTGCAGGTGGCGACCAGGACGTCCACGCCCTCGGCCGCGTACCGGGCGAGGGTGGCCGCGCCCTTGCTGGACTCGTCGTCGGGGTGCGCGTGCACGCTGAGCAGGCGAAGCCCGCCGGGGTGACGGATGGACACGGATGCCTCCCTTCGGCGGCCGCTCCGACCGCCCGAGGAGAACTTAGGACGGACCCATCGACTGGGTCAAGCATAATTACTGTGCTCGACCCAGCGAACTGCGCTACGCTCCTGCCATGACCGACACCGGGGCCACTCCGAATCTGCGCGAGCTCAACAAGCGCCGCACCCGCGAGGCGATCTCGCACGCCGCGACCAGGCTCTTCATCGAGCGCGGCTTCGACCGGACGACCATCGCCGAGGTCGCGGCCGCCGCCGGCGTCGCCAAGATGACCGTCACCAACCACTTCCCGCGCAAGGAAGACCTCTTCTTCGACCTGCACGAAGAGCTCGCCGGCCGCCTCGCCGGGGCCGTCGCCGAGCGCGCGCCGGGCGAGTCCGCGCTCGCCGCGCTGCGCCGCGACTGCCTGGCCGGGCTCGACCGCCACGACGCCCGACTCGGCTTCTCCGGCCCCGCCTTCGCCCGCACCGTCGCCGACAGTCCCGCCCTGTCCGCCCGGCTGCGCGAGCTGCACGAGCAGAGCGAGACGGCGCTCGCCGAGGCGCTGGCCGAAGCGGTGCACGAGATACCGGTCGGCTTCGAGTGCCGGGTCGCCGCCGCACTGCTCGCCGCCGTCGACCGGGCGGTGTTCACCGAGGTTTTCCGTCTGACCTTCGCCGGCGAGGAGCAGGCCGCGATCGCCGCCGCGGTCCGCCCCTCGGCGGTGCACGCCTACGACCGATTGGAGGGCGCCCTGGGGAACTTCGCCGTCCGGGAGGCCTGAGCGAACACCGGAGCGCTGCGCCCGCTTCCGGAGCCCCGGCCATCCACCCATGTCAGACCACCCTTGACGAAAGGTTGACCTGCTCACGGCAGAAGATTGACGATCACCGCCTCTATGGTCGGCCCATGCCCTCACAGCCCATCAGGCCCACCGCCCTGCCGGTCCTGCCCTACCGCAAGCCCACCCGGGGTCGGGACTACTGGGTCCTGGACAACGTGCTGCCCGACCCGGACGCCGTCCGGGAGCGCTGTCTGGCCCGGGGGGACTGGACCGAGGGGTACCCGTACCGCCCCGAGACCTGGCCCGGACTGCGCACGATGCCGGGCCTGGAGCCCGCGGAGTTGGCTCGGGTCGAGTCGCTGGTCCGCAAGGCCACCGGCGCCTCCCGGCTCTGGGTGCAGAACACCCCGGGCGGCGGCACGCTCAACCACAACTGCGTCCAGGTCGTGGGCTCGGGAGAGTCGGAGTCCCGCCCGCACACCGACTCCCGCGCGCTCTGCCGCTACGCCGCCGTCCTCTACCTCAGCCCAGGCGCCCCGAAGGACGCCGGCACCAGCTTCTACCGCCAGCAGTTCCCCGGCGGCCGCCTCGGCGGCAACCTGGTCAACGCCCCGCACAACAACCTGGTCGAAGCACTCGGCACCCGCCACGTGCCCGCCGACCACTTCACCGAGGACACCCGTGTCCCCAACCGCTACAACCAACTGCTCCTCTACCACGCCAACCTGATCCACAGCGCCACCAGCTACTACGGCGCCGAGCTGGCGGAGCGACGGATGACGGCGGTCTTCTTCTGGATGGCCTGACCACCTGGATGACGGGCCCCGGCCCCACCCGAACCCGACGCACAAGCCCGACGCCTCAGCCGGCCCCGACGTGGGCCAGGCTCGCCCGGGTCAGCGCAGCCGCCAACCGGGCCAGGTCCCCCGACGCGACGAGCCCCGCCAGACCCTCCGGCTCGCCCGGCAGCCCCAGCGTCCGGGCCTCCGCCAGCACCCGCTCGTCGAAGTACGGGCGCAGCGAGGGCCAGACCGCCTGCGCCTCGCGCCGGAAGATCCCGGCACCGACCGGCCCGATCCGGGGGAACTCCCGGAGCAGTTCACCGATCCGCTCCGACGCGCCATCGGCCTCTTCCCGAAGGCGCCGCAGGTCGCCGTGCCAGCGGTCCAGCAACAGCTCGGCCCCCTGCCCGAGCGCGGTGGCGGTGCTCTCGTCGTACCGCACATAGTGGGCCCGCCCCAGCGCGGCGATCAACGTCGCGCGCCGGGCATCGACCATCGCCCGCGGGGTCCGCAGTCCCGCGGCCGACAGCTCGCGGGCCGCCGCCGTGGCGGTGGTGGCGCTGATCCGCACCGAGCACAGCACGGTCAGGACGAGCAGTCGATAGAGCGGCGAGGGCTTGTCATGCAGAGTGATCCCGGCCTCCTCCGCGTAGGTGCGGCCGAACCGGTCCAGCAGCTCGGCAACGGACGGTTCCACGGCCATCGCCTCCTCCGTCCATCTCAACCCCTCCCCTTCTCCCCCCACGCTTGCCCGGATTCGGCCCCTTCGCACCTGGGGAGGCTCGCCGCATGAGCCACGACGCCGTACCCGCGACCGAGACCGTCCGCCCCGAATGGGCCGCGATCGACCAACTGCCCACCGTCGAGCTGCTCCACCTGATGAACGCCGAGGACCGCAGCGTTCCGGCGACCGTCGCCGGTGAGTTGGAGCGGATCGCCGCCGTGGTCGACGCCGTGGCGGCCCGGATGGCGCGCGGCGGTCGGCTGGTCTACGCCGGCGCGGGGACGGCCGGACGGCTCGGCGTACTGGACGCCGTCGAGTGCCCGCCGACCTTCGGGACCGACCCGGAGCTGGTCGTCGGTCTGATCGCGGGCGGACGCTCGGCCGTCACGGCGGCCGCCGAGGGGGCCGAGGACCGCACCGACCTCGCCGAGGCCGACGTGGCCGCGCTGCGCCTCACCCCCGCCGACACCCTGGTGGGCATCTCCGCTTCCGGCCGCACGCCCTATGCCCTGGCCGCCGTCCGAGCGGCACGGGCGGCTGGGGCACTGACCGTCGGGCTGGCGTGCAACCGGCACTCGGCGCTGGCCGCCGCGGCCGAGCTGGGTATCGAGGTGGAGGTCGGCCCGGAGGTGCTGGCCGGATCGACCCGGCTCAAGGCGGGCACGGCACAGAAGCTGGTGCTCAACCTGCTGTCCACGGCCGTGATGGTCCGGCTCGGCCGCACATACGGAAATCTGATGGTCGACCTCCGCGCCACCAACGACAAGCTACGCGACCGCGCCCGCCGGATCGTCGCCGAAGCGACCGGAGCCGACGCGGGAGCGGTCGACCGCGCCCTGACCGCGACCGACGGCCGAGCCAAGGACGCGATCCTCACCCTGCTCGCAGACGTGGACGCGCCCACCGCCGCCCACCTGCTCAAGGCCTCGAACGGACGCCTGCGCGACGCCCTCCGAGGCGCCGCCCAGGCGTAGCACCACCTAGGCGTAGCACCACCCAGGCGCAGCGCCGCCCAGACGTAGCACCACCCAGGCACAGCGCCGCCCCAACATCGCGCTACGGCACCAGACCAGTTCAGCCCAACCGCAGATCCGCCGCCACGACGACCTCGCCGAGCCGCGGGAAGTCCAGCTCCACCGAAGCCCGGTGCTCCTCCGCCGTGAGCGCGGTCATCGCGTCCTCGACGAACACCAGCCGGTACCCGCGGTCTCCGGCCGCACGGGCGCTCGACTCCACCCCCAGGTTGGTGGCGATCCCGGCGAACACCAGCGTCTTCACACCCCGCGCCCGGAGCAGCTCGTCCAGGCCGGTGCCCTGGAAGGCGCCGATGGTGCGCTTCACCACGACCTCGTCGGCCGCGGCCGCGACCTCCGCGAGCAGTTCGCTCCCGGGCGGCTGCTCGGTGACGTTCGGCCGCTCGACCCGGACGGCGACGACGGGCGCGCCCGCCGCACGGAAGTCCCGGGCCAGCTCCAACGAGGCCGCCACCACCTGCGAACCGTTGTGCGGCGCAAGCGGATTGGCGACGATCCGGTCCATCAGGTCGATCAGGACCAGGGCCGTGCTACGGGGGTCAAGGGTGGTCATGCGCTTCACGCTAGTCCATCCGGCGGCCGAGCCGCCGACGCGGACGAGTCCTCCCGCGCCTCCCGCGCGATCTCCACCCGAAAGCCCTCGATCAGCACCCGCAGCCCGTACTCGAAGTCGGCGTCGTGGTCGGTCATCCGCAGCACTTCGGCCGCCTCACGCAGCAGCGGCAGTTCGCGCAACGCCTCGTCCGGGAACGGCGGCCGGTCCCGGTCCGCGGCGTCCTGGCGCCAGGCCTGCTCCTCGGTGACCCAGCCCATGATGTACCGATCGACGGTCAGCAGCAGCCGCAGCGCTGTACGCGGGCGCAGCCCGGACCGACACAGCGCTCCCAACTGGGCTTCGACCGCCGGGAGTTCGCTCTCGGCGGGCAGGGTCCCGGCGTGTACCCGGGCTCCGTCGCGATAGGCCAGCAGGGCGTTGCGCTTGGCGCGAGCATCGGCGGCGATCCATTCGGGCCAGTTGTGCGGGCGCGGCTCGCGGTCGGGCGGGAGGGCCTCGGCGAGCATCGCCTCCGCCATCAGGTCGAGGAGCTCCCGCTTGTTCTTGAAGTGCCAGTACAACGCCGGTGACTGGACGCCGAGTTCACGGGCGATCCGACGGGTGGTCAGCCCGTCGATGCCCTCTTCGTTGAGCAGGCGCAGCGCGGTGCGCACCACCTCGTCACGGTGCAGCGCCATCCGATCGACCTCCCGAGCTATTCGCTTGCCAGGCCCACCTTATCGCCGATAAGTTCCCGAGCTGAAACTTATCAGCGATAAGGAGAGCCGTCGCAGCCACCTTCGACGGCCACGGAAGGACGCGACCCGCATGACCTCCCGACCAGACCACCCCCACCCCCACTCCCGCGCCCGCGCCCGTCGCCACTTACTGCCGAACACCGCGCCCTGGCGGTCCTCCCGGGACTTCCGCCTGATCTGGACCTCCGGCACGGTCACCCTGCTCGGCTCGATCTTCACCATGACGGCCATCCCGCTCCAGATCGCCGATCTCACCGCCTCGCCGCTGGCCGTGGGCGCGGTCGGCGCGGTCGAACTCGTGCCCGCCGTCCTGTTCGGCCTCTACGGCGGCGTCCTCGCGGACCGCGCCGACCGCCGCACCGTCGCCCTGGCCACCGAAGTCGCGCTGGCCGCGCTCAGCGCCCTACTGCTGGCCAACGCGCTGCTCGGCACGCCCGCCGTCTGGCCGCTCTACCTCGCGGCCGGGGTGGCGGCGGCGCTCCAGGGAATCCAGCAGCCCTCGGTCGAGGCGATGGTCCCCAGGCTCGTGCCCCAGGACCAGCTGGTGGCGGCGGGCGCCCTGCTCTCGCTGCGCTGGAGCATCGGCGGCGTGGCCGCCCCCGCGGCGGCCGGCCTGTTGATCGCGGTCGCCGGCGCCCCGGCCGCCTATCTGGTGGACCTCGGCACCTTCCTGCTCTCGATCGCCCTGCTCGCCCAGGTCCGGCCCGTCCCCTCGGTGCGGGACGCCGAGGCGCCGCGGCTCACCGAGTTCCTGGCCGGCGCCCGGTACGCGGCCCGGCGGCCCGACCTGGTCGGCACCTACCTGGCCGACCTCGCGGCCACCACCTTCGCCCTGCCGACCGCCCTGTTCCCGTTCCTGGCCGCGGACCTGGACGCGACCTGGGCCCTCGGCCTGCTCTACTCGGCCGGTGCGGTCGGCGGCCTGATCGCCGCCGCGACCGGCGGGTGGACGGACCGAGTGCACCGGCACGGCCGTCTGGTCCTGCTCGCCGCCGCCCTGGTCGGCGCGGCGACGGCCGCGGCGGCGGTCGCCCCGGGCCTGTGGGGCGTCCTGCTCTGCCTGACCGTCGTGGGCGCCGCCCACTGGATCGGCGACACCTTCCGCAGCGCCATCTGGAACCAGTCCATCCCGGACGAACTCCGTGGCCGCGCGGCCGGGTTGGAGATGCTGATCGGCTCCGCCGGGCCGGCCCTGGGCGACCTGCGGGCCGGCGGGCTCGCCGCCCGCCAGGGCATCCGGGCGGCCCTGCGGATGGGCGGACTGCTCTGCCTCGGCAGCTCGGCCGCCCTGTCCGCCGCGATCCCCGCGCTCTGGCGCTACGACCGACGAGCGTGCTCCGACCAACGAGGACGCGACGGCCAAGCAGCGCTCAACGACCAGCCGGCACTCAACGACCAACCAACGCTCAACGACCGGCCGACGCACCACGACTGACGAGCACACGGACTCGAACCAGCCTCACGCCCCGCTCACCCCGCGACGAGCGCCGTCGCATGCCGGTCGATCAGCTCGCCCAGGCGCCGAACGTCCGCCACCCCGCGCTTGGGAAGCATGGTCAACACGCCCGTCTCCTCGTTCCCGCCCAGCAGCAGGAACATCCCGCCCGTCTCCAGGTAGTACCGCTGCTCCGGCCAGCCGAACTCGGTGACCGAGACCGCGTTGCCGACGACCACCCCGTGCTCGTCCAACAGGACCAGGAACTCACCCCGGTCCGCCACCAGCCGCACCATCCGCCGCACATGCGCCCTGGGCGGCATGACCACCAGCAGCAGCGCGCAGAGGAGCAGCAGCCCGGCAGGCACCAGGGCCGCCCCGCCGACGAGCGCGAGCAGCCCGGCCACCACCGCCAGGCAGGCGGCGACCACGTACGCACCACGCCGCGCCCGCCGACCCGCCACCGTGTGCCGGGCCCACGTCGCGTAGGCCTCCCGGAAGTCGGCGGCCGTCGGAATGTAGCGGACCTCGACCGTCTCCGCCGTCCAGCCACCTGCACTCATGCCCTCACGCTCCGGCCCCCGTACGCAGATCTCCCGACACCCTTGTCGCCGGATCGTAGCAAAGGCCGTACGTACCCGATCCGACCGCGTCCACGGCCACCTGACGCGAATGCGCCACTCCCGGCACGCACCCGGCGCACACCCGTTGACCGACCGACCGCCCAGCGGTTGGCTCACCCCGAGCCTGCCGACGGGGAGTTCGGCGTCCACCGCCGATGCGGCACGGCCGATCCCAGGGGAGGGAACCAGATGACCCGCTTCCGCCGCCCGCTACGCGCGGCCTGCACCCTCGCGGCCGCCGCACTGGCCGCCGCCGTCGCCGCCCCCGCCCAAGCGGCCCCGACCACCTGGCCGACCGCCCGGCCGACCGCCGCGCCTTCCACCGCGCCTTCCATCGCGCCGAACGTCACCGAGCGCGTCTCCGTCGGCCCGGACCAGGCGCAGGCCACCGGTGCCTCGGAGAGCCGCGGTCTGAGCGCCGACGGCCGCTTCGCCGTCTTCACCTCGGAGGCCGTCGACCTGGTCCCCGGCGACACCAATGCCAAGTCCGACGTCTTCGTCCGCGACCTGTGGACCGGCCACACCGAACGGGTCGACACCGGCCCGGACGGCGTACAGGCCGACGGTGACTCCTACGAGGCCGCCATCAGCGGCGACGGCCGCTATGTGGTCTTCAGCTCCACCGCCGCCAACCTCACCCCGGGTGCCGACCTCGGCTACCAGAACGTCTACGTCCACGACCGCCAGAGCGGCCAGACCCGCCTGGTCAGCGTCGGCAAGGCACCGGGAGTACCGCAGACCGACAGCCTGTCCGGCGTCCCCTCGATCAGCTGGGACGGCCGCTACGTCGCCTACCAGTCCAGCCGCAGCGACCTCGTCCCCGACACGGCCACCCGGGGCGGCAACATCTACGTCACCGACCAGTGGACGGGCGACACCCGCCTGGTCAGCGTCGGCGCGGACGGCACGGCGGCGGACGCCTCCTCCACCACTCCGGAGATCAGCGCCGACGGCAACACGGTCGTCTTCATCTCCAAGGCGACCAACCTCATCGGTCAGGGCCGGCCCGGCGCACTCGCCCCGAACGCGGTCGCCGAGCTCAAGGCCGGCTCCGACCGGCAGTTCGTCGCCGACTCCTTCCACCACGAGTCCCGCCAAGTGTCCCGCCACGAGACCCGAGCGGAGATCCTCAAGCCCAGCCTCTACCCGCTGTACGTCCGCGACCTGCGCACCGAGCGGACCAGTCTGGCCAGCGAGGACGGCAGCGGCGGCTTCAGGGGCGCGAGCGACCCCTCGGTCAGCCCCGACGGCCGCTACGCGCTCTACTCGTCCTGGGTGGTGCACGGCGACACCTCGTGGGACCGCCACTTCGAGGTCTACGTCCGCGACCTCAGCACGGGCACCGAGACCTTGGTCAGCGCCGGACTGCCCGGGACGACCACCACCCTCGACTCCCACGGCGCCAGGATGACCGCGGACGACCGGTGGGTCTTCTTCGATTCCACGGCGGAGAACCTCGTCCCCGGCGACACCAACAACGCCGGGGACGTGTTCCGGTACGACCTGTGGACCGGCCGCACCGAACGGGTCAGCCTGGCGAGCGACGGGTCGCAGAACAGCGGCGCCTCGTCTTCCCCGTTCGTCGACGCCTTCGGCACCACGCTGGTGTTCACCTCGTCCGACGGCACCCTCGTCCCCGGGGACACCAACGGCGTCGACGACGTGTTCCTCCGCCGTCTGCCTCCGCTCTGACCCCGGCCCACCGACCGGCCCGCACCCGTGCCCGGCGCGCAGGACTCACGCCGTGAGCGCCCGCGCCGAGGCCCGGATCGGCTCCGGCAGCTCCGTCCAGCCCCGCAGGTACCGGTCCACCGCCGCCGCCACCGCCCGTCCCTCCGCGATCGCCCACACGATCAGCGACTGCCCGCGCCCGGCGTCCCCCGCGACGAACACGCCCGGTGACGCCGTGGCGAAGCCGTCGTCCCTGGCCAGTGTGCCCTCCGGCCCGGTGGCCAGGCCGAGTTGGGCGAACAGCCGCCGGTCCGGCTCCGGTCCGGTGAAGCCCAGCGCGAGCAGCACCAGCTGGGCCGGCAGGCGCCGCTCGGTGCCCGCCCGGGGGCTGCGGTCGGCCGGTTCGGCGGCAGCGGCCCGGACAGCGGCCAGCCCGCCATCCGGGCCCGGCTCGAAGCCCACGGTGGTCGCCGCGAACACTCGGGGTCCGGCCTCCGCCGCGCCGGACTCCTCGTGCGAGGTGGTCTCCCGGTACACCTTGGGGTGGACCGGCCAGGGCTGCCCGGGCGCCCGGCCCTGCGGCGGGCGGGGGTTGATGTCCAGCTGGGTGACCGAGGCGGCGTGCTGGCGCAGTGCCGTGCCCAGGCAGTCCGCGGCGGTGTCCCCGCCGCCGACGATCACCACGTCTCGGCCCTCGGCGGACACCGGCGAGGTCGGGCAGTCGCCTTCGTCCACCCGGTTCGCCCAGGTCAGGTACTCGATCGCCTGGTGCACCCCGGGCAGTTCACGCCCCGGCACCGGCAGGTCCCGGCAGGCGGTCGCGCCCACCGCGACCACCACCGCGTCGTATCCGGCCCGCAGTTCCTCGCCCGAGAGGTCCCGACCGATCCACACCCCGGTGCGGAACTCGGTTCCCTCGGCCCGCAGTTGGTCCAGTCGGCGCTCCAACCGGTGCTTCTCCAGCCGGAACGGCGGGATGCCGTACCGCAGCAGGCCGCCCGCGCGATCGGCCCGCTCGTACACCGTGGTGGCGTGCCCGGCCCGGGTCAGCTGCTGGGCGGCGGCCAGCCCGGCCGGGCCCGAGCCGATCACTGCGACCCGCCGCACACCGCCCCGCTCGACGCAGTCGGGCGGGCGCGGGGCATCCCAGCCCGCCTCCCAGGCCCGGTCGGCGATCGCCAGCTCCACGTCCTTGATCGTCACCGCCGCGCCGTCGATCGCCAGCACACAGGCGCTCTCGCAGGGGGCCGGGCAGAGCCGCCCGGTGAACTCCGGGAAGTTGTTGGTCGCCAGCAGCCGCGCCGCCGCCGCCCGCCAGTCCGCCCCCGCCCCGGCTCCCGCCCCCACTCCCGCTCCGGCTCCGGCTCCGGCTCCGGCTCCCGCCCCACCCTCCGACCCGGCTCCGGGACCCGCGTCCGCCACCAGCCGGTTCCACTCCGGCACCAGGTTCCCCAGCGGGCAGGCGCTGTGGCAGAACGGCAGTCCGCAGTCCATGCACCGGCCCGCCTGGCCGCCCACCACCGGCAGCAGCGGGCCCGGCCGGTACACCTCCCGCCAGTCCCCCAGCCGCTCGCGCGCGTCCCGCCGCGCCCGCTCCGCGCGCGGGGTGGTGAAGAAAGCCATCCGGTCTGCCATCGCGGCCTCCGGCAAAGATCCGCAAGAGACGCCGCCAAGCCCGTCCGGCGGCGCGCCACCGTGTGGCCACCGTACGCCCGCGAAGCACCGCGCGAAAGAGGCGACGGTCCCGGACCGCCCGCCACGGCCACGGCCCCGCCCAAACCCGTCGTGAGCACGCCAGGGAGAATCTCCGCCATGACCCACACCGTGCTGATCGCCGAGGACGACCGGCCCATCCGCGACTCGCTCGCCCGCGCGCTGATGCTGGAGGGCTACCGGGTACGGATCGCCGCCGACGGCACCCAGACCCTCGCCGTCCTCGCCGAACAGCGCCCCGACGTCCTGGTGCTCGACGTGATGATGCCCGAGCCGGACGGCCTGGAGGTCTGCCGTCGGCTGCGCGCCGCCGGCGACCGCACCCCGGTGCTGATGCTGACCGCCCGGGTCGAGGTCCCGGACCGGATCGCCGGCCTGGACGCCGGGGCCGACGACTACCTGGTCAAGCCCTTCGACGTGGACGAGCTGTTCGCCCGTCTGCGCGCCCTGCTGCGCCGCCGACCGCCCGAGCCCGCCGTCGAGGTGCTGACCGTCGCCGACCTGCGGATCGAACCGCCCGCCCGGCGGGCCTGGCGCGCCGCCCAGGAGCTCGAACTCTCCCGCACCGAGTTCGACCTGCTGGAGCTGCTGGCCCGCAACGCCGGTGCCGTCCTCGACCAGGCCACCCTGTACGAACGGATCTGGGGCTACGACTTCGGCCCCGGCTCGAAGAACCTCGCCGTCTTCATCGGGTACCTGCGCCGCAAGCTCGACCGCCCCGGCCTGGTCCCGCTGATCCACACCGTCCGCGGCGTCGGCTACACGCTGCGCGAGCCGTGACCGGCCTGGCGCGCCGCCTTCCGCGGCTCACCCGCCTCCCCCGCCCCGGCCTGCGCACCACCCTCGCGCTCGCCTTCGCCGCGATCGCCGCGCTGGTCGCGGTGCTGATCGGCGCCCTCGGCTACCAGGCCGCCGCCCGGCTGATCCGGGACGACGAGACCGCCGACTTCGGCGCCGCCGTCGACTCGGTCAGCCGGCAGGTCCAGCGGGAGGCCCTCTTCCCGGGCGACTTCGCCGGCCCGAGCGGCCTGAGCGCGGACCTGGTGCGCCCGATCCGGGTCACCACCCAGTCGCTCGACCCCGACGGCGCGGTGCTGCCCGGCACCGCCCGGCTCGACCTGCCATCGAGCCCGACCGACCACGAGCTCGCCCACGCCGACCAGCCGGGCCGCACCTCGATCGGGCTGCGTCACGGGCACGGCGAGGGCTACCGGGTCGGCGTGGTCTCGCTGGGCGGACGGCGCGGCGCGGTCCAGATCATCCAGCAGGTCGGGCCCACCGAGGAACTGCTGACCACCCTGCGGACCCGTACGGCGGCCCTGGTGGCCGTCGTCGCGGTGCTTGCCGGCGCGGCCGGCCGGCTGCTCGCCAAGCGGATCACCGGACGGCTGGTCCGGCTCACCGCCGCCGCCGAACTGGTCGCCGCCAGCGGGCGGTTGGACGTGCAGGTGCCCGCCGCCGGAACGGACGAGGTGGGCCGGCTCGGCCGGGCCTTCGACCGGATGCTGGTCCGGCTCGCCACCGCCAAGGAGAACCAGCGCCGGCTGGTCCAGGACGCCGGGCACGAGCTGCGCACCCCGCTGACCAGCCTGCGCACCAACCTCTCCGTGCTGCCCAGCCTGGAGCGGCTGCCGCCCGCCGAACAGGCCGCGCTGATGTCCGATCTGGCCGAGGAGGCACGGGAGTTGACCCAGCTGGTGGAGGAGCTGGTGGCCCTCGCGGCGGACCGCAGGGCGGACGGGCAGCCGACCGAGGTGGTGCTCTCCGACGTGGTCCGGGAGGCCGCAGCCCAGGCCCGGCGGCGCAGCGGCCGCCTGATCGTGGTGGACGCGGACGCGACGGTGGTCACCGCCCGGCCGGACGCGCTGGCCCGCGCGGTGGGCAACCTGCTGGACAACGCCGCCAAGTTCGACCCGGCCGGGACGGCCCCGATCGAGGTGCTGGTGCGCGGTCCCCGGGTGGAGGTGCTCGATCGCGGCCCTGGCATCGACCCGGCCGATCTCGACCGGGTCTTCGACCGCTTCTACCGCGCCACCGCCGCCCGCAGCCTGCCCGGCTCGGGGCTGGGCCTGGCCATCGTGCACGAGGTGGCCCGCTCGCACGGCGGGACGGCCTTCGCCGCCAACCGGGAGGGCGGCGGCGCGGTGATCGGCTTCACCCTGGGCTCTTGAAGCTCTTGAAGCTCTTCAAGCCCTTGAGGCCCTTGAAGCCCTTGAAGCCCTTGAAGCCCTGAAGCCACCGAACGACACGGCGGGCCTGGCGCGTCAGCAGCACCGGGCCCGCCGTGGCACCCACCGTCAGACGGCCGCCAGCAGCCCGCGCCCGAGCCAGTCGGCGTTGTCCTTCACCCCCGGCAGGACGAAGAAGTACCCGCCGCCGGTCGGCGAGATGTAGTCCACCAGCGGCTCGCCGACCAGCCGGGTCTGGGTGGCCTCGAACTGCCGCACCACGTCCTGCTGGTAGCAGCAGAACACCAGGCCCATGTCCAAGTTCCCGGCCCGGTCGACGCCCCGGTCGTAGTTGAAGCCCCGTCGCAGGATGCGCGAGTTGTCGGTGTCCGCGGTACGCGGGTTGGCCAGCCGGATGTGCGCGTCGAGCGGGATCGCCTTGCCCTCCGGGTCCTTGGCGAAGTCTGGCGCGTCGGTCTCCCGACTGCCGTCCAGCGGCGCGCCGGTGTCGCGGCGGCGGCCGAACATCTTCTCCTGCTCGGCGAGGGTGACGCGGTCCCAGAACTCGATCAGCATCCGGATGATCCGGATCACCTGGTAGCTGCCCCCGGTCGCCCAGGCCGGCTCGCCCGTCCCGTCGGTGACCCAGACCAGCCGGTCCATCTCACGCGCCGAGGCGGTGTCCGGGTTGACGATGCCGTCCTTGAAGCCGAGCAGGTTGCGCTGCGCGCCGTCCGGACGGGACTGGTTCTGGAAGCCGTCGATCCGCCAGAGGATCTGCATCGCGCCCCGGGTGTGCCGGGTGATGTCGCGCAGCGCGTGCAGCACCGTGTCCTGGCGGTCGGCGCAGATCTGGAGCGAGAGGTCGCCGTGCAGTTCGGCGGCCTGGAGGTTGTCGTTGGGGAAGGTCCGCATCGGCGTGAGCTTGACCGGCTTGGCCTTGGCCAGTCCGTAGCGGTCGTCGAAGAGCGAGGCGCCGACGCCGACGGTGACGGTCAGGTGGTCGGCGGGGACGGTCGGGCCGAGCAGGCCGCTGTCCGACGGCGGCGCGCCGACGCCGAGGTCCGGCGGGGTGCCGCCGGCGGTGAGGAAGCGGATCCGCTCGGTGAGGGTCCGCAACAGTGTCTCCAGGCCCTTGCGGTCCTGGGCGATCACCTGGCAGGAGACGAAGGCCGCGAAGCCCGGGGCCGCGGTGGTGATGCCGGCCTGGTGGTCTCCGTGGAACGGCACCGCCCCGCTCTTCTCCTGCTTGTCGTCCCCGGCGGCGGCCGGGCCGGCGCCGAGGCTGAGGGCGCCGCCGGCCAGCACGACCGCTCCGGCGCCCGCGCCGAGCGCGGCCCGGACGAAGCTGCGCCGGGCCGGGCCGGCCGGGCAGCCGCCCTGGGCAGCCGTCTCGACGGAGACGGCCGCGGCGGTGTGCGGGAACGGGCAGGAGCCGGTGGCTGCGGCGTGGTCGGTCATCAGGCGGCCTTCCGGATTTCGAGCAGGGCGGGGACGGGGGCGAGGTCTTCGAGCAGCTGGCCGGTGGCGCCGTCGAGCTGCCGGCGGGCGTCGGCGGAGAGCCGGTCGACCGGGGTCCAGCCCTCGGGCTGGTGGGCGGCGGCGAGCAGGTCGCCGACCCGCTTCATCCCGGCGTTCACCCGGACGAGCACCTGCGGGTCCCGCTCGTCGAGCAGCGGCTGGAGCAGGGTCAGCAGCTCCTGGGTGCCGGTCAGGTTGGCCTGGGCGGTGGCCAGGTTGGTGCCGCTGCCCATGTCGGTGTCGCCGGTCAGCTCGAACTGGAGGGTGTTCTCCAGGATCTCGTGGGCGCGCAGCGGCAGGTCGCCCGGGGCGAAGTCCTGGGCGGGGAAGTCGTGCGCCAGCTGGGCGACGTCCTGTGCCAGCCCGTCGGCCAGGGGCGTCAGCTCGGCGGCGGACTGGCCGTGCCAGAGGCCGTACTCCAGCCGCAGGAAGCCGGTGAAGCCCGGGTCGCGCTCCTTGTCGGCGAGGCCGTCCGGGCGCCCGTCGATCTTGCCGTCGAGGTCGGCGAAGGTGCCGTACGCGGCACCGAGCGAGGCGTACTGGAGGTGGGCGGTGAGCCAGTCGGCCTTGGCGGTGGCGAGGTCGCCGGAGTGCACGTCGGCCTGGAGCTTCCGGCTCTGCGTCACCAGTGTCGCGAGGCCCTGCTCGACGTACGCCTTGTAGTTGTCGAGCGGCGCCTTGAGGTCGTCCTCGGCGACCGGCTTGACGGCCTTGACCTCGGTGCCGCCGTTGACGTGCACGGTGGCCGAGGTGACGGACTTCCCGCCGGTGGGCACGCAGCGCCAGGCGTAGTCGCCGGAGCCGATGGTGGCGGTCAGGGCGCGGGTGGTGCCGGGGGCGAGGCCCTCGATCTCGCCGTAGACCGCGCCGGTGGCCGGGTTGACCAGGTAGACCTCGGAGACCTTGTCGCCGGTGTTGTGCATCTGGAACACCTGCTGACCGGGCTGCGGTCCGGCGAAGCCCTTGCCGCAGTCCTGCTCGGAGACGGCGACGGTGGCGGAGCTGTCCTGCTTTCCGTCGCTGATCGCGATCACCGCGCCGGCCACCACCACCGGGACGGCGATCGCCGCGGTCGGCAGCACCCAGCGCGGCCGCCCGGCCCGCACCGGCTCGGCCTGGGCGGTCTTCTCCGTGGTCGGAGCGGCCGCCGTGGCCGGGGCGCTCTTGCCGCCCCGGACCCCTTCGACGAACAGCGTCATCACGATGCCCAGGTACGCGACGTAGCCGACGACCTGGAGCACCGTCATGGTGACGGTCAGGTTGAGGGTGCCCTGCACCAGCGTCGCGTACCAGGACGAGGCGTCCAGGGGCCCGCTCAGGTCGAAG
The DNA here is from genome assembly GCF_032654805.1 of Kitasatospora brasiliensis. NCBI lineage: Bacteria > Bacillati > Actinomycetota > Actinomycetes > Kitasatosporales > Streptomycetaceae > Kitasatospora > Kitasatospora brasiliensis. Next base: position 202,388 of record NZ_JAUOOW010000007.1, read on the forward strand.
GCGTACGAGCTGACGCCGCCGATCAGGCCGGACTCCTGCAAGTCGCGCAGCCCGTAGCCGAGCACGCCCGCGGCGACGACGATCAGACCGACGCCGGTGATGGTGAAGAACCGGGTGAGGTTCATCTTGAGGGCCCGCCGGTACAGCCCCCAGCACAGCCCGGCCGAGAGCACCAGGCCCACGGCCGCGCCGATCAGCGGCCCGGTGGACTCCCCGGCGGTGCGCACGTTCGTCCACAGGAAGAGCGAGGTCTCCAGGCCTTCGCGGGCGACCGCGAGGAAGCTGGTGAGCACCAGCGCGCCGGCGCCCATCGCCAGCGAGGCCTGCACCTTCTCCTTGATCTCGGCGGAGAGGGTGCGCGCCGAGCGCCGCATCCAGAACACCATCGCGGTGACGAAGCCGACCGCGATCAGGCTGAGCACCCCGCCGAACGCCTCCTGGGCGTGGCCGGAGAGGTTGGCGGCGGTGAAGGTGAGCACCGCGCCGAAGCTCAGACTGAGCGCGACGGCCGCCGCGACGCCCGTCCACACCTGGGGCAACCGGGTCTTCTGGTCCGCTCGGACCAGCGTGGCGATCAGGATGGACACGATCAGTCCGGCTTCCAGGCCCTCGCGCAGCCCGATCAGGAAGCTGGGAAACGCCTCGTCCCACATGCGGCGGGCTCCTCCCCCGGGGTCGCCCCGGGTCGTTCACCTGTCCTCGACCCCGCCGCGACGGCGGTGGGGCGGCACAGCCGCGGCGCCCCGGACACTGCGGTCCGGGGCGCCGCGGCTTAGCTTAGGCAAACCTTAGAGCCGACCGGGTCAACAGCACCCCCTGGGCAGGTAAGAGTTCGGTAATGAGACCATCTGACCATCGGTCAAACCGGCAGGTGGGAGATCGTCAGGAGCCCCGCGTCACCCCCACCACTGCTCCGGCACCGGCTCCGGCTCGGACGACTCGGGGACCGTCACCGGTTCGGCGGAACGCACCAGCAGATCACCCTCCTCCGTCCCGGCGACCAGGTAGCCGCACTCGCGCAGCACGACCGCGGCCGCGCCGCTCAGCGCCGCGAGCGCCTCCCGGGAGGGCGTCCCACCCGGCTCCGCGCCCGGCGTCCAGCCGACCACCACGCCCTCGGGGTGACGGTCGATCCACAGCGGCGAGGAGCCCGGCCCGGTGTCGAACCCGGCGCGGCCCAGGGCCTCGGTGACGTCCTCGAAGAGTTCACGCTGATCCACCATTGGCGCAGCGTAGGCCCCGGACCGTACGACCCCCGGACGCGGCGCGCGCCGAATCGGTTCAGCGGCACTCGACCGCAGCATCGGGGCCCGTTGGGCCGACCGAGGGCCAGCCGATCGGGCGTCAGGGCCCCCGTCCGGCCCGACACGCACGGCCGGACGGGCCGATGGACGTGCACAGTCGGCCCCCTGCCGACAGCATGACAGAGTAAGCGCTCCATCACCCTGAGCAACGGGTCCCGCGGAACACCTGGTCCACGCGCCGGTCCGGCCGGCGGGCCCGTATCGAGAGGTCCCATGATCACAACACTTCGCCGGCCGGCGTTCCCGCCGGCGGGCCTCCAGCACGGTACGCCGAGGACGCCGGGGAGCCCGTCGTGAGAGCCGACCAGCAGTCTCAGCCGGGACCGGTGACCACCACGCGCGCCAACCCCGCCAACAAGGCCGAGGCCCTGGCCGACTGGACCGACGGCCGGCTCGGCATCTACTCCCTGGCCAAGTCCAACCTGCGCAAGATCTTTCCCGACCACTGGTCCTTCATGCTGGGCGAGATCGCGCTCTACACCTTCGTCATCATCATCCTCACCGGCGTCTGGCTCACCATGTTCTTCACGCCGAGCATGGGAGAGGTCGTCTACGACGGGTCGTACGTCCCCCTCAGGGGCATCCCGATGTCCGAGGCGTTCTCCTCGACCGTCAAGATCAGCTTCGATGTGCGCGGCGGCCTGCTGATGCGCCAGATCCACCACTGGGCGGCGGTCGTCTTCATCGCCTCGATGCTGACGCACATGCTGCGCGTCTTCTTCACCGGGGCCTTCCGCAAGCCGCGCGAGCTCAACTGGGTCTTCGGCGCGCTGCTGCTGATCCTCGGCATGTTCGACGGCTTCATGGGCTACTCGCTGCCCGACGACCTGCTCTCCGGCACCGGCATCCGGTTCATGGAGGGCGCCGTCCTGTCCATCCCGATCGTCGGGACGTACCTCCAGTTCTTCATGTTCGGCGGCGAGTTCCCGGGCACCGACATCATCCCCCGGCTGTTCACCGTCCACGTCCTGCTGATCCCGGGGATCATGCTGGGCCTGCTCGCGGCGCACCTGATCCTGGTCTTCTACCACAAGCACACCCAGTTCGCCGGGCCCGGTCGGACCAACACCAACGTGGTCGGCATGCCGCTGATGCCGGTCTACATGGCCAAGGCCGGCGGGTTCTTCTTCCTGGTCTTCGGCGTGGTCGCGGTGATGTCGGCGATCGCCACGATCAACCCCATCTGGGCGTACGGCCCGTACCGTCCGGACCAGGTGACCACCGACGCCCAGCCGGACTGGTACATGGGCTTCTCCGAGGGCCTGATCCGCGTGATGCCCGGCTGGGAGATCAGCGTCTGGGGCGGCCACACCCTCAACCTCGGGGTGTTCCTCCCGCTGATGGTCTTCCCGCTCGTGCTGCTGGCCATCTGGTGCTACCCGTTCCTGGAGGCCTGGATCACCGGGGACCGGGGCGAGCACCACATCGCCGACCGGCCGCGCAACGCCCCGGTCCGCACCGCCTTCGGCGTGGCCTGGATGAGCCTCTACCTGCTCCTGCTGGCCGGCGGCGGCAACGACCTGCTGGCCACCCACTTCCACCTCTCGATCAACGCGATCACCTACGCGGTGCGGATCGGCTTCTTCACCGTGCCGGTGGTCGCCTTCGTGATCACCAAGCGGTGGTGCCTGGGCCTCCAGCGGCGGGACAAGGAGAAGGTGCTGCATGGCCGGGAGACCGGCGTCATCAACCGGCTCCAGCACGGCGAGTTCATCGAGGTGCACGCCCCGCTGCCGCAGGGCCGGCTCTACACCCTCACCTCGCACGACCAGCCGCAGCCCTCCGAACTGCCGCCCGAGGTGGACGAGAACGGGGTGGCCCGCAAGGCCGGGCTGTGGACCCGCGCGCGGGTGAAGCTCTCCCGCGGCTTCTACGGCGAGGGCAGCCAGATCGCCAAGCCCACCGTCGAGGAGCACAAGGAGATCAGCAGCGGCCACGGCCACCACTGATCCCTCGTCGGCACCGCAAAGGGGCCCGCTGCGCCGGAGACGGCACAGCGGGCCCTCGTCACGCCCGGGTCCGACAGGGGGCGCTCAGCCGCGCAGGACGGCCGGGACGACGGCGAACAGTGCCGCCGCCAGGGTGACGGAGAGGCAGAGCGCGGCCCAGCGGGCGCAGATCCGGCGGCACTCGGCGCGGTAGCGGGCGGCCAGTCGGCGGCAGCGCTCGACCGCGCGGTCGACGACCTCCTCGGCGTAGCGCAGCCGGTCGGCGGCGTAGGCCTGTTCCAGGCTCTCCCGCTCCGCCGCCGGCAGCCACGGGAACTGCCCGGCGAACGCGCGGGCGTCCCGTTCGGCCGCCGCGACCTCCGCCTCCCAGGCCAGGAATCCCTCGATGCGGGCGAACTCCGTCCGGGAGTTCACCCGGGCGCCGCCGGCGGGCCTGCCCTGACGGGGGCTCCGCGCTCTCGGCGGACGCTGTCTGCCACCCATGACCGCTCCTCAGTCCTGTCGAGTCGTCCCCCCGAAAACCTGCGGGGCTCGGACCCCACTGGGGATCGCTCCGCGACCAGGCAACTACTACCAGCGACGAACCGCAGGTGGCGGGCGGCTCGCCACGGCCCGCACGGCGGGGAAAACTTGCGCGTCACGCACTATTGCGCAGCGCGCACTTTTCGCGGGACAGTGGTCCCATGACGAAGGGTCAGCCAGGACTGCGGGAACGGAAGAAGGCCGCGACGCGGGAGGCGCTCAGCTGGGCGGCACTGCGGCTGGCGGCGGAGCGGGGACTGGAGAACGTCCGGGTGGAGGACATCGCGGCCGCCGCCGGGGTGTCCCCGCGCACGTACAACAACTACTTCTCCAGCAAGGCCGAGGCGATCGTCCACCGACACCGCGACCGCGTGCAGCGGTCCGCCGAGGCGCTGCGCCGCAGGCCCGCCGGAGAGCCGCTCTGGGAGGCGCTCACCCGGGCCCTGCTGGAACCGTACGAGAGCGCGGGCGAGCAGCCGGACCCGCGGTGGATCGCCGCCATCCGGCTGCTGCTGCGCGAGCCCGCGCTCCAGGCGGAGCTGATGCGCGACGGGGCGGCCACCGCGGCCGGACTCACGGCCGCGGTGGCCGCCCGGACCGGTACCGACCCGGACCGGGACCTCTACCCGAAGCTGGTCACCGCGGCCGCGCTCGCCGCGATCAAGGCCGCCAACGACCAGTACCTCACCGCCGAGCCGCCGGTGCCGTTCCCGTCCCTGCTCGCCGAGGCGTTGCGCCAGCTGGCGGCCGGGCTGCCCGATCCGTCACACCGGTGAACTCACCGCATTCGAGGGGATTCGAGATGACCAACGATGTCGTCATCGTCGGGGCCGGCCCGGTCGGGCTGTTCCTGGCCGGTGAGCTGGCACTGGCCGGAGTCCGGCCGGTGGTGCTGGACCGGCTGCCCGCGCGCTCGGGCGAGCAGAGGGCCAATGGGCTGGTCGGCCAGGTGCTCCGGCTCCTCGACCACCGCGGCCTGTACCAGCCGATCAGCGGCCTCCCGGGCGCGCCGCGGCCCGTAGCGCGCTTCGTGTTCGGCGCCTTCCCGCTGGAGCTGGACCGGCTCGACCACAACCCGCTGTACGCCGCGCCCGTGCCCCAGCACCGGATCGAGGAGGTGCTGGAGGAGCGCGCCCGCGAGCTGGGCGTCACCGTGCGCCGCGACTGCGAGGTCACCGGCTTCCGTCAGGACCCGTCCGGGGTCACCGTCGATGTCCACGGCCCGGACGGCGCCGGGCAGTTGCGCGCCCGCTACCTGGTCGGCGCGGACGGCGGCCGCAGCACCGTCCGAAAGCTCGCCGGGATCGGCTTCCCCGGAGTCACCTCCGCCGACCCGGTCTTCCGGGTCGCGCACGTACGGCCGCCCGAGGGGCTGCGCCTCACCGACAGCGGCGAGGTCCTGCTGCCGGGCTGCCCGACCCCGTTCCCCTTCTACACCCACACCCGCACCGACCACGGCGTGTTCGTCATCGCCCCGTTCGACCCGGACGCCGTCATGATCGCCACCATGGAGTGGGGCGGCCCCCCGGTGGACCAGCGGACCCCGCTCACCCTGGACGAGCTGCGCGCCGGCATCCACCGGGTCACCGGCGCCGATCTGCCGCTCGCCCCGGCCCGCACCGCCGGACCGTTCACCCCGCGCCGCACCGTCGGCCACAACACCCGACTCGCCGAGCGCTACCGCGACGGCCGGGTGCTGCTGGTCGGCGACGCCGCCCACGTGCACGCCGCGACCGGCGGCCCCGGTCTCAACCTCGGCCTCCAGGACGCCGCCAACCTCGGTTGGAAGCTCGCCGCCGAGCTGCGCGGCTGGGCCCCGCCCGGCCTGCTGGACAGCTACCACCGCGAGCGCCACCCGATCGGCGAGCGGGTCTTCATGCACTCCCAGGCCCAGATCGCGCTGATGTCCCCCGGCCCCGGGACCACCGCCGTGCGCGCCCTGTTCGGCGAACTGCTGGAACAGCCGGACAACCTCGGCCGGATCGCCGCACTGATGGCGGGCAGCGATGTCCGCTACCAGGTCGACTGCCCGCACCCGCTGGCCGGCCTCTTCGTGCCGGAGCTCACCGCGAGCACCGCCGAAGGGCCCGTCCGGATCGCCGAACTCGCCCGCGCCGGACGCCCGTTGCTGATCGACCTCACCGGTGGGACGCTCGGACTCGAAGGCCCGGCGGCGGGCTGGAAGGACCGGGTCGACCTGGTGACGGCCGACTGCGCGCAGCCGCCGGCCGGGGCACTGCTGCTGCGCCCGGACGGCTACGTCGCCTGGGCCGCCGACTCCGGCCGGGCCGACCCGGACGGACTGGTCCGGGCGCTGCGCCACTGGTTCGGCGCCGGCCGCTCCTGAGGGCGGGTGCCCGAGTGCGGGCGGGGCCGTCGCCGCCGCTCGCCGGGGTGGCCGAGGAGCCGCCGGACCGGTGGGGGACAATGGACGGCATGTCCCGACGTCGTTCCGCGCCCCGTGCCGCCGCACCCCGACTGCTGCCCTCCTCGCCCTGCCCGTGCGGCCTGCCCGCCACCTACGGCGACTGCTGCGGGCGGCTGCACCGGGGCCAGACGGCGGCCGCCACCGCCGAGTCCCTGATGCGTTCCCGGTTCAGCGCCTTCGCCGCGCAGGACGAGGCCTACCTGCTGCGCACCTGGCACCCGGACACCCGGCCCGCCGAGGTCGATTTCGACCCGGGGCTGCGCTGGACCGGGCTGGAGGTGGTCGCCACCACCGAGGGCGGCGCGTTCCACGCCGAAGGCACGGTCGCCTTCCGGGCGCACTGGACCGAGGGCGGCGAGGAGGGCGTGCTCACCGAGAACAGCCGCTTCGTGCGGTACGAGGGCGCCTGGGTGTACCTCGACGCCCTCTCGCTCGGCTGAGCCGCCCTCCGTCGGCGCCCGCTCCGACGGCCGCTACAGGTAGTCGTCCAGCCGGGCCAGGGCGAAGCCCTGCGCGGTCGCGTCGTTGACGACCTTGCGCAGCAGGTCCGGCATGGAGGCGTTCCAGATGTCGGTGCCCCGGAAGTGGGTCAGGATGATGTCGCCCGAGTGCAGCTTCTGGTCGTCGTAGCGCCACTCCATGTGGTCCGGGAAGGCCTCCTCGTTCCACATCGGCACCGCCTGCACCCCGCAGGAGGCCGCCGCGCGCAGCGTGTCGTCGTTGTACTCGCCGTACGGCGGCCGGAACAGCCGGGGGCGGACGCCGATCTGCTCCTCCAGCTGGTCCTGCTGGGTGCAGATCTCCTCGCGCTGGGTCTCGTAGTCCAGGACCTTCAGGTTGCGGTGGTTGATCGTGTGGTTGTTGATCTCCACGCCCTGGGCGTGCAGGTCGCGGAAGTAGCCGTAGTTCTCGCGGGCCAGGTAGTCGGAGACGTAGGTGCTGAGCGGGATGCCCAGCTCCTTGGCCATCCGGGAGAACTCCGGGTCCTTCTCGGCGCCGTCGTCGACGGTCAGGAAGACGACGTTGTCGTCGGTCGGCACCCGGAAGACGACGGGCGGGCGGCCGTCCGCGAGCTTGACGCCCTGCACCGGGGTGAGCTCGACCTTGCTCGCCGGACGCGGCGGGGCCTTCAGTGGCACTTGGTCAAGGCCCCAGCGCTGGGCGGTCTCCAGCGCGGCGCGGTCGGCGTCCTCGGCGGCGCCGACCTCCGAGGCGTCGGCCGGGGCGGCGGGTGCCGCGTTCGCCTCGGCGGGGGCGGCCGGTACCGCGTTCGCCTCGGCGGGGGCTGCCTTCGGCGCGGCGGGCGCGGCCGGGCCGACCGAACCTGCCGGACCGGCCGGACTGGCGCAGCCGGCGAGGACGGCGGAGAGGCAGACGGTGGCCAGCAGGCCTGCCCGGTGCCGCTGATCCCCCCTCAAACTCCGACTTTTACGACAAACTGATGGTCTGTTCATGGGTGCACTGCTCCCCCACCGCGCACCACCGCCAATCCCCTCGTCACCCGCCCGGGGCAACGACCCACCGAGGACCTTGCCGTTCCTTTGCCCGGCCGGCCGATCGCGGCCCCTCCGGGGCAGCGGGTCGGCCGGCAGGCTGGTCGGCGGTCTGGTCGGGGGCGGCGGGCCTGGAAAACCGATTGCGCCGACGGCCCTCGAACCGGATCATGCGCGCATGACGAACACCGCGCTCCACCGATCCGACCTCTGGACCGTCGCCCCGGCCGACGTGACCGCCCCCGAGGCCCTCGGCCTGCTGCGCGAGTACTACTACGAGGTGGCCAACCGGTACTACCGGCTGCACCTCGGCCGGGAGGGCACCCCCGAGGAGCTGGAGTCCGGCCTGGCCGACTCCCCCAGCGACGACCTCGTCGCCCCCGACGGCCTCTTCCTGATCGGCCGCCACGACGGCGTCGCCCACTCCTGCGCCGGCCTGCGCCGGCTCGACGCCGCCACCGTCGAGCTGACCCGCGTCTTCGTCCGCCCCGGCCTGCGCGGCACCGGCGGCGGCACCGCGCTGCTGGCCGCCGTCGACCGGGCCGCCCGCTCCCTCGGCGCCGACCGGATCGTCCTCGACACCCGCCTCGACCTGGTCGAGGCCCGTGCGATGTACGTGCGCCGCGGGTACCAGGAGATACCCGCCTACAGCAGCGGCCCGTACGCCGAGGTCTGGTACGGGAAGGAACTGGCCGCCGTCGAGCGGCCGAGGGGCTGAGCGGGCCTACCCGACGTCGGCACCCGAGTAGGACTCCCGCCCGTCCGCCCGGGTGCCCGCCGACGCGCCGCCCGTCAGCGCCGCCGTGAGTTCGGCCGCCGTGGGCGGGTTGGCGCCCGGGCGGGCGACGGTCAGCGCTGCCGCCGTCACCGCTTGATTGAGGCAGGCGGGGAGATCGGCTGCGGTGGCGTGGGCGTGGAGGAAGGCGGACATGAAGGAGTCGCCCGCGCCGACGGTGTCCGCGACCGTCACCGGGACGGCCTCGGCCACGGCGTGTCCGCCCTCGACGGTGCGGGCGAACGCGCCTTCCGCACCGAGGGTGACCGCGACCACCGAGGGGCCGAGATCCAGCCAGCGCTCGGCGACCGCCTCGGGCCGCTCCCCCGGGTAGAGCCAGGCCAGGTCCTCGTCGCTGGCCTTGACCAGGTCGCTCAGCGCCACGCAGCGCTCGACCCGGCGGACGGCCTCGTCGTGCTCCCCCATCAGCGCGGGCCGCACGTTCGGGTCGTAGCTGACCCGCGCCTGCCCGCGCAGGCGCTCCACCAGTGCCAGGACCGATGCCGCGCCCGGTTCGGTGACGGCGGCGATCGAGCCGAGGTGGATCGCGGCCGGCGGCTCGATCTGCTCGCCTCGCCCGGTGAACCCAGTGGGCCCGGTGAGCCCGGTGAGCCCGGTCGCCGGGAGCGTCCAGCGGATGTCGAAGGTGTAGTGGGCCCGCCCCTGCTCGTCCAGTTCGACCACGGCCGAAGGCGTCCGGGCGACCTCCGAGGCCCGCACCCGTACGCCCGCCGACTCCAGGTGCCGCCGGATCAGCCGGCCGTTGGCGTCCGGCCCGAGCTCGGTGAGCAGCGTGGCCGGGTGGCCCAGTCGGGCCAAGCCGTAGGCGACGTTCGCCGGGCTGCCGCCGGGGTGCACCCGGTCCGGTCCCTCACCCGTGCGGACGATGTCGGCGACGCACTCGCCGACCACCAGAACGGGGGAAGCTAGGCTGGTCACGGCGGCTCCTGGCATCCGGTACGCGGGCGTCGTCTCGTCTCGGCAGCCAGCCTACGGGGTGGCGCGCGCCGGGGCCCACGGTGCCAGGGCATGAGAGTACGGCCGCCGGACCTGGCCAGGAGTTCCGACGGCCGTGGCTCGTCCGTCAGGGGACGAAGCACTCCCGACGTTAGTCCGTACCCGGGGGCCCCGCCATCACCGTAGGCCGTCCGGGGGACGACGGTGTGTCACCGGAGCGCCCGGCTCTCCCCTGTCCCGGGAATCACCGGGGCACGGAAGTCATCCGAATGGCTCCCTTGCCGGTCCGACAATCCACTAGCATCGGCGCTTCCGTTCCCGCTCGTGAAGTGCGGTGGTCACCCTTGCCCAGGCCCCGTGCCGGTCTCGTCCTGTCGCTCGTGCTCAGCGCGGCGCTGCTGGCCGCGAGCGTGCCGACCGCCGATGCCGCCGACGGGCTGGGCGATCCGGTCTTCCCCTCGCTCGGGAACGCCGGGTACCGGGCGCTCGGGTACGACCTGGCCTTCGACTACCGGGCCGACAGCCGGACGGTGGGCGGCACCGCCGTGATCACCGTACGGGCCGACCGCAGGCTGGCCCGGCTGGAGCTGGACGCGCTCGGGCTGGCCGTGCGCAGCGTCCGGGTCGACGGCCGGCCGGCGGGCTTCGCCGCCCACGACGAGAAGCTGACGGTCACCCCGGCCAGGCCGTTCCTCCCGGGCGAAGTCGCCCGGCTGACCGTCGAGTACACGGCCGACCCCCGCGCCAAGCTGCCGCACACCGGCTGGGTCCCCACCGCGGACGGCTTCGCGGTGGCCGGCCAGCCGAACAGCGCGCACACCGTGTTCCCGTGCGACGACCACCCGAGCGACAAGGCCCGGTTCGCGATCGCGGTGACCGCCCCGGACGGTCTCCTGGGCGTCGCCAACGGGGAGTTGGCGGCCACCGAGCACCTCGGCGACGGCCGCACCACCCGCCGGTACGTCTCCCGGGAGCCGATGGCCACCGAGCTGGTCCAGGTCTCGGTCGGCGACTACACCGTGCGCGAGCGCACCGGACCGCACGGCCTGCCGCTGCGCGACGTCGTGCCGACCGCCCGCGCCGCCGAGCTGGAGCCCGCGCTCGATCTCACCGCCGGTCAGCTCGCCTGGGCCGAAGCCCGTCTGGGGCCGTTCCCGTTCGAGACGTACGGAATCCTGCCGGCCGACACCGACGATCCGGCCGCGTTCGCCTTCACCGGACTGGAGACCCAGACGCTCACCCTCTACAAGCCGAACTTCCTGCGCCAGCCGGAGCCGGTGATCGGCTCGCACATGATGCACGAGCTGGTCCACTCCTGGTTCGGCGACAGCGTGTCCCCCGCCAGGTGGTCCGACCTCTGGCTCAACGAGGGCCACGCCGACTACTACGGCCTGGCGTACCGCTACGAGCGCGGCTGGCCGGACAGCGGCGGCCACACCACGCTGGTCGACCGGATGCACCAGCTCTACGGACTGGGCGACCAGTGGCGGCACGACTCCGGGCCGGTCGCCTCCCCCACCGCGGCCGCGCTCTTCGACAGCCAGCGGTACACGGGCGGCGCGCTGGTGCTGTTCGCCCTGCGGGAGAAGGTCGGAGCCGACACCTTCGACCGGATCGAGCGCACCTTCCTGCGCGAGCACCGGTACGGGACCGCGACCACCGAGGACTACGTCCGGACGGCCTCGGCGGTGTCCGGGCAGGACCTGCGGGGCTTCCTCCGCGACTGGCTGTACGGGCTGCGGACACCACCGATGCCGGGGCATCCGGACTGGGTGGTGGGCCCGGTCGGAACGGCAGGTCCGGTGGTGTCGGCCGGGGAGGGTGGGGCCGTCGCGGCGGGCGGGCCCTCGGTGCCACGGGGCTCCGGGACGCTCTGACGGCTCGGCTGGGGCTCCTGGTGCACGCCCGGCGCGCCGCCGTGCGTCCGATCACCCTTCGCACGCCCCTGACCGACGGGGGCGGGTGGGGCCATGGTGGTCCCCACGGCCCGCCCGCCGCCCGGCACAGTCCCGGTCGGCTCGCGGGCCGTCCAACGTTCCCGCGCGATCCGCACCGTGAGCGGGCGACCTCTCTGCCGTCTCGTTGTCAGTGGTGGGTGCTAGCGTCCCCAGCACGATCGGACGAATGAACGGGGGTCTCCTGATGGGCGTCGAACTACGGCTCAGCGGTGGGCTCATAACCGGGCTGCGCCGGTAGGCCGTACGGGGCGTAACCCTTCCGGCGCAGCGTCGTTGGACCGGCCATGAAGAAGCGCAGCATGCTTGCCGTTGCCTCGCTCGCCGTCGGCGTCGTGGCCTCCCTCACCGCGCCGAGCGCGCACGCCAGTGCCGTGGGCGGGCAGGAGGGGCTGCCCGGGCCGCTGAGCAGTGCTCCGGATGTGGTGACCGGGCAGGTCGGTGACGCGGGCGGTGTCCTCGGAGAGGCCACGGGCTATGCGACCGGGTCGGCGAACGGCCTGGTGGCGGTCACCCCGGCGTAGTCCCTGCTGATGGGTCAGGACATCGGGGCTCCGAGGTCCTGGGTCCAGTAGGGGGTGCCGGCCGAGCTGGTGGCGAAGCCGACGCCGATGTCCTTGAATCCGCAGTCGAGCATGTTGGACTGGTGGATTCCGCCGTCCATCCAGCGGGCGAAGACGGCGGCCGGGGTGGTCGGACCCCGGTCGATGTTCTCGCCCCACTGGGACCAGCGGTAGCCGGCAGCGATGATCCGGGCGTCGGTACGGACACCGTCCGGATTGACGTGGTCGAAGAAGCCCCGGGTGGCCATGTCGTCCGCGTGCTTCTGGGCCGAGCCGTGCAGCTTGGGGTCGAGTCGCAGCGGGGTGCAACCCGCTTTGGCGCGTTCGGCGTTGACCAGGTCCACCAGCTGGCGTTCCGGGTTGGGCTGCGGTATCGCGGCGACGGTGCGGGTCGCGGTCACGGTCGGCGTCGCTGTGGGCGTCGGGGTCGCGCTCTCCGTGGGCTTCGGTGTCGCGGTGGGCGTGGGCGGGACGGCGGCAGGTACGGCGGCGACGGTCGGGGTGTCCAGGGCCGCGACCGGGGCGGCGGGCTCCGGTGCCGTCGGCCGCCCGGGTTCGTCGGCCTGCGGCCAGACCAGGGCGAGGGTGGTCACGGCCACGGCCGCGGCCGCCCCGCTGACCAACACGGCCTTGCGGGCCGCGCTACCGGCCCAGCCCCCGCGCCCGCCGCCTATGCCCGTGTGCGCTCCCGCTCCGGTGTGGGCGCCGCTGCCGGAGCCTGCTCCGCCGACGGCCGTCGAGGAGGTGACGGCGGCCGCGGTGTGCTGGAAGTGCAGCAGCACGGGCGAGTCGAGCGGGATCGGCACCAGGGCGAGGCCGGCCAGCAGCCCTTCGGCCGGGAAGAGGTCACGGCCGAGGCCGTCGCAGTCCGGGCAGTCGCGGATGTGGCGGGCGATGCGCTTGCGCCAGACCGAGTTCGGGGTGCCGTCGAATCCCGCGGTGAGCTCGGCCAGCCCGGGGCAGCGGGGGTAGGCACAGAGCGCGCGGACGACCATGCGGCCCGCTTCGAGCTGCTTCTTCATCCGCTGCACCCGCACGGCGGTGTGCTGGGGGCTCAGGCCGACGGCCTCGGCGAGTTCGGCACGGGTGAGCTCGCCGACGGCCTCCAGCCACCAGAGGGCGAGCAGCTCGCGGTCGTCCGGGTCCAGCCAGCGGGTGGCCTCGGCCACCTCACGGCGCTGGCCGGACAGGCCGAGGCGCAGGATGGTGAGGTCGGTGAAGTCGGCCCGCGGGTCGGCGACCTCCCAGGTCTCGTCCAGACCGCCGACGGTCGGCTGCTGTTGGCCTGCGGCGTGACGGCGGCGCACCTGGTTCATCGTGATGGCGACCAGCCAGGACCGGAAGGACTCCGGGTCGCGGAGCCCGTCCAGGCCGTCCAGGGCCCGGATCATGGTTTCCTGTGCGACGTCGTCCACGTCGGCATGGCCGTCGAGGGCGCGGCCGGCCACGTTGTAGACGAGCGGCAGCCAGGCGGCGACCAGCGCCTCCCGCGCCTGCCGGTCACCTGCCTGCGCCGCGAGCACCAGGGTGGTCCCGGTCCTGTTCTGCACATCAGCGTTCATGGTCCGCACTCCGTCTTGCCGTGTTTCCGTCCGCCGCTGCCTCCTCGGAGACCTGTGGGGAGTGATCAGATAACAACAATGTGCACGGAATCGGAAAATCGGCCCGGCAAGGCGGTCCCGTCTGGGCGGTCCGGGCTGCCGTCAGACCGGACCGGAGCCGGTCACTCCTCCGGGGCGGCGAAGACCTGCGTCCACCACGGACCGTTGGTGCCGGTCCGCACGCCCACGCCGAGCTGGTCGAAGGCGCAGTTCAGGATGTTGGCGCGGTGGCCGGGGCTGTTCATCCAGGCGTCCATCACGGCGGCCGGGTCCTTCTGACCGCGGGCGATGTTCTCGCCCCAGGTGCTCCAGCTGTAGCCGGCCGCCTCGATCCGGTGGTCGGCGTGCTCACCCTCGGGGCTGGCGTGGTCGAAGTAGTTGCGGTCGGCCATGTCATCGCTGTGCGACTGGGCCGCGCTCGCCAGCCGGGGCTCTGAGCTGACCGGTCCGCAGCCGGCCTTGGCCCGCTGGACGTTGACCAGGTCCACGACCTGCTGGGCGTACGACGGCGCTGCGCCCCCACCGGCCGGCGGGGCCGGACGCCGGGCTGCCGCCGGAGCGGCCGGGGCGGTGCGGCTGGGAGCCGGAGCCGCCTTGGCCGCGGTGCCCGTGGGAGTGGGGACGGCGGTCGGGGTGGCGGTGGCAGCGACCGTCGGTGAGGCCGCAACGGTGGCGGTCGGCGTAGCCGGGGCGCTCGTGGTGGCCGCCGGGTCGGTGGCCGTGGGGCTGCCCGGCAGCGGCAGGTCCCGGTTCGTCCCCCCGGTCCCGGGAACCTGGATGCCGTCGTGGGTGCCCAGCTCCGCGGCGATCAGCGTGTCGGCGGCCAGCGACTGGCCGGCCATGTCGCGGTCGGCCTGCTTGCCGCCGAACGCCGCGTAGCCCGCGCCGGCCAGCGCGGCGAACACCCCGGTGCCGGCCACCGCGGCGACGACAGCGACGACCGGCACGACCCCGCCGCGCCGCCCCCGTCGGCCGCGGCCGGAGTGCCGCTCGGCAGCCCGCCGCGCCGCGCGGCCGCGGGTACCGCTCCCGCTGCCGCCGTCGGCGCCGCCTCCGGCCGCCGGGAGGATGGTCGTCCTGTCGTCGCTGTTCACGTGGCCACGCTTTCTGTTCCGGGTCGACTGGTCGGGTGTCGACACTTGGGAGACCTCCCGGCGGGGCGTCGATAACAGAAACTCCGAACGAATGTCCGGCGGTCGCCTCGCTGGCTCAGCCGGCCGGGGTCTCCGGAGCCATGTCGTAGGTGATGAACCTGACCTGGGTGGCGACCTGGTCGTACTTGCCGCGGGCCCGGTAATTGTCCTCGGAGGTGATCCAGCGGACGGTGTTCCACCCGCGTTCGGCCGCGATTTCCCGCAGGCGGCCCAACAGCGCGTCCACCGCCCCGCCGCCCCGGACGTCCGGCGCCACGAACAGATCGTCCAGGAAACAGCCGACCGCCCCGTGCAGCGGCCGCGAGAACGGCCGGTAATGGGCCAACCCGACCGGCCGACCGTCCCCGTCCCGAACCAGCAGCCCCGACACCTCGTGCCCCGGGTCGGTGATCCAGGACCACACCAGCTCGATCTTCTCCTCCGGGCTCGCCACCCGGTAGAACTCGCAGTACCCACGGAAGAGTTCACGCCAGGCCGCGAAGTCGCCGGGCTCGGGCGCGGTGACACTCCAAGTGGTCGCGGTGGTCTCACTCATCTCGGTCTCCATCACTCAGCGAACGTTGCGAGCCATAAGCATGACGCCCCGTCGATTCCCCACAGATCACCACCCCGGCCAACCCCACCCGCGGCACACGCCACTCCGTCGCCTTGCCGAGTCCACCCGCCCGGCCCTACCCGATCGCTGACACGCGGGCCGGGACACGGGTCGCCGTACGAGCGCGGCTGGGTCCGCCGACCCAGCCCGGACACGAGTCCGGTCGGCCGCCTGCGACGCGGGTTCGGGGTGCTCAGTGTCGAGCGCCGGATGGATGAGCCCGCTCGCGGGGCGGGGATGCGGGCCCGTCCGGGGTCACCGACACGCGGGCGTGGATCCGGTGGGCCCGCTCACGCCGTGCGGGCGGGGTGTGGCTGGGCGCGCGCTGTGGAGCAAGGTGGTCGCCATGGGGGGTGTGGCCGGGCGGCCGTGGCCGTGCTGGGAGGTGGACGGTGCCGCGAGGTGGGTGGGTGAGGTCGTGGGGTGGGCCCGGGTGGGCGGATGCTGGTGGGGTTGGAGGTGATGCTGTGGCGGGGTTGTCGCGGTTGGCGGTGGTGTCGCGGGAGGTGGCGGCGCAGGCGGGCCGGCGGGTGAAGACGGGGTTGTTGGCCGGGTGTCTGCGGGAACTGGGGCCGGTGGAGGGGGCGGCGGCGGTGGCGTTGCTGTCCGGGGAGTCGCGGCGATTGCGGACGGGGGTCGGGCCGGCGGCGTTGCGGGGGTTGCCGGAGCCGGCCGTGGAGGCCTCGCTCGGGGTGCGGGAGGTGGAGCGGGAGCTGGAGCGGATCGCCGGGGTGCACGGGGCGGGGGCGCAGGCGGAGCGGCTGCGGTTGTTGCACGGTGTGTTCGCGCGGGCGACCGGGGTCGAGCAGGGGTTCCTGCGGGCGGTGCTGGTCGGGGATCTGCGGCAGGGGGCGTTGGACGCGGTGGTCGGGGACGCCGTGGCGCAGGCTGCCGGGGTGCCGGCGGCCGCGGTGCGGCGGGCGTTGATGTTCCGGGGGTCGGCCCGCGCGGTGGCCGAGGCGGCGCTGACCGGCGGGGAGCCGGCGCTGGCGGCGTTCCGGCTGGAGGTGGGCCGGGCGGTGCGGCCGATGCTGGCCGCCTCCGCCCCGGACGTGGCCACGGCGCTGGAGCGTACCGGTCCGGCGGCGCTGGAGTGGAAGCTGGACGGCATCCGGATGCAGGTGCATCGCGAGGGCGGTGAGGTCGCGGTGTTCACCCGTGGCCTGGACGACATCACCGCGCGCGTGCCCGAGGTGGTCGAGGCCGTGTCGGCGCTGCCGCTGCGTTCGGCGGTGCTGGACGGCGAGGCGGTCGCGCTGGGACCGGACGGGCGGCCGCGCCCGTTCCAGGAGACCGCCGCGCGCACCGCCTCCCGGCGGGACCCGGACCGGCTGCGCGCCGAGGTCCCGCTCGATGCCTGCTACTTCGACCTGCTGCACCGGGACGGCGAGGACCTGGTGGACCGTCCCGGCCGGGAGCGCTGGGCGGCGCTGGCCGAGGCGGTGCCGCAGGGCCTGCGGGTCGGCCGGGTCGAGACCGAGGACCGCGAGCGGGCGCTGGCCTTCTTCCGCGAGACGTTGGCGCTGGGGCACGAGGGCGTGCTGGTGAAGGACCCGGCGGCCCCGTACGCGGCCGGGCGGCGTGGCGCGGGCTGGATCAAGGTGAAGCCCCGGCACACCCTGGACCTGGTGGTGCTGGCCGCCGAGTGGGGCAGCGGACGGCGGCGCGGCTTCCTCAGCAATCTGCACCTGGGCGCCCGGGCGGCGGGCGATCCGGGGCTGGGGCCGTGGGTGATGCTCGGCAAGACCTTCAAGGGGCTGACCGACGAGACGCTCGCCTGGCAGACCGCCGAGCTGCTGGCCAGGGAGACCGAGCGGGACGCCTGGACGGTGCGGGTCCGGCCGGAACTGGTCGTCGAGATCGCGTTCGACGGGGTGCAGCGCAGCCCCCGCTATCCGGCCGGCCTCGCCCTGCGGTTCGCCCGGGTGGTGCGCTACCGGCCGGACAAGTCCGCCGCCGAGGCCGACACCGTCGCGACCGTACGGGAGATCGCCGCCGCCGAGGGACTGTGAACCGAGCGGCTGTGGAAGGAGGGTCGTGGCCGACGGCCGGAAGGCGCCGACCGGGAGCTGCCGGACGCCCGTTCGCCGGAGCGTCGTCCGTTCAAACCTGCAGCGCCGCCCGATGGCTCCGACGGGAACCGAATCGGCCATTCTCAACCATCCGGCCACGGCGCCATCCGTGGACGGAACAACGGCAGTTAGGTTGGCGATGACAACGAACCTCGGCCGCCGGGCAGTCGGCGGCACACTGGCGAGAGGTGCCGACCATGCGGGTGAGTATCGACCGGGACCGCTGCTGTAGCTCCGGAATGTGTGTCACGAACGTTCCCGAGGTGTTCGACCAGGACGACCACGACAGCTTGGTGACGCTGCGTCAAACCACCTTCCGTCCCGATCAGTTCGACGATCTTAGGCTGGCCGCGAAGCTCTGCCCGAGCGGCGCGATCACCGTGATCGAGGACGAGTCGGCCGAGCGCGACTGACCTCGGCCGCCCGAGACCGAACTGATCACGCGACGGGCACCATTGACGAACAGTCACCATTTCCAGCCAGAACAGCACCGCGACGCAAGGAGAACCCCCGCCTTGACGAGCACACCCGCCTCCCTCGCCGTCCCGCTCCCGGCCCGGCACTCCGCCGAGTGCCCGTTCAGCCCGCCGCCCGCCTACACCGAGGCCGCCGCCACCGCCCCGCTGACCCGTGCCGGCCTGCCCGGGGGCGGGTCCTGCTGGCTGGCCACCGGCTACGCCGAGGTCCGCACCATCCTGTCCGACCGCCGGTTCAGCGCGGACGCGCGCCACCCGTCCTTCCCGGTGCTGATCGCCGGGAGCCGGGAGCGGATCGCCGAGAACCCGACCTTCCTGCGGCTCGACGACCCGGAGCACGCCCGGCTGCGCCGGATGGTCACCGGGGACTTCCTGGTCAAACGGGTCGAGGCGATGCGCCCCGGCATCCAGCGGATCGTGGACGAGGCGCTGGACCGGATGACCGAGGGCCGCACCGAGGCCGACCTGGTCGCGGACTTCGCGCTGCCCGTCCCCTCGCTGGTGATCTGCCTGCTCCTCGGAGTCCCGTACGGGGACCGCGAGTTCTTCCAGGGCATCAGCCGGACGCTGCTCAACAACACCAACACGCTCGAACGGCTCCTCGAAGCCCAGGACGAGCTGCTCGCGTACCTGCGGGAGCTGGTGGCCCGCAAGCGGAAGCAGCCGGAGGACGACATCCTCAGCCGGCTCGCCGTCCGGGACGACCTGACCCCGCACGAGATCGCCACCACCGGACTGCTGCTGCTGATCGCCGGGCACGAGACGACCGCGAACATGATCGCGCTCTCCACCGCCCTGCTGCTGGACCGGCCCGAGCAGATCGCCAGGTTCGCCGACCCGGCCGCGGTGCCCGGCGCGGTGGAGGAGCTGCTGCGCCTGCTCACCATCGTGCACACCGGGGTGCCCCGGGTGGCACTGGAGGACGTGGAGCTGGGCGGCACGACGGTCCGGGCCGGGGAGGGCGTGATCGCGATGCTCTCCACCGCCAACCGGGACGAGGAGGTGTTCGGCGCCGCCGGCCGCTCGTCGACCGACGAGCTGGACCTGGACCGGGACGCCCGACGGCACATGGCCTTCGGCTTCGGTGTGCACCAGTGCCTCGGCCAGCCACTGGCCCGCGCCGAGCTCCAGATCGCGCTGGCCACGCTGTTCCGGCGGCTTCCCGGATTGCGGCTGGCCATCCCGCGCGCCGAACTCGCTTTCCGTACCGACTCGTTCATCTACGGCATGCGGTCGCTGCCGGTGACCTGGTGACGACCGTGTGAGGTTCGCGGCACGCTCCTGGTGCGTCGGCAGCACACGCGCGGGACGTCCGCGCGGCGCTCGCCGGGGCACCCGGCTGGCCCCGGCGCCGGGGCGGAGGCAGGCTGGAAGGCGTAAGGACAGCACCGGCCCTGCCGCGCCCCCGGCCCGGCGCGATCGGACCGGCCGAGGAGACGGAGCCCGCGATGACCGACATGAGCGACCGGTCCAAGGTGAGCACCGAGGACGACGAGGACGTCCGCGCCGCGGACCCCGAGGAGGGCGTCCCCTCGATGCAGAACCTGCACGCTCAGGACACCTCCCGGGCGGAGGGCGCCCCCATGCAGGACGAGCCCGGCCAGTCCGCCTGACCGTCCGCCGAACCGAACCGACCGCCCGGTGGAACCGGGCGGTCGCCGCGACCGCAGGTGTCGCTGCTCCGGCGGCGGGCCACCCGCGGGGGAGGATAGGCGCATGACCGAACACGACCAAGGAAACCGCCAGGCCCGGCCGCCCGCGGACCCGCGCACGTCGTGGGCGACCTGGACCACTCAATCGATCATCAGCGGCCCCGGTGGGGTGACCACCACCGAGGTCGGCCCGATCTCCGGCGACCTCACCGTGCACACCACCTGGGTGGACGGTGAGGCGAGGTTGACCGTCCAGTACACCGGCGCGCTGGACTGGTACACCGTCTCCGGCAGCCCGGTCCCGGCGCATGACGAGACCACCGCGCGGGCGATCCACCAGGCGATGGTGAACGGCGTCAAGGCCGGCCGGGGCGTGGGTGCCCCGGCACCGCCGAAGCTCTAGGAACCGCCCGCAGCAGCGGCGGGCCCGGGTTCGCTCCCGGGCCCGCCGCTGTTCCCGTGCTCCGTCGCCGCCGGAGCGGCCGCCGTCCAGTAGGCCCGGTCCGCGGGACGGCGCTCGCGCAGGTCCGCCCGGACCTCGTCGGCCAGCCGGCGGGTGTCGCGGCGGTTCATGGTGGCGCCGATGCCGGCGCCGACCAGCAGCGGGGTCACCGCCGGAAGATGGCGCAGCGAGCTGTGGGTCAGTCGACGGCGGACCTGCCGGCGCACCTCCGAGCCGACCGCCAGCGCGGCGAACCCGGCGGGGCGGACCAGCAGGCTCGCGTCGATCCCCCGCCGGTTGGCCCAGGCACCGAGGTAGGCGCCGGCCCGCTGGGTGGCGGTGCCCTGCGCGGGGGTGCCGTAGACCTCGTGCAGCTCGGCGATCAGCTTGACCTCCAGGGCCGCCACGGCGAGCGTCTCCGCCGCGATCTCCACCGGCAGCGCGGGCGGCACCGGGAGCATCGCCACCGCTCCGACGCCCGCGCCGAGCGCGCCGGAGGCCCGGACGGCGCCGGTGACCAGCACGTCGGCCAGTTGCTCCGGGAAGGCCGCGTCCGGGTGCTGTGCCCGCAGGGTGGCGAGGTCGCGCACCGGAATCCGCGGCGCGGCCTGCACCAACTGGTCGGTCAGGGCCTTGCCGCCGAACGCGACGCCCCTGGCCGCTCCCCGGGCGGCGGTGCGGCCGCTTCGGCCGAGCAGCCGGGCGGCGTGCAGCACCACGGCCCGGCCGCGCCCGCGCTGTTCGGAGGCGTACTCGGCGACCGGGCCCCGGCCGATCGGCTGCTCGGACTCCTCGACCAGTTCGGCGAGGCGCTCGGTCAGGTCGGGCTCGGGTGCCGGCCGGGATCGGCCCGGTCTACGGAAGACTGCCATCGGGATCGGCACCCCTTTCCCTGCGACTTTCCCTACGGCTTTCGCCACGGCTTTCGCCACGGCGCCATGGCTACTCGGCGATCTCCACCCCGCGCCAGAAGGCCACCCGGCCGCGCACGTGCTCGGCCTCGGGCTTCGGGTCGGCGTAGAACCAGGCGGCGTCCGGGTTGGTCCGCCCGTCCACCTCCAGGGTGTAGTAGCCCGCGGTGCCCTTCCACCCGCACACCGTGGTGGTCTCCGAGGGGCGCAGGTACGCGGTGCGCACCGCCTCGGCCGGGAAGTAGTGGTTGCCCTCGACGACGACCGTGTCGTCACTCTCGGCGATAACGACGCCCTGCCAACTCGCTGTGGTCATACGGTGATTGTGCCTGACGCGGCGGCGGTGCGCGCCCGGGTTCCGGGCACCGGCCGGGCGCTCAGGACAGCGGGTGGGCGTGCACCGGCACGTGCGGGCTCTGGTGGCCGCCGCTGGCGAGCATCCGGACCTCACCGGCGTCGCTGATCTCGGCCCGGACGATCCCGGTCTCGTCCTCGTACACCGGGTGGCCGCCCGGGCCGGTCGCGTCGGTGCGGGTGACCACCACGACGTCCTGCGGCGCCTGGGTGCCCGGGGTGCCTGGGAAGGTGAGGGCGTAGCGGTTGGCGTGGGTCATCACCTGCTCCTGCCTTACCCGACGGCCTCGGCCGGCTCGACGGCCCTGGCGTGCGAGCCGCGGACTTCCAGCTCGGCGAGCAGCCGGGCGGTGGCCTCCGCGACCGTGTCCACGGCCCGGTCGAAGGCCTCCCGGTTGTGCGCCGCGGGGGCGCGGAACCCGGACACCTTCCGAACGTACTGGAGCGCGGCGGCGCGGAAATCCTCCTCGTCGGCGTCGGGCGTCACGGGGGGTCGCAGCGTCTTGATGTTGCGGCACATGCCCCCAGTCTCGCGCGCGGGAGCCCCATCGGCGACCCCCTCCGGCACGCCCCCGGCGCACACCCCTCATGTCCGCCTCATGCGCCCGTCATGCGGACCACCCAGGGCCGTCATCCGACCGGATTAAGATTCCGGACGAACGAATTCATCCTGCCGCGCGCTTCCCCGGTCCGTCGGCATCACTCCGGAGTCACCCCCTTGCCTCTCGCGCTGCTCGCGCTGGCCGTCACCGCTTTCGCCATCGGAACCACCGAATTCGCCGCCATGGGGCTGCTCCCCCAGGTCGCCGACAGCCTCCACGTCTCCATCCCCCAGGCCGGCTGGCTGATCTCGGCGTACGCGCTGGGGGTGGTGATCGGTGCGCCGCTGCTCACCGCGCTGGCCGCCGGACGGCCGCGCAAGGCGGTGCTGGTGGCGCTGGCCGCACTGTTCGCGACCGGCAACCTGCTGTGCGCGGTGGCGCCGGACTTCTGGACGCTGGCCGCCGCCCGGCTGATCACCGGGCTGCCGCACGGCGCCTTCTTCGGGGCGGGCGCGGTGGCGGCGGCCGAACTGGTCGCACCGGACCGGCGGGCCCGGGCGGTGGCCGTGATGTTCTCCGGGCTGACCGTCGCCAACATCGTCGGCGTCCCGGCCGCCACCCTGCTCGGCCAGCACCTGGGCTGGCGGGCGACCATGCTGGTGGTGGTGCTGATCGCGGCCGCCGGGACGCTCGCCATCGCCCGGCTGGTGCCGGCGCTCCCCTCCCCCGGCCAGTCCGGGCTCCGGCACGAGCTGCGCGCCTTCCGCAGCGGGCAGCTCTGGCTGGCGCTGGCCACCGTGGTGTTCGGCTGCGGCGGCTTCTTCGCCTGCTACAGCTACATCGCGCCGCTGCTCACCGAGGTCTCCGGGTACGCCACCGGCTCGGTGACCCTGGTGCTGGCACTGTTCGGGGTCGGCATGACGATCGGCAACGTGCTGGGCGGGTTCGCCGCCGACCGGGCGCTGCGTCCCACCGTCTGCGCGGCCTTCGTCCTGCTCTCCGCCACCCTGGCGCTGTTCGCGCTCACCGCGCACGCCCGCTGGTCGGCGGCCGTCACGGTGGTGCTGATCGGGCTGTTCGGCTTCGCGATCGTGCCGGCCGTGCAGACCCTGGTGCTCCAGAAGGCGCACAGCGCGCCGGCCCTGGCCTCGGCGACGGTCCAGGGCGCCTTCAACCTGGCCAACGCCCAGGGCGCGTACTTCGGCGGGCTGGCGCTGGCCGCCGGGCTCGGCTGGACCGCGCCGACGCTGGTCGGCTCGGCCCTGGCCGCCTCCGGCGCGGTGGTCGCGGTGCTCGCCTGGGCGGCCGACCGGCGCCGGCCCGCCCCGGTCCCGGTGGAACCGGCGGCGGACTGGGCGCCGGCCGCCACGAGCGCCGTCTAGATCTCCCGATGGGCGTCGGCGAGCAGCTGGTAGCCGGCGCCGTTGACCTTGATGCCCGCCTTCTCGTCCTCGGTCAGCTCGCGGCGGACCTTGGCCGGGACGCCGGCCACCAGCGAGCCGGGCGGGACGGCCATGCCCTGGGGCACCACCGCGCCGGCCGCGACCAGCGAGCCGGTGCCGATCCGGGCGCCGTTGAGCACGGTGGCGTTCATGCCCACCAGCACGTCGTCCTCGACCGTGCAGCCGTGCAGCACGGCGTTGTGGCCGACCGAGATCCGCTCGCCGATCACCAGCGGGAAGCCGAGGTCGGCGTGCAGGGTGCAGTTGTCCTGGATGTTGCTGCCCGCGCCGACGGTGATCGACTCGGCATCGCCGCGCAGCACCGCGCCGTACCAGACGCTCGCGCCGGCCGCGACGGTCACGTCTCCGATCACGACGGCGTTGGGCGCCACGAAGGCACCCGGGTCGACGGCGGGCTTCTTGCCCCCGACTGCGGCGATCAACGGCTCTGCCATGGCTCGTCCTCCTGGTGACGGTGTCCTCGTATCGCCGGTCAGCGTAGGGGGTATGTCAAGAGGGTCAGGCGAGCGGGGCCTTGGTGCGCAGCACCTCCAGGAAGGCCCGCAGCCAGGACGGGTGGTCGGGCCAGGCACGGGCCGAGACGACCACGCCGTCCACCACCGCCTCTCCGTCCACGAACTCGGCGCCCGCCGCCTTGACGTCGGGGGCCAGGGCCGGGTAGGCGGCGGTGCGGCGGCCGTCCAGCAGGCCGGCGGCGGCGGTGATCAGCGGGCCGTGGCAGATCTGGGCGACGGGCTTGTCCTCGGCGAAGAAGTGCCGGGCGATCCGCTGCATGTCGGGGTCGTTGCGCAGGTACTCGGGGGCGCGGCCGCCGGGGATGACCAGGGCCACGTAGTCGGCCGGTTCGACATCGGCGAGGGCGAGGTCGGCGGGCCAGGTGTAGCCGGCCTTCTCGGTGTAGGTGTCGAAGCCCTCGACGAAGTCGTGCACCACGAACTGGAGCCGCTTCTTGGTCGGGGCCGCGATGTCGACCTGGTAGCCCTCCTCGCGCAGCCGCTGGTAGGGGTAGAACACCTCCAGTGATTCGGCGGCGTCCCCGGTGACGAGCAGGATCTTCGATGTCATCGCCGACATCCCTCCACATGGTCGAGCCTCAGGTCGGGTACGGGCGCCGGGTGGTGGCGAACGGCCCGGGCCCGGTCCAACCTTCCGTACCGGCGGTACCGCCGGCAATGGGGCGCACCGGACGTACGACGGCGCATATGGAGGCGCGTGCGCCGGTTGTGGGGAGCGCACGCCGGTCGACCGCCCGGCTGCGGGGGCCCGCCGGCCGCGGCCTAGACTCCTGCTGCCCACGACCGTCCCTCTCCCGGAGGAGCCCATGCCGGACCGCGCCACCCATCTCGTCGTCCCCGGCTACCAGAATTCCGGCCCCGAGCACTGGCAGACCCGCTGGGAGACCGCCGAGCCCGAGTCCTTCCGCCGGGTCGAGCAGGCGGACTGGGACCACCCGGAGCGGACGGACTGGGTGGCCCGGGTGGACGCGGCGGTGGCCGAGGCCGCCGCCGAGGGCCCGGTGGTGCTGGTCGCCCACAGCCTGGGCTGCGTCACCGTGGCCCACTGGGCGACCACCGCGCCGGCCGAGCGGACCGCCGCCGTCCGGGGCGCGCTGCTGGTGGCCCCCGCGGACGTCGACACCGCCGAGGTCGAGGAGCTGGTGAACTTCCGTCCGGTGGTGCTGGATCGGCTCCCGTTCCCGGCCGTCGTGGTCTCCTCCACCGACGACCCCTGGGTCTCCGCCGAGCGGGCCCGGGCCTTCGCCGCCGCCTGGGGCGCCCGGTACGTCGAGCCGGGCGCGTACGGGCACCTCAACTCCGATTCCGGGTTGGGCGATTGGCCGGAGGGCCGCAAGCTGCTCGCCGAGCTGTGACCGCGGCGACGGGGGGAACGGGGGGAGCCGCGACGATGAAGTGGACGAGGACGAACGGGCGGAGCCCGCGGATCAGGCGCATCCTGGTCCGGCTGCTGGCGGTCGGCGGGCTGGCCGCCATCCTGCTCTACACCGAGGGCCAGTGGGAGAGCCGCTCGGGCGGGCGGATGCTGGTCGCCGACCTGCTCAACCGGCCGGAGCTGCTGCTGGGCGCGGCACTGGCCGCGCTGATCGCCGCCGCCTGGCTGGGCGACCTGCGCACCGCCGTACGGACGGCCACCCGGGCGGTCACGGTGACCGCCGGGGTGGTGTTCCTGCTCGGCGTGCTGTCCGCGCACAAGGTGTCGGCGGCCGAGACCCGCAGCAGGGAGGACGCCCCGGCCGGGGCCGAGAACGCCCTGGTGGTGGTGCACCGCTCGTACGCCACCGGGCGGGGGGCGGGAGAGCACTGGCAGGTGCTGCTGGAGAGCGGCGAGGGCTGGTCGGCCCGGCGCTGGGCGCTCGCGGACGTCGGCGGGGGCCCGGACGACGCCCGGCTGCTGGGGGCGAGCTGGACCGGACGGTCGCAGATCACCGTGGTGACCGACTCCTACCGGCGGGTGTTCAACCTCGACCAGGACAGCGGCGAGCCGGTCGAGGCGCGGTAGGGCCGCGAAGGAGCCAGGGCCCCGCGCGAGTACCCGTACTCGCGCGGGGCCCTGCGGCTACTGGTCTTCGGGGTCGGTGGCGCCGGGCGGGGTGGAGGACGTCCCGGTGCGGCTGGGGGCCGGGTTGACGCCGCGCGGCTTGCCACCGTTGCCCGAACCGCCGTTGCCCGAAGCACCGTTGCCCGGACCGCTGGTGGCGGGGGCGCCGGTGCAGCCGGCCGAGCCCGGCGCGCCGCTGGAGCCGGCGCAGTTGCCGTCCCGCCGCACCGGGTCCGGGATGTAGACGGTGGTGAAGTCCCGCTCCGGCATGCCGCGGACCGCGTCGCTCATCGCCTGCTGCCAGATCGGCCCGGGGCCGGTGGCGCCGAAGACCTCGGCCTGGTACTTGCCGCCGATCCGGATGTTGCGCATCGGCACCTTGGTACCCGGGCTGCCCAGCCAGACCGAGCCCGCCAGGTTGCCGGTGTAGCCGGTGAACCAGGCCGACTTCTTCTCGTCCGTCGTCCCGGTCTTGCCGGCGATCTGGCGGCCGTCGTCCAGGCCGAGGTCCCGCGCGGTGCCGCCCTTCTCGGTCACCCCGAGCAGCACGCTGTTGATCACGTCGGCGGTGTCCTCGGACATCGCCGGGGTGCACCGGGCCGGCGGCACCGGGACGTCGGCGCCGGCCACGGTGGTGATCCGGCTGATCGCCGTCGGCGCGCAGTAGGTGCCCCGGGCGGCGAAGGTCGCGTACACGTTGGCCATGGTCAGCGGGCTGACCTCCTGGGTGCCGAGGCCGAGCGCGGGCGACTCCTGGAGCGGCGAGCCGTCCGCCTTGCCCGCCATGCCCAGCTTGTTGGCCATCTGCTTGACCGCGCAGAGGCCGATCTCCTGCTCCATCTGCACGAAGTAGGTGTTCACCGAGAGCGCCATGGCCTGCTTGAGCTCGTACGGGCCGACCTCGGAGGCGCTCTCGTTGGGGATCGTCCCGTCCTTCTTGCCCTTGCTGAGGTTCTTCCAGGTGCCGTCGCAGGTCTTCATCGTCGGCCAGTCCATCCGGTTGGGCGAGTCGTACCGCTGGGTGGACGGCAGACCGGCCTCCAGGGCGGCGGCGGCCACGATCGGCTTGAAGTTGGACCCGGGCTGGAAGCCGATGCCGCCGCCCATCCCCGCGTCCACGTTGTAGTTGACGACGGTCTGGTTCTTCTCCTTGTCCAGGCCGTACGGGCGGGTCTGGGCCATCGCCAGGATCCTGCCGCTGCCGGGCTCGACCATCGTCATCGCCGCCGAGACCGGGTCGGTGACGTACACCTTGGTGGAGACGGCCTTCTGGGCGGCGGCCTGCTTGTCCGGGTCCAGCGTGGTGTAGATGTTGAGTCCGCCGGTGTCCCACAGCTTCTTGCGGTCGGCCGCGCTCTTGCCGAACGCCGGGTCCTGCTTGACCACGTGGCGCACGTAGTCGCAGAAGAAGCCCATGCCGGCCTGGGCGGTGATGCAACCGTTCTGCGGATCCTTGTAGTTGAGGCCGAGCGGGGCCGCCTTCGCCTCCTTCGCCTGCTCCGCGGTGATGTGCTTGTTCTCCACCATCTTGTCGATGACGGTGTCGCGGCGCTTCTGGGCGGCCACCGGGTGGAGCTTCGGGTCGTACTGGGACGGGTTCTGCACCAGCCCGGCGAGCATCGCCGCCTCGGGGAGGCTGAGGTCCTTGGCGTCCTTGCTGAAGTAGCGCTGGGAGGCGGCCTGGATGCCGTACGCCTGGTGGCCGTAGAAGGTGATGTTGAGGTAGTTGGTGAGGATCTGCTCCTTGGTCAGGTCCTCCTCCAGCTTGATGGCGTACCGGAGTTCCTGGATCTTGCGGCCGAGCGTCTTGCGCTGCGCCTCGCGCACCGCGTCCACGTCGTCCCCGGCCTTCTCGACGTTGACGTTCTTCACGTACTGCTGGGTCAGGGTGGAGGCGCCCTGGACGGCGGCGCCGCTCTCGGCGTTCTTGGTGATCGCGCGCAGGACGCCCTTGAGGTCGACGGCGCCGTGCTCGTAGAAGCGTGCGTCCTCGATGTCCACCTGCGCCGTGCGGATCAGCGGGGACATCTGCTCGGCGGATATGACGGTGCGGTCGCGCTCGTACACCTTGGCGATCAGACCGCCCTTGGCGTCGTAGATCTGCGTCGCCTGGCTGAGCGGCGGGGCCTTGAAGTCGTCCGGGATGCTCTCGAAGCCCTCGGCGCCGTTCTTCGCCCCGAGTCCGACCGCCCCGGCCGCCGGGAGGATCAGGCCCGCCAGCAGCACGCCGCCCAGCACGGTGGCGCCGAGGAAGGTGGCCGCGTGGCCCAGCATGCCGATCGGGGTCTCGCGGCGCCTCGGGCGGGGCACCCAGGTGTCGCCCGGGTCCGAGGCGGCGGGTATGCGGCTCTTCGGTGACATAGATCGAACATTACGGCCGTGAACTGGCCCTGGGGGGCGGGTGTCGGCGAAGGATTGTCACAAAATCGCGACGGATTCGACTCATTCCCGAGGGCCGAACTGGTGTGCCCGCCGGGACAAGGGCCGTTCGCTCACGGCCGGTTGACCCGGCGGGCCGCTCCCCTTCCGCTCAGTCGGCCGGGCAGAAGACGTCGCGGGCCGGGCGGCGGCCGGTCACCAGGTAGTCCGTCACCACCCGGTCGCCGCAGGCGTTCCCATGGGCCCGGTACACATCGTGGCCGCCCGAATCCACCGTCACCATCCGGGCCCGGTCACCGAACGCCGAACGCAGCTTGAGCGCACCGCTGTACGGGGTGGCGACATCGCGCAGGTTCTGCGCCAGCAGGACGTTCGCCGGGCCCCGGTCGGTGACCCGCACCGGCGGCTCGGCGGGCGCGTACGGCCAGAACGCGCAGGGCATCGCGTTCACCGGCATGCCCGCGGTCAGCGGACGGGCGGCCCGGTCGGCGGCGACCGCCTCGGCGTACCCGGACAGGTCGGTGGGCCAGCTCACGTCGTTGCACAGGGTGGCGGCCGAGGCCGCGATGTGGTTCTGCATCACCTCGTCGGGCTGCTGGGCCGGCGCCGCGGGCATCGGACGGCGGCCGGGGCCCGCCAGCATCAGCCGGGCGAGGACGGGGAACCTCTCGTCCGCGTACAGGGCCTGCATCATGGTCTCGCGCAGCACGTTGCCGTTCAGCTCCGCCGGATTGGCCCCCGGCCAGGGGATCGGCGTGCGGTCCAGCCGGGTGGCGAGGTCGAGGAAGAGCGGGCGGACCTCCTCGGGGGTGTCCGCGATCCGGTCCGGATTGTCCGGCGCGGCGGCCCAGGTGGCGAAGTCCGGGAAGCGGTCCTCGGCGCCCCGGCCGAAGGCGGCCAGCCAGCCGCGCCCGACCCGGGCCGGATCCGGGTCGTCGTTGCTGTCCAGCACGATCCGGTCAGTCCGCTCGGGGAACATGGTGGCGTAGACGGCGCCCGCGTAGGTGCCGTACGAGGTGCCCCAGGCGGCGAGGCGGCGTTCGCCGAGCGCGTGCCGGATGCTGTCGATGTCGCGGGCCTCGTTCGCGGTGGAGACGCTGCGCAGCACCGGGCCGCCGTTGCGGGCGCAGGCCTCGGCGAACCGGCGTCCGGTGGTGACGTTCTCGTCGACGGAGCCGTCGGCGGCGGGCCAGGGGCGGAGTTTGACCCCGGCCAGGTCCGCGTGGTCCAGGCCGCAGCTGATCGGGGTCGAGCGGCCGACCCCGCGCGGGTCGAAGCCGACCAGGTCGTAGCGGTCCCGGACGGGCTCCGGGATCCGGTCGAACCGGGTGGACGGGCGGTCCAGTCCGTTGTCGCCGGGGCCGCCCGGGATGATCAGCAGGACGCCGCGGCGCAGGCCGGGTTTGGCGGTGGCGATCCGGGAGACGGCGAGCGTGATCTGCGCGCCGTGCGGATCGCGGTAGTCCAGCGGGACGGTGAGGTCGGCGCACTGCTGGTCCCGGTTGACCTTGCCCGCGCAACCGGTCCAGGCGAGGCGGCCCGTTCCGGGCGGCTGGGAGTCGGCCGCACCGGCCGGCACGGCGCTCAGCGCGGTGACGGCGAGGGCGGCGGCCGCGGTGAGCGCGGCGGTGATGGTCCGAGCGGGTTTCGACATGCCCAAGAGTCTGCTGCGGCACGGGACTTGGCCCCATCCGGACAGCAGGACGGTCCGGGGTGGGGGTAACCCCCTGGGGTCCGGTGGAGACCGCTCCCGGTGGCGGTCTCCAGGCTCGGAGGGGGCGGACGGGCGGGGCGGGTCAGAGGCCGAGCAGGCCGGGGGCGGTGGCGAGGGCCCGCAGCGGCTCGCGCGGGTCGGCGACCAGCTTGCGCTCCGCCAGGTCGAGGATGCCGCCGACGCCGGTGATCTCGGCGGCCAGCATGCCGTCCTCGCGGACCAGCCGCTGCACCACCTGGAAGGTCTTGCCGTCGCGCCAGGTGAACGAGCAGCTGACCGTCACCGCGTCGCCGGCGCGCAGCTCCCGCAGGTACTTGACCGTGGTCTCCAGGACCACCGGGCCGACACCCTTGGCGACCAGGTCCGCCTGGCGGATGCCGGCCGCCCGGAGGTACTCCCAGCGGGCGTGCTCGGCGTACTGGAGGTAGACCGCCTGGTTGAGGTGGCCCTGGGCGTCGGTCTCGTAGCCGCGGACGGTGATGTGTGTGGTGAAGTCCTGATCACTCATGACCGCACGCTACTCCGGGCCGCTGGGGCGCCACCTCGTGTCCCGCGTCACCCCGGCCGGCCGGGCCCCGGCCGGGTCAGGGCAGGGTGAGGACGCGCGGGCCGTCCTCGGTGACGGCGACGGTGTGCTCGATGTGGGCGGCCCGGCCGCCGTCGACGGTGCGGACGGTCCAGCCGTCCGGGTCGGTGCGGTGGTCGTCGCGGCCGCCGGCCAGCAGCATCGGCTCGATCGCCAGCACCAGGCCGGGGCGCAGCGGGTAACCCCGGCCCGGGCGGCCCTCGTTGGGCAGGTGCGGGTCCTCGTGCATCCGGCGGCCGATGCCGTGCCCGCCGTAGCCGTCGGGCAGGCCGTACCGGGCGGACCGGGCGACGGTGCCGACGGCGTGGGCGATGTCGCCGATCCGGTTGCCGACCACGGCGGCGGCGATGCCCGCCTCCAGGGCGCGCCCGGTGGCCTCGATCAAGGCGGTGTCCTCGGGGCGGGCGGTGCCGACGGTGAAGCTGATCGCGGAGTCGCCGGCCCAGCCGTCCAGGACGGCGCCGCAGTCGATGCTCACCAGGTCGCCGTCGCGCAGCCGGTAGCCGTCCGGGATGCCGTGCACCACGGCGTCGTTCACCGAGGCGCAGATGACGGCCGGGAACGGGACGGGCGCGAAGTGCGGCCGGTAGCCGAGGAACGGCGAGGTCGCCCCGGCGGCCTTGAGCACGCCGCGCGCCACCTCGTCCAGCTCCAGCAGGCTGACGCCGACGGCCGCCTGCTCCCGGACGGCGGCCAGCGCGTTGGCCACCACCCGCCCGGCCTCGCGCATCGCGGCGAGTGCGGTGTCCGACTTGAGTTCGACCATGGCGAGGCCCTCCCCTGAATCCAATTCTTATACCGGTATTTGTATCACGGTCTCAGGGTGTGACGTCGCGGAGTGTGCCGCCGCAGGGTGTGGCGCGCAGGACGCGGCCCGGCGGAGGGCAGGGGCCGGGCGGTGCGGAGGGCGATCGACGGCGGATCGACGCGCGCCGGGCGCAGGCGGGGGCACCGCTCGGTCGCGGGGCGTGTCCCGGAGCGTGGGGACGCGGCCCGGCGGAGGCCCTAGACTCGCCCTCATGGTGAGGACTCCGCTGACCCCGTGGGAGCGCGAACGTGGGGAGCGCTTCGGGGCGCTGCTGCGCGGGGCGCGTGGCGAGCGCAGCATGGTCGAGGTGGCGGCGGTGGCCGGCGTCTCGGCGGAGACGCTGCGCAAGATCGAGACCGGACGGGCGCCGACGCCGTCCTTCTTCACCATCGCGGCGCTGGCCTTCGCGCTCGACCTGTCGCTGGACGAACTGGCCGCCGCCTGTGCGCTGCCGGCCGACGACGGGCACGGCGAGGCGCTCTCGGCCTGACGGGCGACGGCCCGCCCGGCGCGGGGTGCGCGGGGCGGGCCGTCGTCGTGGTGCTTCCGGTGGTGCCGTTCAGCCGACCGAGCTGTTGTAGCTCTCGATCGCCGGCTGCAGCTCCTTCGCGGCATCGGCCAGCGCCTGCTGGGCCGACTTGCTGCCCGCGATGGTCTGCTCGATCGCGGTCTCCACGCCCTTGCGGGCCTGCGGCATCACGCCGAGCAGGCAGCCGGCCGTGGCCGGGGTGGGCTTGGTGGCCTTGAGCTGGTCGATCGCGGTCTGGAACTGGGGGTACTTGGCCACCCACTCCTTGTCCTTGGGGTCGTCCAGGGACTTGGTGTTGACCGGGAAGTAGCCGGTGCCGGTGTGCCAGACGGCCTGCTGCTCGGGGGCGGAGACGAACTTCTCGAACTCCCAGGCGGCGCGCTTCTCGGCGTCCGAGTGGCCGGGGCCGCTGATCCACAGCGAGGCGCCGCCGATCACCGGGCCGCCCTGGTCGGCGGCGGTGACCTTCGGGAAGGCCGCGGTGCCGACGCCGAACTTCGCCGCCTCGGTGTAGCCGCGCAGCACGCCGGTGGACTCCAGGTGCATCGCGACCGTACCGGCCTTGAACGCGGCCTGGGCGTCGTCGGTGGTGCGGCCGGTGTTGGCCGCGTAGCCGCCCTTGACCAGGTCGGCCCACCACTGGACGATCTGGGCGCCCTGGGCGGAGTCGAACACGACCTTGCCGGCCTTGTTGCTGCGGCCGTTGTCGTTGTCGCAGTACATGCTGCCGGACTCGGCGAGCAGCTGCTCGACGAACCAGCCGTAGATGGCCGCGCCGAAGCCGTACCGGACGGTCTTGCCGTCGGCGTCCTTCTTGGTCAGCTTCTTGGCCAGCTCGCCCAGTTCGTTGAGGTCCTTGGGCACCTGCGCCGGGTCGAGGCCGGCCTCCTTGAAGGCGTCGGTGTTCAGGTAGAGCAGTGGCATCGAGGAGTTGAACGGCATCGACTGGAGCTTGCCGCCGACCGAGTAGTAGTTGCGGATGTTGGCGTCCAGGTCGTCCAGCGAGTAGCCGTCCTTGTCGGCGAAGGCCTGGGCCGGGACGGTCTGCTTGGAGTCGATCATGAACCGGGTGCCGATGTCGTAGACCTGCGCCAGGGCGGGGGTGCCCTTCTGCTGCACCGCGGCCTTGTACTTGGTGACCAGCTCGTCGTACTTGCCCTGGAACTGCGCCTTGACCTCGATCTTGCCCTGGTGGGCGGCGTTGAACTGGCTGACCAGCCCGTTCAGCACGTCGGCGTTCTTGCCGGTCATCGAGTGCCAGAACTCGACGCTGGTGACACCGGTCGCCTGGTCGAGCGCCTGGGCGCCGGGCGCGCCGGCGTCGGCGGAGCCGCCGGAGCCGGAACCGGAGTCGCCGGAGCCACAGGCGGTCAGGGACAGGCCGGCCACCAGCAGGGCCGCGAGCGCGCGCGCACTCTTCTTCACGAGGGTTCTCTCTCTGTCTGGGAAAGCGGGGGGACGTGAACGGGGGGTCAGCGGACCGCGCCCGCGGTGAGGCCGCGGACGATGAAGCGCTGGCCGAAGACCACCAGGGCGAGGGTGGGCAGCAGGGAGAGCACGACGCCGGCCAGGATCAGCCCGGGGTCGGCCATCTCGGCGTCGCGCAGCGAGGTCAGACCGATCTGGAGGGTCTGCATCTCCGCCGTGCGGGTGATGATCAGCGGCCAGAAGTACTGGTTCCAGGCCGACAGGAAGACGTAGATCGACAGTGCCGCCAGGGCCGGTTTGTTGAGCGGGACGACGATCCGCCACAGGAACCGCCAGTGGCCGGCCCCGTCGATCCGGGCGGCGTCGCGCAGTTCGCCGGGCAGCTGGCGGAAGGCCTGGCGCAGCATGAAGGTGCCGAAGCCGGAGGCGAGGAAGGGCAGCACCAGGCCGAAGTAGGTGTTGCCGAGCCCCCAGTCCGACAGCGTCAGGTAGTTGGGGATGATGATGGCCTCCCACGGGACCATCAGGGTGGCCAGGAACAGCCCGAACACCACGGCCCGCGCCTTCATCGGCAGGAAGACGAAGGCGTACGCGGCGAGCACCGAGGTGAACAGCTGGGCGAGGGTGATGGCGGTCGCCACGATCGCCGAGTTGGCGTACTGGCGGGCCAGCGGAATGGCGTCCACGGCGCCGGAGAAGTTCCGCCCGGTGACCGAGTGGGGCACCAACGCCGGTGGGTAGGAGGAGAGTTCGGACGGCCCCATGAAGGCGCCGGCGATCGCGTAGTAGACCGGGAAGGCCACGGTGACCACGGCGACGGCGAGCAGCAGGTAGACGGCGGCGCGGCCGAGCAGGTCGCGCGGGGAGCGCCCGGCGAGGACGCCGGCGCGCGGGCGGGGCGGCGCGGCCTCCGTCTTGGTCTCGGTGGTCAGGGTGCTCATGCGTAGTGCACCTTCCGCTCCAGGACGCCGAACTGGACGGCCGTGCAGGCGAGGACGACCACGAGCAGCACCACGGCCTGGGCACTCGCGGTGCCGAAGTCGCTGGAGCCGTAGGCGAAGGCCTTCTCGTAGACGGAGTAGACGAGGGTCCGGGTGGAGCCGTCCGGCCCGCCCTTGGTGAGGATGTGGATCTGGCCGAAGCTCTGGAGCGCGTGGACGGTGGAGACCACGGTCAGGAAGAACAGGTTCGGGCCGAGCATCGGGATGGTGATCGAGCGGGCCAGCCGCAGGCCGGAGGCGCCGTCGATGCGGGCCGCCTCCACCACCTCGCCCGGGATCGAGCCGATGCCCGCGGAGAGCACCAGCACGTTGTAGCCGAGGTTCATCCAGACCGTGGTGACGGCCACCGAGACCAGCGCGTAGCGGGAGTCCGTCAGCCAGCCGATCGGGCCGAGGCCGACGTGCGAGAGCAGGCCGTTGAGCACCCCGCTGGCGGGGTTGAAGAACACCGCGAAGACCACCGAGGCGCTGGCCACCGAGAACGCGAAGGGCAGCGCGAACGCCGAGCGCAGCAGCCGCACGCCCCGGATCCGGTTCTCCAGGAGCAGCACCAGCACCAGCGCGCCGAGCACTCCGGGCACCACGGTGAGCAGCGTGAACAGCGCCGTGGTCAGCAGGGTGCGGCCGAAGTCGGCCGAGGCGAACAGGTCGGTGTAGTGCTTCGTCCCGACGTAGCGGGAGGGCGCGCCGAAGAGGTCGTTGGCGTGCGCGCTGAGGTAGATGGTCCGTCCCAGCGGGTAGCCGATGAAGAGGACGAAGACCACCAGGGAGGGCAGCAGGAAGGCCCAGGCGAGCCCGTGTTCGCCCCAGCGCCTTCCTGGGCGGCGTCCCGGGAGGGTCGCGGTGTGCGGTGCGGTCGGCATCTTTCGCGCGTCCGCCTTTCGTGATGTTGGTTCCGGCCGAAACCGTGTCCTGCCCACACGACGGCGCGGGAACCTCGCGGTGATCAACTGGTGTCCGCGGGATTACGCGTTCGCGTCAGATCCGGCCGGTCGTGGGCGGACGGGCCCCAAAGGGGCAGCAATCGGGCAGCGGCGGGGCCGTCGGGCGGTTCGCCGCACTGTCAGAGGGGTGGCGTACGGTGCGCTGGTGGACGAAACGGAATTCGACATCCCGGCCGCAATGGCCGAAAGTGTGCGCTCCCGCGCGGGCGCCTGGGCGTTCGTCAGGGGCTTCGCCGCGCACTGGGGCGAGCCGCTGGGGCCCGAGGACGGCTTCACGGACGCGGAGTTGGACGCGGCCGAGCGGCGTCTCGGCCTGCGACTGCCCGCGGCGCTGCGCGAGGCGTACCGGCTGTTCGGCCGCCGGGCGGACCTGACCAGCAGTCACGACGTGCTGCTGACGCCCGACGAACTGCACGTGCTGGACGGCGCGCTGGTGTACCGGGCGGAGAACCAGGGCTGTGCGCACTGGGGCGTGCCGCTGGCCGACCTCGGCCGGGAGGATCCGCCGACGGTGGGCCGGCTCGACCTGGCGGACAAGTCGCAGGAGCGGTGGGAGCCCTCGGAGGACCGCTTCTCCACGGCGGCCGTGGCGATGGCGATGATGGAGAAGCTGCTGGAGGACCACGAGTTGGCCGACTTCCTCGACTCCGAGGGGGATCTGCCGGGCGATCTGCGGGAGTTGCCCGCGCTGGGCCGCGACTTCCGCTGGTACCAGGGGCCGGAGGTACTGGTCGGGGTGGCCGGGGATGCCTGGGTGGCGGCCCGGGCGCGCACCCCGGAGGCACTGGAGGCGCTCTACGAGGCGGTGCCCGGACAGTGGCTGGGCGAGTAGCGCGGCGGCGTACCGGCCGGTAATGATGACGGCCGCGTAAAACCCTCTCCTCTGTCGAGAACGCTCGGTCTGGAACGAGCGCGGCAGGAAGCGCCGGCCCGCTCCGCCCGGCCGGGCGTCAGTCCAGCAGCGCCAGCGCCTGTTCGGCGGCCTCCCGCGCCCGGGGCCCGCCGTCGGCGGCCTTGCCCACCACCCGGATGCCCTGGAGCAGCACCACCAGCATCCGGGCGAGCGCCCGGGGCTCCCGCCCGGCGGGCAGTTCGCCCTGCGCGGCGGCGCGTACCAGGGCGGCGGCGAGCAGGGTCTCCAGCCGGTCGAGGCTCGCCTCCACCCGACGGGCCGCGGCCGGGTCGTGCGGGGCCAGCTCCACCGCCGCGTTGGTGACGAAGCAGCCGCGCCGACGGTCCTGCTCCCCCGCGGCGGCGTGGCGGCGGACCAGCGCGCGGACGGCGGGCAGCGCCGGGCCGGGCTGGGACAGTTCCTCCAGCCGCGCCGAGTCGCTCTGCTCGCAGTAGCGCTCCAGCGCCCGCAGGTACAGCTCGTGCTTGCTGCCGAAGGTGGCGTAGATGCTGGCCCGGGCGATACCGAGCCGCTCGACCAGGTCGGCCATCGAGGTGGCCTCGTAGCCGCGCTGCCAGAACAGCTCCAGGGCCGCCTGGAGCGCCGCGTCCGGGTCGAATTCCTTCGTTCGCGCCATGCCGGGAAGACCATCCCTTTCTGGATCGGTCGATCAAATGACAGCGATCGGTGCCCCGGGCCCGATATCTGACGGAGCATTGCCTATTGGACTAGACCATAGCTACCCTGGCCGCTCCCATCCCCCTCCTTCCCCCACAGGAGGCGTTTCGCATGACCGCTCACCGTCCCACCGGCCCTCGACAGGCCGTTGACACGGCCAGACCCGTCGTACTGACGGCCTTTCGGATCGTCGTCGGCCTGCTCTTCGCCTGCCACGGCGCCGCCTCGCTGTTCGGCGTGCTCGGCGGCGCCAAGGGCGGCGGCACCGTCCCGCTCGGCCAGTGGCCCGGCTGGTGGGCCGCGCTGATCCAACTGGTCGGCGGCGCCCTGGTGTTGCTCGGCGCCGGCACCAGGGTGGCCGCCCTGCTCTGCTCCGGCTCGATGGCCTACGCCTACTTCACCGTCCACCAGCAGCACGCGCTGCTGCCGCTGCAGAACGGGGGCGAGCCCTCGGTGATGTTCTGCTGGGCCTTCCTGGCCATCGCGGCGCTCGGCTCCGGCCCGTACGCCCTGGACCGCCTGCTCGCCCGGCGACCGGTGACAGCGGCCAACGAGCCCTCCATCCAGCCGAGTTCGACGGCCTGACGGCTAGTCGGTGATGACACTGCCCGCTGGTCCGGGCCGACCCGGACCAGCGAGCAGGCCCAGGGATCACGCCACCGAGGGCAGCGGCGGTTCGACCGCCAGCGGCGCGCTGGCACGGGCCCGGTGCTGGGCGGCCCAGGAGACCAGGGCCACCGTGCAGGCGTGGTCCAGGTGGCGCAGTCCGGACCAGTCCAGTTCCACCGGCCGGTCCCCCGGCAGCCGTTCCAGGGTGTCCAGCAGTCGGGGCAGTCGCAGGAAGGTGGCGTTGCCGCTCAGCCGCACCCGGTGCACCGACTCCCCGCCCGGCCGCACCTGCTCCTCCACCGCGATCTGGAGGTGCGAGGTCTGCCAGGCGGACTTGGCCACCGCCAGGCCGATGCCGATCAGCACCCCGTCGAACAGGTCGGTGGCGATGATCGCGCCCGCCGTCACCACCAGCACCAGCGCCTCGCCCAGGTGCCCGCGGCAGAGCGCGACGATCCGGCGCAGCGGCACCAGCTTGGCACCGGCGTGCACCAGCACGGCGGCCAGCGCGGTGAGCGGGACGAGCCCGAGCGCGCCGGGCAGCAGCACGGTGAACAGCAGCAGCCACCCGCCGTGCAGGACGCGCGAGGCCTTGGTCCGCGCCCCGGCCTGGACGTTGGTGGCGCTGCGGACGATCACCGCCGTCATCGGCAGCGCGCCGAGCAGCCCGCAGACGGTGTTGCCGATGCCCTGGGCCGTGAGCTCGCGGTCGTAGTCGGTGCGCGGACCGTGGTGCATCCGGTCGACGGCGGCGGCGCTGAACAGCGTCTCGGCGGAGGCGATCAGGGCGAGGGCGACGACCGTGCCGAGTCCGGCGGTGCCGACCACGGCGGTCAGCGCGTCACGGTCGGGCAGGTGCACCACGTCGAGCAGCCCGGCCACGTGGATCCGGGCCACCGGCAGGTCGGCGGCGGCGGTGACGGCGGCGGCCACCCCGACGGCGGCCAGCGGGGCGGGGACGGCGCGGGCGGCGCGTTCCGGCAGGTACTTCCAGGCGATCAGGATCAGCAGGGTGCCGAGGCCGAGGGCGACCGCGCTCGGGTTGGCCGCGGCCGTCAGCACGTCCCCGAGCAGCGCGGGCAGTCCGGCGATCTTCTCCGGGCCGGTGGCGGGGGCGCGGCGGTCGGCGAGCGCGTAGAGCTGCCCGAGCACCAGGGTCAGTCCGATGCCGGCCAGCATGCCGTGCACCACCGAGGCGGACATGGCCCGGAACCAGCGGCCGAGCCGCAGGGCGCCCATCGCCAGTTGGAGCAGGCCGGTGCCGAGCACCAGCAGACCGAGCGCACTGACGCCGAAGCGCTGGACGGCGTCGGCGACCAGGACGGTCAGCCCGGCGGCGGGACCGCTGACCTGGAGGCTGCTGCCGGGCAGCAGCCCGGCCACCAGACCGCCGACGATCCCGGTGACCAGACCGAGTTCGGCGGGGACGCCGGAGGCGACGGCCACCCCGACGCAGAGTGGGAGGGCGACCAGGAACACCACCAGCGAGGCCGGCAGGTCGTGACGCCAGGGGACGGCGCGCAGGACGGCGGCCGGGGTGCGGGGCCGGCCCGGCGGGCCGTGCTTGCGGAGGCGGCCCGGCGGGCTGTCGCTCCGCTGGGGCCGAGGCGGCGGGTTCACCCGGTCACCGCCCGGGATCGGGTCGAGGTGCAGCAGCGCATGGGGACGTTCCTTCCGCGCGCCCGCCGCAGCGGGCGCGCCGTCGCAAGAGCGGGAAGCGGGAGGAAGGGGAGGAAACCCCGGTACGGCCGCGGGTCCGGGCGGACCAGAGCGCGGCGGCGGGTGTCGGGTCGGTGCGGCCAGGGGGTGCGTCTCGCTCGGGTGCGGCGGACCGGGCGCGCTGGTCCTGGACGGGACCGGCCCCGGCGCTCCCCCGAGCACCGGACGATCCCAAACCCCCTTGCCGCGGCCTCAGTTGGACGTCACGGGCCCGGCGTGCCACCGACGGTACCCAGGGCGCCGGGGCGGGCCCACCGGCGGCACCGCCCCTTCACCGGCACTGCACACCGGCCGCGCTTTCCGGCGCGGAGCGTCCGCTTCCCCTGGCACACCAGCGCGACCGTCGTCCATGCGTACGAGCCATACTCCTCCAGGCTTCAACATTTCGTTGAAGCTCCCTTGACGGCCCCTCGGGCGCCACTCTACCGTGATTCCACATCCAGAAATCTGATTTCCGCATCGTGGAATTCGAGAGATGAGCCCTCCGGTCCACCGCGGCCGACGCAGGAGAGATCCGATGCCCCGTATGACAGCCGCCCGCGCGGCCGTGGAAATCCTCCGGCTCGAAGGCGTGGACGTCGCCTTCGGCGTGCCGGGTGCGGCCATCAACCCGTTCTACGCCGCACTCCAAGCCTCCGGCGGAATCCGTCACGTCCTGGCCCGGCACGTCGAGGGCGCCTCCCACATGGCCGAGGGCTACACCCGCGCCGCGCCCGGCAACATCGGGGTCTGCCTCGGCACCTCCGGCCCGGCCGGCACCGACATGGTCACCGGCCTGTACTCGGCGATGGCCGATTCCGTCCCGATCCTCTGCGTCACCGGCCAGGCCCCGGTCGCCCGGCTGCACCAGGAGGACTTCCAGGCCGTCGACATCGCCTCGATCGCGC
Organism: Kitasatospora brasiliensis; assembly: GCF_032654805.1. NCBI lineage: Bacteria > Bacillati > Actinomycetota > Actinomycetes > Kitasatosporales > Streptomycetaceae > Kitasatospora > Kitasatospora brasiliensis. The sequence goes on from NZ_JAUOOW010000007.1 coordinate 242,326, forward strand.
GACCGGTCACCAAGGCCGCCACCACCGTACTGACGGCCGCGCAGGTGCCCGGCGTGTTCCAGCAGGCCTTCCACCTGATGCGCTCCGGCCGCCCCGGCCCGGTCCTGATCGACCTGCCGATCGACGTCCAGCTGACCGAGATCGACTTCGACCCGGAGGCCTACCAGCCGCTGCCCGTCCACCGGCCGGCCGCCAACCGCACCCAGGTCGAGAAGGCCGTCGCACTGCTCCAGCGCTCCGAACGCCCGCTGATCGTGGCGGGCGGCGGCGTCATCAACGCCGACGCCGCCGAGCTGCTGCGGGAATTCGCCGAACTCACCGGCGTCCCGGTGGTCCCCACCCTGATGGGCTGGGGCGTCATCCCGGACGACCACCCGCTGAACGCCGGACTGGTCGGCCTCCAGACCTCGCACCGCTACGGCAACGAGACCTTCCTCGCCTCCGACTTCGTCCTCGGCATCGGCAACCGCTGGGCCAACCGCCACACCGGCGGCCTGGACGTCTACACCGCGGGCCGCACCTTCGTCCACGTCGACATCGAACCCACCCAGCTCGGCCGGATCTTCGCCCCGGACCTGGGCATCGCCTCCGACGCCGGGGCCGCCCTGGAGCTGTTCGTCCGGGTGGCGCGCGAGCTGCGGACGGCCGGCACGCTCAAGGACCGCGGCGCCTGGGCCGCCGCCACTCAGGAACGCAGGGCCCGGCTCCAGCGCCGCACCCACTTCGACGACGTGCCGATCAAGCCGCAGCGGGTGTACCAGGAGATGAACCGCGCCTTCGGGCCGGAGACCCGCTACGTCACCGCCATCGGCCTGTCCCAGATCGCCGGGGCGCAGCTGCTGCACGTCTACCGGCCGCGGCACTGGATCAACTGCGGCCAGGCCGGCCCGCTCGGCTGGACCATCCCGGCCGCCCTCGGCGTCGCCACCGCCGACCCCGGGGGCCGGGTCGTCGCGCTCTCCGGCGACTACGACTTCCAGTTCATGATCGAGGAGCTGGCCGTCGGCGCCCAGCACCGCATCCCGTACGTCCACGTGCTGGTGAACAACTCCTACTTGGGGCTGATCCGCCAGGCGCAGCGCGCCTTCGACATCGACTTCCAGGTCAACCTGGAGTTCGACAACGTCAACGCGCCGGAGCTGGGCGGCTACGGCGTGGACCACGTTAGGGTCGTCGAGGGCCTGGGCTGCAAGGCGATCCGGGTCACCGAGCCGGACGGCCTGCTGCCCGCCTTCGAGGAGGCCCGGAAGCTGGCCGCCGAACTGCGCGTCCCGGTGGTGGTCGAGGCGATCCTGGAGCGGGTCACCGACATCTCGATGGGCGCCGACGACATCGACAAGGTCAACGAGTTCGAGGAGTCGGCCACCCTCCCGGAGCACGCCCCGACGGCGATCCGACCGCTGGCGCTCTGACCTGCGCCGTCAGGGGCGTACGGAGCGGCGCGTACGCCCCCGCGCGCCCCGCACACCGGTGGCGTCGGCTCGGCCGAACCGCGCGGGGCCGCTACCGTGGCCCGGGCGAGACCCCGTTGGCACCCCTGCCGAAAGGACCACCACCGTGAGCCTGTACGACATCCCGCTGCGCACCCTCGACGGCGCGGCCACCTCGCTGGCCGACCACAAGGGCAAGGCCCTGCTGATCGTCAACGTCGCCTCCCAGTGCGGCCTGACCCCGCAGTACGAGGGCCTGGAGCGGCTCCAGAAGCGCTACGCCGGGCGCGGGTTCACCGTGCTGGGCTTCCCCTGCAACCAGTTCGCCGGGCAGGAGCCGGGCAGCGCCGAGGAGATCCAGGCGTTCTGCTCCACCACCTACGGCGTGACCTTCCCGCTGTTCGAGAAGATCGACGTCAACGGGGAGGACCGGCACCCGCTGTACGCCAAGCTGACCGAGACCGCCGACGCGGAGGGCCAGGCCGGGGACGTCTCCTGGAACTTCGAGAAGTTCCTCCTCTCCCCGGACGGCGCCGTCGTGGCGCGGCTGCGCCCGCCGGTGGAGCCGGAGTCGGCGGAGCTGACCGCCGCGATCGAGGCCGTGCTGCCGGCCTGACGCCACCGCTGACGGAGGCCCGCCACCGGGCCTCCGTCAGAGCAAAAGCCTTGTGCCCGGCGGTAGTTCACCCGCCCTGGCGGCGTCGCGCAGGTGCGCCAGCAGGGTCGTGTGCAGCGCCTCCGCCGCGCGGGTGAGCGGCACCTCGTGACCGTGCGCGACGGCGATGGTGCGCCCCAGGCCCGGCCCGGCGAACGCCGTCACCGCGAGGCCGGAGCGGGCGGCCACCATGCCGGGGACGACGGCGGGCCCGATCCCGGCCCGGACGAAGCCCAGCACCGCGTCCATCTCGCCGCCCTCCACCGCGAACTCCGGCTCGAACCCGGCCGCCCGGCAGGCCGCCAGGGCCGCCTCCCGCACGTCGTAGCCCTCCCGGAACATCACCAGCGGCCGGCCCTTCAGCTCCGCCACCCGGACCTTGCGCCCCGCCCCCTTCCGGTCCGCCTCGACCAACACCAGTTCCTCGTGCAGCAGTTCGGTGACCGCGAGGGCGGGCGGCTGCTCGCCGCTCGGCCGGGTGATGATCAGCGCGAGGTCCAGCTCCCCCGCCGCCAGCCAGCCGACCAGGTCACGAGAGCCGCCCTCCCGGACCGCCAGCGCCACTCCCGGGTAGCGGTCCCGGAACACCCGCAGCACGTCCGGCACCAGGCTGGTGCACAGGCTCGGCGGCGCCCCCAGCCGGACCCGGCCGCGGCGCAGCTGCACCGTCTCCTGTACGGCCAGTCGGGCGCTCTCGGTGTCGGCGAGGATGCGCCGGGCCAGCGGCAGCAGCGCGTCCCCGGCATCGGTGAGGGCGATGTTGCCCCGGGTGCGGTGGAACAGCTCGGCACCCAACTCCCGTTCCAGCGCACGGATTTGTTGCGAGAGTGACGGCTGTGCGACATGCGCCGCCTCGGCCGCCCGGGTGAAGTGCCGGGTCTCGGCCACGGCCAGGAAGTAGCGGAGTTGTTGAAGCTGCACCCGCCCAGGATAGGCCGCAGCGATAGTCCATGCCTATTGTCACGAGCCGCATCATGTCTTGGACGCACCCTGGCGGCCGTCCCTACCGTTGCAGCCATGACAACCGCGACTCGGACGGCCCGGCATCCGTCCACCCTGGCGACCCTGTGGCGGTCGACCGTCGGCAAGAAGGCCGTCATGGCCGTCACCGGACTGGCCATGCTGCTGTACCTGGTCGCGCACATGCTGGGGAACCTCAAGGTGTTCTTCGGCCCGGACGACATCAACGGCTACGCGGCCTGGCTGCGCACCATCGGCCAGCCGTTCCTGGGCCACGAGTGGTTCCTGTGGATCGCCCGGGTCGGCCTGCTGGCCGCCGTGGTGCTGCACGGCGTCTCCGCGTACCAGCTCAGCCGCCGCGACCTCGCGGCCCGCCCGAGCAAGTACGCGCACCGCCGCCGCCGGGCGAGCTACGCGACCCGGACCATGCGCTGGGGCGGGGTGATCCTGGCGCTGTTCATCGTCTGGCACGTCCTCGACCTCACCACGCTGACCGTGAACCCGGCCGCCGAGCACGGCCACCCGTACCAGAACATCGTGGCCTCCTTCGGCCGCTGGTACGTCGACGTGTTCTACATCGTCGCGATGCTGGCCGTCGGCCTGCACATCCGGCACGGGTTCTGGAGCGCCGCGCAGACCCTCGGTGCCAACAACGCCCGGCGCGACCGGGCGCTCAAGCTGACCGCGAACGGCCTGGCGCTGGTGCTGACGGTCGGCTTCCTGTCCGTCCCCGTGGCCGTGATGACCGGAGTGGTGAAGTGACCGACGTGAGCTACCTGGACTACACCCTCGGCGCGCCGGTCGCCGACACCAAGGCCCCCGCCGGGCCGATCGAACAGCGCTGGGACCAGCGGCGGTTCGACGCCAAGCTGGTCAACCCGGCCAACCGGCGCAAGCACACCGTGATCGTGGTCGGCACCGGCCTGGCCGGCGGCGCGGCCGGCGCCACCTTGGCCGAACAGGGCTACCACGTGGTCCAGTTCTGTTTCCAGGACTCCCCCCGGCGGGCCCACTCGATCGCCGCCCAGGGCGGCATCAACGCGGCCAAGAACTACCGCAACGACGGCGACTCGATCCGCCGGCTGTTCTACGACACCGTCAAGGGCGGCGACTTCCGCGCCCGCGAGTCCAATGTGCACCGGCTGGCCCAGGTGTCGGTGGAGATCATCGACCAGTGCGTGGCCCAAGGCGTCCCGTTCGCCCGCGAGTACGGCGGCCTGCTGGACACCCGCTCCTTCGGCGGCGTGCAGGTCTCCCGCACCTTCTACGCCCGCGGCCAGACCGGCCAGCAGCTGCTGCTCGGCGCCTACCAGGCGCTCTCCCGGCAGATCGCCGCCGGGAACGTGGAGCTGCACCCGCGCACCGAGATGCTGGACCTGCTGGTGGTCGACGGCCGGGCCCGCGGCATCGTCGCCCGCGACCTGGTCACCGGGAAGATCACCAGCTACACCGCGGACGCGGTCGTGCTCGCCAGCGGCGGCTACGGCAACGTCTTCTACCTCTCCACCAACGCCAAGAACTCCAACGCCACCGCGATCTGGCGGGCGCACCGGCGCGGCGCGTACTTCGCCAACCCGTGCTTCACCCAGATCCACCCGACCTGCATCCCGCGCTCGGGCGACCACCAGTCCAAGCTCACCCTGATGAGCGAGTCGCTGCGCAACGACGGCCGGATCTGGGTGCCCAAGGCACAGGGCGACAACCGGCCGCCCGGACAGATCCCGGAGGAGGAGCGGGACTACTACCTGGAGCGGATCTACCCCTCCTTCGGCAACCTGGTGCCGCGCGACATCGCCTCCCGGGCCGCCAAGAACGTCTGCGACGAGGGCCGCGGCGTCGGCCCCGGCGGCCAGGGCGTCTACCTGGACTTCGCCGACGCGATCCGCCGGATGGGCCGCGACGCCGTCGAGGCCAAGTACGGCAACCTCTTCGAGATGTACGAGCGAATCACCGCCGAGGACCCGTACCGGGTGCCGATGCGGATCTACCCGGCGATCCACTACACGATGGGCGGGCTCTGGGTCGACTACGACCTCCAGACCACCGTCCCGGGCCTGTTCGCGGTCGGCGAGGCCAACTTCTCCGACCACGGCGCCAACCGGCTGGGCGCCAGCGCGCTGATGCAGGGCCTGGCCGACGGCTACTTCGTGCTGCCTCCCACCATCAACGACTACCTGGCCCGCCACCCGCTGCCCGCGGTGCCCGCCGACCACCCGGTGCTCGCCGAGGTGGAGGCCGAGGTCGAGGACCGGCTCAACCTGATCCTCGCGGTGGACGGCGACCGCACCCCGGACTCCTTCCACCGCGAGCTCGGCGAACTGCTCTGGGACGAGTGCGGGATGGCCCGCGACGCGGCCGGGCTCAAGCGCGCGCTGGAGCGCATCCCGCAGCTGCGCGAGGAGTTCTGGCGCCGGATCAAGGTGCCCGGCACCGGCCAGGAGCTCAACCAGTCGCTGGAGAAGGCCAACCGGCTGGTCGACTACTTCGAGCTGGCCGAGCTGATGTGCCTGGACGCGCTGCACCGCGCCGAGTCCTGCGGCGGCCACTTCCGCGCCGAGAGCCAGACCCCGGACGGCGAGGCCGCCCGGCGCGACGAGGAGTTCTCCTACGCCGCCGCCTGGGAGTTCACCGGCACCGGCGCCGCCCCCGTCCTCCACCGCGAGGACCTCACCTTCGAGCACGTCCACCCCACCCAGCGGAGCTACGCATGAACCTCACCCTGCGCATCTGGCGCCAGGCGGGCCCGGACGCACCCGGGTCGATGACCCCCTACCAGGTCAGCGGGATCAGCCCGGACATGTCCTTCCTGGAGATGCTGGACACCCTCAACGAGGAGCTGATCACCCGCGGCGACCAGCCCGTCGCCTTCGACCACGACTGCCGCGAGGGCATCTGCGGCGCCTGCGGCATGGTCATCAACGGCCAGGCCCACGGCCCCGAGCGGACCACCACCTGCCAGCTGCACATGCGGCACTTCCAGGACGGCGACACCATCGACGTCGAGCCCTGGCGGGCGGCCGCCTTCCCGGTGGTCAAGGACCTGGTGGTGGACCGCTCGGCCTTCGACCGGATCATCGGCTCCGGCGGCTACATCACCGCCCCCACCGGCAGCGCCCCCGAGGCGCACGCCACGCCCGTCCCCAAGGAGGCCGCCGACACCGCCTTCGAGCACGCCGAGTGCATCGGCTGCGGCGCCTGCGTGGCGGCCTGCCCGAACGGCTCGGCGATGCTCTTCACCTCCGCCAAGGTGGTCCACCTCAACGTGCTGCCGCAGGGCGCGCCCGAACGGGCAAGCCGGGTACGGAGCATGGTCTCGGCGATGGACGCCGAGGGCTTCGGCGGCTGCACCAACACCGGCGAGTGCGCCACCGCCTGCCCCAAGGGCATCCCGCTGCCCAGCATCGCGGCGATGAACCGGGAGTTCCTGCGGGCCGCCCGCGGCTGACGACTCCCCACCGACGGTCGGCCTCCTCGCTCTGGTGCTCAGGCGAGGGGGCCGACGCGGCAGTTCCCGTTACCCGTACGGGTGGTGGATCACCGGCGGCGGTGCTTCCTGACGGAGAATCGCGTACGGTGATACTCCGCTACGGAAGGACGGCATATGCCTCAGGTTCAGTCCTGTTCCGCTTGCGGCGGGTCCGGGGGGACCCAGAAGACCGAGGCAACGGTCGAACTGGACGAGGAAGGAAGCATGGTGCCCAGAGTCCACACCTTCTGGTCGCCCTGCGGTCGGTGCCACGGATCCGGGACGGTGATCATCGGATGAGGTTCGTCTTCGAGTGTGTCGAGTGCGGTGGACACTACCTGCCGCCGGAGGACATGGTGTACCCGGACGGGCCGGCTTCGCCGGTCTGGTGCACCGCCTGCCAGGGCGTCAAGCGCGCGGCCGGCGTCCGGGAGGACCCGCTGCTCGCCCGCGTCGCGCTGGCCGCCGCCCGGGCCGCACTGGCCGGGCGGATCGCCGAGGCGGCCGAGGCCGCCGAGCAGCCGGCGCGCTCCGACGTCCGCCCGTCCCGCCCGCCGCGTTCCCGCCGGGCCCGCAGTGGCCCCGGCGGGGTGCGCAGCAAGCTGGGCTGATCCCGCCCGCGCCTGCGGTCAGGGCGTCTCGGCGGGCCCGGCCGGCTGCTGCACGAACGGGAGCAGCAGGTCGGCCGTCGCCTCGGCGTGGACGGTGAACTGATCGCGGGCCCGGGCCGGGTCGTGCTCCTCGATCGCCGCCGCGAGGGCGCGGTGCCGCTGGTCGGGCAGGCCGCGGGCCTCCGAGCCGCCGGGGTGGTTGGCCAGCATCCTGGTCAGTTCGTGCTGGATTCCCTGTTCGGCTTCCAACAGCCGCCTGGAGCCTGAGAGTTCGGCGATGTAGAGGTGGAGTCCGGCGTCCGCCGTGCGGTACGCCTCGGAGTCGGCGACGGCCGCGTCGGCGGCGATTTCGAGTTCACGCAGCCTGGCCAGCCCTGCCGCGGAGGCCCGCCGGGCGGCCCGCGCGGAGGCTTCTCCGGACACCGCGATCCGCCAGGCCGTCAGCTCTTCGACGTCGTCCAGCGTGTACGGGTGCAGGGCGGTGAGCTCGCCGATCCGGGCGAGGACGTCGGGGACGACGAAGGTGCCGGCGCCTCGACCGCGCCGGGTCTCGATCAGGCCGTCCTCCCGCAGCACCGCCATCGAGTGGCGGATGGTCATCAGGGCGACCCCGAAAAGCTCCGCGAGGTTCTTCTCCGGAGGCAGCCGGTCGCCGCCCACGAGGATCCGTGCGCCGATCAGCTCACCGAGTCGGCGGGCGATGGCCTCGGCGGCCCCGGCCGAGCGCACCGGAGAAATGTGTTTCGTCCAGCACTTGTCATCCATGAAATCTATCTTCTAGATTTCGCATCTGATAGGCAAGCTTGATCGCAGGAGAACCCCCATGAGCACCGCCGAGCACCCAGCCCCCCTGATCGGGATACCCGTCCGCCTCAGCGATGGGGACGCGCCCGACGCCGACCACCGCATCGGCGAGGCGAACCGTATCTTCGAGGACGTCGTGGACCTGATCCGGGCGGCCGGCGCCGAGCCCGTCCTGGTGCGGCCGCACTCCGAGGAGAGCCCGCTGGAGGCTCAGCTCGCCGGCCTGCAGGGCTTCGTGGTGCCCGGCGGCGGTGACGTCGACCCGGCCCTGTACGGCGCGGACCCGGCTCACCCGGCGCTCTACGACGTCAACCCCGCCCAGGACGAGCTGGACACCGCCGTCATCCGGTACGCCCTGGACAACGAGCGGCCGCTGCTGGGCATCTGCCGCGGCATGCAGCTGCTGAACATCCTCCACGGCGGGAACCTCCACATCGACCTGGCGCCGAGCTCCGTCGAGCACGACGCCGCGCCCGGCGAGGAGTGGGGCATCCACGACGTCGTGCTGTCGGCCGGCACCGCGCTGGCCGATGTGTTCCAGCGCGACCGGATGGCGGTGGCGACCGGCCACCACCAGGCGATCGACCGGGTGGGCGAGGGCCTGCGGATCGCGGCCCGCGCCGACGACGGCTGCGTGGAGGCCGTCGAGGCGGCCACCGGCGAGGACTCCGCCCCGGCGGCCTGGACCGTCGGCATCCAGTGGCACCCCGAGGCGATCGACATCGCCGACCCCGAGCTCCGGCTGCCGCTGTTCAGCGCGCTGCTGACCCAGGTGCAGGCCCAGCAGAGAGAGGAGCCGCGGTCGTGAGCGACGCAGACACCAAGGTGGAGGGCGGGAGCCGCACCGACGGCTCCCCGGCCGCCACCGGCGGCACACCGCAGCTGGCGCAGAGCCTGCTCAGCCGCCACATGACCATGATCAGCATCGGTGGCGCGGTCGGCGCCGGGCTCTTCGTCGGCTCGGGTGTGAGCATCCAGCAGGCCGGCCCGGGCGTCCTGATCGCCTACGCCATCACGGCCGCCATCGTCATCGCCGTCATGCGGATGCTCGCCGAGATGTCCGTGACCCGCCCCGACACCGGCGCCTTCGCCGTGTACGGGCGGCTGGCCTTCGGCCGCTGGGCCGGCTTCGCCAGCGGCTGGATCTACTGGGTCGGCTGGCCGCTGGGGCTGTGCATCGAGGCGATCGCGGCCGCGCGGATCGTGAACGGCTGGCTGCCGGCCCTTCCGGTCTGGCTGGTCGCCCTGGTCCTGGTCGCCCTGATGGTCGGCGTCAACCTCGCCTCCGTACGCGCCTACGGCGAGATGGAGTTCTGGGTCGTCTGGCTCAAGGTCGCGGTGATCGCGCTGTTCATCGGCGTCGGCATCGTCGCGGTGGCCGGCCTGCTGCCGGGCACGCCCGCGCCCGGCACCTCGAACCTGCTGGACCACGGGGGCCTGCTCCCGATGGGGTTCAGCGGTGTGGTCATCGCCACCTCGGGGGCGATGTTCTCCTTCTCCGGCACCGAGATCGTGACCATCGCGGCCGGTGAGGCGCAGGACGCCGCCGCCGCGATCCGCAAGAGCACCCGGACCATCCTGTGGCGGGTCACCGTGTTCTACCTCGGCTCGCTGGCCGTGGTCGTCATGCTGCTGCCCTGGGACAGCGCCGCCGTGGGCGAGAGCCCGTTCGCCGCGACCCTCAGCCACCTGGGCATGGGCAACGCGTCCACCGTGCTGAACATCGTGCTGTTCGCGGCGATGCTCTCCACGATGAACTCCCAGGTCTACGCGAGCTCCCGGATGCTGTTCGCGCTGGCCCGGGACGGCGATGCCCCGTCGTTCTTCGCCCGGGTCTCCCGGCGCGGGGCGCCGCACACGGCCATCCTGTTCACCGCCTCGCTCGCGGCCCTCTGCCTGCTGCTCCAGGTCTTCCACCCCACGACGGCCTTCAGCCGGCTGGTGGACATCACCGGGGACACCGTCTACGTCACCTGGATCGGCATCGCGGCGGCACACCTGGTGCTCGGTCGGCACGACCGCAGCGACGGGCGCCAGCCCGTCCCCGGCACCGGCGTCTGGCTCTTCCCGGCACTCACCTGGGTGACGCTGGCCGCACTGCTCGGGCTGTACTCGGTGATGATCGTCCTGGAGGAGTCGCGAACCGACGCCGTGCTGGCGTTGGCGCTCACCGTGGTCGTCTCCCTGATCGGGCTGTGGCTCCAGCGCAAGCGCCCGACGCCGTCGAACTGACCGACCGGCGACCCGCAAGGCCTCCGGCCCGTACGCCCCGTGCGTGCGGGCCGGAGTCATGACCGGTCAGAACAGCGCCTCCTGGGTGTCCGGCTCCGGCGGACGCAGGCGCTCGTGCAGGGTGAGGCCCTCGGAGTCACGGTCGGTGACCGGGCTGAGTGTCCAGCCGGTGAGCAGCCGGGTGTCCAGCAGCAGCGGGCCGGAGCCGTCCGCCTGGTCGAGGAAGAGGTGCCGACCCACCGGGGGCCGCAGCCGCCCGGCGACCACCGCGCCGTCGGCCAGCCCGGCGATCTCCCGGTAGGCCTCCGGGGCACCGCCGGTCAGGCCGTAGCGCTCGACGTGGTCGACCACCGGGCGGTCGGCGAGCAGCTCCAGCGTGTGGCCCTCCAACAGCCGGTACGCCTGGGCCCGAGCCTCGGTGAGCACCGTACGGCGGTGGGGGGCGTCGCCGTGCGACCACCAGTGGTCGGTCTTGAGCCGGGACTTGTAGCGCTCGCGGGCCAGGCCGGAGGCGGCGACGGTGAGTTCGGCGCGCCGGATGGCCGGCAGGCCGCCGCGGGCGGTGAACGCGTAGGCCAGCGCGCCCTGTTCGAGCAGTCGGGCGTCACCACGCTGCTCGGCCGTCAGGCCGACCTTGAGCAGGCCCTCGCCGAACCAGGCGAGGTAGAGCAGGTAGGTGCGGCCGTCGTCGAGGATCTGGTCCCGGGCGAGGGCGAGGCCGCGGTCCACACTCTGGCAGGCCGGGCACTGCGTCGCCCCGCCGGCCGGATCGATCACCGCGTGGTGCGGGCAGGGTGTGCGTTCCGTCGCCCCGGCCAGCCAGGCCCCGACGCACCGACGCGGGCCGCCCAGCAGCCAGCCGACCTCCGTGCCCGGCTCGACGGCGCGCTCGTGCACCTGGGCGCCGCGCGCGGCCCCGAGCACGGCACGGCCGTCCTGCCAGCTCAGGCCGGTGGAGATCCAGCCGCCGGGCCGGGGGTGCTGCGGGGGGATCGTCACGTTTCTCCTTGCCGTCGGTAGCCGTCGAGCCTACCGGGCGCCACTGACAAGGCCGGCCTTGGCCCGACAGGGTGTTCACGCTCTATTGTTGCGGGCGCGGTCGGCGGCGTGGTCGGGAGGCGACGCGGTGCGACCGGGCCTGAGGGTCGGCACGAGGCGAATGGGGTGGACGGACGGTGTCGGGGCGGCGGAGCGGCGGGGTGCTGGCGATCTGGGCGGAGGCGCAGCGGCAGCAGCAGCGCCGGGAGGAGGTCCGGTGGCGCGCCGAGGCGGCGGAGCTGCGCCGCCGGGAGCGGGAGCAGCGCGAGGCGCAGAAGGCGGCCGCCCGCGACGAGCGGGAGGCGCAGCGCGCCTACCAGCAGTCGCGGGAGGCGGAGGCGGCCGGGCGGACGGCCGAACTGGACGCCCGGGTCGAGGAGTTGAGGGGTTTGCTGGCCGCAGGTCTGGCCGCCCCGGCGTTCGGTCCGCAGGCGTTGCTGGCATCGTCGGCCGAACCGCCCTTCGATCCGGGGCCGTTGGGCGAGCCGATCCGGATGCCCGACCAGTCCTCGGCCGTGTACTTCGTGCCGCCGCCGGACCAGGTCCAGGCCCGCAACCGGGGTGTGCGGCAGCAGTACGAGCAGTACCTCGCCCAGGCCCGGGCCCGGTTCGAGCAGGACTGGTACGCCGCGCAGGCCCAGGAGGCGGACCGGCAGCGCCGGTTGGCCGCGTACCACCGGGAGTACCTGGTCCGGGTCGAGCAGTCGCGTCGGCAGCAGGAGGAACTCGGCGCCCGGACCGAGGAGTTGCTGCGCCGGCTGGCGGCGGGTGAGCCGGAGGCGGTGCAGGAGTACTTCACGGCCGGCCTGTACGCCTCGGCGGCCTGGCCGGAGGGCTTCCCGCACCGGCTGGTGGCGGCCTTCGACGCCGGGAGCCGCCAGCTGGTGGTGGACTGGGAGCTGCCGGGGCCGGACGTGGTGCCGGCCGCCTCCCGGGTGCGGTACGTGAAGACGGACGACCGCGAGGCGGAGGTGGCCCGCCCGGCGACGGAGCGCAAGGCGCTGTACCGGGAGGTGCTGGCGCAGTCGGCGCTGCGGGTGGCGGCGGAGCTGTTCCGGGCGGACCGGGACGGGCTGCTGGATTCGGTGGTGGTGAACGGCTTCGTCCTCGGCATCGACCCGGCGACCGGTCGGGAGGCCGAACGATTCCTCTCCACCCTGACCGCGGCCCGCTCCGGTTTCGCCGGTCTGGCGCTGGACCGGGTGGCCCCGGTGGAGTGCTTCCAGGGCCTGGGCGGCCGGCTGTCGGCGCGCCCGGAGCGGCTGGACGAGGTGCGGCCCGACCGGCGGCCGCAGAGCGTCGGCGGGAGCCTGGCCGGGCACGGCGGCGAGGAGGAGCCGGACCTGTTCGAGATGGACCCGCTCGACTTCGAGGACCTGATCGCCGAGCTGTTCCGGCTGCGCGGCTTCAAGGTGATGACCACGGCCCGCAGCGGGGACGTCGGGGTGGACGTGGTGGCCGAGGACCTGGACCCGGTGACCGGCGGCAAGATCGTGATCCAGGCGAAGCGCTACAAGAAGACGGTGCCGCCCACGGCGGTGCGCGACCTGGAGTCCACCGTCCGCCACCACGGCGCGAACAAGGGCATCCTGGTCACCACCGCGGGCTTCGGCCGCGGCTCGTACAGCTACATCGAGGGCAAGCCGCTGACCCTGGTGAGCGGCCCGGAGCTGGTGGTGCTGCTCGCCGAGCAGGGCCTGCGCGGCCGGCTCGGCGGCGGCGCGGGCGCGAGCAAGCCCTCGACCGCGAGCGGCAAGGACGACGGGAGCGGCCGGAACGAGGAGGCGCGCGAGAGCGCCCTCACGGTGAGCTGGCAGAGCCGGACGGCCGGCGGGGACGCCGTGGAGCTGGACGTCACCGCCTTCCTGTGCGCCGGCGGCCGGGTGCTGAGCGACGAGCACTTCGTCTTCTTCAACAGCCCGCAGGATCCGGACGGCGCGGTCCGGCTGCACCCGACCCACTCGGTGCCGGGCGAGCCGACCCGGGCGGCCCGGCTGACCCTGGACCTGCACCGGCTGCCGACCGGGGTCGAGGAGGTGGTGGTCGCCGTCTCCACCGAGGAGGAGGAGCCGCCGGCGCTGCCGCTCGGCTATGTGCACGGGCTGGCGGTCGCCGCCGCGTACGGGCCGGGCGCGGACGGTCCGGCCGCCTGGGCGGGCCCGACCGGCGGGGTGCCGGACAGCGCGATGCTGCTCGGCGCGTTCCGACGGACCGGGGGCGGCTGGGAGTTCAGCCCCTCCGGCCGGACGGTGACCAACGGCCTGGCCGGTCTGGCGACGGCCTTCGGCGTGGCGGTGGAGTAGCCGACCGATCGGCGCCCCCAGGGTTTCGGGTCATACCTGAGGGTGAGAGGGACCCCCGCCGTGCCGCCGGGTCGGCGGGGGTGGACTGCTCACCCGGCATTACGTATCGCGTTCGAACTTTTTGGAATGATTTACCGGAGTCAGACATTCCGTTGAACCGTTCGAGGAGTCCCACGTGACGTTCCCCGCAACCGCCGTCCACACCGGTCGGGCGGCCGCCCGCGCCACCGGCCTGAACAAGGTCTACGGGGAGGGCGAGACCCGCGTCGTCGCCCTCGACAACGTCAGCGTCGTCTTCCCCCAGGGCGAGTTCACCGCGATCATGGGCCCCTCCGGCTCCGGCAAGTCGACCCTGATGCACTGCATGGCCGGCCTCGACACCGTCAGCTCCGGCTCCTCCACCATCGGGGACACCGAACTCGTCGGGCTCAAGGACAAGCAGCTCACCCAGCTGCGCCGCGACCACATCGGCTTCATTTTCCAGGCCTTCAACCTGCTGCCGACCCTGACGGCCCTGGAGAACATCACCCTCCCCATGGACATCGCCGGCCGCAAGGCCGACAAGGCCTGGCTGGACCGCGTGGTCGACACCGTGGGCCTCTCCGGCCGGCTCAGCCACCGCCCGTCGCAGCTCTCCGGCGGCCAGCAGCAGCGCGTCGCCTGCGCCCGCGCCCTGGCCGCCAAGCCGGACATCATCTTCGCCGACGAGCCCACCGGCAACCTCGACTCCCGCTCCGGCGCCGAGATCCTCTCCTTCCTGCGCAGCTCCGTGCGCGAACTCGGCCAGACCGTCGTCATGGTCACCCACGACCCGGTCGCCGCCTCCTACGCCGACCGCGTGGTCTTCCTCGCCGACGGCCGCATCGTGGACGAGCTCCACCACCCCACCGCCGACACCGTCCTGGACCGCATGCGCCGCTTCGACGCCAAGGGCCGCACCAGCTGACCGTCCTGGCCCCGAAACGCCACCCGTCCCCCGAGTACCCCCAGGACTGACAAACCCTCATGTTCCGCACAGCTTTGCGCAACGTGCTCGCCCACAAGGGCCGGCTGCTGATGACGACGCTCGCCGTCCTGCTCGGCACCGCCTTCGTGGCCGGCACGCTGGTCTTCTCCGACACCTTCGGCAACGCGCTCAGGACCCAGAACTCCAAGAGCTACACCGACATCGCCGTCACGGTCAGCGACAACGAGGCCGCCAACCGCAGCTTCGACCACGGTGACCGGGCCGTCTCCGGCCCCACCCTCACCGAGGAGACCCGGACGAAGGTCGCCGCGCTGCCGGGCGCCGCCGAGGTCCGCGGCGTGGTCAGCGGCTTCGCCGGCATCGCCGACAAGAAGGGCGCGCTGATCGGCAGCAGCTTCTCCACCACCGGCACCAACTACGTGCCGGGCGCCGACGGCACCGACCCGCGCTACCCGCTGGTCGAGGGCCGCGGCCCCAAGGACGCCACCGAGGTCGCGCTCGACACCAAGACCGCCGACAAGGGCGGCTTCAAGGTCGGCGACACCGTCCGAGTGGCCGTCAACGGCCCGGTGATGCGGCTCAAGCTCACCGGCACGCTGCACACCAACGACCCGCGCGTGGTGGCCGGCGGCTCGCTGGCCGCCTTCGACACGGCCACCGCCCAGAAGCTCTACCTCACCCCGGGCCGCTTCGCCGAGCTGGACGTCAAGGCCAAGCCGGGCACCGACGACTCCGCGCTGCTCGCCGCCGTCCGGCAGACCGTCCCGCAGGGCGACAACATCGACGCCAAGACCGGCCGCGAACTCGCGGACGAGCAGGACAAGATGATCGAGCAGGGCACCAAGTTCCTGAGCACCGCCCTGCTGGGCTTCGCCGGCATCGCCCTGTTCGTCGGCATCTTCATCATCGCCAACACCTTCACCATGCTGGTCGCCCAGCGCACCAAGGAGCTGGCCCTGCTGCGCGCCGTCGGCGCCACCCGCCGCCAGATCACCCGCTCGGTGCTGATCGAGGCGCTGCTGATCGGCCTGACCGCGTCGGTGACCGGTCTGCTGGCCGGCATCGGGATCGCCGTCGGCCTCAAGGCCCTGCTCAACGGCCCGATGGACGCCAACCTGCCGGACGGTCCGCTGATCGTCGCCCCGTCCACGGTGATCGCCACCATCGCGGTCGGCGTCCTGGTGACGGTGCTGGCCGCCTGGCTGCCCGCCCGCAGGGCCTCCCGGATCGCCCCGGTGGCCGCGATGAGCTCGGCCGAACAGCCGGCCACCCACAAGGGCCTGGTGGTCCGCAACACCATCGGCCTGGTCTTCTCGCTGGCCGGTGCGGCCGCGCTGGCCGCCGGTGTGAGCAGCAAGGAGATCAAGACGGTCGGACTCGGCGGGGGCGCGCTGCTGATCGGCGTGTTCGTGCTGACCCCGCTGCTGTCCCGGCCGCTGATCGCGTTGTTCGCCCCGCTGCTGCGCGCCGTGTACGGCACGCCGGGCAAGCTGGCCCAGGAGAACGCGGTCCGCAACCCGCGCCGTACCGCCGCGACCGCCTCGGCGCTGACCATCGGCGTCACCCTGATCACCTCGCTGACCGTGCTCGGCGCCTCGGTGAACCAGGCCGTGGACAAGGCCACCGCGAGTGACCTCAAGGCCGACTACACCGTCGCGATGGAGAACCGCTCGCCGCTCTCCCTCGAAGTCGCCGCCCAGCTCGCCAAGGCGCCCGGCGTCACCGCGACGAGCGCGGAGCGCGGCCTCTCGATCACGATCGGGCAGAACGGCGAGGACAGCGAGTGGATCACGGCGGTGGACGCCGCGACCATCGACCAGCTGGCCACCATCAAGGTCAAGGAGGGCTCGGCGGACGCCCTCAAGCAGGGCAAGCTGCTGGTCAGTTCGGGCCGGGCCGAGAAGGCCGGGTACAAGGTCGGCGACACCCTCGCCGTCACCTACCCGGACGGCGCCAAGGGCTCGCTGACCGTCGGCGGCATCCTGGAGGCCAGCACCGCACTGGCCTCGGTGATCGCCCCCGAGTCCGTGGTCGGCCCGCACGCACTGCCCGGCTCCGGCCTGGAGGCGGTCCTGGTCAAGGGCACCAACGGCGCGACCGAAGGGCTGAAGCAGGCGCTGCGCGACGCGACCGACGGGAACCCGCTGATCGCGGTCAAGGGCCAGAAGGAGATCAAGGCGGAGAACAGCCAGATCATCTCCGGCATCCTGAACCTGATGTACGGGCTGCTCGGCATGTCCCTGGTCATCGCGGTGCTCGGCGTGGTCAACACCATGGCGATGTCGGTGTTCGAGCGCCGCCGGGAGATCGGCATGCTGCGGGCGATCGGCCTGAACCGGCTCGGCATCCGTCGGATGATCCGGCTGGAGTCGCTGCTGATCGCGCTGTTCGGCGGGCTGGTGGGTGTCGGCCTCGGCACCCTGCTCGCCTGGGCGGGTGTGCGCACGATGCCGGGCAGCCTCAAGGTCGTCACGGTGATTCCGCCGGTGCAGATCGTCGGCTTCCTGGTCGCGGCCGCCGTGATCGGCCTGCTGGCCGCGCTCTGGCCGGCCTACCGGGCGGCGAAGCTGGACATCCTGGGCGCGATCAAGAGCCAGTAGTCCGGGAGCGGGAACGCGCGGAGCCCCCGGTCGGTTCGAAGGAACCGGCCGGGGGCTCCGCCATGTCGTCAGCTCGAACAGATCAGGCGGGCAGCGTCAGTTGAACAGGACCTTGTCGTTGCTCTTCTGCAAGGTGCCGGTGGTCAGCCCGGCGGCCGAGACCAGCAGCTGGCTGACCGGCTTGCCGTCGGTGCCGAGCACCTCGGCGGTGACCGGGGTGGTCTCGTCCGGCGCGGTGACCTGGAGACCGGTGAGCACGTGGCAAGAGGCGTCCGACTTGTCGCAGGCACTCCACTTGAGGCCCGCGTAGCCGGCCTTGTCGGGCTTCAGGGTGACCAGCGTCGCCGGCCCGGGGTGCGCGTCGCGGTTGGCCGTGAGCGCGTCCGCACTGTTGTCGGCCCGCAGGCCGCCGAAGCCCGCGTAGCCGTACAGGGTGCAGTTGTGGTTGCTCTTGTTCTTGATCGTCAGCAGGGCCGAACCGGCGCCCTTGAGCTGCACGGTGGCGCTGATCTCGTCGCTCTTGCAGCGCGAACCGGCGGCCTGCTCGGCCATCGGGTCATTCGGGACGGTGGCCCCGGCGGCGCTCGCCTTCGGGTCCCCCGGCTTGTCGTCCGTGTACTTCACGTCGTCGCAAGCGGTCAGCAGCACGGTCGCCGCGAGGGCGGCGACACCGACGGCGACTAACCTGGCAGGCCTGCGAACGGTCATGTTCCCCCCAAGGGTGAGTCATGGCATGGTTCTGTCACCCTAAGTACGAAGGCCGTGGCGCAACGGTTCCACTGGGGCTGGTGTTTGCCGCAACTGGCCGAATTTCGCCCCGAAACCACCGTGTTGACACGAAACCGCCCCGCCCGGCGGAGGCCGGACGGGGCGGTACGGGGTGGTGCGGGGTGGTGCGGGGTGGTGCGGGGTGGCGGAGCGCCGGATCAGGCGGCCGGCTTGGCGGCCACCCGCTGGGCGGGCTTGGCCTTGCCGCCGCCGAAGAGGTTGAAGAACACGGCCAGCGTGGGCACCAGGTAGAGCAGCCAGACCACCAGCTGGAGCACCGTCGGGTCCGGCTGGAAGTTGAACACGCCCTTCAGCAGGGTGCCGTACCAGCTGTCCTTGGGGATGGTGCTGGAGATGTCGAAGGCCGTGCTGTGCAGGCCGGGCAGCCAGCCGGCCTCCTGGAGGTCGTGCACGCCGTAGGCGAGGACGCCGGCCGCGACCACGACCAGCATCGCGCCGGTCCAGGTGAAGAACTTGGCCAGGTTGATCTTCAGCGCGCCCCGGTAGAACAGCCAGCCGAGCACCATCGAGGTGAGCAGGCCCAGCGCGGCGCCGATCAGCGGGTTCCACCCGTCGCCGGTGGCCTGCACGGCCGACCAGATGAACAGCGCGGTCTCCAGGCCCTCGCGGCCGACGGCCAGGAAGGAGGTGACCACCAGGGCGGTGGTGCCCATCGCGATCGCCGCGTCCAGCTTGCCGTGCAGCTCGGTCTTCAGGTGCCGGGCGGTGCGCCGCATCCAGAAGACCATCCAGGTCACCAGGCCGACCGAGATGATCGACAGGGTGCCGCCGAGCGCCTCCTGGGCCTCGAAGGTGAGCTGCGAGGAGCCGAACTGGAGCACCGCGCCGAAGGCCATGGAGAGCGCCACGGCCGAGCCGACGCCGATCCACACCGGCGGCAGCTTGTCCTTGCGGTCGGTCTTGACCAGGTAGGCGATCAGGATGCAGACGACCAGGCTGGCTTCGAGGCCTTCGCGCAGGCCGATCAGGTAGTTGCCGAACACGCGGGCTCCTGGGGGGTGTCGAGGTGGTACGAGGGGAACGCGGTCGGGGCGTCAGCCGAACAGGGCCTGGCCCCACCACTCCCCCGGCTTGCGCACGCCCGCCGGGCAGGCGAAGTGCGCGGAACCGACGTGCTGGATGTACTCGTTGAGCTTGTCGCTCGCCGCGAGCTTCTGCTGGAGCGGGACGAAGGCCTTGCGGGTGTCGCGCTGGTAGGCGAGGAAGAACAGCCCCGCGTCCAGGCGGCCGAGGCCGTCGGTGCCGTCGGTGAAGGAGAAGCCGCGGCGCAGGATCATCAGGCCGTTGTTGGCGTCCGGGTGGGCCAGCGCGACGTGCGCGGTCGCGGGCATCGCCGCGAGGTCCGGCGCGTCGTGCTCCTTGCCCTTGCCGTACGGGGCGCCCTCGCCCTTGGTGCGGCCGAAGGTGTCCTCCTGGTCCTTCAGTGAGGCGCGGTCCCAGGTCTCGATGTGCATCCGGATCCGCCGGGCGACCAGGTAGGAGCCGCCGGTCATCCACTCCGGGCCGTCGCCGGGGGCGGCCCAGACGTGGTCGGCCAGCTTCCCGGTGTCGGTGCCCGCGATGTTGTGGGTGCCGTCCTTGAAGCCCATCAGGTTGCGCGGGGTCTGCTCGTCCGGGGTGGTCGAGGAGGTCTTGCCGAAGCCGAGCTGCGACCAACGGATGTTGACGGTGCCCATGCCGATCCGGGCCAGGTTGCGGATCGCGTGCACGGCGACCTGGGGGTCGTCGGCGCAGGCCTGGACGCAGAGGTCGCCGCCGCTGCGGGCCGGGTCGAGCTTGTCGCCCTTGAAGTTCGGCAGGTCGATCAGGGCCTCGGGGCGCTTGGCCTGGAGGCCGAAGCGGTCGACGCCGTCCTTCTCGAACAGGCTCGGGCCGAAGCCGATGGTCAGGGTGAGCCGGGAGGCGGGCAGGCCGAGGGCCTCGCCGGTGTCGTCCGGCGGCGCCTCCCCCGAGTCGGGCACCGCGCCGGTGCCGACCTCGCGGCCGCCGGTCATCGCGGCGGCCGCCTTGGTCCACTCCTTGAGCAGCTTGACCAGGGACTCCTTGGTCGCCTTCTCGGAGACGTCGAAGGCCGCGAAGTGCAGCCGGTCCTGGACCGGGGTGGAGATGCCGGACTGGTGCTCGCCGTAGAACGGCACCTCGGCGCCGACCTGGGTGGCGGCCACCGGGACGGCGTCGTCCTGCCGGGTCGCCGCGGCGACCGAGCCGACGGCGGCGGCGCCGAGCGCGACGCCCGCGCCGGCCCAGCCCATGACGGCGCGGCGGCTGACCGCGCCCTTGGTCGCGGTGGCGCCGGCGGTGGCCGGCGTCCCGTTCTGCTGCTCGTTCTCCGCGTCCATCGGTGGGCGGGCCCTTCTCCTGTGCCGGGCTTCTCTGCGCCGGGCTGCTCGGTGCTGCTGCCCCACGGCGGCCGTGGCGCCCGGATCACGGGCGGCCACGGCGTCGGTGGGGGTACTTCGGGGCGGTGCGGCCGGTTACTTGACGACCACGGCGGCGGCCAGCTTCGACAGCGGCTCGCCCAGCGAGTTGACCGCGTCGGAGAAGGTCTTGCGCTCGGCGTCGGTGACCTTGTCGTAGGAGGTGAAGCCGCCGTCGGCCTGCTTGTACTTGGCCAGCAGGGCGTTGATCTCGGCGAACTCGGAGTCCAGCGTCTTGGCCAGCTCCGGGTCCTTCTCGGAGGCGACCGGCTTCAGCAGCTCGTAGGCCTTCTGCGCGCCCTCCACGTTGGCCTGGAAGTCGTCCAGGTCGGTGTGGCTGTAGCGCTCCTCCTCGCCGGTGATCTTGTTGGTGGCGACCTCGTCCAGCAGCTCCTTGGCGCCGTTGGCCATGCTGGTCGCGGTGATCTCGGCCTCGGGGATCTTCTTCTGCCAGTCCTTGAGGTCGGCGACCAGCTGGTCGGCGAGCTTCTTCTCGTCGTCGCCGATCTTCGCGTCCACCCAGAGCGACTTCTCCAGCTTGTGCCAGCCGGTCCAGGCCTGGCCCGGCTCCAGCTTGTCCTCGCGGGTGTCGGTCTTCGGGTCGATGTCGCCGAAGCTCTCGGCGACCGGCTCGGTGCGCTCCCAGCCGGTGCGCGAGGGCGCGTACAGCGACTTGGCCTTCGCCAGGTCATCCGCCTTGATCGCGGCGACGAAGGCCTCGACGGCCGGGATGGTGGCGTCGGCCTGCTCCTGGGCGTACGTGCGGTAGGCCTCGACGGCGGCGGCCAGGCGCGGGTCGGCCTTCGCGGAGCTGCCGCCCTCGCCGGTGACGGTGATCTTCTGGCGGATGCCGTCGCCGACCATGCCCGGCTTGCAGGCGATCTCGTACGAGCCGGCCTTGATCTCGGCGTTGATGCTGGCCTTGGTACCGGGGCCGATGTTCTCGCGCTCGGTGACGATCTTGTCGCCGTCGCCGTAGACGTAGACCTCGGTGGTCTTGGAGCCCTTGTTGCTGATGTCCAGCACCACGTGGCCGGCCGGGAAGCTGGTCTTGGAGACCTCGCACGCCGTGTCGGTCGCGTTCACCTTGACCGCGTCGGAGGCGGCCGCCTTGTCGTCCTTCTTGGACGCGCAGCCGGCCAGGGTTGCGGTCGCCACGGCGAGGGTGAGCAGCGCGGCTGCGGTGGAACGACGACGGGCGGACATGCGGGCTCCAACGGACAAAGGGCATGGGTGTGCCAAGGTGGTGCGGCCGGCCGGGGACCAGCAGACCTCATTAGCTAAGGCATACCTTACGTAAAGACGATTTAACGTCTACACCCACCCCCTCAACCGTTACCTTCCCGATGTTCCGGCGGGCCGGCCTCCCGGCGTCCGACGGTCGGCGGCGCGGGCCGTCCAGCGCCCCTCGTGGCGGCTGATCCGGATCGGGTGGCCGAAGGTCTCGCTGATCAGCTCGGTGGTCATCACCTCGTCCACCGGCCCGGCCGCGACACACTCGCCGCCGCGCAGCAGCAGGGCGTGGGTGGTGCTCTCCGGCAGCTCCTCCAGGTGGTGGGTGACCAGCACGCTCGCCAGCTCCGGATGCTGGTGGCGCAGCAGGTCGAGGCTGTCCAGCAACAGCTCGCGGGCGGTCAGGTCGAGCCCGGTGGCGGGTTCGTCGAGCAGCAGCAGCCGGGGGCTGGGCATCAGCGCCCGGGCGATCAGGGCCCGGCCTCGCTCGCCCTGGGAGAGGGTGGTCCACGCGGCCTCGGCCATCGCGCGCATGCCGAGCGTGTCGATCAGCCGCTCGGCCCGCTCCAGCGCCTCCGGGGCAGGCTTGCGGTGGAACTCCGGCTCGATGGTGTTGGTGTGCCCGGTGAGCACCACCTCGCGCACGGTCAGCGGCGAGCGCAGCGGGTGGCGCGGATTGACGTGCCCGAGGTGGGCGCGCAGCTCGCGGATGTCCACCCGGCCGAGCCGGCGG
This sequence comes from Kitasatospora brasiliensis, assembly GCF_032654805.1. Taxonomy (NCBI): domain Bacteria; kingdom Bacillati; phylum Actinomycetota; class Actinomycetes; order Kitasatosporales; family Streptomycetaceae; genus Kitasatospora; species Kitasatospora brasiliensis. The sequence continues at coordinate 264,564 of NZ_JAUOOW010000007.1, forward strand.
CCGAGCACGTCGACCTCGCCCCGGGTGGGGTGGGAGACCGCGCCGAGCAGCGCCAGCAGGGTGGACTTGCCCGCACCGTTGGGGCCGAGCAGTGCCCAGTGCTCGGCGGGGTGGATCTCCAGGGTGATCCCGCGCAGCAGGTGGCGGCCGTCGCGGACGACGTCCACGTCCCGGGTGCGCAGCACCGGCCCGTCGAAGTCGGGGGTGGTGGGGTTCATGGGACTCCGATCGCGGCGCCGGGCAGGGTGCGGGCGGGGCGCCGCACCGGACGGGCCGGCGCCGTCCGTCCGCGTGCAGAGTACAACCGTCGGGCGGGGGCGGGCCGGTCCGTCCGAGGGGTGGACGCGCCAGCGCCCGGACGCGCTACGGGAGTTGGGGCCTCAGAGCGCCAACAGGCCGGCATCGGTGGGGCGCAGGCCGCAGGCGTCGAGGTAGAGCGGGCGCAGGTGCGGCTCGAAGTCCACGTGCAGCCAGGCGCAGCCGGCCGCGCGGGCGCCGTCGGCGGCCTCGGCGACCAGTCGGGTGGCGACGCCCCGGCGGCGGACGTCCGGGGAGACCGCGGTGTCGAGCAGGAAGGCGTGGGCGCCGCCGTCCCAGGCCAGGTTGACGAAGCCGACCAGGGCGCCGTCGGCCGCACGGCGGGCGGTGACCCAGCCGAGGCTGTGCCGCTCCAGGCGGGCGAGCCAGCCGCCGGGCTCGATCGGGTGGCCGAAGCCCTCGGCGTGCAGGGCATCGAGTTCGGGGTCGGTGAGCCGGCCTCGCCAGCGGTAGTCGATCGTCACCACGGAACTCTAGAGCGATTGTTGATTTCCGATCACTTTTGATTGACCAAGGACACAACTTGGCAAAGTTATGACCTTTCCTCTAGCTGAATCTGACTGTCCCCCGTCAATCTCGGTCGCAGCTCCTTTCCCTGCACAGCTACCCCCACTGGAGTCAGCGTGACCCCCACCCCCTCCTCCCGTCGTGCCCGCGTGGCCGCAGCCGTCGCCGTGGTCGCCGCCCTCGCCGGCGCCACCGTCCCGGCCGCCACGGCCTCCGCCGCCTCCGGTGGCCGCGAGGGCGCGATATCCCAGGCCCGCGCCAACGTCGCCCGCAACGCCGGGGTGTTCGGCTTCGGCACCGGCCAGGACCTCGTGGTCAAGGACGTCGTCCTGGACGCCGACGGCACCTCGCACGTCCGCTTCGACCGCACCTTCCAGGGCCTGCCGGTGGTCGGCGGCGACCTGGTCGTGCACCAGGACGCCAAGGGCCGGCTCAAGGACTCCTCCCGCGCGGCCGCCCACGACGCCGCCGTGAAGTCCACCGTCCCGAAGGTCACCGCCCAGTCCGGCGCGGCCGGCGCGCTGGCCGCCGCCCCCGGCGTCAAGGACGCCGTCAGCAGCCCCGAGCTGGTCGTCTGGGCCGCCGACGGCACGCCCCGGCTGGCCTGGCGCACCACCGTCGAGGGCACCGGCGCGCACGGCGAGCCGGCGGGCAAGGTGGTCGTCACCGACGCCACCACCGGCGAGCGGATCGAGTCCTACGACGCCGAGCACCAGGCGGCCGGCACCGGCAACTCCGAGTACACCGGCACGATCGCCATCGACACCACCGCCAAGTCCGGCGGCGGCTACACCCTGACCGACCCGGTCCGCGGCCACGTCACCAAGGACGCCAACAACGTCTCGGCCAGCTCGCTCAAGGCCACCTCCGGCACGGCGTTCACCAGCACCACCAACGTCTGGGGCGACGGGAAGAAGTTCTCCGCCAACCGCTCCACCGCCGCCGTCGACGCCCACGCCAACACCGCCTGGACGTACGACTACTACAAGAACGTCCACGGTCGCAGCGGCATCAAGAACGACGGCAAGGGCGCCACCGTCTTCGTCCACGTCGGTACCAAGTGGGACAACGCCCAGTGGTCCGACAGCTGCTTCTGCATGATGACCGGCGACGGCGACGGCGTGACCGACCCGGAGCAGGTGGACCTGGACACCATGGGCCACGAGATGACCCACGGCGTCACCAGCGCCACCGCCAACCTGCGCTACAGCGGCGAGTCCGGCGGCCTCAACGAGTCCACCAGCGACATCTTCGGCACCATGGTCGAGTGGTACGCCAACAACACGGTCGACACCGGCGACTACCTGTTCAGCGACCAGTCCACCCCGCCGTGGCTGCGCCGCTTCGACAAGCCCTCGCTGGACGGCCGTTCGGCCGACTGCTGGAGCAGCTCGGTCGGCAGCCTGGACGTGCACTACTCCTCGGGCGTCGGCAACCACTGGTTCTACCTGGCCAGCGAGGGCAGCGGCAGCAAGACCATCAACGGCGTCACCTACAACAGCCCCACCTGCAACAGCTCCACGGTGACCGGCATCGGCAACGACAAGGTCGCCAAGATCTGGTACCGCGCGCTGACCGTCTACATGACCTCCACCACCAACTACAAGGGCGCCCGCGCCGCCTCCCTCAACGCGGCCCGCGACCTGTACGGCGCGAGCAGCACCGAGTACAACGCGGTGGCGGCGGCCTGGAGCGGGGTCAACGTCAGCTGACCGCCTAGCGGTTGAACCCCACGTGGCAGTGGTCGTGGTGGGTGTCGTCGGTGAAGAACTGGTTGCCGACACCCGGGATCGCCACCGGGCCGCCCACGTTGTACGAACCGGCGGCGGCCGCGTCCCGCATGAAGGACTCGATCAGCTGCCGGGGCGTGGCCGGGTCGACCACGGCCAGGCCGTCGATCCGCCACACGTCGAAGGCCCGGCCCAGCGGATGGTCGCTGGGCCGGGTCGTCCCGAAGACGTCCATCGGGTGGCCGGTCCGCACCACGCTCACCGACAGCGTGTACGGGCCGGCCAGCCGCAGCATCGCCTCCACCGCGCTGTCGTGGACCGTACCGCTGCGCAGGTCGGCGGCGGCCTCGGGCGGCAGCTCGATCCGCGGTTCGGCCAGCGCCCGGGCTACGTCGGCCGACGGTGAAGCGGCGGCCGGGCCCGGGACGCCCGGGTGCAGGTCGGTGACGGTCCAGCGCGGCTCGGCCCGGCTGAGCCGGACGTCCACCGTGGTGCCGCCCTCGGCCACCGAGCCGTCCTGGCCTCGGGTCCACTGCCGGCAGACCACCAGCACGCTCGCCGAGTCGTCGAGGATGCCGCCGTACTGGGCGACGATCACCTCCAGGCTCGCCTCGGCCGCCGCCGGGGCCGGCGGGCCCGCCCGGTCCGCCAGCGCGGGCGGCAGGCCCAGCGCCGCCACCCGCGCCCGGGCCGCCTCCGCGCCCTGCCCGCCGGGCGGCCAGGCGCCGAGCGCGGCGACCAGCTCGACGGCGCGGCGCTTGACGTCGGGCTGGATCTCGCCGGGGCCGGGCTGCCAGAGCGGCGGGCGGGGCAGCGGGGCGGGCGTCGCGGCGGGACTTTCGGCGGGCTTTCGGGCAGGGGTGGCGGCCGCACCCGTGGCCGCCGGCTTGCCTCCGCCCGTACACCCGGCCGTGCCCAGCGCCAGTGCCGCCGCCGCGCCCGCCCGCAGCAGTCCGCGCCGGTCCGGGCCGTGGCCGCCACGCCCGCCGGCTCCGCTCCTCATGCCGTCCTCGTCATGCCGTCAGTATGCGGTCGGCCCCCGGCCGACGGTGGGGCCGTCAGCCCAGTGGGTGAATCGGTCCGCCCACCGGAGCCGCCGGTCTGTCACAGTGGCCGGCGGAGGGGACCCCACCCGGCACCGGCACGCAGGGAGACCGACGATGGCCAGGCTCACCCTCACCACCTTCCTCACCCTCGACGGAGTGATGCAGGCCCCCGGCGGCCCGCAGGAGGACCCCGCCGACGACTTCCCGTACGGCGGCTGGCTGGCCCCGTTCGCCGAGGACGACATGGGCGGCCACATGGCCGAGGTGCTCGGCCGGGCGCGGGCCTTCCTGCTCGGGCGGCGGACGTACGACATCTTCGCCTCCTACTGGCCGAACGTGACCGACCCGGCCGACCCGATCGCCACCGCCCTGAACGACAAGCCCAAGTACGTCGCCTCGCGGACCCTCACCGACCCGGCGTGGGCCCACAGCACGGTGCTGGGCGGGGACGTCCCGGCCGAGGTCGCCCGGCTGAGGGAAGACCTCGACGGCGAGGTGCAGATCCACGGCAGCGGGGCGCTGGCGCGCACCCTGATGGCCCACGACCTGATCGACGAGTACCACCTGCTGGTCTTCCCGGTGGTCCTCGGCCGGGGCGCCCGGCTCTTCCCCGACGGCGGTCTGCCGACCTCCTTCGCGCTGACGGAGTCGCGCACCACCGGGGCGGGCGTGGTGATCGGCACCTACCGCCCGACCGGACGGGCGACCTTCGGGGACCTCAGCGCCCGGTAGGAACCGCCGCCGCCCGGCTAGGGCAGCTCCGGGGGCCGCAGGCCGTAGCCCTCCCCGGTCCGCACGATCCAGACGGGCTCGCCGAGCTTCACCCGTAGGACGGCCATCGGGTACCGCAACTCGACCGGGTGGAGCACGATCCGGTAGACCTTCCACAGGATCGTCTCCGAGTCGTGCACGCCCCCGCCGAGCTCGATCAGACCGCGCAGCAGCCTGGTGTCGGCGTGGGTGAGTCGCACCTCCCGGCCGTCCACGGTGACGATCCGGCTGTCCGGGTCCAGGACGAGCCGCCCGTCGAAGGCGGTCAGCCGGTGTTCCTTCTCCACGCCGGGCAGCCTAACCGCCGATGCCGCCGCTTCCAACATGTTCGAATCGGTAGCGGTCGGAACAGTTCACTAGCGATCATGACCGACATGACTTCGAACGCCATCGTGAACTCCCCTAGGACCGCTGCCGATTCCGGCACCTGGCAGCTCGGCGACCGCCCCGTCCACCGGATCGGCTTCGGCACGATGCGGCTGCCGCAGACCGGCCCGGCACTCGTCCCGCACGCCGTACCGCGCGACCGCGAGCAGGCGCTGCGGGTGCTGCGCCGCGCGGTCGAACTGGGCGTCAACCACATCGACACCGCCGCCTTCTACTTCTCCCCGCTGCGCTCCGCCAACGAGCTGATCAACCGGGCGCTCGCACCGTACGGCGACGACCTGGTGATCGCCACCAAGGTCGGCCCAGGCCGCCACCTCGACGGCACCTGGGCCGAGCACGCCCGCACCCCCGAGCTGCTGCGCGCCCAGGTCGAGCAGAACCTGCGCGAGCTCGGCCGCGACCACCTCGACCTGGTGAACCTGCGCGTCCTCGGCACCGACTCGATCGCCGAACGCTTCGGCGCCCTGGCCGAGTTGCGCCGCGCCGGGCTGATCCGGCAGCTGGGCCTGTCCAACATCCACCCCCACCAGCTCGCCGAGGCCCAGGCCATCGCCCCCGTGGTCTGCGTGCAGAACCCGTACGGCATCGGCGCCTCGCCCGGCCAGGACGAACTGCTGCGGCTCTGCGGGGAACAGGGCATCGCCTTCGTCCCCTTCTACGCGATCGCCGGTGCGGGCCGGGAGGGCGGCTTCGGTGAGTCCGAGCCCGCCCAGGTGCGGTCGGTGGCCGAGGCGCGCGGGGTGAGCACCGCCCAGGTGCGGCTGGCCTGGACCCTGCACCGCGGCCCGCACGTGCTGGCCATCCCGGGCACCGGCGACGTGGCGCACCTGGAGGACAACATCGCCGCAGGCGCGCTGCGCCTGTCGACGGAGGAGCTGGCCCTGCTCGACCAGGCCCACACAGGCTGATCCGCAACCGGACGCGGACCGCGGCGCGTCACGCCGGGGCGACTTGATCCTCGTCTTGATCTCCGCCCACCGCACGCTGATCGTGCCGCGCTACCGGCCCCGGCCGACCGCCGGCCGTGCTGCTGCCGAACGACCGGGGGCACCTTCCGAAGGAGCTGCGCCGGACCGGGCCCCCTGGCCAACTCCGCTTCCGAGCAAGGCGCTTCGAGGGGGCGAAGCGAGCCCGTCGACAGGAATGCGCGGACCGATCCACTCTCGCCGCATGGGAGTCAAGGGCGAGGCGACCCGGGCCCGGCTGATCACCGGCACCCTGGAACTGGTCGAGGCGCAGGGCTACTTCGGGACGGGCCTCAATCGCATTCTGGCCGCCACCGGCGCCCCGCGCGGCTCGCTCCACTCCCACTTCCCGGGCGGCAAGGACCAGTTGGTGGCCGCTGCGCTCACCCAGGCCGGCCAGGAGGTCGAAGCGCTGCTCACCGGCCTGGCCGCCGAGGGCGCCGACGCCGCCACCCTCGCCGAGCGGCCGATCGGTGTCTTCGCCGAGCGCCTGGAGGCCTCCCGTTACATCAGCGGCTGCCCGATCGCCATCGCCGCCCTGGAGGCGGCGGACCTCACCGAGGAGGAGGTCGCCTGGCGGCCGCTCCCGATCGAGACCGTCCGCCCGGGCATCGGCTGAGCGGCTACGCCTCCCGCTCGAAGAGCAGCGCCGTCCAGTGCACCCCGTCCCGGCCGTGCAGGTCGGGGCGGGCGGCGCGGTGGTGCAGGCGCAGGCCGTGGGCGGCGGCGAGGGTGATCGTGGGCTCGGGCGGGAGGTCGAACATCCGGCGGCCGGGCGGGACGGGGCCGTGCCGGATGGTGAGGGCGAGGCGGCCGCCGGGGGCGAGCAGGCGGGTGAGGGCGGCCATCGCGGGCGGGCGCTCGGCCGGGGACAGGTGCATCCAGACGGCCGTGAGCAGGACGAGGTCGTAGCACTCGCCCTCGGCCGTCAGCAGCGGCAGTTCGGGCAGCGCGTCGGCGACCCAGCGGATGCCCGTACCGGCGTGCAGGCGCTCGCCGACGGCACGGAGTTCGGGGGTCGGCTCGACGGCGACGACCCGGTGCCCGAGGGCGGCAAGGGCGGCGGCGTCGCGGCCGGTGCCGGCACCGATGTCGAGGACGGCGGCGGGCGGCTCCGGATACCGGTGGTGCAGGTCGCGGTGGACCTCGGCGAAGCTCACGCTCTCGTACTGGACGGCGAGTTGCTCGGCCGCCTCGCCGTAGCCCGCGGTGCCGGCCGGCCCGGCGGTGCCGTTCACCGCGTCTCCCGGCCGAGCGGGCGGCCGCACATCTGATCCACGCTCACCCGAGCAGCCTAACGGACCCGGGTTCAGGCCTCGCCGGGGTGCCAGGCGGGCCATTCCCAGGGGTGGTCGGCCCACTGGACCCGCTGCGGGTCGTGCGGGTCGAGGTCGGGGAAGAGCTGGTGGACGCGCGGCTCGAACTCCTCGGGGGCGAGCGGCTCCCAGCCGTGGCCCTCGAAGTGGACCAGGCGGTAGCGGCTGTCGGTCCCGAACTCGGCCACCTCGACGAGGGCATTGGACGTGCTGTTGGTCTCCATGCCCCCCAGCATGTGGCGTGGTGGCAATCAACGCCCGTTCAAACCCCTCTTCCGGGTCATGTCCCGGCGTCGGCGCACTCGTTGAGCACAAAAAGGTCAAGGGGGGCCGCTGGAGGGACACGTACATGACTGACCAGCCCACCGGAGGGCAGTGGCAGTGGCCGCAGAACGCCTGGCAGCCGCCGCCCGTCCCCCCGACCCCGCCCCCCGCGTCCCCGCCGCCGAGGCGCCTGTCGCGCAAGGCCTGGACGGCCGCGATGGTCGGGACGGGTGCCGTGCTGGCCTCCGTCCTGGCGATGTGCGGGCCGAGCGGGGGTGACGAGGCGCAGCTGACGGCGTCGCCGGACGCCTCGCCCACCGCCTCGGATCCGGCGGAGCGCCTGGAGCCGGCCCCGCCGTCGCCCTTGACGCCCGCGCCGTCCCCGCTGCCGCCGCCCACCCCGGGCGCGGCGGCGGCAGCGAGCGGGGCCGGGGCGACGAGCGCGCCGGCCACGGCGGCGGCGCCGGCTCCGGGGGCCGCCCCGACCGGCGACGCCCAGCACGCCTCGGCGAGCGCTCACCCCAAGCCCGCGCACAGCCAGCACGCCACGCCCGCCCACGGCCCGTCGGGCGCACCCGCCCCGGCGGGTTCCGGGGCGGGGTCGGGCGGCAACCGGAGCGGCATCTGCGACCAGGCCGAACGGGCGGGTCACTGGCCGGCCGGGTCGGACCAGGCCCGGCTCTGCCACAACATCTACGGCTGAACCGGCTGCACCGACTGCATCGGCTGCACTGGCTGCACTGGCTGCATCGGCCGGGCCGACTGGGCCGACGACCCTGGCGCCGCCGACGCGGCCGGGGCTCCCGGCGCCCCCAGCAGCCCCTTGTCCAGCCGGGGCGCCAGCACCCGCGCCAGGGTGTCGGTGATGTGCCCGGTGTCCCGGTACAGCACCACGCCCTCCAGCACTGCCGGGCAGGAGGGCCCGGTGCCGGGGCAGAGCAGCGGGCCGAGGTCCAGGGTCCGTACGCCGTACCGGGCGGCGAGCCCGCCGTCCAGCAGGGGGTCGGGCTCGAAGGCGGTGTCGCGGGGGAAGAAGCAGGCGTCCGAGCGCCCGTCGGAGGCGGCCAGGCAGGTCGGGATGTCCTTGCCGGGCATCGGGGTGTCGCCGAGGTAGGCGAGCGGGGCGCCGAGGGCGGTGAGGCGGTCGAGGGTGCGGGTCCAGCCCTCGGTGCGTTCCTGCCGGCTGCCGTAGCGGTTCAGGCCGGCCATCAGGACGAGGCGCGGCCGGGGGCCGGAGGTCAGCCGGGTGAGGGTGTTCTCGCGCCAGCGGTCGCACTCCTCGAAGGTGCGGCCGAGCACGTTGTTGCGCACGGTGAGGGTGGCCAGCGGGCAGCCGGGCTTGACCAGGACCTCCAGGGCCCAGTGGCGCTGCTCGGCCAGGGCGAGGGCGGCGGAGATCCACTGCCCGGCGTGCGAGTCGCCGAGCAGCACGATCCGGTCGGGGCTGTCCTCGGCGCCGAACAGGCAGCGCGGGCTGCGGTCGGCGTTGAGCGGGATCTCGCAGCCCCGGCCGGGCGGGAAGTCCTCCCGGGCCCGGGCGAGCGGGGGCGTCAGGGTGAGCACCCGGCTGCCGGGGGCGAGCAGGAGCGGGCCGTCGACGGCTCCGGCGGGGGCGGCCACCGGCCCGGCGGCGGGGTCGCCGAGGGCGCGTACGGTGCCGCCGCCGAGGGTGAGGGCGGCGATCAGCGGGATCACCAGGGCGCTGGCGCCGATCGCGAGCCCGCGCCGGGGCGCCGGGCTGCTGCCGTACCGCAGCGGCTGCTCGACCAGGCGCAGGGTGAGCCAGGCGGGCAGCGCGCTGGCGGCCGTGAGCACGAGCAGGGTGGTCCAGGGCAGCGCGCCGCACCGGGCCTGGGCGATGGTCAGCACCGGCCAGTGCCACAGGTACCAGGCATAGGAGAGCCGTCCGGCGGCGCGCAGCGGGCGGGTGGCGAGCAGGCGTCCGGCGTCGGCGGCGCCTAGCGGGCCGTGCCCGGCGAGCAGGACGGCGGCGGTGCCGAGGACGGGCAGCAGCGCGGCGGTGCCGGGGAACGGCGTGTCGCGGTCGTAGAGGACGACCGGCGCCAGCACGGCCGCCAGGCCGCCCCAGCCGAGCACCCGCAGCGACCAGCGCACCGGGCGGCGCTCACCGCGGATGGCCGGTGCCGAGCCCGCGAGCGCCGCGCAGGCGCCGGCCGCGAACTCCCAGAGCCGGCTGCCGGTGGAGAAGTAGGCGAGCGGCGCGGAGGTGGCCGTCCAGCGCAGGCAGAGCGCCAGCGAGATGCCGCCGACGGCCACCGTGGCGAGGGTGATCGCCAGGGTGCGGCGGCGTCCGCGCAGGTAGCGGGCGAGGCCGAGCAGCAGGATGCCCCAGAGCAGGTAGAACTGGTTCTCCACGCCGAGCGACCAGAAGTGCTGGAGGGGGCTGGGGTCGCGTTCGGCGGCCAGGTAGTCGGTCTGCTCGCCGACGAAGCGCCAGTTGGCGAACTGTCCGGCGGCGGCGATCAGGTCGCGGGCGAGGTCGGTGCCGCGCAGCGGGTCGAGCAGCGCGCCGCCGGCGGCCGCGGTGGCGACCAGCACGGTGGCGGCGGCGGGCAGGATGCGTCGGGCCCGGCGGGCGGCGAAGTCCCACAGGCCGAGCGGGCGGCCGATGAGCAGGCCGGTGATCAGGAAGCCGGAGATGACGAAGAAGACGTCGACGCCGATGTAGCCGCCGGTGAGGCCCGGGACGGCGGAGTGGAAGGCGAGGACGCAGAGCACGGCGAGGCCGCGCAGCCCCTCGATGTCGGGGCGGAAGGCGGTGCGCCGGCGGGGCTGCCCGCTCTCGGCGACGGTGGCGGTGGCGGTGGCGGCGACGGGCTGCGGGGCGGCGGGGTCCGGGCCGAGCCGGACGACGCCGGGCAGCAGGTCCGCGGTGGGTATCCCGGGAGAGGACGACTGTGGTGGTACGGCCGTTGGCACGGCGGCGCTCCTTGCAGGGCTGGCAGCGGGTTGTCGGGCCGCCGGGCCGTTGGGGCGGCCGGGCGGTGTCCGCGCCGGTGGGGCGACGCGCAAGGAAACTCGGTTATTCGTCAGCGAGTTGACGAAGGGTCAGAAGATCAGCGGATCGGCCCAGCCGGATGCCAGCAGCCCGCACAGCAGCAGCACGGCGGTGACGGCGACGGCCTCGGAGCGTCCGAACCCGAGGTCGGAGCGGCCCGGCGCGGGGGCGGCGACCTCGCCGACGGCGGCGCCCTTGCCGCCGTTCGTCCCGTTCAGCAGCGGCCACAGCTCCCGGATCAGCGGGACCATGGTGTACGCGGTGAGCGCGAGCAGCCCGGCGAGCGCCCAGTACGGCCGCCAGCCGTACAGCAGCACGGCCCGCGCCAGTCCGGCGACGCCCGCGAGGACGACGAGCCCGAGCCAGCCGATACCGATCCGGGCGACGGCGCGGGCGAGCGAACTGCCGCCGGACACGGCGCCGGTGGGCACCCAGTCGGCGGAGCGGCGGCGCAGCGCGTGCGCGATGGCGACCACGTGGCAGAGCCCGCCGAGGAGTTGGACCCGGGTGACCTCGAAGCGCCAGCGGGTGCGGGACATCGCGGGCAGCAGCACCAGGGCGACCCAGATCGGCGGCAGGAACGGCAGCACCTGCCAGGGCTGGATCTCCTCGGGCCTGAAGAACAGCATGATCAGGGCCGGCAGCGGCACGGCGAAGACGTTCACCGCGCTGGTGACGTAGCCGAGGATGCCGTTCCAGAAGCAGAGCCGGGCGGAGCGGGACAGTGGCCCGCGGCGGAAGTCCGGGTCGCGGACGAGGGCCAGGGAGCCGAGGCACCAGCGGTACTGCTGGCTGATGAAGGCGGGCAGGCCGGTGGGCGACATGCCCTTCGCGACCAGCGCGGGAACGTAGCGGGTGGCCCATCCGGCGCGGGCGAGGGCGAGGCCGGTGTAGAGGTCCTCGCTGTGGTCGATCTCGGCGAAGCCGCCGATCCGCTTCAGCGCGGCGCGGCGGTAGAGGGCGTTGGTGCCGCAGCAGACGGTGCCGTCCTGGGCGTCCCGGGAGGGCTGGATCCAGCGGTAGAAGATCTCCTGGGTGGCTCCCGCGGCGCGTTCGAGCCAGGACATGTCGGCGTCCGTGTCGAAGCACTGCGGGCTTTGCACGATGCCGACCTCGGGGTTGTCGAGGTAGGGCACCAGGTGGTGCAGGAAGTCGGGGCGGGGGCAGAAGTCGGCGTCCAGGACGGCGACGATCTCGCCGCCGCCCTCGGCCAGGCCGTGGTTGAGATTGCCGGCCTTCTTGAACCGGCCCCGGTCGGGGCGAGCGTGGTACCGGAAGCCGTAGGACTCGGCGAGTTCGCGCACCTCGGGGCGGCCCGCGTCGTCGAGGACCAGCACGGTCAGCTCGCCGGGCCAGCGGACGGCGGCGGTGTGCCGGTAGGCGTTGTCCAGGACGGCGAGCGGCTCGCCGGCGGTCGGCAGCAGCAGGTCCACGCTCGGGTGGCGGGCGGGGCTCCAGGCGCGCAGCAGCAGGTCGTGCGAGTCGCGGGTGAAGCGGCGGGCGCGCTGGCCGTCGGCGAGCGAGAGCAGCCAGGTGGCCGCGTTGAGCACGGTGAGCAGCAGGAACGGCCAGAGCAGCGGCTTGCTGAGGGCGAACAGGCCGAGCGTGGCGGTGGCTCCCGCGTAGGAGAGGGTGGCGCAGAGCAGCACCCAGCGGCGCTGCGGGCCGAAGTACCAGTAGAGCTCCTGGTCGTCCGGCGGGGCGGGCAGTCGGTGGCCGTCGGGGTCCGCGGGTGTCCGGCGCGGACCGGTGTCGGGTGCGGGCATGGCGGTGCCATGGAGTACGGGCATGCGGAAATGGCCCCCTGGGCAGCGGACGGTACGTGGCCGTTCGCGCTCAGCCTCTCATATTGGCCTAGACCAATCATGAACGAGGTATGACATCTCCGCATCGCCCCAGCTCAACGAGTTGACGCCCCGTCACCTGCGGAAATCCGGCCGCGCGAAGCTGAACCGGACCCGGCGGGCGAGCCGTTTCACAGGGGCGTCAACTCCCGACTCGCCCGCCACTCCCCGATCCGCCCGCCACTCCCGACCCGCCCGCCCCGCCCCGCCCGTCAGCTCTCCGAGTCGCTCGTCAGCTCCTTCACGAGGTGAACGAAGCGGAGGTCCGACCGCTGCGGGATGCCGAAGTTCTCGTCGCCGTACGGGAACGGGCTGAACTCGCCGTTGCGCCGGAAGCCGCGCCGCTCGTACCAGGCGATCAGCTCGGGGCGCTGCTCGATCACCGTCATCTCCATGGCGCCGACGCCCCACTCCTCGCCGACCAACCGCTCCGCCTCGGTCAGCACGGCCCGGCCGATGCCGCCGCCCTGGATCCCGGGGCGCACCGAGAACATGCCGAAGTAGGCCCGATCGCCGCGCCGCTCCAACTGGCAGCAGGCGACCAGTTCGCCGTCCCGCTCGGCCAGCAGCACCAGGCCCTCGGGATGGCCGACCGCTTCGGTGACGGCCGCCGGATTGGTGCGCCGGCCGCCCAGCAGGTCCGCCTCGGTGGTCCACCCGGCCCGGCTGGAGTCGCCCCGGTAGGCGGACTCGACCAGCTCGACCAGGGCCGGGACGTCGGCGGCCGTGGCGGACCGGAACACGGGCTGTCCGGCAGGCCGGGGGGCGTCGGCGGCGGCTTCGGGATCGGTCCCGGCGGCGGTCTCGTGCATGACTGGAGCTCTCCTCACGTGCGGGGGGCCGCCCGTGGTGGCCGGCCCATGGGCATCGTGCCACAGCACGCCGGGGGCGCCCGGCGCCCCTCGGGCCCACCCCCCGGGCCCGCCCCGGCGCCGCCGCACGCTCCCCACCTCGCCGTTTCGCGGTCGCCGGAACCGGCAACACCGGCAACGCCGCTTGCCGGTCATGGTGTTCCGCCCCATGTGACATGCGTTCACCATGTGAAAAAAGATGCCTGGTGGCGATGGCGGGTACATGGCTACTCTTCCGTACGGCCGTTCAGACCCTGGCCATACCGGGTCATTTCGACCCTCCCCACGCCCGGATCCAGAGGAGTCTCAATGATTGAGTCAAGCCGTCTGCGCGACGGGATCGGGGGTGAAGACCCGGTTGTCGCGCAGGAGGGCCCACAGGACGCTGACCCGTCGGCGGGCCAGCGCGATGACGGCCTGGACGTGTTTGCAGCCCTCGGCGCGCTTCTTGAGGTAGAAGTCCCGGTTGGGGCCGTCCTTGATGATGCTGGTCTGCGCGGACAGGTAGAACACCCTGCGCAGGCGGCGGCTGTAGCGTTTGGGCCGGCGCAGGTTGCCGGTGCGGCGTCCGCAGTCGCGGGGGACGGGCACGAGCCCGGCCGCCGAGGCGAGGTGCCCGGCGTCCGCGTAGGCCGTCAGATCGCCGGCCGCGACGACGAGTTCCGCGCCGAGTATCGGGCCGATGCCGGGCAAGGACTCGATGACCTCGGCCTGCGGGTGGGCGTGGAAGGTGTCGCGGATCTGCTTGTCGACCCGCTTCAACCGGTCGTCCAGGGCCAGGATCTGCGCGGCCAGGTCCGCGACGATGGCGGCGGCGACGTCCTCACCGGGCAGCACGGTGCGCTGGGCCTCGGCGGCCTCCAGCGCGGTAGCCGCAACGGCATCGGCGCCGCGGACACCCCGGTTGGCCAGCCAGGCCGTCAGCCGGGCCCGGCCGCGGCGACGGATCGCGGCGGGAGTCTGGTAGCCGGTGAGCAGGACCAGGGCGCCCTTGTGCGCGGAGTAGTCGAAGGCCCGCTCCAGGGCCGGGAAGATACCGGTCAGCACGTCGCGGAGCCGGTTGATCATCCGTACCCGGTCGGCGACCAGGTCCGAGCGGTGGGCGGTCAGCAGGGCGAGGTCGGCCGCGAGCTGGGCGGGTACCTCGATCGTGGTGAAGTCCCGGCGGTGGCGGGCGGTCTCGGCGATGACGTAGGCGTCACGGGCGTCGGTCTTCGCCTCGCCCCGGTAGGCGCCGGCCATGCGGTTGACGGTCCTGCCGGGCACGTAGACAGCCTGCTGACCGTGCGCGGCGAGCAACGCGAGCAGCAGGGCGGAGGACGTCCCGGAGATGTCCACCGCCCAGTGGACCCGGTCGGCCAGAGCGAGGATCTCGCCGAGCGCGGTCAGGATCGCGGTCTCGTCGTTGTCGACCTTCTTCGACCACAGCGTGGCGCCACCCTCGTCGACCACGGCCGCCCAGTGATGGCCCTTCCCGGCGTCAACACCCGCCCAGACACAGGCACTTCGCTCACTCACTCGCCCCTCCTCGCTCCCACCGGCATCACGTTGGCCCGAGGAACACCCCGCCGTCGTCTCCGTAAACAGCGACCGCACACAGCGCGCACATCTCAATCAGCAGCCAGGGCGCCCCGGAGAGCCGGACGGCCACTCCTCAGGAGCCACTGAAGGCAAGACCCCATAAGCCACATCCGGCCCTCCTGGGCCGCCTAACACCTTACGGAGTGCCCCATGCCCCGCTCCCCCCGCACCGCCCGTACCGCCGGCACCGAGAGATCGGCCCGCCGCCTGCCCGCCGTGGCCGCCCTCGCCGCCGTGACCGCCCTGGTCGCCGGTGTCGCCGCCCCGGCGTACGCGGCCGAGCCCGCCCCTGTCGCCCCCGCCGCCCACGGCCACCAGAACTTCCACCCCGACCAGGACTTCGCCGGTTCCACCGTCGCCACCCACGAGGGCCGCGGCGCCGCCGCGCCGGTCGCCACCCTCGCCGCCACCCAGACCCCGGGGCTGGACGTCTCCAGCTACCAGGGCAACGTCAACTGGTCGTCGGTGTCCGCCAACGGCGGCAAGTTCGCCTACGTCAAGGCCACCGAGGGCACCAGCTACACCAACCCCAACTTCGCCCAGCAGTACAACGGCTCGTACAACGCCGGCCTGATCCGCGGCGCCTACCACTTCGCGCTGCCGGACGTCTCCTCCGGCGCCACCCAGGCCAACTACTTCGTCAGCCACGGCGGCGGCTGGTCCGCCGACGGCAAGACCCTGCCGCCCGCGCTGGACATCGAGTACAACCCCTACGGCGCCACCTGCTACGGCCTCAGCCAGAGCGCCATGGTCAGCTGGATCCGCTCCTTCAGCGACACCGTCCACACCCGCACCGGCCGCTACCCCACCATCTACACCACCACCAACTGGTGGACTCAGTGCACCGGCAACTACAGCGGCTTCGGCGCCACCAACCCGCTCTGGATAGCCCGTTACGCCTCCACCGTCGGCACCCTGCCGGCCGGCTGGAGCTACCAGACCATCTGGCAGTTCGCCGACGCCGGCACCTTCCCCGGCGACCAGAACTACTTCAACGGCGCGGCCGACCGCATCCGCGCCCTCGCCCTGGGCTGATCCCGCCCCGCCCCAGCGCCCCGCACCGGCCCCACCCGGTGCGGGGCACCCGCGTCAGATCCTCAGCGCAGCACCGGGAGCACCGGCCGGTCGCCGCGGCCGGTCGCCGCCTCGATGAAGGCCACCGGATCGGCGAGCTCCGCCAACAGCGCCCGGGTGAAGCGCAGCGCGCCCTCGGCGGGCGGCGGTCCGCCGACGGCCGCGATCAGGTCGAGCAGGTGGACCGTCGCCTCCATCAGCGCCACCTCGCCGAGCGCGCCGATCGTCACGCTGCCGAGCAGCGGGTGCGCCACCGTGGTGGCCGGCGGCAGATCGGCGAGGCCGGCCAGCGCGGCCGGCCCCTCGACGCCGAACCGGGCGATCAGTACAGCGGGTTCGACCGCCTCGGCGGCCTGCTTCGCCGCATCCGCGACCTGCTCGGCGGCGGTGTGGGCGATGCCGCCCGGCCGGTTGTAGGCGCGCAGGATGCCGGCGCCGTCCGTCACCTCGGCCGGCCCGTCTTGAACGACGCCGCGCAGCCCGGTGAACATCTCCGGCACCGGCGCCACATGCGCGTACAACTCCCGTACCGTCCACGCCGGAAGCCGGGTCGGTCGGTCCCAGTCCTTGGCGTCCAGGGCCGCTCCGCGTTCAGCCCAGGAGGCCCAGACCTCTGCCAACAGGGAGCGCACCAAGTCGTTCTGACGGGGCATCTGTTCTCCTTCGGGACGGTCGCGTCACGGTTCGGCCCCACGCTACCCGGCGCCCGGAACATCCGATTGCCACCGCACCTCCGCAGGCCCGACATCGCCCGCGCGTGAGCGCCGCGCTGGTCGCGGGGCTGCTCGCCGGGTTCGGCGCGGCCGTCCCGGTGGGCGCCGTCGGGGCCCACCTGGTCTCGCTCACCGCACGCACCTCGCTGCACACCGGCGCCTGCGCGGCCCTCGGCATGGCCACCGCGGACGGGCTGTACGCGCTGGTCGCGACGGCCGGCGGCACCGGCCTCGCCCCGCTGCTCGACCCGGTCGCCCGGCCGCTGCGGATCGTCTCCGCCCTGGTCCTGCCGGCCCTGGCCGCCCGGACGGCCGTCACCGCGCCGCGCAGCCGCCCCGGCAGCGACGCCGGCCCGCGGGCCGCGCCGCCCACCCCCGCCCGAGCCTTCCTCACCCTGCTGGGCATCACCCTGCTGAACCCGCTGACCGTCCTCTACTTCGCCGCCCTCGTCCTCGGCGGCGGCAGCCAGGACGGCATCCCCGCCCGGGCGGCGTTCACCGCCGGAGCCTTCGCCGCCCTCGCCGTCCGGCCGCTGCTTGACTGAGCGACCGGCGGCATGCCGTAGGGCCCCACCTCTTCACTGACGAACCGGCCGACCCCGGGCGTCCGCGCAGCGGTCGCCGCGCACCACACCGGCTCCCGCCGCCCTTCACGACACCACCGGCCAGCCGACCGACCGAGCCGCCGAGCCGCATGACCGCCGCCAACCGCCAACCCGCAAGACCGGGGCCGCAACCGCTACGCAGCGCAGTCGGCTCCGCCGCGCCAGTCGTCGCGCCCACCACACCGGCCGGTCGGCTGACCAGCGGGATCGGCGTGTCGACCGCCGGAATCCGTTCGCCCGCTTATGCCTGATTCATACCTTGTATCCTGGTTCTGTATCCGCTGAGTGACATCCGCCGAAGACCCCGCCCGGCAGCAGGCCCTGCACACCGCAGATCCGGCCGGCCCGGACCCGGCCGACGACGCTGTCACCGACCCGGAGGAGTGCGGACATGGCCGAGCAGGACGCCCCCGAGAGGCGGGGCCGGCTGAGCCGCCCGCTGGTGCTGGGCGCCGCCGTGGCCCTGGTCGACCGCGAGGGCCTGGCCGCGCTGACCATGCGCAGGCTGGCGACCGAGCTCGGCGTGGAGTCGATGGCCCTGTACCGCTACACCCCGGGCAAGGAGGCGCTGATCGACGGCCTGGTCGAGGCCTACTTCGACGAGATCAACGCCCGGCTGCGCACCGGCACCCGCCGCGACACCCCCCGCGAGGACGGCTGGCGCGCCGAACTGCGGCGGATCGCCCAGGCGTTCGCCGCCACCGCGCACGCCCACCCGGAGATCCTGCCGCTGGTCGCGACCCGCCCGCTGGCCGTCCCGGTGGCCCGCCGCCCGGCCTCGGTGCTCGAACTCACCGAGCACATCCTCGCCGTGCTCGGCCGGGCCGGATTCGACGACGCGGGTTCGCTGACCGTCTACCGCACCTTCGTCGCCTGGAACCTCGGCTGTCTGCTGGTGGACAAGCGCCAGGTGGTCGACAATCCCAACGAGCCGGACCCGGTCCTTCGGCTCGGCCTGCACCGGCTGCCCGCCGCCGACTACCCCCGGCTGCGCGCCCTGGTGCCCCGGTTCGCCGAATTCGACGACGACGCCGAGATGCTGGCCGGCCTGGACAGCCTGCTCGACGGGATGCCCAAGCCGTCCCTTGACGGGTTCTACGGCGGCGACGCATCCTGAGGATACGAGGTACACGTCGGACATATCCGCTCCCATCGGCGCCATGAGCCCAGGCCGCAGGCCGCGTTCCCCGGCGCCCGAGAAGAGGCCACCATGTCCGCCGTTCCCACCCGACCGTCCCCACCCTCCCGACCCGACATCCTCCGGCTCCGCGTCACCGCCAAGGACCGGGAGACCCTGCGCGCGCTGCTGCGCGAGGCCCGTCCCGACGTCGGCGGACGCCCGCACGTCGAGGCGGACGGCCGCGTCGGCATCGACGTCTACGCCCCCGCCGACCAGGTCCAGGCCCTCGAACGCGAGGGCGTCACGGTGACCCGCATCGGCAACGCCAGCGAGGCCGGGCGCGCCGCCCAGGCCGACGTCGGCGGCGGCGACCGGTTCGCCCCCGCCGACGCCGTCCCGCACGGCCTGGCCGAGAAGATCTCCGGCTGACCCGGGAGGCCCGTCATGCCGTACCTGAACGTCGTCGAGGTCGAGTCCGCCGTGACCAGTCTGGCCACCGCCTACCCCGACGTCACCCAGCTCGTCACCCTGCCCAATCCCTCGTTCGAGGCCCGCACCGCCCACGCCCTCCAGATCGGCGTCCCCGCGGTCGCCCCCAAGCCGGTCGTGATGATGATCGGCGGCGTCCACGCCCGTGAGTGGGGCAGCTGCGAGATCCTCGTTCACCTCGCCGCCGACCTGCTGGAGGCCCACCGCGACGGCACCGGCCTCGGCTACGGAGGCACCAGGTTCACGACCGCCCAGGTCAGCGACCTGCTCCACCGGATCGACCTGGTGATCTATCCGCTCGTCAACCCCGACGGCCGACACTACAGCCAGACCGTCCGGCCGATGTGGCGCAAGAACCGCAACCCGGCCAACGCCGCCGGCAGCGCCAACCCGGACTGCGTCGGCATCGACCTCAACCGCAACTACGACTTCCTCTTCGACTTCGTCACCGCCTTCGCCCCGAACGCCAACCCCCAGGTGTCGAACGATCCGTGCGACCCGCAGGTCTACGCCGGCCCGAGCGCGTTCTCCGAGCCGGAGACCCAGAACGTCCAGTGGCTGTTGGACCAGTTCCCGCTGACCGGATGGTTCGTCGACGTGCACAGTTACTCCCAGGACATGCTCTACAACTGGGGCGACGACGAGAACCAGTCGGTCGACCCGGACATGAACTTCCGCAACTCCGACTACGACGGCAAGCGCGGCCTGCCCGGCGACCTCGCGTACGCCGAGTACATCCCCAAGGACGACGAGGACACCGCCGTGCAGCTCGCCGAGGCGTTCTGCACGGGTGTCAACGGCGTGCGCGGCCTGTCCTACCGGCCGATCACCGGCTTCCACCTGTACCCGACCAGCGGCACCAGCGACGACTACGTCTACTCCCGCCACTTCGCCGACCCGGACCAGGGCAAGGTGCTCGGCTTCACCGTCGAGTGGGGCACCGAGTTCCACCCGCGGTGGGCGGAGATGGAACAGATCGTCCTCGACGTGGACGCCGGGCTGGTGCAGTTCTGCCTGGCCGCCGCCTGAACCACCAAGCCACAGTGCCCGACAGCGGGGCGCCCGCCACGACCGGTCGTGGCGGGCGCCCTCGCGGGATCCGCGCTCAGGCGGCCCGGTGGAAGAAGAACGGGTCGATGGACGGCGGCACCCGCGTCACGCCGTCCGTACTGAGCAGTTGGTGGGTGGTGAAGTTGGCGTTGCGCTGGTACGTCACGCCCACCGGGAAGTTGGCCTGGTCGGGGGTGTTGTTGCCGGCGAAGACGCCGTAGAAGTCCGTCCCGACCGTGACCATCCGGATGTAGTCGCCGAGGTAGGGCAGCTGTACGCCCGCCGGGGGGATGTCGCCCGGGGCCTGGTGCAGCACATGGCTCTCGGTGGTGGCGAAGCCGTCACCGGTCAGCTCCAGCACCGTGGACCACTGGTTGTGGGCCAGCTGCTGGTAGACCAGCCCGACCAGACCGGCGGAGTTGACCGCGAACGACGGATTCTTGCCGTCGATCACGTCCGGGCGGGCCGTGGACCAGGTCTGCCCCCGGTCCGTCGAGTGCAGGCTGTGCAGCACGTAGTCGGTGGGGGCGGTGCCGCCGAGGTTGTCGCAGTAGGCGATCCACACGCTGTTGGAGTCCGTGGGATCCACCGCGATCGACAGGTCCGCGCCGGTGCGCTCCTGGCCCAGCGTCCGCAGCTTCGGGTTGAACCGGACCTTGCGGGCGGTGACCGCCCGCTGGCCGGCCTCGCCGTCGGCCGAGTCGAGGAGGTCCTCGAAGGGGGTCGGCCCGATGCCGCCCTTGTCGTCGCGGGTCACCACGACGTCGAAGGTCATCTGGGCCGCCTGGCCGGTGGCGGTGACGCTCATGAAGGCGATGTAGATCGTGCCGTCCGGGTGCGCGGCGATCCGTACCGGCGGCCCGTCGAAGAGGGTGCCGGCCCGCCGGTCGAGCAGGACGGGCGCGAAGCCGGCCGGTGCGGGCCCGGTAGCGGCGTCGTTCGACACGTCCACGGTGGCGCTGGCGCCCGGCTGCTTCGCGACGTCGTTGTTGCCGATGTAGACCCGGTCGGTGCTGTGGCCGTTCGCCGTGACGGTGGTGGCGACCACCCACGGCTGGTCCTCCCCGCTCCGGTCGACGAGCACGGTCATCGGCGTGGGCGAGGTGACGGCCGGGGCGCGCAGGATCTGGAGGTCACCGGTCGTGCCGTTGAGGATGCCCGTGTAGAGGCGCCCGCCCTGTCCGCCGAAGCCGACGCTGATGTCCCCGGTGCCGAGCCCCCCGTTGCCCGGGACGACGCTGTTGAGCACCCAGGTGTTCCCGCCGTCCGTCGAGACGTAGACGGGGGCGAGCGGCCCGCCCATCGGGTCGGGGGTGAAGGCGGTCGCGACCATCTCGGCCGGGTTCTCCGGGTTGACCGCGAGGTTGGGCTCACTGTCCAGGTTGGTGTCGCCGCTCAGCGCCCTGGGGGTGATGTCGACGACCTTGATGGTGGGCATGTCCGCTCACCTCCGTTCCCGCAGCACGGCGAGCTTCTGCGCCGGCTGGTAGTCGTCGGGGTCGAGCAGCCGGTACGGCGCCCGGGCGGCCAGGTCGCCCTCGGTGGCGTGCAGCAGCCACAGGCCCAGCTGCCCCGGCACCGGCTTGGGCACCCGGCTCCAGCGGACGTCCCCGCTGCTCGGGTAGAGGACGGTGGTCCGTCCGGGGGTGGCGCTGCCGGACTCGGCGAGCGAGACGTCGAGCGTGGCGCGCCACCAGTGCGGGGCGTGCTCGGAGTAGTCGGGCAGGCCGAGGTCCTCCAGGCCGACCACGGTGGCGACGACGACGGCGTCCGCCTGGCCGGCGTGCGCGGCCAGGTCCTGGTCCCGGATCTCCCGCTGCACCGAGGAGAACGGCAGCTCGTCGGCCGTGGTGGCGGCCAGCGCGACGTGCGAGCGGACGGCGTCGGCGGGCAGCCGGCCGACCTCGGTGACGCCCAGGCCCTCCCCGTAGACCATCCCCCGGGTGAAGAAGGCTGCCGTGTCGCCGACCTTCAACAGGTCTTCGTCAGGGGACAGTTGGACGGTGATCTCACTGCCGCCGAGCTGCCGGAAGGCGGGCGGGGCGTGCAGCACCTGATCCACCCGCACCACGGCCGTCCGCTCGTTCACGGCCTCGGCCGAGAGGAACGGGAGCGAGGTGCCGGCGATCCGGGTGACGGTGCCCAGGAAGCTCAGCGACGCACTCCGGACGAGCTCGGTCAGCCGGGGTGCGGCGGCGGACGCGGCGGCGGGTGCGGTGTCGGTCATGACGGTCCTCCGATGCGCTCATCGGGCCGCAGCAGCGGGGCCGGGCGCTCCCGGCGCCACTCGAACCGCGCGCCGAGCGCACAGGCGGCGGTGACGGCGGCCGCCAGCGCGACCACCAGCCATTCCACCGTGCCGCTGCCGGCGTCCGGGTCGAGGCCGAGCAGTGTCTCCATCCACTGCGGCCACAGGAGGGTGAGCAGGAACAGGAGCCCGGACAGCCCGCCGAGGGCCGTCTCCAGCCAGAAGCGGGGGCGGACCGGACTCGATCGCCGGTCGGGGCTCGGTTGTGGGTTGGGGTCGGTGTGCCGGGAAGGCATCGCTCGCGCCTCCCCTCTCCCTCCGCCCGGGCCGCGCCCGGCGCGTCTCGCGCGCCGTTCCGGTGCCACCGGGCCGCACGGGCCCGTCGGCACGGCCGGCCGGACCGGCCCGGGTCGGGGTCTGCTCCCGTCGGCGCCGCCGGTCGGGGGCGTGGTCGCCGCGGGAGGGGTGGTGCTGGGGTGCGCGGCGCGGGGCCGCGCGGGGGTCCGTCCGTCTGTCCGGGCCGGGTGGCGCCCGGGTGGGCGCCGTACACATACGAGGCACACGTACGAGGGACACGTACTTCGTATACGAGTCTGCTCGCGCCCCGCGGGCAGGTCAAGACCCCTCCGGCCTCAGACCCCGGCGCCCAGCATCCGCAGCACCAACTCGCCGTAGCGGCGCCCGAGTTCCTCCGGCGTCTCGGTGGAGTTGCCGGTGTACCAGCGGGAGACGTCGATGCCGAGCGAGGTGACCGCCCGGGCCGCCGTGCGCACCTCGGCCACCTGGAAGTCGCCGGCCGCCGCGCCGGCCTCGATCAGCGCGCTGACCTCGCGCTCGATGTCCAGGCGCAGCGCCGCGACCACCGCGTAGGCGTCCTCGGGCAGCGCGTGCAGCTCGTAGTTGACCACCCGGCCGACCGTACGGGCGCGGGCGTGCCAGGCGGTGAACTGCTCGACCAGCCGCCGCATCCGCTCGGCCGGGCCGCCCGGACCGGCGGCCGCGTCCCGGACCAGGGTCAGTGTGGCGGCGTGCCCGGCCTGGCTGATCTCGGCCAGCAGCGCGGCCTTCGACTGGTAGTGGATGTACAGCGCGGCCGGGCTCATCCCCGCCGCGGTGGCGATGTCCCGGGTCGTGGTGGCGTGGAAGCCGCGCTCCGCGAACGACTCGACGGCGGCCTGGAGCAGCCGGTACGCCGCTTCGGGGCGGGCGTCGGCGCCGGGCAGGGTCGGCCAGAGGTCGGCGAGCGGGGTGCTGGTCATGGGCGTCATCCTCGCAGAGAACTCGTACAGGCATTCCCGCCCACCATCCCGCCGATCGCACGGGCGTTCGGCGGGCTGTCGTGTTCGACGGACTGTTGACAGGCTCCCTCACCCACAGCATGCTGAGCAAGCGCTTAGTCAGCAGGTGGCAGGGCAGATGCCGGCGACCCCCGCAGGAAAGGCAGGACGCTCCGTGGTGCACTCCTTCAAGGGCCGGGTGGCCGTCGTCACCGGATCGAGCCGGGGCATCGGCCTCGGCATCGCGCGCGAGCTGGTCGACCGCGGGGCCAAGGTCTGCCTCACCGCCCGCAACCCGGAGCCGCTCGCCGAGGCCGTCCGCGACCTGGGAGGCCCGGAGAACGCGATCGCCGTCGCGGGCAAGGCCGACGACCCGGCGCACCAGGAGGAGGCTGTCGCCCGCACCCTGGAGGCCTTCGGACGGCTCGACCACCTGGTCAACAACACCGGCATCAACCCGGTGTACGGGCCGGTCCTGGAGACCGACGAGGCCGTCGCCGCCAAGATCCTCGCCGTCAACGTCCTGGCCCCGCTCGCCTGGACCCGCCGCGCGCACGCCGCCTGGATGGGCGAGCACGGCGGCTCGGTGGTCAACGTCGCCTCCATCGCGGGCATCCGCT
Source organism: Kitasatospora brasiliensis (assembly GCF_032654805.1). Taxonomy (NCBI): domain Bacteria; kingdom Bacillati; phylum Actinomycetota; class Actinomycetes; order Kitasatosporales; family Streptomycetaceae; genus Kitasatospora; species Kitasatospora brasiliensis. The sequence continues at coordinate 288,359 of NZ_JAUOOW010000007.1, forward strand.
CCTCGCTCGGCATCGGCATGTACGGCGTCAGCAAGGCCGCGCTGATCCGGCTCACCACCGAACTCGCCTCCGAACTGGGCCCCCAGGGCATCCGGGTCAACGCCGTCGCCCCCGCCGTGGTCAAGACCAAGTTCGCCGAGGCCCTGTACGAGGGCCGCGAGGAGAAGGTCGCCAAGGCCTACCCGCTCGGCCGCCTCGGCGTCCCCGAGGACATCGCCGGCGCCGTCGCCTTCCTGCTCTCCCCCGACGCCGGCTGGGTCACCGGCCAGACCCTGGTCCTGGACGGCGGGGTCACCCTCGGCGGCGGCATGTGACCACCGGCCGACGTTACCGTTGCGGCCGCCCTCGCCACAGGAGCGAAGGCGGCCGCAACGGTGCTACGGAGCGGGGCTGAGCCACTGCCGAGCGTCGCTCCCGCCCAGGTCGGGGAGGCGAAGGCGGTGCCGATGGGTCCGGGACCGTCGAGCACCCGGTCGGCGGCATGGCCGATGTCGACTTCCATGTGGGTGAACGCAGTTCCGGCCAGACTGCGCCCACCGTCCGCGATCGCGGTCGGCGGCTTGGTCATCGTGGCGGTCCCCGTGCCGGCGTCCACCCTCATCCGCATGGACCTGGAGGACGGCCAGGCGATCCCCCCGGTGTCCGGCCCGGCCGGACAGTCGTTCGCAGCCGCAACATGCCTTCTCCAGAAGGTCGGTGACCTTACCACGGCAGAACGTACGAGGCACCGGTAGACAAGCGGTGGACGGCGGGCACCGGACCCGGTGGACTGACATGGCCGAAACCGACCCCATGGTCAGGACTCACGAGAGCTGATAGAACTCACGTCATCTTCATACGAGTTCAGGAGAGTGACACGCAATGCGCACACGTACTCTCGCTCCCCGGGCCGGCGTCGTCCTCGGCGCCGCGCTGATGGCCGCCGGGCTGCTCGGCGGCACCGCCCAGGCCGCCCAGGCCGCTCCGGCCGCCGGCACCGCCGCGAGCACGGCCGCCGTCACCACCGTCGCCGCCGCCGTGTCGGACGGCAACCAGACGGTCGTGCAGCCCAACTCCGGCCTGGGCCGGGGCCAGGGCTGGGGCTCGCCCGACGGCTCCACCGCGGTGTTCCAGCAGAACGACGGGCATGTGGTGCTCTACCACAACGGCGTCGCGATCTGGACGGCCGTCGGCACGTACGGCATCGGCACGTCCTTCTTCATGCAGGGCGACGGCAACCTCGTCGCGTACGACGCCGCCATGCGCCCGCTGTGGAACAGCAAGACCGCCGGGCACCCGGGCGCCTACCTGGCCATCCAGAACTCCGGGAACATGGTCGTCTACTCCGGCAGCACCCCGCTGTGGTGGTCCAACTTCAACCCCAACGGATCCGGCCCGGTCGACCCGGGCCCAGACGACTGCATCCCGACCCCGAACCGCCGTTGCCCGTAGTGGCACCGGAGTTCACCGCCCCGCGGCGATGACCTCCAGGGCCGGGCGGGGCTCGCGGCCGAGCAGGGCCGCGAGGTCGCCCGGCCCACCCGGGCCGGCCAGGAAGCCGTGGGCGATGGCGGAGTAGGTACCCACCACCATCGGCACCTGGAAGTCATACGCGTCGGAGGCCGCCAGCGCCGTCCGGGCGTCGGTCAGCCGGCCCGGGCGGTACTCGGCGCCGAGCGCCTCGGCGACCTCCGCCCCGCCCAACGCCCGCTCCCCCACCAGCTCGTACGTCCGGCCCGCGTGGGCGCCCGGGTCCAGGGCGACGTTCACCGCCGCCTCGGCGAGGTCCGCGCGGGCCACCGCGGCGAGCTTCCCGTCGCCGAGCGGGGCGCCGATCACCCCGTCCGGGCCGGGTGCGGCGATCGCACCCAGGAACTCGGCGTAGAGGCCGTTGCGCAGCACCGTCCAGCGCAGGGTGGCGGATTCGCGCAGCCGCCGCTCGGTCCAGCGGTGGGCGAGGGCGTAGGGCAGGTGGTCGCCGTCGCCGGAGAGGCTGGTGTAGACGAGGTGCTCGACGCCCGCCCGCTCCGCCGCCTCGATCGCGGCGCCGTGCCGGGCGATCACCACGTCGTCCTCGCCGGCGCCGGCCGAGATCAGCAGCAGGGTCCGTACGCCGTCGAAGGCCGCTTCCAGCGTCTGCGGTCGGTCGAAGTCCACCAGCCGGGCGGGCGTTCCGGCCGGGACGCGCTCCGGGGTTCGCGATCCGGCCACGACGCCCTCCCGTCCGGCGAGCCGCTCCAGTACGAGCGCGCCCAGGCCTCCGTTGACACCGGTGACGAGCAGCATGGGGTCCTCCAAAGATGATCATTTCGCTTGGCTGCGTGACCATCCTCGGTAGCCTGGGCGTCCGGCGTAAGGAGGCACTTTCATGTCAGCAGGGCACACCGCGGTAACCACCCCCCGTCCGGTGATCTGGTGCGAGGACGGCGTGGAGTGCGGGGTCCGCGATCTGCTGGACCGGCTCGGCGACAAGTGGTCAGTCCTCACCGTCATCGAACTCGCCCAGGGTGTACGGCGGTTCCGCGAGTTGCAGCGCGCGCTGCCGGGCATCTCGCAGCGGATGCTCACGCTGACCGTGCGCCGCCTGGAGCGGGACGGCCTGGTGTCGCGGACCGTGCATCCGACCGTGCCGCCGCAGGTGGAGTACGAGCTGACCGCGCTCGGCCACAGCCTGACCCACCTGTTGCGGGCGATGACGGACTGGTCGTACGACCACCACGACGCGATCGTCGACTCCCGGCAGCGGTGGGACGCGGCCAACCCGGGCTCGGAGATCCGCTAGCCGCGGCGGCTACGACTGCCGGGCGGCCTCCCGCCGCTGGTGCGCGGTGCGGACGCGGTGCCACAGCGCCGCCCGCGCGGGGGCGTCGACGTCGGCCAGGTCCAGCCGGAACACCTCGGCCAGGACGTCGTACCACTCGTCGGCCGAGTCGATGGTCCGCTCGTCCGTGCCGCCGGCCTCGGTCCGGCGCAGCACGCAGCCGCGCAGCGCGAGATGCCCCTTGGCGTCACGGCGTTGGGCCACGAGGACGCGGACGAAGCCGGACTCGGGCGAGGTGGACAGCCTGACGTGCTCCGCGGCGAAGGCGGAGAGTTCCACCGGGGCCGGCTTGAAGTCCATCGCGGCGAACCCGCCGCGCGGGTCGTGGGTGAACCGCCAGCCGCCGGGCAGCGCCTCCGACGGGGCCAGGCCGAAGGTGAACGGCCCCTGGGTGTGGCTGCCTTCGCGCAGCGGCATCGGCTCGTACAGGGCGCCGGCGAGCCCGGTGTCGACCAGCCACCGCTCATCGTCGAGCCGGACGGTGAGCGCGAGGTGGTTGCCGATCACGCCCGCCGGTTCCTCAAGGGTGTTCTGCACCGCGCCCCAGTGCCGGGTGACGTCGTAGCCGAGGGCGGTCAGCAGCTCGCTGAAGGCCCCGTTGAGGTGGAAGCAGTAGCCGCCGCGCCCGCGCAGGATGCGGGCCACGGACTCCTCGGCACCGATGCCCGTCGGCCGCCCCAGGTGGATGTCGATGGTCTCGTAGGGGATCCGCTCCGCGTGCGCCCGGTGCAGTGCCCACAGCGCCTCGGCGGTCGGTGCGGCCTGCCGCTCGACCCCCAGCACGGCCAGGTACCCGTCGACGTCGATCATGCTCACCCCTCGCTGCCAGGAATCGCGACCAGCATAGTCTTCGGGTGCCAACACCCGGGCGGGGTCGGGGATTTACCCGCCAGGTGCCCGGTGTCTCCGCTACCGCTCGTACGCCATCTCCGGGAAGCGCGCCGAGGGCCCGTCCAGCAGGTGGTCGTCCTGGCCGCGCAGCCAGCGGTCGAAGAAGGACGCGACGTAGGAGCGGGTGGCGAGTTCGGCCCGGCCCGGGCGGATGTCGCCGACGTCCCGGCGCAGTTGGTCCGCGCCGAGCACGCCCTGCCGGGCGAGCTGCGGCAGCAGCGGCTGGGCGTCGGTGTACGAGCCGTGGCGGGAGCCGGTGAGGGTGACGTCGGCGTGCCAGCCGGTGCTGTGCCGCCACAGGGCGTTCCAGCCGGGCTGGTTGCGGTAGCTGCCGGAGTCCTCACTCCCGGTGCCCATCAGCAGGAAGGGGCGGTTCAGGCCGTCCTCGGCGACGGTGGGCAGGAGGACGCCGGTGTGGCCGTCCGGCCCGGGGAAGTGCATCTGGCCGTCCATGTTGATGCCGGCCGCGATCCGCGGGTCGTCGTGCATGGTCTGGAGCGCGGTGAAGCCTCCGGCGGACTGGCCGACCATGCCGATCCGGGTGAGGTCGAGGCCTTCGGCCAACCCGCTTGGCAGTCCCGGCCGTTCGCCGAGCCGGGCGAGCTGGTCCAGCACGAAGCGGGTGTCGGCCACCCGGGTGGCCAGCGCCTTGCGCAGCACCGCGCCGATGTCCAGGTCGGGCCGCCCGAGCATGCCGGGGAGCACCGAGGTGGCCAAGTGGCCTCCGGGGAAGGCGACTTCGGAGGCCTCGTAGGTGTGGTCGACGGTGACCACCAGGTAGCCGCGCGAGGCGAGGTCCTCGACCAGGGCCGTCCCCCAGGTGCGCGGGTCACCGAGGCCGGGCGAGTACAGCACGACCGGGCGCGGGCCGCCGGGCAGTGCCGGGGCGTCCTTGCGGGCGTGGGTGCGGATGGCCGACCAGTCGGTACGGCCGGGCTCGGTACCGTAGTTGAGCAGCCCGACACCGTCCGGGCCGTCGAAGTGCGCCCCGGCGACGGGCTCCATGTACCGGGCGCGGTCGTCGCCGGAGGCCGGCCGGGAGGTCGGGTACCAGAGGCTGATCATCAGCTCGCGTCGCTGCCCGGGCCACCACGGGTCCTCCCGGCCGGCGTCGGCGAGGTGCAGCGCGGTGGTGCCGATCGGGTACGGCCCGCTGGGTTCCGGCAGCCAGGCCCGCGCCTGCCGTCCGGGGTTCGCCTCCCCCGGCGCCGCAGCAGCCACCACGGTCTCGCCGATCGCGCCCAGCGCCGCCGTGGCCGCCGTCGTCGCCGCCAGCAGGACCGCCGCCACGGCCCGTCCCGGATTGCCCATGATGTGTCCCTCCGCGTTCCGATTGATCGAACACGCAGGACACTAGGGGCGGGAACGGGCCGCGGCCGTCCTCCCTCAGAGCCAACCGGCCCCTGAATAACCGGGCATGGCACCCTTACGGGTCACCGCCGCATCAGGGCCCGGTCAGTCCCGGTCCAGCCCGAGCGACGCGGAGAACTCGGCCGCCTCCAGGAGGATCGGCTTCATCCGGTCCGGCAGTTCGAGCGCTTCGGAGCCGGGCGGCGGGACGGCCCGCAGGTCCTCGGGGAGGGCTTTGAGGCCCTTGATGATGATGCCGCCCGTGTCCAGGTCCACCCAGACCATGGCCGGGCCGCCGAGCGGGTCAGCGCCGATGAAGTGCATTCGCATGGCAGCAAGCTCGCGCAGCGGCGGCGGTCCGGTCAAGGGGTTCGTACGGCCGGCTCCTTCGTACGTCAGCGGAACTTGCGCAGCTCGCGCCGGGCCAGCGAGCGCTTGTGGACCTCGTCCGGGCCGTCGGCCAGCCGCAGGGTGCGGTTGCCGGCCCAGAGCTGGGCGAGCGGGGTGTCCTGGCTGACGCCGGCCGCGCCGTACGTCTGGACGGCCTTGTCCAGGATCCACTCGACGGTGCGCGGGGTGGCGATCTTGATCGCCTGGATCTCGGTGTGCGCGCCCCGGTTGCCGACGGTGTCCATCAGCCAGGCGGTCTTCAGCACCAGCAGCCGCAGCTGCTCGATCCGCACCCGGGACTCGGCGATCCAGTCCTGCACCACGCCCTGCTCGGCCAGCGGCTTCCCGAACGCGACCCGCTCGTTGGCCCGCCGGCACATCAGCTCCAGTGCCCGCTCGGCGAGGCCGATGGCGCGCATGCAGTGGTGGATCCGACCCGGGCCCAGCCGGGCCTGGGCGATGGCGAAGCCCGCACCCTCCTCGCCGATCAGGTTCTCCACCGGGACGCGGACGTCCTCGAACAGCACCTCGGCGTGGCCGCCGTGGTCGGCGTCGTCATAGCCGAAGACCGTCATGCCGCGCCGGACGCTCACCCCGGGGGTGTCGCGCGGGACGAGCACCATGCTCTGCTGGCGGTGCGGCTCGGCGGACGGGTCGGTCTTGCCCATCACGATCAGGATCTTGCAGTCGGGGTTCATCGCCCCGGTGATGTACCACTTGCGGCCGTTGATCACGTACTCGTCGCCGTCCCGCTCGATCCGGGTGGCGATGTTGGTGGCGTCCGAGGAGGCGACCTCGGGCTCGGTCATCGCGAAGGCGGAGCGGATCTCGGCCTCCAGCAGGGGCCGCAGCCAGCGCTCGCGCTGCTCCGCGCTGCCGAACTGGGCGAGCAGCTCCATGTTGCCGGTGTCGGGGGCCGCGCAGTTGAGCGCGGGCGGGGCCAACTGGATGCTGCGGCCGGTGATTTCGGCGAGCGGCGCGTACTGGAGGTTGGTCAGCCCGGCGCCGTGCTCACCGGGAATGAAGAGGTTCCACAGGCCCTGCTTGCGCGCCTGCGCCTGGAGGTCGGCGACGACCGGCGGAATCACCCAGCGGTCGCGGGCCGGGTCGGCGAGCTGGGCGGCGAGGACGGACTCGGCGGGGTGGACGTGCTCGTCCATGAACGCGAGGAGTTGCTCACGCAGCTCGTTCGTCCGGGCGTCGTAGGCGAAGTCCATCTCAGTTCTCCTTGAGGGTGCCCAGGCCGTGCCGGGCGAGGATCGGGGCCATCTCGCCCGCGCGGTCGAAGCCGGCACCCAGGGTGCGGCCCTGCTGGAAGCGGAAGTGGATGCCCTCGGCGACGGCGGCGAGCTTGAACGAGGCGAAGGCGACGTACCAGTCGAGATCCTCCGCCTGACGGCCTGTCAACTCAGCGTACTGGGCGACGATTTCGTCCGGCTTGGGAAAGCCGGAGGCGGTCATGGCGGAGGGGATGATGCCACCGCCGACACCGGCGAGCTCGGTGTACATCACCAGCAGGCCGATGTCGGTGAGCGGGTCTCCGAGGGTGGACATCTCCCAGTCCAGGACGGCGGCGATGCTGTCGCGGTCGTCGACCAGGACGTTGTCCAGGCGGTAGTCACCGTGGATGAGCGCGGGCGCGGGCGAAACTGGGAGCCGCTCGGCCAGGAGGGCGTGCAGGCGGTCGAGGTCGGGCAGGTCGCGGCTGCGGGAGGCGGCGAGCTGCTGGGACCAGCGACGCAGCTGGCGCTCCAGGTAGCCGTCCGGGTGGCCGAAGTCCTCCAGGCCGACGGCGGCCGGGTCGATCCGGTGCAGGGTGGCGAGGGTCTCGACCAGCCGGCTCCCCAGCGCGCGCACCCGCTCCTCCCCGAGGGCGGCGAGGGGGGCGGCGTCCCGGTGAGCGGTGCCGGGGACGTACTCCATGAGGTACCAGGGGGCGCCGAGGGTGTCGTCGCCCTGGTCGAGCAGGAGCGTGCGGGGAACGGGCACGCCGGTGTCGCACAGCGCCGTCATCACCCGGCACTCGCGGCCCATGTCGTGCGCGGTGGCGAGGACGTGCCCGAGCGGCGGGCGGCGCAGGACCCAACGGGAGGCGCCGTCGCTCAGAACGTAGGTGAGGTTGGAGCGGCCGCCCTCGATGAGGTCGGCCCGCAGCGGGCCCTGGACGAGACCGGGCAGCTCGCGGTCGAGATGGGATCGGAGACGGCCGAGGTCCAGGCCGGGCGGGGAAGCGGAGGTCTCGACCATCGGGCAGCTCCTTGGTGCGGGTCATTGACTAAGCGCTTGCTTAGCATTCAGCTGCGGCGGTCCCCTGTCAATGCCGGCGAGCCCCCGAGCCGGGCGGCTCGGGGGCTCGCCGGGGAGGAGCGAGGATCAGCTGCCGCCGAATTCGCCGGCAGCAGCGGCGACCGGGAAGGACCGCCACCCCGCCGCCAGGCGCCGTGTGACGTAAGGGAGTTACCCCCCGATCCAGCCCCGCCGCGTCCGCGCCGGCTCCACCTCGACAGAGTTTGATCAAAAATGTTCTGATGATCGGGCCAATCGAACATCTTTCGGACATGTCCTGATCAAACATCAGAGAAATGGGGGTCCGGTGCGGACTGCTCGCGGCTCGGCCATCCTGCTGGCAATGGGGGTCCTCGGAGCCTCCGCCCTCGCGACGGGATGCTCCAGCACGTCGGGCAGACCCACAGCCGCCGGCGACACCGCCCTCTCCACCCCGGCTCCCGGCGCCCCGTCCGACGCCCCCGCCCCGCCGCCCCCGGCCCCCAGCCCCACCTGGGACGGGCAGGTCAAGATCCTCGGCGACGGCTCCACCTCCGACACCGGGCCGCAGCCCAAGCAGCCGCCCAAGCCCGAGAAGCTCAAGCCCGGCGAGAAGCCCCCGCAGTTCGTCGTCTTCTCCTGGGACGGCGCCCTCGAAGGCGACGAGCGTCTGTACTCCCGCTTCCGCAAACTCGGCGTGGAGAACAACGCCCAGATGACCTTCTTCCTCACCGGGCTCTACGTCCTCCCCAAGTCCAAGGGCACGCTCTACCACCCGCCTCAGCACGAACCCGGCGCCGCCTCCATCGACTTCGCCACCGATCCCCACATCAAGGACACCCTGGAGCAGCTGCGCCTCTCCTGGCTGGACGGCAACGAGATCGGCACCCACTTCAACGGGCACTTCTGCGGCGCCAAGGGCGGCGGCGACTGGAGCGTCGACGAATGGAAGAGCGAACTCGACCAGTCGATCTCCTTCGTCACCAACTGGAAGACCAACACCGGCTACAAGGACCTCCCGCCGCTCCCCTTCGACTACACCAAGGAACTGGTCGGCGGCCGCGCCCCCTGCCTGGAGGGCCAGAAGAACCTGCTGGCGGCGGAGAAGGAGAAGGGCTTCCGCTACGACGCCAGCTCGCCCGGCGAGTTCCAGGTCTGGCCCACCAAGAAGGACGGCATCTGGAACTTCCCGCTCCAGATGCTGCCCTACCCCGGCAAGTCCACCCAGGGCCTCTCGATGGACTTCAACTTCCTGGCCGGCCAGTCCGGGGACAGCACCAAGGGCGACCCCAAGAAGTACGAAACCTGGGAGAAGGAGACCCGCGACAGCTACCTCGCCGGCTTCGAACGCGTCTACAACGGCAGCCGCGCCCCGCTGTTCATCGGAAACCACTTCGAGGACTGGAACGGCGGCATCTACATGCAGGCCATCGAAGACGTGATGAAGAGCGTCTGCAAGCGCGACGGCGTCCGCTGCGTATCCTTCCGCCAAGTCGCCGACTGGCTCGACGCCCAGGACCCGAAGGTACTCGACAAGCTCCGCCAACTCGACCCGGCCCAGCCGGCCGACTGGTCCCGCCTGACCAAGTAGCCGGCCACAGGACTGCACCCGGCGATCAGCCCCAGTGCGCGGAGCGGACAAAACGGCTCCGCGGCCAAGCTCTGACGAACACCACCCCGCTGCGCAGGAAGTCGGCCGACCCGACTACCTGCGCAGCGGCGGATCGCCCAGCAGGAGCGCCCCGCGAAGTACCGCGTCCCGTCGCGAGAAGTGCTGCCGGCCAAGCCCGGAGCGCACCGCCGCAGACCCACCCATCGGAGCCCGCAGAAGAGCGGGCACCTCCCCGACACTCCGGTGAAGCCACCGCCAGCTCTCCAGACAACATCCGGCCACCCGAACGACAGCGCCTCATGGGATGATTGGCGCGACCTTTGACACCTCAACAGCCCCCGTGGGCGTGAGGGGCCGCCCACATGACAGCACGCCACATCGCGCAAAGAAATGGCAAAGCCCCCGCATCACCCCAGGTCACGAAGGGTCCTCCCCGCACCCGCGGGGGTCAGCCGGTCGCCCGGGATGACGTCGACCAGGCAGTGGACGTCCTCCCCGCACCCGCGGGGGTCAGCCCGGCCGACGAAGCACGGGCGATCGTCCAGGAACGTCCTCCCCGCACCCGCGGGGGTCAGCCGCACGAGTTGGTACGACGGGGCTCTCGCGGACCGTCCTCCCCGCACCCGCGGGGGTCAGCCGCGCCGGGTGACCCGGTTGCGGTGGGGGCCGCGGTCCTCCCCGCACCCGCGGGGGTCAGCCGTCGACCTCGACGGTGAGGCCGTTCTCGCCGGTGTCCTCCCCGCACCCGCGGGGGTCAGCCGACCTGGGACACCTCCCGTCCCCCAGCGGTGGAGTCCTCCCCGCACCCGCGGGGGTCAGCCGACGAGCAACATGGCGGAGATGTGCGACGCGGCGTCCTCCCCGCACCCGCGGGGGTCAGCCGTTCGGGCCCGCGGTCTCCAGTGCCGCGACGTTGTCCTCCCCGCACCCGCGGGGGTCAGCCGACATTGAATCGTTCCGCGAGTTCGCGGTTGGGGTCCTCCCCGCACCCGCGGGGGTCAGCCGGCCGGCGCCCGAGCGATCCGGGACGGCGCCGAGTCCTCCCCGCACCCGCGGGGGTCAGCCGGCGGCCACCATCGCGGGGACGAACAGGCCCATGTCCTCCCCGCACCCGCGGGGGTCAGCCGCCGATGCCGTCATGTGGACGGGGATCGGCGACGTCCTCCCCGCACCCGCGGGGGTCAGCCCGGGACGCTGACCAGCCGCTGGACCCGGGTAGGGTCCTCCCCGCACCCGCGGGGGTCAGCCGACCCGCCCGGCCCCTGTTGCCGGTGGGGGCGGGTCCTCCCCGCACCCGCGGGGGTCAGCCAGCCGGCCCCAGCCGCCGCACGAACTCCGCGGTGTCCTCCCCGCACTCGCGGGGGTCAGCCGGAATTCCAAATCAGGGCGACCGACGGCTCTAAGTCCTCCCCGCACGGGCAGGGGTCAGCCGGTCATCATGGCCCGTAGAAGATTGCGCCAGCGCACTCCCCGCACCGGCCCGAGGGTCAGGCCCTCGGGGCGGGGCGGAGGGGGTGGGGGCCCGTGGTCCAGGCGAGGAGTGGGGGGTGGCTGGTGGGTCTGCCCTCGGCGGCCTGCTGGAGGGTGGTGAGGGCGAGGGTGAGGCCGGGGTGGCGGGTGGCTTCGGCGGCGAAGCCGGCGAGGGTGCGGCGCTGGGTGTCGGGGGTGCAGAGGGAGAGGTGGAAGATCATCTGGCGCCAGGCGTAGGCGGCGTCCTTGATGGTGGAGAGGGGGCGCGGGTTGCCTTCGATGCGGGCCGTCAGGCGGCGGACGGTGGTGAAGGTGCGGCGGGCGAGGTCGTCCCAGCCGGGCCGGGGGCTGATGCCGACGCGGGTGACGAGGGTGGCCAGGTTGTGGGTGGTGAGGATCTGGGCCTGCTCGATGACCTTGCCGTTGGCGGCCACCGACCAGCCGCCGCCGACCTCGGCGCGCCGCGAGCACAGGGCGGCGAACTCCGCCGCCCCCGTGAGGTTCCGGACCGCCGCGTAGTCGATGCCGTAGTAGCGCTCGTACAGCGTGCCTTCGAGCAGGTCCGCCGCGATGTGGGCGGCGTCGAGGAACTTCGGGGTGAAGGTGCCCATGAAGATGTCCGCCGCGAGTTCCTCCACGAGCGGCGCTTCGATCCCCGACTGCCGCCCGAGGGCGGCGAGTTCGCGGACCAGCGGGTTGGGCAGGAGGGTGCCCGGGAAGGCCTGGACGGCGAGTTCGCCGAGGCGGCGCAGGGCGGCGCGGGCGGGGCTTCGGCCGTCCTCGTCGAGTCGGTGGGGGGCCACCGCCCGTACCCAGGGCAGTTCTTCGACCCGTACCTGTCGGGCGAGGTTCAGCAGCAGGAGTGAGCGACGGTTGCGGAAGGCCCGGTAGTTCGCGGCGGCGAGGGTGCGCAGCGCCGCGTCCGGGTGGGCTTCGGCGCTGACGGCCGCGACGAGTTGCGGGACCAGTTCGGCGAGGACTTCGGCCGAGGGCACGACGCCGCGCTCGACGAGGGTGCCGATCGGGGCGCTCAGCGCGGCTTCGACGGTCTGGCGGATCGCCGCGGGTACCGGTGTGCCCACTGGCAGGCCGGTCTCCTCGGCCTCCGAAGCGGAAATCTCGGCGACCAGCGGTTCGGTGTCCGCCGTGCCCGTGTCCTGCGGCTGCACGGCGAGGCGGCGCAGTACGAGCTGGGCGAGGTCGTGGTGGGAGGGCAGGGCCGCCTGGGTGGCCTGGCGGGTGCGCAGGTCGGTGTGCGCGGCCGTGTCGGGGCGGCCGCGGCGGCGCAGCATGGAGTCGATCGCGTGCCGCAGCAGTCCGAGGCGGCGGGTGTCCAGTGGTCGGCCGGCGACGGTCTCTTCGAGGGCGCCGCGCAGGATGCCGAGGTTCTCCTTCGGGTTGCGGTGCTTGGTGCAGCGGGTGCGGGTGGCGGCCAAATGCCGGTACTCGCGCAGGAGTTGGGCACCGCGCTCCCGCCAGGAGTCGTCGGGTGTCTCGCCCTCCAGCCAGTGGGTGAGCAGTCGGTCGCCGAAGGGCTGCCAGACGGTGAGCGCCTCGCGCTGGGTCTCGATGGCGGCGTTCGGCCGGCGGCCGACGAGGGTGGTGACGGCGTCGCCGACCGTGGTGCGGTGTACGGATTCGGGGTCCGGTGCGGGCAGGGTGGTGGGGCGTGGGGTGAAGCGCAGCCGGTCGGCGAAGGGTTCGAGGGTGTCGACGAGGTCGAGCGCGGCGGCGGTGTCCCCGGCCCGGGCCAGCCAGGCGACCGTCAGCAGTGCCGCCTCCTCGGGCACGGTGACCTCGTAGCGGCCGGTGTCGAGCAGTTCGTGCAGCCGGGCCAGGCCGGGTTCGGTGAGGCAGTGGGCGAAGAGGGCCGCGCGGTCGGCCGGCACTCCGGCGAGTTCGGCGGCCTCGCGTTCGTACGGCTGGAGCGGTCCTTCGGCGCTGGCGGCGGTGGTGGCGAAGCCGCCGCGCAGGACCTCGGGTGTCACCCAGGAGGGCAGCCCGGCCACCGGGGTGCGCGAGCCGATGGTCAGCCGCCCGTCGGCCGTGCCGGCGAGTACGGCGCGCCAGCGGTCGGCGCGGGCCTCGGCGCGGCGCCGGGTCTCGTCGTCGGGGTGGGTGAGCGAGGTGAGGAACGCCCGGGCCAGCCGGCCCTGGGGGTAGCCCGTGGATGCGCCGGCCCCGGTGGGGTGCTGCTGATCAGCGTCGTCGTTCATGAGCCGACGTGGCAGGTTCCGCCCCTGCGCCCTCCGGGTCCAGAGCCCGGTGCTCTGCTGCTGAGCTACACGTCGATGGGCGTGAGACTAGACGTTCGGGCCGTGGTCGGGCAACGCGTTTCCTTTGGCCCGACCACCCCGACCATCACGATCTGACAGCCCGGGCGGCGCCACGGCGGGACGATCGGCACCGCCCCCTACCCGAAGTGGCCCCAGTGGATCGCGATGATCAGCAGCGCACCGGCCGCGGCGAACAGGATCCCGGCGACGACCGCCCGGGCGGCCGCGTGGCGCAGCCGGGGGATCTGCGCCGCCGCCAGCCAGATGCCGCCGATCACCAGCAGCAGGCCGGCGACCTCCGCGAGGACGAGACCGGTGTGGGGCGCCAGGGCGAGGTTCATGGCCGGAATCGTCCCGTCCGGACGCGCCGGTGTCGAGGAGGCGCCCGCACCCCGCGCGCCGCCGCGGTCCACGGAGTTTCCCCGCGGCTGACTGCGCCGCGGGCCCCGCAGCGCCTACCGCCCTGCCGCCGACTTCATGTAAGTGGTCCAGATCCGAGCGGGCAGCGCCGTGTCGGGGACGTCCGGCGCGGCTCCGCCGAGGCCCTCCAGGGAGAGCAGTTTCATGTCCTTCAGGTCCGCCCGGAACACGGTGACCGCCGTCGACAGCTGCCCGTTGTAGCCGACGATCCACCCCGCCGTCCGATCCGGCGTGGTGCCCGGCTTCGCGGCCAGGCCGGGGCCCGCCTCCGCGACCGCCTTGGCGGCGCCGTCGCGCACCGAGCCCTTCAGCGCCGCGTCCACCTCGGCCGCGACAGCGGTCGGCAACGCCTGGACGGCGGTGGGCAGTTGGAGCCCCAGTGGCACGCCGTTGCGGCTGATCTTCACCACCGAGTACGGGTCGGTGTGGCTGCCCCCGGCGCCGAAGGCGGCGTACGCGTCGGCGGCGCGGATCGCGCTCGGGGTGGAGTTGCCGACGCCGAAGGCCGGCACCAACTCGCCCATGCTGCCGGGCAGGACGCCGAGGTCGCCGGCCGTTTTCTGCACCCGGTCCAGGCCGACGTCCATGCCGAGTTGCATCAGCGGCCCGTTGACGGACTGCTCCATCGCGCTGCGCAGACTCACCTGGCCCCAGCTGCGCTTGCCGTCGTTGGCGGTCTTCGCGATCTTCCCGTCCCGCCCCCAGTACGGCCCCTCCGGGGTCATCACGTTCGCCCCGTCGTCGCCGTTGTAGGTGGAGGCGGGCGTCACCGGGACGCGGCTGCCGCCGCGCCGGAGCTGCACGCCCTCGGTGAGCCCTGCGGCGTACACCAGCGGGGTGAAGGCCGAACCGATGGGCACCGTCGTGGTGTTGGCGTTGTTGAAGCCCTGCTTCAGGTAGTCCGGGCCGCCGTAGAGCGCGACGATCCTGCCGTCCGGGGCCACCGAGGCGGCGCCGACCTTCAGCAGCTTGTCGGCCTCCCGGTTGTCCGGATCGATCCCCTTGGTGGCGTCCTGCACGGCGGCGGCCAGGGCGTCGACCTTCGGCTTCTCGAAGGTGGTGAGGATCTGGTGGCCGCCGAGGTCGAACTGGGCCGGGGTGATATCGCTGTGGCTCTCCACGTAGGCCCGGGCCATGTCCACCAGGTACCCGGTCTGCCCACTCAGCCCCGCCGACTTGGGCTGCGGCTTGGGCTCGGGGAAGGTCGTGTACGTGGCCCGCTCGGCGGCGGACAGCTTGCCGACCTCCACCATCCGGTCCAGGGTCCAGGACCACCGGTCCTCGGCCCGCTTGCGGTTCTCCGGGCCGAGTGCCGGATCGTACTGCCCGGCCCCCTTCAACAGGGCCGCCAGGAAGGCGCCTTCGCTCGGGTCGAGCTCGGAGACGTCCTTGCCGTAGTACGCCGCCGCGGCGCGCTGGATGCCGTAACTGCCGCGACCGAACCAGCTGGTGTTCAGGTAGCCGGCCAGGATGTCCTGCTTGCTCATCCGGTCGTCCAGCTTGATCGCGATGACGATCTCGCTGAGCTTGCGGGAGAGGTCCTGGCGCTGGTTCAGGTAGATGTTCTTGACGTACTGCTGGGTGATGGTCGAACCGCCCTGGGTCTCACCGCCCGTGACCATCTCGGAGACGGCGCGGCCGATGCCCGTCACCGAGATGCCCGGGTCGGAGTAGAAGGTCGCGTTCTCGGCGGCCAGCACCGCCCACTGCACCGGCTCCGGCACCCGGCCGAGCGGCACCTCCTGCCGGTTGGTCGGGCCGATCCGTGCCATCTCGGTGCCGTCCGCCCAGTAGTAGACGTTGTTCTGCTGGGTGGCGAAGGAGTTCAGGTCCTCCGGGACCTTGGTGGTCGCGTAGAACCAGGCCAGCAGGCCGGTCAGCACCGCCGCCCCCGCGCCGCCGAGCAGCAGCAGCTGCCGCCAGGACGGGAGCCAGCGGCGGACCCCGCGCCGCCCGCCGCGCGGGTAGTCGATCCGCAGCGAGCGGCGTCGCCGCCGGTTGCCCCGTGACCTGCGCGGCCGTGACGGGAAGGGCCGCCGGCGCCCGGGCTTCGTCTCCTCGGCCCCGCCGCCGTCTTGCTGATCACGCACAGTCCGGTCTCCGCTCGTTCGTGGATCTGACCCTCCGAACAGATAGACGCAAGGAGCACTGAGATACGTAGGCACGATTTCGGTGTGATCATGGTCATACTTCGCGGCCGAGGTCATCCGTCGAAGCGCTGGAGCGGCCGGGAAGCGGCCGGCCACGACCCGCGACCACCCACGACGGCCCGCGGCAGCCCCGGCCGACCGTCAGAATGACGCCATGAGAATGATCCAGACCGTGCTCGGCACGCTGCTGCTCCTGCTGATCATCGGCAGCATCCTGCGCACGCTGGTCGTTCCGCGCGGGCTCTACTCGGCGCTGGTGATACGGCTCTGGCGGGTGCTGCGCACCCTGCTGAGGCTGTTCGCGCCGTCGTCCGGCGGCTACCACGCGCAGGACCGGGCGCTCACCTGGCTGGCGCCGCTGGTGCTGCTGGGCATGCTCGGGGTCTGGCTCAGCGGGATGCTGGCCGCCTACACCATGCTGCTGCACGGCACCTCCGAGCTGAGCTGGTCGGTGGCCGTGCGCGAGGCCGGGTCCAGCCTGTTCACGCTCGGCTTCGCCAGCGGCGAGCGGCTCCACCTCTCCGCGATCGACTTCCTGGCCGCCGCCAGCGGCCCGCTGGTGATCGCCCTCCAGATCGCCTACCTGCCGACCCTCTACGCCGCCTACCAGCGCCGCGAGACCGAGGTGACGCTGCTCCAGTCCCGGGCCGGCGAACCCGCCTGGGGCCCGGAGCTGCTGGCCCGCCAGTCCCTGGTGGACACCGAGACGGCGCTGCCCCAGCTCTACCGGGACTGGGAGCGGCTGGCCGCCGACATCGGCGAGAGCCACTCCAACTACCCGGTGCTGCTCTCCTTCCGCTCCCCGCAGGCCAACCGCAGCTGGGTGGTCGGCCTGATCGCCGTGATGGACGCCGCCGCCCTGCACCTGGCGCTCTGCCCGCGCTCGGCCCCGCCCGAGGCCCGGCTGGTGATCCGGGCCGGCTTCACCGCGATGCGCGACATCGCCCGTTCGCTGCGGTTCGACTTCGACCCGGATCCGGACCCGGACGTCCCGATCCGGCTGACCTACGCCGAGTACCTGGGCGCCGTCGCGATGATCACCGCGGCCGGCTTCCCGCGCGAGCGCCCGGTCGAGGACGCCTGGGCGCACTTCCACGGCTGGCGGGTCAACTACGAGGCCCTGGCGTACGAGCTGGCCCGGCGCAGCGACGCCGTCCCGGCCCTGTGGACCGGCCCGCGCGACTTCCACGCGGCGGTCGTCCCGCCGACCCGCCCCACCGACCGCCGCCCGTCCACGGTCCGGCCGCCGCTGCCGCCGCTCTGACACCGGCTTCCGCCGACGGGGACGGGTGCCGCATGATCACGGGGTGTTGGTGACGGTGGAGAACATCACGAAGTCCCCGGGAGGCCCGCCGCTGGCCCGGGTCAGGACGGCGGCCGGCGGCACCGTGGTCCGCTGGTGCGGGGACCGGGCCGCCGGGCCCGGCGAGTACCACGTGGAGTGGGACGTCGACGAGGACCTCGCCTGGGGACGGAACGCCGGGCCCGCTCCCGACCCCGGGCCGCTGGTCCGGTCGGACGGGAGCCGTGTCGTCCTGCGGGGGCGGCTGTGGCTCGACGAGGACGGAGTCGCGGTACTGTCCCTGCCGGGCACGAACATCCTGCTGGACGTGGCCGGGCGGCTGCCCGACGGCGTCGCCGGGACGTGGATCGAGCTCGCCGTCGAGCGTGCGCGGGCCTCGCTCCACCCCTACTGGCTCTGAGCCCCGCCGGGGTGGTCGGCTCAGACGTCCACCGTGGCGCCGCTCGCCAGGGAGCGCTCGGCGGCGGCGAGGATCTCCACCACCCGCAGGCCGAAGTCCACGCCGCAGGGGTGCGGTTCGCCGGAGGCGGCCGAGGCGCTCAGGGCGTCCAGCGCCCGGTGGAGCGCCGCGACCGGGCCCTCGCCGCGCGGTGGCAGCTGGACCACGCCGTGCTCGCCGCGCAGTTCCATGCCCGTCCCGCCCGCCGCGAGCGGCGCGGTGAGGCTGAGCGCGAGGGTGCTGGAGGCGCCGCCGGCGTGCCGGAGCAGCAGGTGCACGGTGTCCAGCGGGCCGGCCACCGCCGTCACCCGGATCGCGTCGCCCAGCACCGGCAGCAGGACGGACAGCGCGTGCGGGCCGACGTCCCACAGCGCGCCCTTCTCCTTCCGCCACGGCGAGGCCGCGTACGGGCTGGTGCTGCCGGGGGCGTACACCGAGCCGAGCCAGTCCGAGCGGCCGGTGAACCAGCCGCCCAGCTCCGCCTGCCGCTCGATCCAGGGGATCTGCTCACCGCCGAAGCGCACGGTGAAGAAGACCACCGAGGCGACCTCGTGCTCCCGTACGGCCTCGGCCACGGCCCGGGCGTCCGGGACGGTCAGCGCGATCGGCTTGTCCAGCAGCAGGTGGCAGCCCGCCTCGGCGGCCCGCACCGCGAGCCGCGCCTGGACGGCCGGGGGCAGCGCGATGGAGACGGCGTCCACCTCGGCCAGCAGCCGGTCGAGGTCGGCGTACCCGGGCACCCCGTGGGCCGCGCCCAGCTCCTCGGCCGCCTCCGGGCGGCGGCCCCAGACGCCGGCGAACTCCAGCCCGGGGTGTTCGGCCAGGACGGGAGCGTGCACCCGCTGCGCCCAGGGGCCGGTGCCCAGCAGTCCGATCCGCACGAGTCGTCTCCGTTCTCCAGTGAAACCGTCGGCCGAAAACGCCTTCGGGCCCTCCGGAGCGCAAGATCGGCAGTACCCGACCGATGCTACTCCGAGGGCCCGAAGGGGCTGCGACCTGGGGAATCAGTCGTTGACCGGCTCCTTGGCGGCGGCCGCCTCGGCCGCCGCCTCCGCCTCCATCTTGGCGTGGGTCTTGGCGGCGCGCCGCTTCATGATCCAGAAGGACAGTCCGCCGATCACCGCGGCCGCGGCCAGGCCCGCCCAGGAGAACCGGGCCAGCCAGGGCTCGATCTTCTTGCCGACCTTGTAGACCAGGAGCGCCGTACCGCCGGCCCAGACCACGCCGCCCAGCACGTTGGCGATCAGGAACTTCCAGTACGGCATCTTCAGCGCGCCCGCCAGCGGACCGGCGAAGATGCGCAGCAGGGCGATGAAGCGGCCGAAGAAGACCGCCCACATGCCCCACTTCTGGAAGGAGCGCTCGGCGGTGGCCAGGTGCGAGGGGCCGAAGTGCTTGGGGAACTTGCGTCCCAGCTTCTCGAAGAGCGGCTTGCCGCCCTTGCGCCCGATCGAGTAGCCGATCGAGTCACCGATGATCGCCCCGGCGATCGCGCAGGCCGCGACGCCCCACGGGCTCACCACGCCCTTGACCGCCATCAGGGACGCCGTGACCAGGGCGATCTCGCCGGGCAGGGGAATGCCCAACGATTCCAGCCCGATGATCAGAGCGACCACGGCGTACACCGCCGTCGGTGGGATCCCCTCGATCAAGGCGTCGATGTGCAAGGCCAAGTCCCTCCGTGGCAGGACGGACGGGCCGCCGCTCCCCGTAGAGCCGCGTGCCCGTCCCGAGCTGTACTGATCCGATGGCGGCACCCGGGCCGCTCCCCCGGAGCGAGCCTAGCGTGCCGGGCGGCCTGTCCCCCCGGCCGATCACCCGTGGTTACGACGTACGCCCCGAAGCCATGGTTCCAGCTTGACCAGGGTTTTCTCAAGACTCGGCAAAACGTCGCACGACCACCGACGGGCGCTGCTCGGTCCGGCGCGCGAGCGGCCGCGGGGCGCGCACCGGCCCGGGCTCGCGCCGCGCACCCGTAAGGCGCTGGTTAGGGCCGCGTAAGAGCCGTTCGCAGGATGGGAGGGTATGGAGCCCATCGCGAGTCAGACCGTCCCCGTCGCCTCCGGCGCACCCGTCGGCCAGGACGTTCCCATTGCCGTAGTAGGACTGTCCTGCCGACTTCCCCGGGCGCCTCGCCCCGAGGACTTCTGGAGCAATCTCCGGGACGGGGTGGACGCGGTCGGCGAGACGCCGCGGGACCGCTGGGACGCCGAGGCGTGGTACGACCCCGACCCCGCCGCGCCGGGCAAGGCGCCCACCCGCCGTGGCGGCTACCTCGACCACGTGGACCGGTTCGACGCCGCGTTCTTCGGCATCTCCCCGCGCGAGGCCGCGGCCATGGACCCGCAGCAGCGGCTCGTGCTGGAGCTGAGCTGGGAGGCCCTGGAGGACGCCGGGGTGGTGCCCTCCGCGGTACGGGACACCCGCACCGGCGTCTTCATCGGCGCCATCGGCGACGACTACGCGACCCTGCTGCGGCGCGGCGGGGCCGCGGCCATCGGCCGGCACACCCTGACCGGGCTGCAGCGCGGCATCATCGCCAACCGGGTCTCCTACACCCTCGGGCTGCACGGGCCGAGCGTCGCCGTGGACACCGTCCAGTCCTCGTCCCTGGTGGCCGTGCACATGGCGTGCGAGAGCCTGCGGCGCGGCGAGTCCACCCTGGCGCTCGCGGGCGGCGTCAGCCTCATCCTCGATCCCGAGAGCACCGTGAGCGCCGCGAAGTTCGGCGGCCTGTCGCCAGACGGCCGCTGCTACACCTTCGACGCGCGCGCGAACGGCTACGTCCGGGGCGAGGGCGGCGGCCTGGTCCTCCTCAAGCCGCTGGCGGACGCGCTGCGCGACGGCGACCGGGTGTACTGCGTGATCCGCGGCAGCGCCGTCAACAACGACGGCTCCACGGACGGTCTGACGGTGCCCAGCGCGAGCGCCCAGGAGGAGGTGCTGCGCCTGGCCCGGCACAACGCCGGGGTCCGCGCCGGGGACCTGCAGTACGTCGAGCTCCACGGCACGGGCACCCCGGTCGGCGACCCCGTCGAGGCCACGGCGCTCGGCGCGGCGCTCGGGCGCGAGCGCGACGCGCGGTCCCCCCTGCTGGTGGGCTCGGCCAAGACCAACGTCGGTCACCTGGAGGGTGCCGCGGGCATCGTGGGCCTGCTGAAGGTGGCGCTCAGCATCAGCCACCGGACGCTGCCGCCGAGCCTCAACTACGCCACGCCGAACCCCCGGATCCCGCTGACCGACCTCAACCTCCGGGTGCGGACGGAGCTGGGCCCCTGGCCGCACCCGGACCGTCCGCTGATCGCGGGCGTCTCCTCGTTCGGCATGGGCGGGACGAACTGCCACGTCATCCTGGCAGAGGCCCCGGCGACGAGCGGTACGGGCGAGGCCCCCGGTTCCCCCGAATCCTCCGAATCCGTCGACTCCACCGAACTCGCCGACCACGGAGCCCCGTTGTCGTGGGTGCTGTCCGCGAAGGGCGAGAACGCGCTCCGCGACCAGGCCCGCCAACTCCACCAGCACCTGACCCGCAACCCCGACCTCACCGCCCCCGACATCGCCCGCGCCCTCGCCCTGACCCGCACCCACTTCCCCCACCGCGCCGCCATCACCGCCACCAACCGCCACGAACTCCTCAACGCCCTCACCACCCTCGCCGCCGGCAAACCAGCCCCCAACATCATCCAGGGACACGCGGACAACGACGGACGCCTCGCCTTCCTCTTCGCCGGACAAGGCAGCCAACGCGTCGGCATGGGACGCGAACTCCACCACACCTACCCCGCCTTCGCCGACGCCTTCGACGCCGTCTGCGAAGCCGTCGACCCCCACCTCCCCACCCCCCTACACACCGTCATCTTCGAAAACCCCGACAACCTCCTCCACCAAACCCAATACACCCAACCCGCCCTCTTCGCCCTCGAAACAGCCCTCTACCACCTCATCACCTCCCAAGGCATCACCCCCCACTACCTCACCGGCCACTCCATCGGCGAAATCACCGCCGCCCACACCGCCGGAGTCCTCAACCTCACCGACGCCGCCACCCTCATCACCACCCGCGCCCGCCTCATGCAACACCTCCCCACCGGCGCCATGATGGCCATCAACACCCCAGCCACCCAACTCCAACCCCTCCTCGACCACCACCCCGACACCACCATCGCCGCCATCAACAGCCCCACCCACACCGTCATCGCCGGCCCCCACACCACCCTGAAGAAGATCGCCCACCAACTCGAACCCACCATCAAAACCCGACTCCTCAACGTCTCCCACCCCTTCCACACCCCCCACATGGAACCCATCCTCAACGAACTCCGACACACCCTCCACACCCTCACCTACCACCCACCCACCACACCCATCATCTCCACCCTCACCGGCACCACCGCCACCACCGAACAACTCACCAACCCCGAACACTGGATCAACCACGCCCGACACACCGTCCACTACCACCACGCCATCACCACCCTCCACACCCTCGGCACCACCACCTACCTCGAACTCGGCCCCGACACCACCCTCACCACCCTCACCCAACACACCACCACCACCGGCCACTTCATCCCCACCCTCCACCCCCACCACCCCGAACCCCACACCACCACCACCGCACTCGCCCACCTCCACACCACCGGCACCCCCATCAACTGGCACACCCACCACAACACCAACACCACCCACCACACCCCCCTCCCCACCTACCCCTTCCAACGCCAACGCCACTGGCTCACGACCGACCCCGCCACCACCCCGCCCGCGGTCGCTCCCCCGCCGGCCGGGACCGCGGACCCGGGCGAGCACAAGCACGAGCACGAGGTGGCACCCGCCGCCGAACTCCCGCTCGCCCAGCGCCTCTCCGGGCTCCCGCGGGCCGAGCGCGAGCGCGTCCTCCTGGAGCTGGTGCGGACGAACGTCGCCTCCGTGCTCGGCCACCTGACGTCGAACTCCGTCGACCCCAAGCAGACGTTCAAGGAACTCGGCTTCGACTCCCTGGGAGCGGTGGAGCTGCGGAAGCGGCTGAACTCCGCGACCGGGATGAGCCTCTCGCCGACGCTGGTCTACGACCACCCGAGCCCCGCCGCGCTCGCCGAACACCTGCGGGCATCGCTCACCGGTGGTCCGGCCGGGCAGCGGGACGTGACCGTCACCGGGCTCTCGGACGAGCCGATCGCGATCGTGGGCATGGCCTGCCGCTACCCCGGCGGCGTCACCTCGCCGGAGGACCTCTGGCGCCTGGTCGACGAGGCCCGTGACGCCGTCTCCGGGCTGCCCGTCAACCGCGGCTGGGACGTGGACGAGCTGTACGACCCGGTGCCCGGCCGCCCCGGCAAGACCTACGTCCGGCACGGTGGCTTCCTGCACGACGCCGACGAGTTCGACCCCGCCTTCTTCGGCATCTCCCCGCGCGAGGCCGCGGCGATGGACCCGCAGCAGCGGCTGCTGCTGGAGACCTCCTGGGAGGCGCTGGAGCGCGCGGGCATCGCCCCGACCTCGCTCCGGGGGACCACCGCGGGCGTGTTCGTCGGCGCCATGTCGCAGGACTACGGCCCGCGCCTGCACGAGCCCGCGGAGGGGTACGAGGGGTACCTCCTGACGGGCAGCACGGCGAGCGTCGCGTCCGGGCGGGTGGCCTACACCCTCGGTCTGCAGGGCCCGGCGGTGACCGTCGACACGGCGTGCTCCTCCTCGCTGGTCGCCCTGCACCTCGCCGCGCAGTCGCTGCGCCAGGGTGAGTGCCGCATCGCCCTGGCCGGCGGCGCGACGGTGATGGCGACGCCCGGCATGTTCGTGGAGTTCAGCCGCCAGCGCGGCCTGTCCGAGGACGGCCGCTGCAAGGCCTTCTCCGCCGACGCCGACGGCACGGCCTGGGGCGAGGGCGTGGGCATGATCGCCCTGGAGCGGCTGTCGGACGCCGAGGCCAACGGCCACCGGGTGCTGGCCGTCATCCGCGGCAGCGCGATCAACCAGGACGGCGCCAGCAACGGCCTGACGGCACCGAACGGGCCTTCGCAGGAGCGCGTCATCCGGCAGGCGCTGGCGAGTGCCCGGCTGGAGCCCGCCGACGTGGACGCCGTCGAGGCCCACGGCACCGGCACCAAGCTCGGCGACCCCATCGAAGCCCAAGCCCTGCTCGCCACCTACGGCCGGAACCGACCCGCCGACCAGCCCCTGCGCCTCGGCTCGCTGAAGTCCAACATCGGCCACACCCAGGCCGCCGCGGGCGTCGCCAGCGTCATCAAGATGGTCATGGCCATGCGCCACGGCACCCTCCCGCGCACCCTCCACGCCGACCGACCCAGCCCCCACGTCGACTGGACGACCGGCCACGTCGCCCTGCTCACCGAGCCCCTCCCCTGGACCACCCCCGAGGACCGACCCCGCCGCGCCGCCGTCTCCTCCTTCGGCATCAGCGGCACCAACGCCCACCTCATCCTCGAACAGGCCGAGGAGCAGGCGGAGGACACCGAGCAGGCCGACGCCGAACCGACCCCCGCGGGCGTCGTCCCCTGGGTGCTGTCGGCCAAGGACGAGGCCGCGCTGCGCGCCCAGGCGAAGCGACTGCGCGAGCACCTCGCCGCGACTCCCCTCCCCCGCCCCGCCGATGTCGCCCACGCCCTCGTCACCGGCCGGGCCCTGCTCGACCACCGTGCCGTGGTCCTCGGCGAGGACCACGAGGGCCTCGTCGCCGGCCTGGACGCGCTGGCCGACGGGGACACCCCGGCCTCCGTGGTCACGGCTGCCCCGGCAGGCGCCGACCGGGCCGTCCTGGTCTTCCCCGGCCAGGGCTCGCAGTGGGCCGGAATGGCGGTGGACCTGCTGGACTCCCACCCCGTGTTCGCCGACGGCATCGCCGCGTGCGAGCGGGCCCTGTCGCCGTACGTGGACTGGTCGCTCACCGAGGTGCTGCGCCGCACCCCCGGCGCGCCGGGGCTGGAGCGCGTGGACGTGGTGCAGCCCGCGCTGTTCGCCGTGATGGTGTCGCTGGCGGCGGTGTGGCGCTCGGTGGGCGTCACCCCCGCCGCCGTGGTCGGGCACTCGCAGGGCGAGATCGCCGCCGCGTACGTCGCCGGCGCGCTGTCGCTCGACGACGCGGCGAAGGTGGTCGCCCTGCGCAGCCAGGCGATCCGCGCGCTCGCGGGCAAGGGCGGCATGGGCTCCGTACCGCTGTCACCGCAGGAGACCCAGGCCCGACTGGAGCGCTGGGGCGGCCGGCTGTCGGTCGCGGCGGTCAACGGGCCGTCCGCCACGGTGGTCTCCGGCGATCCCGACGCACTCGCGGAGCTGGTGGAGTCCTGCCGCCGCGAGGGTGTCCGGGCCAGGACGATCGCGGTGGACTACGCCTCGCACTCCGCGCACGTGGAGGAGATCCGCGACGAGGTGCTCCGGGCCCTGGCGGACGTCACACCGCGCGCTTCGGACGTGACGTTCTACTCGACGCTCCTCGGCGAGCCCGTCGACACGACGGCGCTGGACGGCGACTACTGGTACCGCAACCTCCGCAACACCGTTCAGTTCGAGAAGGCGATCCGGGCCCTGGCGGCCGACGGCTACCGGACGTTCGTCGAGAGCAGCCCGCACCCCGTGCTGACCATGGGCGTGCAGGAGACCCTCGAAGCGGCTGCGGCCGAGACCGGACAGGACGCGCCCGCCGTGGTCGTCGGCTCGCTCCGCCGGGACAAGGGCGACTGGCGCGAGTTCCTCACCTCCCTCGCCACCGTGTTCGTCGGCGGCCACGAGGTCGACTGGGCCGCGGTGCCCGGCACGGCGGGGCCCGCCCGGCGGGTGGAGCTGCCCACCTCCGCGTTCCAGCGCCGCCGGTACTGGATCGAGACCCCGGCCGCGACGGGGGACATGGCCGGTGCCGGACTCGCCGCGGCGGACCATCCGCTGCTGGGCGCCCTGGTCTCCCTCGCCGACGACGGCGGACTGCTGCTCACCGGCCGGCTGTCGGTGCGCGCCCAGCCCTGGCTGGCCGATCACGCCGTGGTGGGCACCGTGCTCCTGCCCGGCACCGCGTTCGTGGAACTGGCCCTGCGCGCCGCGGACGAGGCGGGGTGCGACCAGGTCGACGACCTCACGCTCGAAGCGCCGCTGGTCCTCCCCGAGCACGGCGAGGTCCAGCTCCAGCTGGCCGTGGGCGCGGCGGACCGGTCAGGCCGGCGCCCGCTGCGCGTGTACTCCCGCCCCACCGCCGACGCCCCCGGCGCGAACGACGGGGCGTGGACCCGGCACGCGACCGCCGTCCTGGCCCTCGGCGAGCCGGCCGCCACGGAGGCCCTGGCCGTCTGGCCCCCGGCGGGCGCCACGCCCGTCGACCTCACCGGCCGCTACCGGCTCCTCGCCGACCGGGGCTACGAGTACGGCCCCGCCTTCCAGGGGCTGAGCGCCCTGTGGCAGCGCGGCGCGGAGGTGTTCGCCGAGGTGCGGCTGGCGGAGGAACAGCGGGCCGGAGCCGACGCGTTCGGCCTCCACCCGGCGCTGCTCGACGCGGCCCTGCACGCCGTCGTGCTGCGGGACCGCACCGAGGACGGGCCGCTGCTGCCCTTCGCCTGGGACGGCCTGCGGCTGCACGCCACGGGAGCCCGGGAACTGCGGGTGGTGTTCACGCCGACGGGCCGGGACGCCCTGTCCGTCACGGCCTACGACCCGACGGGAGCCCCGGTCGCCGAGGCCGGGCTGCTGGCCCTGCGGCCCGTCGCCGTCGAGCGGCTGGCCGCCGCGGGCCGCACCTGCGGGCCCGGCCGGTCGCTGTACCGGCTGGACTGGCCGGCCCTGGCCGCCCCGGCGGCGGAGGACGCCGCCCCCGGCGACGCCGCCCACCCGGAGCCGGTCGCGCTCGCCAAGGCCGCCCCGGGCCGCGACGCGGTGCTCCCGGTCGCGGGCGGCGACCTGCACGCCACCCTCGAAGAGACGCTGCGTACGATCCAGGCCTGGCTGGCCGACGAGCGCTTCGCCGACGCGCGGCTGATCGTCACCACGCGCGGCGCGGTCGCCACCCGGGACGGCGACGACGTCACCGACCTGGCCGCGGCGGCCGTCTGGGGTCTGCTGCGCACCGCACAGTCCGAGCAGCCCGGACGCCTCGTCCTGCTGGACACCGACGAGGCCGAGCCCGCGGCCGGCCTCCTGCGCGCCGCACTGGCGACGGGCGAGCCTCAACTCGCCCTGCGTGACGGCGAGTTCCGCGTCCCACGGCTGGGGCGTGCCGACCTCGCCGAGGCCGCCGGACCGGGTCTGGACCCCGAAGGCACCGTCCTCGTCACCGGCGGCACGGGCGGCCTGGGCACACTGCTGGCCCGACACCTGGTCACCGAGCACGGCGTGCGCCGCCTCCTGCTCGTCAGCAGGCGCGGCCCCGCCGCCGACGGCGCGGCCGAACTGGCGGCCGAGCTGACGGCCCTGGGCGCCGACCCCACCATCGCCGCCTGCGACGTCGCCGACCGCGAGGCCTTGGCCGCGCTGCTCGCCACCGTCCCCGACGAGCACCCGCTGACCGCCGTCGTCCACACCGCGGGCACCCTGGACGACGGCACCTTCGACAGCCTGACGCCGGAGCGCCTGGCCGCCGTGCTCCGCGCCAAGGCCGACGCCGCGCGGCACCTCCACGAGCTGACCAGGGACCGCGACCTGCGCGCGTTCGTCCTCTTCTCCTCCGTCGTCGGCACGATCGGGTACGCGGGGCAGGCCAACTACGCCGCCGCCAACGCCTACCTCGACGGCCTCGCCGCCCACCGCCGCGCCCACGGGCTGCCCGCCACCTCCCTGGCCTGGGGCCTGTGGGAGGAGGCCAGCGGCATGACCGGGCACCTGGGCGGCGCGGACATCGCGCGGATGACCCGGGCAGGGGTGGCGCCGCTGCCCTCGGACGAGGGGCTCGACCTCTTCGACGCGGCGCTCACCCGCGAGGAGGCCACGCTGGTACCGGCCCGGCTGGACCTCGCCGGACTGCGCTCCCGCGCCGTCCCGGACGGAGTGCCGCCGGTCTTCCGCGGCCTCGTCAGGACTCCCGTGCGCCGCGCCGCTCAGGCGGTGGACGACGGGCGCGGTGGCGGCGGGTGGGCACAGCGCTTCGCCGGCCTCCCCGCGGAGGAGCGCGACCGGGCACTGCTCGACTTCGCGCGCCGCCAGGTGGCCACCGTGCTCGGCCACGGCGAGGCCGACGGCGTCGCCGCCACCCAGTCGTTCAAGGCGCTGGGCTTCGACTCGCTGATGGCGGTCGAGCTCCGCAACCGGCTCAACGCCGCCACCGGCCTGCGCCTGCCCGCCACGCTCGTCTTCGACCACCCCACGCCCACCGCGCTCGCCGGATACCTGCGCGAACAGGTCACCGGAAGCACGACGGCCGCCGCCGAAGTCGCCGCCACGCCCGTCGTCGCGACCACGGACGACCCGGTCGTCATCGTCGGCATGGCCTGCCGCTACCCCGGCGGCGTCACCTCACCCGAGGACCTCTGGCGCCTGGTCGCCGACGGCACCGACGCCATCGGCGACTTCCCCACCGACCGCGGCTGGAACCTCGACGACCTCTACGACCCCGACCCCGCCAAGGCCGGACACTCCTACACCCGACACGGCGGATTCCTCCACGACGCCGCCGACTTCGACCCCGAGTTCTTCGGCCTCAGCCCCCGCGAAGCCCTGGCCACCGACCCCCAGCAGCGCCTCCTCCTGGAAACCGCCTGGGAAGCCCTCGAACGCGCCGGAATCGACCCCGAGACCCTGCACGGCAGCCAGACCGGCGTCTTCACCGGCGTCATGTACAACGACTACGGCTCACGGCTGAGCACGGTGCCCGAGGAGTTGGAGGGCTACCTGCGGAACGGCAGCTACGGCAGCGTGGCCTCCGGCCGGGTGGCCTACACCCTCGGCCTGGAGGGCCCGGCCGTCACCGTCGACACGGCCTGCTCCTCCTCACTCGTCGCCATCCACCTGGCCGCGCAGGCGCTGCGGAGCGGCGAGTGCACCCTCGCACTGGCCGGCGGCGTGACCGTCATGGCCACACCCAACACCTTCATCGAGTTCAGCCGCCAGCGCGGCCTGTCCGAGGACGGCCGCTGCAAGGCCTTCTCCGCCGACGCCGACGGCACCGGATTCTCCGAAGGCGCGGGCCTCGTCCTGCTGGAGAAGCTCTCCGACGCCCGGCGCAACGGCCACCGGGTGCTGGCCGTCCTCCGCGGCAGCGCGATCAACCAGGACGGCGCCAGCAACGGCCTCACCGCGCCCAACGGTCCGGCCCAGGAGCGCGTCATCCGGCAGGCGCTGGCGAGTGCCCGGCTGGAGCCCGCCGACGTGGACGCCGTCGAAGCCCACGGCACCGGCACCACCCTCGGCGACCCCATCGAAGCCCAGGCCCTGCTCGCCACCTACGGCCGGAACCGACCCGCCGACCAGCCCCTGCGCCTCGGCTCGCTGAAGTCCAACATCGGCCACACCCAAGCGGCCGCGGGCGTCGCCGGCATCATCAAGATGGTCATGGCCATGCGCCACGGCACCCTCCCGCGCACCCTCCACGCGGACGAACCCAGCCCCCACGTCGACTGGACGACCGGCCACGTCGCCCTGCTCACCGAGCCCCTCCCCTGGACCACCCCCGAGGACCGACCCCGCCGCGCCGCCGTCTCCTCCTTCGGCATCAGCGGCACCAACGCCCACGTCGTCCTGGAGGCGGCCCCGCCGGCGGCCCCGGCGGTCGAGCAGGCGGCCACCGTCCGCGGCCCGCTGCCCTGGGTGCTGTCGGCGCGGACTCCCGAGGCACTGCGGGACCAGGCGGCGCGGCTCCGCACCAGGGTCGCGGCCGACCCCGAACTGCGGCCTGCGGATGTGGCGTTGTCCCTGGCGGTCACCCGTACTGCCTTCGAGCACCGGGCCGCGGTGGTGGCCGAGGACCTCGACGGGTTCCTGACGGGTCTCGACACCCTGGCCACGCTCGCCCCGGGGGAGTCGGCCCCCAACATCATCCAGGGACACGCGAACAACGACGGACGCCTCGCCTTCCTCTTCGCCGGACAAGGCAGCCAACGCGTCGGCATGGGACGCGAACTCCACCACACCTACCCCGCCTTCGCCGACGCCTTCGACGCCGTCTGCGAAGCCGTCAACCCCCACCTCCCCACCCCCCTACACACCGTCATCTTCGAAAACCCCGACAACCTCCTCCACCAAACCCAATACACCCAACCCGCCCTCTTCGCCCTCGAAACAGCCCTCTACCACCTCATCACCTCCCAAGGCATCACCCCCCACTACCTCACCGGCCACTCCATCGGCGAAATCACCGCCGCCCACACCGCCGGAGTCCTCAACCTCACCGACGCCGCCACCCTCATCACCACCCGCGCCCGCCTCATGCAACACCTCCCCACCGGCGCCATGATGGCCATCAACACCCCAGCCACCCAACTCCAACCCCTCCTCGACCACCACCCCGACACCACCATCGCCGCCATCAACAGCCCCACCCACACCGTCATCGCCGGCCCCCACACCACCCTGAAGAAGATCGCCCACCAACTCGAACCCACCATCAAAACCCGACTCCTCAACGTCTCCCACCCCTTCCACACCCCCCACATGGAACCCATCCTCAACGAACTCCGACACACCCTCCACACCCTCACCTACCACCCACCCACCACACCCATCATCTCCACCCTCACCGGCACCACCGCCACCACCGAACAACTCACCAACCCCGAACACTGGATCAACCACGCCCGACACACCGTCCACTACCACCACGCCATCACCACCCTCCACACCCTCGGCACCACCACCTACCTCGAACTCGGCCCCGACACCACCCTCACCACCCTCACCCAACACACCACCACCACCGGCCACTTCATCCCCACCCTCCACCCCCACCACCCCGAACCCCACACCACCACCACCGCACTCGCCCACCTCCACACCACCGGCACCCCCATCAACTGGCACACCCACCACAACACCAACACCACCCACCACACCCCCCTCCCCACCTACCCCTTCCAACGCCAACGCCACTGGCTCAACACCCCGGTGACCTCCGCGAACCTGGGTGCGGCTGGACTGCTGACAGCGGATCACCCGCTGCTCGGCGCCACCGTGGAGCTGGCCGACGACGAGGGACACGTCTTCACCGGCCGGCTGTCGTCGGCGACGCAGCCGTGGCTCGCGGACCACGCCGTGTTCGGCACGCCGCTGCTGCCCGGTACGGCCGTGCTGGAGCTCATGCTGCTCGCGGGCGCCCGTCTCGACGTACCCGTGGTGCGGGAGCTGACGCTGGAGAGCCCGCTGGTGCTGCCGGACGGCATCGAGGTGGACATCCAGCTGGTGGTGTCCGCCGAGGACGCCTCAGGGGCGCGACCGGTCCGGATGCACTCCCGGCCGGCGGGCCGCGCCGAGTGGACGCGGCACGCCACCGGCACCCTCGTACCCCCGGCCCCGGACACCGTGCCCGAGGAGGCGACGGCGCCCTGGCCGCCCGCGGGCGCCGTCCCCCTCGACCTCGACGGGGCGTACGGACTGCTCGCCGACCACGGTTACGACTACGGCCCCGCCTTCCAGGGGCTGCGGGCCGCCTGGCGGCTCGGCGAGGAGACCTTCGCGGAGCTGCGGTTCGACGAGCCGGCCGGCAGCGGCGGGTTCGCCCTGCACCCCGCGCTGCTGGACTCCGTCCTCCATCCGATCGTGCTGGACGGCTTGGACGGCCTGGAGCAGGGCGAGGGAACGCGGCCGGTGCGGCTGCCGTTCACCTGGTCCGACGTCGCTCTGCACCGCACCGGCGCGACCTCGCTGCGGGCCCGGCTCACGCCGACCGGCGAGAGCGACGTGGCGCTGGCGGTGACCGACGACTCCGGCAGGCCGGTGCTCTCCGCTTCGTCCCTGACGGTGCGCGCCGTGGACCCCCGGCGTCTCACGGCAGGGTCCGGGCCGTCCGACTCCCTCTTCCGGCTGGACTGGTCGCCGGTTCCCACGCCCTCAAGCCGGAACGCGGACCACGGGGCCGTGGTCCATCAGGTGGAGCCCACCACCGGCACGGGTAGTCCGGAGGAACTGCGCGAGCGGCTGGGCCGGGCCCTCGCCGCCGTCCAGGGCCACCTCACCGCGGACGCCCCGGAATCCCCCCTCGTCGTGGTCACCAGGGGTGCCGTCACGGACGACGCCGTCGACGTGGTCGCCGCGTCGGTGTGGGGTCTGGTGCGCACGGCGCAGTCCGAGCACCCGGACCGCTTCGTCCTCCTCGACACCGACACCGACGCCCTCTCCCCTGACCTCCTCACCACCGCACTCGCCACCGGCGAACCCCAACTCGCCCTCCGCGGCACCACCCTCCTCGCCCCCCGCCTCAAGCGAACCACCACCCCCACCACCACCCCACTCGACCTCGACCCCAACGGCACCATCCTCATCACCGGCGGCACCGGCACCCTCGCCACCCTCCTCGCCCGCCACCTCGTCACCCACCACGGCGCCCGCCACCTCCACCTCGTCAGCCGAAGCGGACCCAACGCCCCCGGCGCCGCCGAACTCACAGCCGAACTCACCACCCTCGGCGCCCACACCACCATCACCGCCTGCGACCTCACCGACCCCCACGCCCTCACCAACCTCCTCACCACCATCCCCGACCAACACCCCCTCACCACCCTCATCCACACCGCCGGCACCACCCACGACACCACCCTCCAAACCCTCACCCCCCACCAACTCCACACCGTCCTCACCGCCAAAGCCGACACCGCCTGGCACCTCCACCACGCCACCCGCAACCACCCCACCCTCACCACCTTCATCCTCTACTCCTCCATCGCCGGCACCATCGGCAACCCCGGACAAGCCAACTACGCCGCCGCCAACACCTACCTCGACGCCCTCGCCCACCACCGCCACACCCGAGGACTCCCCGCCACCTCCCTCGCCTGGGGACTCTGGGACGTGGCCGACGGCATGGCGGGCGCGCTGGACGCGGTCGACCGTGCCCGGTTGGAGCGGCTCGGCATCGCACCGTTCAGCGCTCAGGAGGGGCTCGCCCTCTTCGACGCGGCGCTCGGCACGGAGCACCCCTCGCTGGTGCCGGCGCGGCTGGACACGGCCGCACTCCGCGCCTGGGCCGGGCAGCACCTCCCGGCCGTGCTCCGCGGTTTCGGCCGCACCCCCGCACGGCCGACGAAGCGCGCCGAGGCGTCGCTGGTCCGAACGCTGGCCGGTCTCCCCGAGGACCAGCAGCGGGCCCGGACGACGGACCTCGTCCGCCAGGCCGCGGCCGCCGTACTCGGCTACGACGATCCTCGATCCATCGACGCGGCACGCGAGTTCAAGGCGCTGGGCTTCGACTCGCTGATGGCGGTCGAGCTCCGCAACCGGCTCAACGCCGCCACCGGCCTGCGCCTGCCCGCCACGCTCGTCTTCGACCACCCCACGCCCACCGCGCTCGCCGGATACCTGCGCGAACAGGTCACCGGAAGCACGACGGCCACCGCCGAGGCCGCCGCCACGCCCGTCGTCGCGACCACCGACGACCCGGTCGTCATCGTCGGCATGGCCTGCCGCTACCCCGGCGGCGTCACCTCACCCGAGGACCTCTGGCGCCTGGTCGCCGACGGCACCGACGCCATCGGCGACTTCCCCACCGACCGCGGCTGGAACCTCGACGACCTCTACGACCCCGACCCCGCCAAGGCCGGACACTCCTACACCCGACACGGCGGATTCCTCCACGACGCCGCCGACTTCGACCCCGAGTTCTTCGGCCTCAGCCCCCGCGAAGCCCTGGCCACCGACCCCCAGCAGCGCCTCCTCCTGGAAACCGCCTGGGAAGCCCTCGAACGCGCCGGAATCGCCCCCGAGACCCTGCACGGCAGCCAGACCGGCGTCTTCACCGGCGTCATGTACAACGACTACGCGTCCAGGCTCCACCACATGCCGGCCGAGCTGGAGGGCTATCTCACCAGCGGCAGCGCGGGCAGTGTGGCCTCCGGCCGAGTGGCCTACACCCTCGGCCTGGAGGGCCCGGCCGTCACCGTCGACACGGCCTGCTCCTCCTCACTCGTCGCCATCCACCTGGCCGCGCAGGCGCTGCGGAGCGGCGAGTGCACCCTCGCACTGGCCGGCGGCGTGACCGTCATGGCCACACCCAACACCTTCATCGAGTTCAGCCGCCAGCGCGGCCTGTCCGAGGACGGCCGCTGCAAGGCCTTCTCCGCCGACGCCGACGGCACCGGCTGGAGCGAAGGCGCCGGCCTCGTCCTGCTGGAGAAGCTCTCCGACGCCCAGCGCAACGGCCACCGGGTGCTGGCCATGGTGAGTGGTTCGGCGGTGAACCAGGACGGTGCGAGCAACGGCCTGACGGCACCGAACGGGCCTTCGCAGGAGCGCGTCATCCGGCAGGCGCTGGCGAGCGCCCGGCTGGAGCCCGCCGACGTGGACGCCGTCGAGGCCCACGGCACCGGCACCAAGCTCGGCGACCCCATCGAAGCCCAGGCCCTGCTCGCCACCTACGGCCGGAACCGGCCCGCCGACCGGCCCCTGCGCCTCGGCTCGCTGAAGTCCAACATCGGCCACACCCAGGCCGCCGCGGGCGTCGCCGGCGTCATCAAGATGGTCATGGCCATGCGCCACGGCACCCTCCCGCGCACCCTCCACGCGGACGAACCCAGCCCCCACGTCGACTGGACGACCGGCCACGTCGCCCTGCTCACCGAGCCCCTCCCCTGGACCACCCCCGAGGACCGACCCCGCCGCGCCGCCGTCTCCTCCTTCGGCATCAGCGGCACCAACGCCCACCTCATCCTCGAACAGGCGGCTCCCGTGCCGGACCGGCAGCCCGTCCCGGACGCGGCCGGCCCGTTGTCGTGGGTGTTGTCCGCGAAGGGCGAGAACGCGCTCCGCGACCAGGCCCGCCAACTCCACCAGCACCTGACCCGCAACCCCGACCTCACCGCCCCCGACATCGCCCGCGCCCTCGCCCTGACCCGCACCCACTTCCCCCACCGCGCCGCCATCACCGCCACCAACCGCCACGAACTCCTCAACGCCCTCACCACCCTCGCCGCCGGCAAACCGGCCCCCAACATCATCCAGGGACACGCGGACAACGACGGACGCCTCGCCTTCCTCTTCGCCGGACAAGGCAGCCAACGCGTCGGCATGGGACGCGAACTCCACCACACCTACCCCGCCTTCGCCGACGCCTTCGACGCCGTCTGCGAAGCCGTCGACCCCCACCTCCCCACCCCCCTACACACCGTCATCTTCGAAAACCCCGACAACCTCCTCCACCAAACCCAATACACCCAACCCGCCCTCTTCGCCCTCGAAACAGCCCTCTACCACCTCATCACCTCCCAAGGCATCACCCCCCACTACCTCACCGGCCACTCCATCGGCGAAATCACCGCCGCCCACACCGCCGGAGTCCTCAACCTCACCGACGCCGCCACCCTCATCACCACCCGCGCCCGCCTCATGCAACACCTCCCCACCGGCGCCATGATGGCCATCAACACCCCAGCCACCCAACTCCAACCCCTCCTCGACCACCACCCCGACACCACCATCGCCGCCATCAACAGCCCCACCCACACCGTCATCGCCGGCCCCCACACCACCCTGAAGAAGATCGCCCACCAACTCGAACCCACCATCAAAACCCGACTCCTCAACGTCTCCCACCCCTTCCACACCCCCCACATGGAACCCATCCTCAACGAACTCCGACACACCCTCCACACCCTCACCTACCACCCACCCACCACACCCATCATCTCCACCCTCACCGGCACCACCGCCACCACCGAACAACTCACCAACCCCGAACACTGGATCAACCACGCCCGACACACCGTCCACTACCACCACGCCATCACCACCCTCCACACCCTCGGCACCACCACCTACCTCGAACTCGGCCCCGACACCACCCTCACCACCCTCACCCAACACACCACCACCACCGGCCACTTCATCCCCACCCTCCACCCCCACCACCCCGAACCCCACACCACCACCACCGCACTCGCCCACCTCCACACCACCGGCACCCCCATCAACTGGCACACCCACCACAACACCAACACCACCCACCACACCCCCCTCCCCACCTACCCCTTCCAACGCCAACGCCACTGGCTCAACACCCCGGACGTCACGAGTGACGCAACGGACTTCGGTCTCGGCACCGCCGGGCACCCGCTGCTCGGCGCCGACCTCGAACTCGTGGACGGAAAGGGGCACCTCTTCACCGGCCGGCTGTCGCTGCGCAGCCACCCGTGGCTCGCGGACCACGCGATCCAGGGCACGGCCGTCCTCCCCGGCACCGCCTACGTCGATCTCGCGCTGAGCGTCGGGGCCCGCTCCGGGCACCCGGTCGTGGAGGAACTGACCCTGGAGGCACCGCTCGTCGTCCCCGCGCAGTCCTCCACCCAGCTGCAGGTGGTCCTGGGCGAGCCCGACGGCGACGGGCGCCGTCCGCTGACCGTTCACTCCAGGCCCGGCGGCCCCGACGAGTCCGACGCCCCCTGGACCCGCCACGCGCACGGCCTGCTGGCCCGACCGGACCGCGCGGAGCAGGGCGCCCCCTCGGTCGCCGCCGACTGGCCGCCGGCCGGCGCGCACGAGGTCCCGGTGGAGGAGGTGTACGAGCTGATGAGCGCGCACGGCCAGGACTACGGCCCCGGCTTCCGCGGTCTGACCTCCGTCTGGCGCGACGGCGACGAGCTGTTCGCCGAGGTGCGGCTGCCCGAGGCCCTGCACGGGGAGGAGGCACGGTTCGCCGTGCACCCCGCGCTCCTGGACGCCGCGCTGCACCCCCTGGGTCTCCGGGCACGGGGCGGTGACTCCGGCGGCACGCTGCGGCTGCCGTTCGCGTGGAGCGGGGTACGGCTGTACGCGGCGGGTGCCACCTCCGCCCGGATCCGGATCTCGCCGGTGTCGGCGGAGTCGGCGGACTCCGCCGCCCTGGCACTCGTGGACGCCGAGGGCAGGCCGGTCGTGTCGATCGACTCCCTGGCCCTGCGGCCCTTCGACGTGAGTCGGCTGCGGTCGTCAGCCGCCGCTCACCGGGACTCGCTGTTCGACGTGGCCTGGGTTCCCGTCCCGGCGGCTCCGGCCGGGCCGGGCCGACCCGCTGACGGCCCCGCCCCCGTCGTCGTGTCGTTCGGCTCCGCGACGCGGACGGACGGGGACACGGACAAGGACGCGCCCGCGGCCCTGCACCGGGCGGCTCAGGAGGCCTTGCGGTCCGTACAGCAGTGGCTCGCGGAGGAGCGGGACGACAGGGCGCGGCTGGTGTTCGTCACCCACGACGCGGTCGCGGCGGTACCCGGGGACGGTGTGACCGGCCTCGATGTCTCACCCGTGTGGGGTCTGGTGCGCACGGCACAGTCCGAGCACCCGGACCGCTTCGTCCTCCTCGACACCGACACCGACCCCGACACCCTCTCCCCCGACCTCCTCACCACCGCACTCGCCACCGGCGAACCCCAACTCGCCCTCCGCGGCACCACCCTCCTCGCCCCCCGCCTCAAGCGAACCACCACCCCCACCACCACCCCACTCGACCTCGACCCCAACGGCACCATCCTCATCACCGGCGGCACCGGCACCCTCGCCACCCTCCTCGCCCGCCACCTCGTCACCCACCACGGCGCCCGCCACCTCCACCTCGTCAGCCGAAGCGGACCCAACGCCCCCGGCGCCGCCGAACTCACAGCCGAACTCACCACCCTCGGCGCCCACACCACCATCACCGCCTGCGACCTCACCGACCCCCACGCCCTCACCAACCTCCTCACCACCATCCCCGACCAACACCCCCTCACCACCCTCATCCACACCGCCGGCACCACCCACGACACCACCCTCCAAACCCTCACCCCCCACCAACTCCACACCGTCCTCACCGCCAAAGCCGACACCGCCTGGCACCTCCACCACGCCACCCGCAACCACCCCACCCTCACCACCTTCATCCTCTACTCCTCCATCGCCGGCACCATCGGCAACCCCGGACAAGCCAACTACGCCGCCGCCAACACCTACCTCGACGCCCTCGCCCACCACCGCCACACCCAAGGACTCCCCGCCACCTCCCTCGCCTGGGGACTCTGGGAGGAGACCAGCGGTCTCACCCGCTCGCTGGGCACAGCGGAGCGTGCCCGGCTCGGGCGCAGCGGCATCCTGCCGATCCCCTCGGCCGTGGGGCTGCGGCTGTTCGACGCCTCGCTGGCGCGGGACGCGGCGCTGTCGGTGCCGGCCGCGCTGGACCTGGGGGCGCTGCGCAACCGGGCCGCGGCGGGCGAACTGCCCGCTCTGTACCGGGAGTTGGTGCCGGTTCCGGCCGGGCCCGCGCCGACGGTCGACCCGTCGGCCGGGGGCGAGTCCGGGGTGCGGGAGCGGTTGCTCGGCATGGACGACACGGAACGCCGGCGGTTCCTCGACGGACTGGTCCGCCGCCAGGTCGCCGAGGTGCTCGGGCACGCCTCGCCGTCGGCCGTGGAGCCCCGGCGCGGGCTGCTCGACATGGGCCTGGACTCGCTCTCCGCGGTCGAGTTGCGCAACCGGCTCGGTGCGGCCACCGGTCTGCGGCTGTCGACCACCCTGGTGTTCGACCACCCGACTCCCGTCGCCGTCACCGGCCATCTCCTGGACCGGCTGGCCGAGGAGCTGCCGGGCGCGGCTCCGTCGCCGCTCGACGCGCTGGAGGCGGCGTTCGAGGAGGTCTCCGGTGACGAGGAGAGCCGGTCCCGGACGAAGGCCCGGCTGGAGGCGCTCCTGAGCAGGCTGGCCGCCAAGGGCGGCGCCGGTGGTCCGGACGTCTCGGCCGGCTTCCCGGGCGGGCTGGACGCGGCGGCCGACGAGGACCTCTTCGAGTTCATCGACAGCGACCTCGACTGAGCGGCGGCCCTCGCCCTGCCCGTCGCGCGGTCCGTCGTTCCGCGGCCGCGCCCGGCTCCCTCCCGGGGGCCGGGTAAGTCCGCCGTTAGCGGGCCTTGTGACGCTGGGGCGCACCAACGCGCCGCACACTGCGCGCGCGTGCGTTCCCAGCGAAGGAAGACGCCATGACCTCCACGCGGGTGCCCGTCCCGTTCGAATTCACCGCGGTCAAGGGGCTCGGCCTCGACCACAGTTACCGTGAGCTCCTGGAACACGGTCGCCCGGTGTGGGTGACTCCGCCATACGGGGAGAACGCGTGGCTGGTGAGCCGGTACGCGGACATCAAGGCCGTGCTCGGGGACCAGCGGTTCAGCCGCGCCGCCGCCGCGGGCCGCGACGAGGCGCGGGTGGCGCCGGTGCCGGTGGGCGGCAGCATCATGGGGGCGGACGCGCCGGACCACGGCCGGCTGCGGAGCCTGATCTCCAAGCCGTTCTCCAACCGGGGTGTCGAGCGGATGCGGCCGGGGATCACCCGGGTGGCGGAGGAGTTGCTCGACGCGATGGCCGCGCAGGGCTCCCCGGCCGATCTCGTCGCGGCCTTCACCAGCCCGTTCGCCGCGCTGAACATCTGTGACCTGCTGGGCGTGCCCGAGGGCGAGCGGCACCGCTTCCAGGGCATGGTGCAGTGCTTCTTCGGCCGGACGGAGCTGTCGCCCGAGGAGGTCGCGGCCGAGCTGGACCTGCTGCGCGACTACGTCCGCGGGCTGATCGACCGGCGCCGCCAGGAGCCGGGGGACGACCTCGTGAGCGCCATGCTGGAGACCGTGACCGCGGACGACGCGTACACCGACGAGGAGTTGCTGGAGCTGGTGTACACGCTGCTGATCGGCGGCTACGACACTCCCGCCTCCCAGCTGGCCTCGATGTTCTACGTCCTGCTGTCACAGCCCGGCCAGGCGCAGTTGCTGCGGGACAACCCGGAGGCCGTCCCGCAGGCGGTGGAGGAGCTGCTGCGCTTCGTCCCGCTCGTCTCGCACACGGCGCTCGCCCGGTACCCGACCGAGGACGTGGAGATCGGCGGGCAGCTGATCCGGGCCGGCGAGCCGGTGCTGTGCGCGACTCCGGCCGGGAACATGGATCCCCGGGCGTTCGAGGACCCCGACGTGCTGGACCTGCGGCGGGCGGGGGGCTCCCACCTGTCCTTCGGGTACGGCCTGCACCACTGCACCGGCGCCGCCATGGCCCGGGCGGAGATCCAGGTGGCGATCACCGCGGTGCTCACGCGCTTCCCGGACCTGCGGCTCGACGTGGCGCCCGAGGACGTGCAGTGGCTGAAGGGCCTGCAGATCAGGACCCTGGGCTCGTTGCCGGTCGCCTGGGGTCCGTGAGGTGAGGCATGACGACGGGCCCCGGAGGCTTCGACCTCCGGGGCCCGTCGTCATGTCCCGTGGTGGTACCGGTGGTCAGCTCCCGTCGGCCGCCTCGCGGAACAGGATCGCCCGTGCGGGGCACAGGTCGACGGCCTCCAGCACCGCTTCCCGCGCGTCGGGTCCGGGGCGCGGGTCGCGGACCAGGACGTAGCCGTCGTCGTCCTGGTCGAAGACGTCGGGGGCGCTGTACGCGCACTGGGCGGCGCCGATGCAGGCGTCCCGGTCGGCGGTGACCAGCGCCTCGGCGGGCCGGCCGGCGCTCACCACGTCACCGGCAGTTCGTTGACGCCCTGCACCGTGCCGCTGCCGGGCGGCCGGGTGGGCAGCCGGTCGGCGGGGACGGCCAGGCGCAGCGTGGGGATGCGGGTGAAGAGGGTGGAGAAGGCGATCTCCAGTTCCAGCCGGGCGAGGCTCTGGCCGAGGCACTGGTGGATGCCGTAGCCGAAGGACAGGTGGCTGCGGCCGGTGCGGTCGGTGTCGAAGGCCAGCGGGTCCCGGTGGACGCGGTCGTCGCGGTTGGCCATGGTGGCGGACACCAGGACGCCGTCACCCGCGCGGATCACCTGTCCGGCGACGGGGATGTCGGCGGTGGCGACCCGTACGCCGGCGAGGTCGGTGACCGCGACGCAGCGCAGGACCTCCTCGACCACGGCGGGCACGGTGTCCGGGGCGGCCCGCATGCGGGCGAGCCGGTCGGGGTGGTCGAGCAGGGTGATGGCGCCCAGCGCGATGGTGGAGGCCGTGGTCTCGTGTCCGGCGACCAGGATGACCAGGGCGATCTGGACGAGGTCGGCGTGGCTGAGGCGGCCGGCGGCGACCTCCTCGCGGGCGAGGCGGCCGATCAGTCCGGGGCCGGGCTCGGTGCGCCGGCGGGTGGCCAACGCGTCGAGGTAGCCGATGAGTTCGCGTCCCGCGTCCTGGGACTCCGCGCCGGTGGTGGCCTGGAGGAGCCGGCGTGAGGCGTCCTGGAAGAACTCCAGGTCCTCGGGGGGCAGGCCCAGCACCTCGGAGATCACCCGGGACGGCACGGGCAGCGCGAAGTCGCGCACGAGGTCGGCGGGCGGGCCGGTCCGGAGCATCCGGTCCACGTGCTGGTCGACGATGCCCTGGACGACGGGCCGCAGGCCGGCGATCCGCTTGCGGCTGAAGTCCGGGTTGAGCAGCCGCCGGTGTTCGTCGTGGGCGGGCGGGTCCATACCGATGAGCACCAGGCGCTTGGCGACCTCGGCCTGGAAGCGGGGGGCGACGGCCGGGTAGTCGGGGCGCTGCCGGTCGGCGGAGATCCGCGGGTCCGCGAGCAGCAGGCGCGCCTCGGGATAGCCGGTGACGAACCAGACGACGCGGCCGTCGAAGAGGGTGACCCGCGACAACGGCCCTTGCGCGCCCAACTGTTCGTAGGCGGCCGGTGGTTGATAGGGGCAGGCCCTCTGCTGGGGAAAGGGCGGTGCAGCGGACAGGCCCGGAAGGGCGGTGGTGTTTTCCATCGCGTTCCCCTCGTCTTCTTCCTGCGGGCGGGGATTTCCCCGCAGCCGAAAACTAGGAGGCGCCGCGAATGCCCGGCAAGCCCGTGCCGCCCGGGCTTTAGCGCCGCGTAATGCGGCGGTCCACGAAAGCGTGACGTAAGCAGCACGGTAGCGGCTTTCCGGACCATGGCCGGGCAGAGAGAGGAGCAGGTCGTGGACACACCACACATCCGGATCCTGTCGGTGGGAACCGCTTTGCCCGGACCGCCCGTCGACAATGCCGCACTCGCCCGCCGGTTCGGCATGGACGCCCTGTGGGAGCAGTGGGTGGACGCGTTCATCGGAACGCGCAACCGGCACCTGGCGGTCGACATCGGGACCGGTGAGATCCGGGCGTCGCTGTCCGGTCTGGGCGAGACGGCGGCCCGGCGGGCCCTGGAGAACGCGGGGGTCCGGCCGGACGAGGTGGACCTCGTCGTGATGGCCACGGCCACCCCGGAGCAGCTGATGCCCGCCACGGTCAACGTCATCTGCGACCGGCTGGGCATCGACGACGTGCCCACCTACCAGCTCCAGTCGGGCTGTTCGGGCGCGGTCCAGGCCCTGGACGTGGCCCATCAGATGCTGCAGACCGGTCGGCACCGCACCGCGCTGGTGATCGGTGCGGACGTCCTGGCGCGGTTCTACGACTGCGACGCGGAACTGGCGCAGCTCCCGCCCGAGCAGTTGGTGAACTACGTCCTGTTCGGGGACGGCGCCGGCGCGGCCGTCCTCAGCACGGACCCCGGGGCGGGCCGCTGCGAGCTGGTCTCGGTCCGTACCCGGCTGACCGGGCTGAACCAGGAGGCCGGGGCGACGCTGGAGTGGTTCGGGCCGGTCGACCGGCACTCGGAACGGCCCGCGGCCACCGAGGACTACAAGGCGATCGAGCGGCGCGTGCCGGAGATGTCCGAGGAGACGCTGCACGAGCTGCTGGACGACCTGGACTGGCGTGAGGAGGACGTCACCTACCTGCTGCCGCCGCAGCTCTCCGGCCGGATGACGCGGCGGATCGTGGAGCGGCTGGGGCTCGCGGGCGCCGAGGAGGTCTCCTGCGTCAACACGACGGGCAACAACGCCAACGCCCTGGTCTTCTTCCAGTTGGAGCGGGCGCTGGAGCGGCTCGCGCCCGGTGAGCGGGCGATCGGCATCGCCGTCGAGTCCAGCAAGTGGATCAAGGCCGGCTTCGCACTGGAAGGGGTCTGAGCCTCACCATGACCTCCGTTCCCGTTCCCGTCGCCGGTCCCGGCGCGGCCGCCGAGCCGGCCGACGAGCTGCTCGCCCTGCACCGGGCCGGGCGTCTCGCCGCCGCCTACCCGGGCCTGCCGTCCCTGCTGGCGCGACTGCCAGAGGCGGAGTCCGTACGGGCCGCGCAGCTGCTGTCCCGCGTCGATCCGGACCAGGTGCTGCGCGAGCACCCCGGGCTGCCGTCCCTCACCGTCGCCGTCACCGGCCACGGGACGCTCTCCGCGCTCGTCCCGGCCCTCGCCCTGGAGGGCGCCCGCCACGGCGTCGTCCTGCGCACCGTCGTCTCGGACTTCGACTCCTACGTCTTCGACCTGACGGACCCGGGCAGCGCGCTGCACGCCGCCGCGC
This sequence comes from Kitasatospora brasiliensis, assembly GCF_032654805.1. Classification (NCBI taxonomy): domain Bacteria; kingdom Bacillati; phylum Actinomycetota; class Actinomycetes; order Kitasatosporales; family Streptomycetaceae; genus Kitasatospora; species Kitasatospora brasiliensis. The sequence continues at coordinate 331,118 of NZ_JAUOOW010000007.1, forward strand.
CCGACCTGGTGCTGTGCCTGCTCGACCCCATGATCGTCACGGACGAGCTGCCGACGCCCTGGCGCCCGGAGGACGTCGAGGCGGTGCTCGCCGAGAAGACGGCACTGCTGGACGCCCTCACCGCCCGCTTCGCCGGGTCGGGCCGCGGCACCCTGGTACTCAACACCATGCCGCTGCCCCGCGGCCTCGCGTCCCAGCTGATCGACCACCGCTCCCGCGCCCGGCTCGGCGCCGTCTGGCGCGAGGCCAACGCCCGCCTGCTGCGCCTGGCCGAGACCCACCCGGAGCTGGTCGTCCTCGACCTGGACCCGCACGCGGCCGAGGGCGTCGCGGTCACCGATCCGCGGCTGAGCGTCTACGCCAAGGCCCACCTCTCGCCGGGGATCCTCGCCCGCTACGCCCGGGAGGTCGGCCACCTGGCCCGCGTCGTGGCCGGGCGGACGAAGAAGTGCCTGGCCGTGGACCTGGACCAGACGGTGTGGGGCGGTGTGCTCGGCGACGACGGCGCGGACGGCATCGAGGTCGCCGACAGCCCGCGCGGCGAGGCGTTCCGGGCGTTCCAGAAGGTGCTCAAACAGCTCGCCTCCCAGGGGGTGCTGCTGGCCGCGGTGAGCAAGAACGACCTGGCCCCGGTCCGCGAGGTCGTCGCCGACCACCCGGGGATGACGCTGCGGGAGGCGGACTTCGTCCGCTTCGCCGTGAACTGGCGGCCCAAGCACGAGAACCTCAGGGAGCTGGCCGAGGACCTCAACCTGGCCGTCGAGAGCCTCGTGTTCGTCGACGACAGCCCCTACGAGTGCGGTCTCGTGCGCCACGAGCTGCCTGGGGTCAGCGTCGTCCCGCTGGACGAGGAGCCGGCCAGGCACGTCGAGAAGCTGCTGCGGGACGGCTGGTTCGACGTCCGCGAGCTGACCGTCGAGGACCGCGAGCGCCCCGCGCTCTACCGCGTCGAGGCCGAGCGCAAGGACTTCCTGCACAGCTTCGACTCGCTCCAGGACTACCTGCGCGAGCTCGGGGTGCGGGTGCGGATCGGCCCGGTCGAGGACCGGGAGGTGCCGCGGGTGTCCCAACTGACGCTGCGCACCAACCAGTTCAACCTCACCACCCGACGCCGCCAGGCGGCCGAGGTGAAGGACCTGGCCGCGGGCCGGGACACCCGGGTGTTGGCCGTGCACGCGGGCGACCGGTTCGGGGAGAACGGCCTGGTCGGCGCGGTCGTCACCCGCCGCGAGGGCGCCACCGTGCACATCGACGACTTCCTGCTCAGCTGCCGGGTGTTCGCCCGCGGCATCGAGCAGACCGCCCTGGCGGTCGTGCTGCGGCAGGCGCGGGCCGACGGAGCGCGCGAGGTGCTCGCCACCTACCGCCCGAGCGCCAAGAACGCCAAGGTCAGGGACTTCTACCCGCGGAACGGCTTCGTGCCCGTGGCGGACGCCGACAGCGCGCTCGTCTTCCGGCACGACCTGGCGTCCGTCCTCCCCGTCCCCGACCACGTACGGCTGACCGACTCCTGCGAAGGGAACACCCCGTGAGCTCCATCGACTCCTTCATCGCACTGGTCCGGGACGACCTGGGCCTGCCCATCGACGACACCGACGTGGACCGGCCGCTCGACGAGGTCGTCGGCTGGGACTCCGTCCACCTCATCACCCTGCTCACCCTGCTGGAGCGCGGTACGGGCCGCTCGCTGTCGCTGCCCGCCGCCCTGGAGGCGACGACGCTGCGCGGCCTGCACGACGTGGCGGTGTCCGGATGAGGCCGGCCCCCGTCGCCCGGGAGCGGCGGCACACGCTCTACTTCCTCGAAGCGGCGAAGGCGTTCGCGCCGGTCTTCCTCGACACCGAGGTCGACATGGAGCGGGTGTGGCGCCACCGCGCGGCCGCCGCCGCACAGGGCCGCCGCTACTCGGTGGTCAGCTACGTGCTCCACTCCGGAGCGCGGGTCGTCGCCGACCACCCCCAGGCCAACAGCGCGATCGGCGGCCGGCTGCTGCCGAAGACCGTCAGCTACGGCTCCACCAGCGCCAAGCTCGCCCTGGACCGGCGGCTCGGCGGCCGGCGCGTCGTCCTCGCCGCCGTCCTGCCCGACCTCGAACGGGCCGACCTGGACGAGATCCAGCGCCGGGTGGACCACTACCGGGACGGCGACCCCGACCTGATGGCCGAGTTCGCGAGCCTGCGCGCGCTGCACAAGCTGCCGGTGCCGATCGGCCGTGCGCTGTTCCGCAGGGCGACCCGGTCGCTGACGGCCCGGGCGGCCCGCACCGGGACGTTCGCGGTCAGCTCGCTCGGCCACCGCGCCGTGGACGGCTTCCACTCCGTCGGCGGCACCACGATCACCCTCGGCGTCGGACGGGTCGTCGACCGGCCGGTCGTCCGCGACGGCGCCGTGACGGTGGCCCCGGTGATGCGCCTGAACCTGGCCTTCGACCACCGGGTCATCGACGGCGCCGAGGCCGCCGACCTGCTCACCGAGATCAAGGAACGCCTCGAAGGCTTCCCCGACGCACCGGAAGGAGGAGCGGACCGGACCGCCGGTGCCACGGCGGCCGGTTCCACGGGCCGATGAACGACGTCGGAGAACTCAAGCAGTACGTGGGCGCCCACGCCCGCGCGCAGTCCCTGCCGCCGGGCCACTTCGAGGAACTGCTCGGCCGCATCCACACCGACGACGAGGGCGCGGCCGGCTCCTGGGCGCGGGAGTGGTACCGGGTCGGCGAGCGGTTCGAGGAAGCGGGCCGGTACCTGGAGGCCTGCCGCCACTTCAACATGGCCCGCTTCCCCTACGTCGACGGCCCCGCGCGCGGCGCGGCGCTGGAGCGCTGCGTGAACGCCTTCGACCTCTGGCGCCGGGAGACCGGCGGCATCGAACGCCTCGACCTGGACCTTCCCGGCGGCCGGGTGGGCTGCTGGACGAGCGGACTGAGCCGGACCGAGCGGCGGCCCCTGCTGGTGTTCATGGGCGGCATCGTCAGCATCAAGGAGCAGTGGGCCCCGCTCCTCACCCGCCTGGACCGGCTGGGCTTCGCCGGGCTCGTCACCGAGCTGCCCGGCGTCGGCGAGAACACGCTGACCTACGGCGCCGACAGCCGGCACCTGCTGCCCCGGCTCCTGGACGCCGTCGCGGACCGGGCCGACGTGGCCCGGACGTACTGCATCACGCTGAGCTTCAGCGGGCACCTGGCCGTCCGGGCCGCCCTGGAGGACCCGCGTATCCGGGGCATCATGACGGTCGGCGCGCCGGTGCACGACTTCTTCACGGACCGCTCCTGGCAGGCCCGGGTGCCCCGGATCACCGTCGACACCCTCGCCCACCTGACCGGCGTCCCGGCCGCGGACGTCGGCGAGCACATCCGCGACTGGGCCCTGAGTGATCGTCAGCTGTCCGAATTGGCAGTCCCGTTGGCCTACGCGGCGAGCGCGCGGGACGAGATCATCCCGGCGGGGGACCCGCACCGGCTGCGCCGCCACGTCCGGGACCTGCGGATCGTCGAGTACGACGACGTGCACGGGGCCCCGCACCACCTGCCCGAGATGCAGCTGTGGGGCTTCCTGTCGATCCTCCGCATGAAGGGCGGCCACTACCTGCCCCGGACCGTCCTGCGCTCCGCGCACCTCGCCCACCGCACCCGCCGCACGCTGGCCGCACACCGGGCCTGAACGGTTCCGCTCCGCCCCGAACCCCGTCCGACCCGTTTTCCGAGAGGCTGAACACCGCAATGGCGACCGAGGAAGAACTCCGCGAGTATCTCAAGCGTGCCACCGGCAATCTCGCCCGGGCCAAGCAACGCCTGCGCGAGGTCGAGGCCGACCGGCACGAGCCGGTCGCCGTCGTGGCGATGAGCTGCCGCTACCCCGGCGGAGTCGCCTCACCCGAGGACCTCTGGCGCCTGGTCGCCGACGGCACCGACGCCATCGGCGAGTTCCCCACCGACCGCGGCTGGCACCTCGACGAGCTGTACGACCCCGACCCGGACCGGACCGGCACGAGCTACACCCGGCACGGCGGATTCCTCCACGACGCCGCCGACTTCGACCCCGAGTTCTTCGGCCTCAGCCCCCGCGAGGCCCTGGCCACCGACCCCCAGCAGCGCCTCCTCCTGGAGGTGGCCTGGGAGGCCTTCGAACGGGCGGGCATCGTCCCCGAGAGCCTGCACGGCAGCCGGACGGGCGTGTTCGCCGGCGTCATGTACAACGACTACGCATCGCGCCTGACGCCCGCCCCCAAGTCCTTCGAGGGCTACCTCGGCTCCGGCAGCGCGGGCAGTGTGGCCTCCGGCCGGGTGGCCTACGCGCTCGGCCTGGAGGGCCCGGCCGTCACCGTCGACACGGCCTGCTCCTCCTCACTCGTCGCCATCCACCTGGCCATGCAGGCGCTGCGTAACGGCGAGTGCACCCTCGCACTGGCCGGCGGCGTGACCGTGATGGCCACACCCAACACCTTCATCGAGTTCAGCCGCCAGCGCGGCCTGTCCGAGGACGGCCGCTGCAAGGCCTTCTCCGCCGACGCCGACGGCACCGGCTGGAGCGAAGGCGCCGGCCTCGTCCTGCTGGAGAAGCTCTCCGACGCCCGGCGCAACGGCCACCGGGTGCTGGCCGTCATCCGCGGCAGCGCGATCAACCAGGACGGCGCCAGCAGCCAGATGACGGCGCCCAACGGGCCCGCGCAGCAGCGGCTGGTCCGGCAGGCGCTGGCGAGCGCCCGGCTGGAGCCCGCCGACGTGGACGCCGTCGAAGCCCACGGCACCGGCACCAAGCTCGGCGACCCCATCGAAGCCCAAGCCCTGCTCGCCACCTACGGCCGGAACCGACCCGCCGACCAGCCCCTGCGCCTCGGCTCGCTGAAGTCCAACATCGGCCACACCCAGGCCGCCGCGGGCGTCGCCAGCGTCATCAAGATGGTCATGGCCATGCGCCACGGCACCCTCCCGCGCACCCTCCACGCCGACCGACCCAGCCCCCACGTAGACTGGACGACCGGCCACGTCGCCCTGCTCACCGAGCCCCTCCCCTGGACCACCCCCGAGGACCGACCCCGCCGCGCCGCCGTCTCCTCCTTCGGCATCAGCGGCACCAACGCCCACCTCATCCTCGAACAGGCCGAGGAGCAGGCGGAGGACACCGAGCAGGCCGACGCCGAACCGACCCCCGCGGGCGTCGTCCCCTGGATCCTCTCCGGACGCAGCGAAGCGGCCCTGCGCGCCCAGGCGACGCGGCTGCACGAGCGGCTGACGGAGCTGCCGGAGGTCTCCGCCGCGGAGGCCGGCCGCGCCCTGGTGGAGACGCGCACCCGGTTCCCGCACCGCGCCGCAGTGCTGGGGGCCGACCGCGCGGCGCTGCTGGACGGGCTGGCGGCCCTGGCGGCGGGCTCCGGCGCGATCCAGGGCATCGCGTCCGCCCCGGGAAGGCTGGCCTTCCTCTTCGCCGGCCAGGGCAGCCAACGGCCTGGCATGGGCCGCGAGTTGTCCGCCGCGTTCCCCGTGTTCGCCGCCGCCTTCGACGAGGCGTGCGCCGCGTTCGACGCCCTGGGGGTGCCGCTGCGCGAGGCGATGGCGGACGAGACGGTCCACCGTACGGAGTTCGCCCAGCCGGCCCTGTTCGCGATCGAGCTGGCGCTGTTCCGGCTGTGGGAGTCCTGGGGAGTGCGGCCGGACGTCGTGGCCGGGCACTCGGTCGGTGAGCTGACGGCGGCCCACGTGGCCGGTGTGCTCTCCCTCGGGGACGCCGCGCGGCTGGTGGCGGAGCGGGGCCGGCTGATGCAGGCACTGCCCTCCGGCGGCGCGATGCTCGCGGTCCGGGCGCCGGAGGAGCGGGTGCTGCCGCTGCTGGCCGGGCTGGAGGGCTCGGTCGCGCCGGCGGCGGTGAACGGTCCGGAGTCGACGGTGGTCTCCGGTGACGCCGACGCGGTGGCCGAGATCGCCGCGCGCCTCGACGAACTGGGCGTCCGCACCCGCTATCTGATGGTCAGTCATGCCTTCCACTCGCCGCACATGGACGCGATGCTGGAGGACTTCCGGGCCGTCGCCCGGAGTCTCGACTTCCACGCTCCGCGGATCGAACTCGTCTCCACCCTGACCGGGCGCGCCGCGACGGCCGAGGAGCTGGCCTCCCCCGACCACTGGGCCGCCCATGCCCGGGAGGCGGTGCGCTTCCACGCCGCCATGCAGACGCTCCAGGCCGACGGGGTCACCGCCTGCGTCGAACTCGGCCCGGACGCGACCCTCACCACGCTGGTCGGGACGGACCCCGGGAGCACGCTCGCCTGCGCCGCGTCGCTGCGCAAGGGCCTCGCCGAACCGCAGGCCGCGCTGACCGCGCTCGCGCAGCTGCACGTACAGGGCGCCGTGGCCGTGGAGTGGCAGGCGGTGTTCGGCCCCGGCCGCGCCGCCGTGGACCTCCCGACGTACGCCTTCCAGCGGGAGCGGCACTGGCTGGAGACACCGGCCGGACGGGGCGACCTGGGCGCGGTGGGCCTGGCGGAGGCCGAACACCCGCTGCTGGGCGCGGCGGTGGAACTCGCCGACGGCCAGGGGCACGTGTTCACCGGCCGGCTGTCCCTGACGGCCTTCCCCTGGCTCGCCGACCACGCGGTGCTGGGCACGCCCCTGCTGCCCGGCACCGCGATGGTGGAGCTGGCGCTCCTGGCAGGACTACGGCTCGGCCTGCCCGTGGTCGAGGACCTGACGCTGGAGGCCCCGCTGCGGCTCGACGGCGCCGACGTGGACGTCCAGCTGGTCGTCGGCGCCCAGGACGCCGCCGGGAAGCGGCCCGTACGGCTGTACTCCCGGACGGACGAGGGCGCCGAGTGGCTCCGGCACGCCGTCGGCACCCTGGCCCCCGCCCCGCTGGACACCGTCACGGACGCCTCGGGCTCCACCGCCCCCTGGCCGCCCGCCGGATCGACGGCGATCGACACCGACGGCCTCTACCAGCGCCTCGCCGGGCACGGCTACGAGTACGGCCCGGCGTTCCAGTGCCTGCGCGCGGCCTGGCGGCACGGCGAGGACCTCTACGCCGAGGTGCGGCTCCCGCAGCGCGCGACGGGCACTGGCCCGGGCGACGACGACCCGCTGTTCACCGTCCACCCCGCCCTGCTGGACGCGGCGTTGCACCTGCTGGCCCTGGAGGCGCTGCCGGAGCAGGGCGAGCACGCGGACCTCCGGCTGCCCTTCGCCTGGGGCGATGTGCGGCTGTTCGCCGCGGGGGCCGAGGAGCTGCGCGTACGGCTGTGGCACACCACGCCCGACACCGTGGCGCTCGCGGTCGCCGACGGGGCCGGGGCCCCGCTGCTGTCCGTCGGGTCCCTGGCGGTGCGGCCCGTGGAAGCGGGCCGGCTCGCCGCCGCCCCGACCACCCGCGACGGCCTCTACGGCATCGACTGGACGCCCCTGCCCGTTCCCGCCGGGACGTCCGCCGCCGCGCCGGCGGTCCTCGGTGCCGACCCGGCCGGCCCGGCCGGGCCCGGCCGCTACCCGAGCCTGGCCGACCTCCCCGCCGACGCCCCGGCCGTGGTGGCGCAGTTCACCGGGACGCCCGGAGCGGACGTCCCCGCGACGGTGCACCGAGCCACCGCCGAGGTGCTGGAGACCGTCCGGGAGTGGCTGGCCGACGAGCGCTCCGCCACCGCCCGCCTGGCCGTCGTGACCTGCGGCGCGGTGGCGGCCGGCCCGGACGACCAGGTACGGGACCCGGCCGCGGCCGCCCTGTGGGGCCTACTGCGCTCGGCCCAGACCGAGCACCCGGGACGGCTGCAGATCGTCGACGTCGACCGCACCGAGGCGTCCCGGACGGCGCTGGCGGCGGCACTGGCCTCGGGGGAGCCGCAGTTCGCCCTGCGCGACGGCACCGCCTCCGTCCCCCGCCTCGTACGGATCGACGGACGGACGGCGGGGCTGGCGCTGCCCGCCGGTGCCGACGACTGGCGGCTGGACGTCACCGCCAAGGGCACGCTGGAGAACCTGGCGCTCGTGCCGTCCTCCCGGGAGCCGCTCGGCCCGGGGCAGGTGCGGATCGCGGTGCGGGCGGCCGGGGTGAACTTCCGCGACGTGCTGATCGCCCTGGGCATGTACCCGGGCGAGGAGGCGCTGATCGGCGGCGAGGCGGCCGGCGTGGTGACCGAGGTCGCCCCCGACGTCACCCGCTTCGCCCCCGGCGACCGGGTGTTCGGGCTGTTCCCCGGCAGCGCCGGGACGTTCGCGGTCACCGACGAGCGGATGGCCGCGCCGATACCCGAGAACCTGACCTTCGCCCAGGCCGCCGTACTTCCGGTCGTCTTCCTGACGGCGTACTACGGGCTACGGGACCTCGCCGACATCCAGCCCGGCCAACGCCTGCTCGTCCACACCGCCACCGGCGGCGTCGGCATGGCCGCCGTCCAACTCGCCCACCACTGGGGCATCGACGTCTACACCACCGCCAGCCCCGCCAAATGGCCCACCCTCCACGCCATGGGCATCACCCAGGACCACATCGCCTCCTCCCGCACCCTCGACTTCGAACAACACTTCCTCCACACCACCGACGGCCACGGCATGGACGTCATCCTCAACTCCCTCGCCGGAGACTTCACCGACGCCTCCCTACGCCTCCTCCCCCACGGCGGCCACTTCCTCGAAATGGGCAAAACCGACCCCCGCGACCCCCACACCATCACCACCACCCACCCCGGCACCACCTACACCCCCTTCGACCTCCAAGCCGACGCCACCCCCGACCGCATCCAAGAAATCCTCACCGAACTCCTCACCCTCTTCACCCAAGGCCACCTCCACCCCCTCCCCCTCACCACCTGGGACATCCGCCAAGCCCCCCAAGCCCTCCGCCACCTCCAACAAGCCCGCCACACCGGCAAAATCGCCCTCACCCTCCCCACCCCCCTCAACCCCGACGGCACCATCCTCATCACCGGCGGCACCGGCACCCTCGCCACCCTCACCGCCCGCCACCTCATCACCCACCACGGCGCCCGCCACCTCCACCTCGCCAGCCGCCAAGGCCCCAACACCCCCGGCGCCGCCGAACTCACAGCCGAACTCACCACCCTCGGCGCCCACACCACCATCACCGCCACCGACACCACCGACCCCCACGCCCTGGCAGCACTCCTCACCACCATCCCCGACCAACACCCCCTCACCGCCGTCATCCACACCGCCGGCACCCTCGACGACGCGATCATCGAGAACCTCACGCCCGAACGCCTGCGGCAGGTCCTGCTGCCCAAGGTGGACGCGGCCTGGAACCTGCACGAGCTGACCCGCACGGCAGACCTCTCCGCGTTCGTGCTCTACTCCTCGATCGCCGGCACCCTCGGCAACGCCGGACAGGCCAACTACGCGGCGGGCAACGCCTTCCTCGACGCCCTCGCCCAGCACCGCCACGCCCAGGGGCTGCCCGGCGCCTCCCTCGCCTGGGGCCTGTGGGACCGGGCGAGCGGCATGACCGGCACCCTGGACGAGGGCGACCGCACCCGGATCGGCCGCACCGGCGTCGCCCCGATGGCACCGGAGGAGGCCCTGGAGCTGCTGGACGCGGCGCTCGCCTCGGGGCGGGCCCTGACGGTCCCGGCGCACCTGGACCCGGCCGCGCTGCGCCGCCAGGCCGACGAGGGCACCCTGCCGGCCCTGCTGGGCTCCCTGGTCCGACCGGGGCTGCCCCGCGCCGCCGCCCGCCGTACCGGCGCCGACGAGCGCTCGCCGCTCGCCGGGCTCACCGGGCTCACCGCCGCCGAGCGGGAGCGGGCCGTGCTGGACCTGGTGCGTGCGCAGGCCGCCGTCGTGCTCGGGCACCCCGCGCCCGAATCCATCGACGTCGACCGCCCGTTCAGCGAGATCGGCTTCGACTCGCTGACCTCGGTCGAGCTGCGGAACCGGATGGGCGCGGCGACGGGCCTGCGCCTGTCGGCCACCCTGGCCTTCGACCACCCCACCCCCGTCGCGCTGGCCGCCCACGTGCTGGAACTGCTCGGCGGCCGTACCGAACCGGCCACCGCCACCCCCGTCGCACCGGTGGCGGCCGGGGCGGCGGACGAACCGGTCGCCATCGTCGCGATGAGCTGCCGCTACCCGGGGGACGTCCGCACCCCCGAGGACCTGTGGCGGCTGGTGGCCGACGGCACCGACGCCATCGGGGAGTTCCCCGCCGACCGCGGCTGGGACGTCAAGGGCCTCTACCACCCCGAGATCGGCACACCGGGCCGGACCTACACCCGGCACGGCGGGTTCCTCCACGAGGCGCCCCTGTTCGACGCCGAGTTCTTCGGCATCAGCCCGCGCGAGGCCACCGCGATGGACCCGCAGCAGCGGCTGCTGCTGGAGACCGCCTGGGAGGCGTTCGAGCGCGCCGGCATCGACCCGGCGACGCTGCGCGGCAGCGACACCGGAGTGTTCGCGGGGACCAGCTCGCAGGACTACACGGCGCTGCTGGACGCCGCGCCCGAGGAGGCCGACGGCTACCGGCTGACCGGCAGCTCGGCGAGCATCATCTCCGGCCGCGTCGCCTACACCTTCGGGCTGGAGGGCCCGGCGGTCAGCATCGACACCGCCTGCTCGTCGTCGCTGGTGGCCATCCACCTCGCGGCGCAGGCGCTGCGCCGGGGCGAGTGCTCGCTCGCGCTGGCCGGCGGCGCGTCCGTCCTGGCCACACCGACGCTCTTCGTCGAGTTCAGCCGCCAGCGCGGGCTGTCCCCCGACGGCCGCTGCAAGGCCTTCTCCGCCGACGCGGACGGCACCAGCTGGGGCGAGGGCGTGGGCCTGGTCCTGCTGGAGCGGCTCTCCGACGCGCTCCGCAACGGCCGCCGGGTCCTGGGCGTGATCCGCGGCAGCGCGGTCAACCAGGACGGCGCCAGCAACGGGCTGACCGCACCCAACGGCCCGTCCCAGGAACGGGTGATCCGCCAGGCGCTCGCCGACGCCCGCCTCACCCCCGCCGACGTGGACGCCGTCGAGGCGCACGGCACCGGCACCACCCTGGGCGACCCCATCGAGGCCCAGGCCATCCTCGCCACCTACGGGCGGGAGCGCGACCGGGAACTGCCGGTGCACCTGGGGTCGGTGAAGTCCAACATCGGCCACACCCAGGCCGCCGCCGGTGTCGCGGGCGTCATCAAGATGGTGCTGGCCATGCACCACGGCGTCCTGCCGCCGACCCTGCACGCCGACGAGCCCACCCCGCACGCCGACTGGAGCACCGGCACCGTCCGCCTGGTCACCGGGACCACGCCCTGGCCCGCCACCGGCCGGCCCCGCCGCGCCGCCGTCTCCTCGTTCGGCATGAGCGGCACCAACGCCCACCTGGTGCTGGAGGCGGCCCCGGAGCCGGCCGCCGCGGCCGCCCCGGCCGAGCCGGACTCCGGTGCCGCGGTGGTGCCGTGGCTGCTGAGCGGGCGTTCCGCCGGGGCGCTGCGGGAGCAGGCACGGCGGTTGCTGGCCTGGGCCGACGCGGCCCCGGAGGCCGGGGTCCGGGACATCGCCCACGCCCTGGCCACGACCCGCGCCGCCTTCGAGCACCGCGCGGTGCTCGTCGGGGCGGACCGGGCGGAGCTGCGCACCGCCCTCGACGCCCTCGCCCAGGGCTCGCCCGCGCCGCAGCTCACCGAGGGCACGGCCGGGACCGGCCACCAGACGGTCTTCGTCTTCCCCGGCCAGGGCTCCCAATGGGAGGGAATGGCCCTGGAGTTGCTGGAGACCTCGGAGGTCTTCCGGGAGCGGATGCGCGAGTGCGCCGAGGCGCTCGCCCCGCACACCGGCTGGGACCTCTTCGACCTCCTGCACGGCAGGCCGGGCGCGCCCGCCATGGACACCGCCGACACCATCCAGCCCGCCCTGTTCGCGGTGATGGTCTCGCTGGCGGCCCTGTGGCGCTCGTACGGCGTCGAACCGGCCGCGGTCATCGGCCACTCCCAGGGCGAGATCGCCGCGGCGTGCGTCGCGGGCGCGCTCTCCCTCGACGACGCGGCCCTGGTGGTCGCCCTGCGCAGCCGGGCGCTCGACGCCCTGCGCGGCCGCGGCGGCATGCTGTCGGTACCCCTGCCGCACCGCGAGGTGGCGGACCTGCTCGGGCGCTGGGAGGACCGGCTGTCCGTCGCGGCCGTCAACGGCCCGCGCTCGACGGTCGTCTCCGGTGACACCGGGGCCCTGGCGGAGCTGCACGCCCGCTGCGCCGCCGAGGGCGTGCGCAGCAAGGTGATCCCCGTCGACTACGCCTCGCACTGCGCCCACGTCGAGGCCGTCCGGGAGCGGCTGGCCGAGGTGTTGGCCCCGGTCTCGCCGCGCTCCGCCGAGGTCCCCTTCTACTCCACCGTCACCGGCGGCCTGGTGGACACCGCGACGCTGGACGCCGGGTACTGGTACCGCAACCTCCGCCGGACCGTCCGGTTCAAGGAGACCGTCGGCGTCCTCGTGGCGGCCGGGCACCGCACCTTCGTCGAGGTCAGCCCCCACCCGGTGCTGACCACGAGCCTCCAGGAGACGCTGGAGGAGCTGGACCTCCCGCAGGGCGCCACGGTCGTCGGCACCCTGCGCCGCGGCGAGGGCGGCCAGGCCCGGATGCTCACCGCGCTGGCCGCGGCCCACACCCGGGGCCTGGCCGTGGACTGGTCCCCGGCCCTGCCGGACGCCCCGCGCGGCGGCGTGGACCTGCCGACCTACGCCTTCCAGCGGAGCCGCCACTGGCTGGAGCCGGCCCCGTCACAGGCGGACGCCGCACAGCTGGGGCTGCGGCCGACCGGCCACCCGCTGCTGGGCGCCGCTCTGCCGCTGGCCGGCGGCGAGAGCCTCGTCGTCACCGGCAGCCTGTCCCGGCGGACCCGGCCCTGGCTGGCCGACCACGCGGTGCTGGGCACGACCCTGCTGCCGGGTAGCGCCTTCGTGGAGCTGGCCCTGCACGCCGCCGGCGAGACGGGCCACACCCGCGTCGAGGAACTGGCCGTGCTGGCACCGCTGCTGCTGCCGGAGGAGGCGGTGCACCTCCAGGTGACCGTCGACCCGCCGGACGAGAGGGGGCTGCGGCCCTTCCACATCCACTCCCGGCCCGGCGACGCCGAGCCGGACCTCCCCTGGACCAGGAACGCCACCGGCACCCTGGGCGCGGCGGCCCGGCCCGCCCGGGAGCACGAGCACGCCCTCACCGCCTGGCCGCCCGCCGGGGCGACCCCGGTGGACCTCGGCGGGCACTACGACGGCCTGGCCGCCCTGGGGTACGAGTACGGCCCGGCGTTCCAGTGCCTGCGCGCGGCCTGGCGGCACGGCGAGGACCTGTACGCCGAGGTCCGCCTGGCGCAGAAGCAGTCGGCGGAGGCGGGCTCCTTCGGCCTGCACCCGGCGCTGCTGGACGCCGCCCTGCACGCCCTCGCCCTGGACGGCTCCCGCACCGGGGAGGGCGCCGTACGGCTCCCGTTCGCCTGGAGCGGCGTGCAGTTGCACGCCCACGGCGCCGAGACGCTGCGGGTCCGGCTCTCGCCGGCGGGCGCCGACGCGGTGGCGCTGACCGTGGCCGACGCCGCCGGGCAGCCGGTGGCCTCGGTGGAGTCGCTGGTCCTGCGGCCGCTCTCGCCCGGGCAGTTGTCGCCGGACGCGCGGTCCGACGCGATGTTCGTCGTCGAATGGACGGCCGTGCCGGAGCCGGACCGGGACGACGCGCCGTGGGCCGTGCTCGGTTCGCCCGCCCTGGCCGCGGCCCTGGACGCCGCGCCGTACCCCGACCTGCGCTCGCTGGACGGCGAGGTGCCCCCGGTGGTGGCCGTCGAGTGCCGCACGGAGTCCTGGGACGACCTCGCCGGGGCGGCCCGGGAGGCGACGCTGCGCGTCCTGGACCTGGTCCGGACGTGGCTGGCCGACGAGCGGTTCGCCTCGTCACGGCTGGTCGTCCTCACCCGGGGCGCGGTGGCCGCCGGGGAGGGCGACCTGGTCGCCGACCCGGCGCACGCCGCGGTCTGGGGTCTGCTGCGGACGGCGCAAACCGAGAATCCGGGGCGCTTCCTGCTCGTCGACCTCGACGGCCGGGACGGCTCGTACCGGAAGGTCCGGGCGGCGGCGGCCACCGGCGAACCCCAACTCGCCGTCCGTGACGGCGCGTTGCGTGCCGCCCGGCTGGTGCGCCCGAGGCCGGCCGGCGCCCTGGCGCTGCCGGCGGAGCCCTGGCGGCTGCGGAGCGCGGGGAAGGGCACGCTGGACGGCCTCGCCGCGACGGCCTGCCCCCGGGAGCCGCTCGGCCCGGGGCAGGTGCGGATCGCGGTGCGGGCGGCCGGGGTGAACTTCCGCGACGTGCTGATCGCCCTGGGCATGTACCCGGGCGAGGAGGCGCTGATCGGCGGCGAGGCGGCCGGCGTGGTGACCGAGGTCGCCCCCGACGTCACCCGCTTCGCCCCCGGCGACCGGGTGTTCGGACTGTTCCCCGGGGCCATCGCGACCTTCGCCGACACCGACCACCGCATGGTGGCCCGGGTGCCCGAGGGGTGGACGTTCGCCGAGGCGGCCGTGGTGCCCGTGGTGTTCCTGACGGCGTACTACGGGCTGCGGGACCTCGCCGACATCCAGCCCGGCCAACGCCTGCTCGTCCACACCGCCACCGGCGGCGTCGGCATGGCCGCCGTCCAACTCGCCCACCACTGGGGCATCGACGTCTACACCACCGCCAGCCCCGCCAAATGGCCCACCCTCCACGCCATGGGCATCACCCAGGACCACATCGCCTCCTCCCGCACCCTCGACTTCGAACAACACTTCCTCCACACCACCGACGGCCACGGCATGGACGTCATCCTCAACTCCCTCGCCGGAGACTTCACCGACGCCTCCCTACGCCTCCTCCCCCACGGCGGCCACTTCCTCGAAATGGGCAAAACCGACCCCCGCGACCCCCACACCATCACCACCACCCACCCCGGCACCACCTACACCCCCTTCGACCTCCAAGCCGACGCCACCCCCGACCGCATCCAAGAAATCCTCACCGAACTCCTCACCCTCTTCACCCAAGGCCACCTCCACCCCCTCCCCCTCACCACCTGGGACATCCGCCAAGCCCCCCAAGCCCTCCGCCACCTCCAACAAGCCCGCCACACCGGCAAAATCGCCCTCACCCTCCCCACCCCCCTCAACCCCGACGGCACCATCCTCATCACCGGCGGCACCGGCACCCTCGCCACCCTCACCGCCCGCCACCTCATCACCCACCACGGCGCCCGCCACCTCCACCTCGCCAGCCGCCAAGGCCCCAACACCCCCGGCGCCGCCGAACTCACAGCCGAACTCACCACCCTCGGCGCCCACACCACCATCACCGCCACCGACACCACCGACCCTCACGCCCTGGCAGCACTCCTCACCACCATCCCCGACCAACACCCCCTCACCGCCGTCATCCACACCGCCGGCACCCTCGACGACGCCGTCGTCACCGACCTGACCGAGGCCCAGGTGGACCGGGTCTTCGGCCCGAAGGTGGACGGGGCCGCGGTCCTGGACGAGCTGACCCGCACGGCAGACCTCTCCGCGTTCGTGCTCTACTCCTCGGCCGCCGCCACGGTCGGCGCTCCCGGCCAGGGCAACTACGCCGCGGCGAACGCCTTCCTCGACGCCCTCGCCCAGCGGCGGCGCCGCGCGGGCCTGCCCGCCGTGTCGATGGCCTGGGGCCTGTGGGAGCAGCGCTCCGGGATGACCGCCCACCTGGACGGCGCCGACCTGGGCCGGATGGCGCGCGGCGGCCTGGTCCCGCTCACCGCGCAGGACGGCCTCGCCCTGTTCGACCGGGCCCTGTCCGGCGCCGAGCCGGTCGTCGTGCCCGCCCGGCTCGACCTGGCCGTCCTCCGGGAGCGGGCCGAGTCGGGCACCCTGCCGGCGGTGCTGGAGAGCGTCCTGCGGGCCCCGGTGCGCCGGGTGGCCGCGGCGGAGGGTGCGGTGCGGCCCGACTCCTGGGAGCGCCGGCTGCTCGCCCTGCCGCCGGGCGAGCGGGAGGGCGCGCTGCTCGACCTGGTGCGCGGTCAGGCGGCCGCGGTGCTCGGGCACGCGACGCCGGACACCGTGGCCGCCACGCGCCTCTTCAAGGAGAGCGGTTTCGACTCGCTGACCGCCGTCGAGTTCCGCAACCGGCTGGTCGCCGCGACCGGGCTGCGGCTGCCCGCGACCCTCGTCTTCGACCACCCCACGCCCGAGGCGCTGGCCCGTCACCTGCGGGAGGTGCTGCTCCCCGGCGAGCCCGCCGCCGGAGCCGCCGCTCTCGCCGAACTGGACGGTGTGGAAGCCGTGTTGAGCGGCTGCGCCGAGGCGGACGAGTCCGTCCGGCAGGAGCTCGTCCGACGGCTGGAGGACCTGGTCGCCGCCTGGGGCCGGCCCCGCCGACCGCAGGGGGAGCAGGCCGCCGCCCGGCCGGCCGCCGCCCGGCCGGCCGACTCCCGACCGACCGACTCCCGACCGACCGACGCCCGGCGGATCGCCGAGGCCTCGCCCGAGGAGATCTTCGCCCTGATCGACAACGGCCTCGGCCGGGCGGCGGGCCGCTGATGTCCCACCGACCGACCGACGCCGACGAGGAGAAGCCCACGATGTCCACCGAAGAGAAGCTGCTCGACTACCTCAAGTGGGTGACCGCCGACCTGCAGGAGACCCGGGACGACCTCCAGGACACCCGGGAGAAGCTGCGGGCCGCCGAGGAGGCGGCCGGCGAGCCGATCGCCATCGTCGCGATGAGCTGCCGCTACCCGGGGGACGTCCGCACCCCCGAGGACCTGTGGCGGCTCCTGGAGACGGGGACCGACGCCGTCTCGGACTTCCCGGTCAACCGGGGCTGGGACCTCGCGTCCCTGTGCCACCCCGACCCGGACCGCCCGGGGACGACCTACGCCTCCGGCGGGGGGTTCCTGCACGACGCGGGCGACTTCGGCGCCGAGTTCTTCGGCATCAGCCCGCGCGAGGCCACGGCCATGGACCCGCAGCAGCGGCTGCTGCTGGAGACCGCCTGGGAGGCGTTCGAAGGGGCGGGCATCGTCCCGGAGACGCTGCGCGGCAGCCGTACCGGCGTGTTCGTGGGGGTGGCGGACATGCGCTACGCGCCGCACCCGCACGAGGCCCCCGAGGAGTTCGAGGGCCAGCTGATGACCGGCACGTCGAGCAGCGTCGCCTCCGGCCGGATCTCCTTCACCTTCGGCCTGGAGGGCCCGGCGGTGACGCTGGACACCGCGTGCTCGTCCTCGCTGGTCGCCATCCACCTGGCCGTCCAGGCGCTGCGCGGCGGCGAGTGCGCGCTCGCGCTCGCGGGCGGTGCCACGGTGATGGCCACGCCCAACACCCTCGTCGAGTTCAGCCGCCAGCGGGGGCTGTCCCCGGACGGCCGCTGCCGGGCGTTCTCCGCCGGTGCCGACGGGACCGGGCTGGCCGAGGGCGCGGGCCTGGTCCTGCTGGAGCGCCTGTCGGACGCCCGGCGCAACGGCCGCCGGATCCTCGCGGTGGTCCGCGGCAGCGCGGTCAACCAGGACGGCATGAGCAACGGCCTGACGGCCCCCAGCGGGCCCGCGCAGGAGCGGGTGATCCGTCAGGCCCTCGCCAACGCCCGCCTCACCCCCGCCGACGTGGACGCCGTCGAGGCGCACGGCACCGGCACGCCCCTGGGCGACCCCATCGAGGCCCGGGCCGTGCTGGCCGCCTACGGGCGCGGCCGGCCCGCCGGACGGCCGCTGCGGCTCGGCTCGCTCAAGTCCAACGTCGGCCACACCCAGGCCGCGGCGGGCGTCGGCGGCGTGATCAAGATGGTGCTGGCGATGCGCCACGGCGTGCTGCCGAAGACCCTGCACGTAGGCGAGCCCACCCCGCACGTCGACTGGTCATCGGGGGCCGTCTCGCTGCTCACCGAGGCGGCGCCGTGGGAGACGGACCCGGGCCGCCCCCGCCGGGCGGCCGTCTCCTCCTTCGGGATCAGCGGCACCAACGCCCACCTCGTGCTGGAGCAGCCGCCCGCCGTCGAGGAGCCGGCGGCCGGGAAGGCCGCGCCGGAGGGCCCGCTGCCGTGGGTGCTGTCGGCCCGCACCCGCGCCGCCGTACGGGCCCAGGCCCGGCGGCTGCACCGCCACCTGCTCCAGCACCCGGAGGCCGGGGCCGCGGACGTCGGCCTGTCGCTGGCGACCACGCGGACCCACTTCCCGCACCGCGCCGCGGTCGTGGGGCGGGACCGCGAGGAGCTGATGGCCTCCCTGGCGAACCTCGCCCGGGACCGCGGCGCGTCCGGGCTCGTCCGCGGCACGGCGGCCGGGTCGGGCGGCACCGCCTTCCTGTTCACCGGCCAGGGCAGCCAGCGGCCGGGCATGGGGGCCGAACTGGGCCAGGCCTTCCCGGTCTTCGCGAAGGCGTTCGGCGAGGTCTGCGACCACCTGGACGTGCACCTGGAACGTCCGCTGCGCGAGGTCGTGTTCGCCGCGCCGGACAGCCCGGAGGCGGCGCTGCTGCACCGCACCGCCTACGCCCAGCCCGCGCTGTTCGCCCTGGAGACGGCGCTGTACCGGCTGCTGCGGGCCTGGGGGATCACGCCCGACCGGCTCGTCGGGCACTCCCTCGGCGAGCTGACCGCCGCGCACGTGGCCGGCGTCCTCGACCTGCCGGACGCGGCCGAGCTGGTGGCCGCCCGGGCGCGGCTGATGGACGCGCTGCCCGAAGGGGGCGCCATGATCGCCGTGGAGGCCGAGGAGGCGGAGGTCCTGCCGCTGCTGGCGGACCGCGCGGACGTCCTCGGCATCGCGGCCGTCAACGGCCCCCGGGCGCTGGTGCTGTCCGGGGAGCGGGAGGCGGCCGAGCGGGCCGCCCGCTCCTTCGCCGAGCAGGGGCGCCGAACCACCCCGCTGCGGGTCAGCCACGCCTTCCACTCTCCGCTCATGGAGCCCGCGTTGGAGGAGTTCCGGGCGGTCGCCGCGACGCTGGCCTACCACCCGCCGACGATCCCCGTGGTCTCGCTCGTCACCGGCCGCCCGGCCACCGCCGGGGAGCTGGGCTCGCCCGACTACTGGGCCGGGCAGATCCGCGCGACCGTCCGCTTCCACGACGGCGTCCGCCACTTGGCCGACGCGGGCGTGTCCACCTGCCTCGAACTCGGCCCGGACGCCGTACTGACCTCCCTGGCCCAGCTGAGCCTGCCCGCGGGCGAGGCGGTGTGCGCGCCGGTGCTCCTCAAGGGCCGGCCCGAGGCCCCGCGCGCCCTGGACGCCCTCGCCCGGGCCTGGGCCAACGGCGCGGAGGTGGACTGGGAGGCCGTCCTGCCCGACGCGCGGCGCGTCGACCTGCCGCCCTACGCCTTCCCCCGGCGGCGCTACTGGCTGGAGTCGGCCGCCGTGCGCGGCGCGCGCCGTACGAGCGGCGGCGAAGCGGAGTTCTGGACCGCGGTGGCGGGCGCGGACCTGGACGCGCTGGCGGAACGCCTGGAGCTGGACGACGGCCGCCGGGCCGCGCTGGGCGAGGTGCTGCCGGCCCTGTCCGCCTGGTGGAACCGCCGGGCCCCGCACGCCCCGGACGGGGCCGCCGAGCCGCCCCGGGCCCTGGAGGACACCGAGAAGCAACGGCGGCTGGCCGAGGGCCTCGCCGGCGCCTCCCCCGAGGAGCAGGAGCGCGTCCTGCTGGACATCATCCGCACCCACGCCGCCGCCGTGCTAGGCCACGACACGCCGGACGCCGTCCAGGCCGAAGTCACGTTCCAGGGGGCCGGCTTCTCCTCCTTCACCGCCCTCGACCTGCGCAACCGCCTGTGCGAGGCCACCGGGCTGCTGCTGGAACCGGTCGTGGTCTACGACCACCCGGATCCCGTGTCCCTCGCCCGGTACCTGCGCACCGTCCTCAACCCTCCGCACACCAAGGAGTCACCCGCATGACGACGAACGAGACCCGGCCACCGGTGGTGGTCTGCGGCGCCGGACCGACCGGCCTGATGCTGGCCGCCGAACTGCGGCTCGCGGGCGTGGAGGTGGTGGTCCTGGAGCGGCGCCCGGGGTTCACCGACGACCGCGAGTCTCGCGCGCCGGGGGTGTACGCCCGGACGATCGAGATCTGGGAGCAGCGCGGGATCCTCGACCGGTTCACCGGCAGCCGTACGGGCCGCTACAGCCACTTCGCGCTGCTGCCGGTCGGCATCGACCTCGGCCGGCTCGACAGCCCGCACGCGGTGCTGCTGTTGCCCCAGGCGCGCATCGAGCGGGTGCTCGCCGAGTGGGCGCAGGAGCTGGGCGCCGAGGTCCGGCGCGGCCACGAGGTGACGGGGCTGCGCCAGGACGCGGACGGCGTGGACCTGGAGGTGACCGGTCCGGACGGCCCGTACCGGCTCCGGGGCGCCTACGTCGTCGGCTGCGACGGCGGCCGCAGCACGGTCAGGTCGCTCCTCGACGTCGAGTTCCCCGGGACCGACGCCACGGCGGACGTCCTGCTGGCCGACGTCTCCGGGATGAGCCGGGACCTCCCCGGGCTGCGGCAGCGGCCCTTCCCCTTCGTGCGGAGCGAGCGCGGCTGGCTCGCGGTCTCCGCCGTCGCGGTCTCGACCGCGGGCGAGGACGTCCTGCGGTTCATCGTCGGCGACTTCACCCGGCCGCCGGTGCGGCGGGCCGCGGCACCGACCTTCGAGGAGGTCTGCGAGAGCGTCGCCGCCGTCGCCGGCATCGACCTCTCGGGCGCGACGCCGCAGTGGCTGAGCCGGTTCGGCAACACCACCCGGCAGGCGGCGCGCTACCGCGTCGGCCGAGTGCTGCTGGCCGGTGACGCGGCGCACGTGCACCCTCCGTTCGGCGGCCAGGGGCTCAACCTGGGGGTGCACGACGCGGTGAACCTCGGCTGGAAGATCGCGGCCGAGGTCGACGGCCGGGCGCCCGCGGGCCTGCTGGACAGCTACCAGCGGGAGCGCCATCCGGCCGCGGCCCGGGTACTGCTCAACACCCGGGCGCAGAACGTCCTGATGACCGCGGGCCCGGACATCGACGCGCTGCGCACGGTCGTCGCGGAGACCCTGGAGTCGGTCGAGGTGAACGACCGGCTGGCCGGGGAGCTCAGTGCCGTCGACGTGCGCTACGACCTCGGCGGTGCCCACCCGCTGGTGGGCAAGCGGATGCCGCACCGCGAGCTGACCGCTCCGGACGGCGCCGTGTACGGCAGCCTGGGCCTGCTGGAGCGGGCGCGCGGGGTGCTGCTCGACCTGGCGGGCGCGCCCGAGCTGAAGGCCGTCGCCGACGGCTGGGCGGACCGGGTGGACGTCGTCACCGCCACCTGCGCCCGGGCCGCGGCCGACGACCTGTCAGCGGTGCTGATCAGGCCGGACGGGCACGTCGCCTGGGCCGCGCCCCAGGGCCGCACGCCCGACCCGCGGGAGCTGGAGGAGGCCCTGCGCCGCTGGTTCGGGGCCGCGTCCGCGGCACCGGACGGCCACTGAGCCCCCCCCCAAGCCCCTTGCTCCCTCCGAAGTTCCCTCGTATCCCCATGAAGTCCCCTGTAAACGAAAGGTTTTGACATGCGTCTGATCGACCCGTTCCGCGCGGCGGTGGAGATGTGCCCCGAGTGCGCGGCCTCGATGGTCACCGAGCCGATGGCGGTGGCGGAGAAGCCCGCGGGCGACTGCTTCGCGCTCACCGGACTGTCCGAGACGGTGAATCTCGACTACACGGCGGTCGCGGAGAACGGCTTCAACGCCGGCGACCGCAGCACCCACACCGACGAGTTCTTCGACGCCGACGGCAACTCCGTGGGCCGCCTGGTCGGCCACAGCTGGAAGGTCGTCAACCGGCCGTCCGACGGCCACCTGATGGCCTTCTACCGGGAGGAGATCACCCTGCCGGACGGGGAGATCCAGACGGCGGGCTGGATCGACGTCAACGCCATCCTGGCCGGCGAGTGGCAGGTGCTCCACGCGGTGGGCACCGGAGGCCGCCTCATCGGCAAGGTGGGCGTGCGGGAACTGCGCAGCGAGGTGCTGCGCCACCGGTTCCAGGCGAACCTCGTGCTGTGCGGAGCGGCAGGCCACTGAGTGCCCCGGGGCGGCGGTTCGCCGCCGCCCCGTACTCCCTCCGAATGTGGCGGTGGGGCGCCTCCGTACCAGGCGGCGGTTCGGTCCGAACCGCACCGCAGCCTTCTTCCGCTTCGTTGACCGCGTCGATCACCGCCGGTTAGGTTGCCATTACGGCCGGATGACATTGCGTCAGATTCCCTTCCGCCATTCCCGCCACATCGAAGCGGCTACCCCACCGATTACTGGAGTACCACGTGCGATACAGCATTCTCGGAAAGCCCCACGTCCTCCACGGCGACGAACCGGTTTTCGTCTCGGCGCGAAAGAAGGAGATCGTCCTCGCCTCGCTGTTGGCCCGGGCCAATCACGTGGTGTCGCTGGAGGAGCTCATTTCCGAGATATGGGGCGGGAATTCACCACTGCGGGCGACCACGGCGGTGCACGTCCGGATCTGCGAGCTGCGCAAGCTCCTGCGCTCCTGCGGCATGGCCGAGAGCCCGATCGTCACCCGCTCCCCCGGCTACTTCATCCACGTCGAGCCCGGCGAGCTCGACGTGCACGTGTTCAGCCGGCTGGCCGAGGAGGGCCGGGCCGCGGCACGGGCCGGGGCGCACCACGAGGCCGTCGAGAAACTGCGCGCCGCACTGGAGTTGTCGCAGGAGACGGCGCTCGGCGGACTGCGCAGCGGCCCCATCATCAACGGATTCGTGAACTGGCTCGACCAGGCCCGGCTGGACTGCACCGAGCAGTGGATGGAATCGGAACTGACACTGGGCCGGCACCGTGAGGCGGTGGGCCGGCTCTATTCGTTATTCGGCCAGCACCCCCTGCACGAGGCGTTCCACCGACAGCTCATTCTGGCGCTCTACCGCTGCGACCGGCGGGCGGACGCCCTGCACGTCTACCAGGTGGCCCGCGGTGTCCTGCGGAAGGAGCTCGGCCTCGAACCCTGCCTGGCCACCCGCCGGGTCCACCACGCGATCCTCACCGCGGACGACCACCTGTACGCGCGGGCTTCCGCCTGACGGCGCCGGGGGCGGGCCTGCGGTCGCTCCGGCCGCGGGGCCCCGCCCGGCCGCACGCTCGACGGCCGTCCGTCCGCTCCACCGTCCGTCCGCTCCACCGCCCGTCCGCTCGACGGCCGGGCCCGGCGGCTCAGCCGCATCCGGACGCGCGCAGCGCCCCGGCCAGTTCCGAACGCCCCCGGACGGCCAGCTTGCGGTAGACGGCGGTGAGGTTCTTCTCCACCGCCCGTCGGCTCACCCCCAGTTCGCCGGCGATGGCACCGTTCGGCAGTCCGCGGGCCACCATCCGGGCCACCGTGAGCTGCACCGGGGACAGGCCGCGGACCGGATCCGGCGCCGGTCCGCCCAGCAGCGTGCGGGCGCGGGCCGAGAGCGCGGGCAGCCCGCAGGCGTCGGCGAGCGCGGCGCCCTCGCGCAGCAGTTCCGCCGCCCGCGGGCGTCCCTCGCGGGCCTCCAGGCCGCCGAGCCGCACCAGCGCCCGGGCCAGTTCCAGGCGGTGGTGCGAGACCCGCAGCACGTCCACCGCCTCGCGCAGCAGCCCCCGTCCGCGCTCCCCGCCGGCGAGCGTGCCGTGCACGCGCAGGGCCCGGCCGAGTTCGGCGGGGGCTCCCCAGGCCCGGGCCCGCTCGCACTCCTCGCGCATCAGTTCCTCGGCCGCCCGCACGTCGTCGAGGCGGCGGTGGGCGAGGGCCGCCCAGGTGCGCCAGGGGCCGAGCACGGTGTTGCGCCGGCCCTCCCGTTCCAACCGCCTGCCGCAGGCGAGGAAGTGGTCCAGGGCGGTGGCGTCGTCGCGCCGCTGGAAGGCGCGTACGCCGCGGAGCATCCGGTGGGCGACGCCGCGGCGGACGTCGGTGAGGTCTCCGTAGGCGGAGCCGGAGTCCTGCGCCAGGAGGCGGTCGCACAGCTGCGCGTCCATGGTCTCGACGGCGACGGCGGCCAGGGCGAGGTCGGCCGCCGGGTCGGCCTCCCACTGCTCCCCCGCGAGCCGGCGGGCCTCCAGGGCCAGGGGCAGGGCCCCGGCCACGTCCCCGGACCGCAGCCGTACCAGGGCCAGTTCGGTTCCCGTGATCACCTGGGACACCACGGCCCGCTGCCGTACGGCGCGTGCCAGGAGCGTCTCCAGCCAGGCCGCGAGGTCGGTCAGGTCGTCCGCCACCACGAGCGTGACCGCCAGCAGCGGCAGGGCGGTGTACGACAGCTCCGGCAGCGCCGGTTCCCGCTCCAGGACCTGCCGGGCGAGCCGGACGGCCTCCTCCCGCGCGATCCCGCCCGCGGCCACCGCGTCGTGCAGCAGCACGGTCACCAGCTCGCGCTGGGCGCCGGTCCCCAGTCCGGGTTCCGGTCCCAGTTCCCGCAGCCGCCGCACCGAGTCGGCGAGCCGTCCGGGAGCGACGGGCTGCGCGCACCGGACCCGGGCCTCCAGCCGCAGCGCCACCTCGCGGCCGGCACCGCTCGCCGCGCGGCCGGGATCGAGCGCGGCGAAGACCTCCCGGAACAGGCCGACCGTCTGCGGCGGCGCCGTGTCGAAGACGAGCGGCGAGACGCGCAGCAGCGCCGCCGCCCGCTGCTCGGCCGAGGGCAGCAGGGGCACCGCCTGGGAGATGTGCCGCGCGGCCGTCCAGGGGTCGGTGATCCGCTCGGCACCGGCCAGGTCCACCAGGACCACGGCGCGGTCCTCGCCGTCCGGGGAGGCCTCCTGGAGGGCCCGGCGCAGGAAGCGCACCGCGTCCTCGGGGGCGCCGCGGTCGAGCGCGGCATCGGCGGCCGCGCGCAGCACGGTGACCGTCCACGCCGCGTCGGACGGGGCCGAGGGGGACGTCGCCATCAGCCGGGCGGCGATCTGCTCGGCCGGGTGGCCGGCCCGGAGGAGGAGCACGGCCGCCCGGCTGTGGAGCCGCTGCTGCTCCTCGACGGTGGCGGTCTCCTCGGCTGCGTCCCGGACGACGGGATGGGCGAAGACCGGCACCGGCGAGCCGGGGCGCCGACGGATCAGGCCCAGTGCCCGCAGGGCCCGTTCGGCCGCGCGGCAGCCGACCGCGTCCAGCTCCGCGAGCCGCGCCAGGAGCTCCGGCTCGGCCTGGTCCCCCAGGACGGCCATGGCCCGCGCGAACTCCGGTAGCGGCGAGGGGAGTTGTTCCAGCCGCAGGGCGAGCCGCTCCCGGAGGTCGGGCGGGCTGACCCGCGCGGCCCGCTCGCCGCACTCCGCGACCGGCCGCAGCCCCGCCCGGCGCAGGGTGTGGGCGATGGCGGCGGTGACCATCGGGCTGCCCCCGGCAGCCTCGTGGCAGGCCCGGACGAACGCGTCGTCGGCGGGCTCGCCGAAGCTCCGTTCCACCAGCGCCCGGGTGCCGCGGGGGGACAGCGGGCGCAGCCGCAGGGTGCGGCCGGCCGCGGCGAGGAGGTCCCGCACCAGGGGCGTCCCGGCTTCGGGGTCGCCGTCGGCGAGGGTCAGCACGACCGTGACGGGCCGCGCGGTGGGCCGTCTGGCGAGGTACGCCAGCCAGCGCAGCGAGGCCTCGTCCGCCCAGTGCGCGTCGTCCACCGCGATGAGCAGCGGCTGGTCGGCGGCCATCCGGGCGGTCAGCGCGCGCAGTTCGCGCAGCAGCCGCGGGTGCGCGCCGTCCTCCGGGGCGGGCGCCTCCTCGGCGAGGACGGTCCGGACGGCCTCGGCGTCCGCGCCCAGCCACCGCTCCCGGGACGCCGCGCCCGCGAGTGCCGGTTCGAGGAGCTGGCGCACCACGCCGTACGGGAACTCCCGCTCCGGGCGCGCCGCGTCGGCCCGTAACACCCGTGCGCCCCGCTGCTCGGCGAGCCGCGGGAGGTGGTCGAGCAGCTCCGTCCGGCCCGCGCCCCAGGCTCCGGTGACGACGGTCAGTGAACTGCCGCGGGCCGCGGCGGTGTCCAGGGCGTCGGCCACCGCGCGCAGTTCGGTCTCCCGTTCGCACAGCAAGGGAATCAGTCCTCCTGGGGGATGAGGCGGGCGAGGTCCTGCCGGCCGGAGGCGCCGAGCTTCCGGTAGGCCCGGGTCAGGTGCGTCTCCACCATCCGCCGGGACACCGAGAGCCGCCGGGCGACGGCGGCGTTGGTCAGGCCGCCCCGGACCAGTTCGGCGACGCGCCGCTCGGTCTCGGTGAGTGTCCGCCCGGCCTCCGGGCCCCGGCCGCCGGCGGCCTCCGCCGTGGTGTCCCACGACGGTCGGAGGGCAGCGGGCCCACCGGTCAGCTCCCGGACCCGGCGGGCGCGGCGGGGGGTGGCCCACTCGGGCGGGGTGGCGTCCCGTAGCAGCCGGGCCGCCGCGGCCCTCGCCTCGGCGGCCGGCTCGCCCTCGGTCACCCGGCCCAGGGCGAGCAGGGCCGTGCCGACCGCGCTCGCGCTCCCCCACGCCTCGGCCGCCGCGTGCTCCGCCTTCGCCAGGAGTTCGGCTCCGGCCCGGTCCCCGCGGCCCAGCCGGGCGACGGCCGCGGCCGAACGCCACGGCACGACGGCCGGGTTGGTCCAGCCTCTGGCCAGCAGTCCGCGCCCGCATTCCAGCAGGTCGGACAGGGCCGCCCGGTGGTCGCCGGTGCGCAGCCCCAGCAGGCCCCTGGCGTGCAGGAACATCGGCCACCACAGGCCGTTCACCGCCAGGACGGGCAGTTCGGCCGCCGCGCACCGGGCCGCCTCGTCCACCTCGTCCCGCTCCAGGTGCAGCAGCAGACGCATGGCCAGGAGCAGCGGTCCGGCCTTGACGGGCGCGGAGCTGGGCAGCACCGCCCACTCGACCTCCGCGAGGTCCCGGTCCGCCTCCTCCAGCCAGCCCCGGCGCAGTGCCACCGCCGCGCGCAGGCTCAGCGCCGCCGTGACGGTGGTGCCGACGCCCCGGCTCCGGGCCTCGGCGACGATGTCGTCGAGGCCGGCCGCCGCCGCCTCGTAGGCGTCCGTCAGGGCCAGCGTGTAGCAGGCCGCCAACCGGGCGGTGAACAGCGCCGGATGACCGCGGTCGGGGCGCAGCGCGGCTTCGGCCAGGGTGCGCACCCGGGCGAGCGGCAGGCTCTGGGCGAGG
The DNA here is from genome assembly GCF_032654805.1 of Kitasatospora brasiliensis. NCBI lineage: Bacteria > Bacillati > Actinomycetota > Actinomycetes > Kitasatosporales > Streptomycetaceae > Kitasatospora > Kitasatospora brasiliensis. The sequence goes on from NZ_JAUOOW010000007.1 coordinate 358,141, forward strand.
GCCGAGCGCAGGGCGAGGACGCCCGCCTGGGCGGGGCCGTCCGGTGGCGCGCACAACGGCGGGACGTCCGGCACGTCCACGCCCTCCGCCGGCGCCGCTCCGTCTCCGATCAGCCAGTACAGGGCCTGGAAGGCGCTCCGTTCCGCCGGGCCGGCCCCGGGCAGGGACCAGGCCACTGCCGTGCCGCGGCGCACCGTGGCCGCGTGCCCCCACACGGCGAGCAGGTCGGCGGCGCGCAGCCGGGCCGCGGGGGGCACGTCGGGCTTCGGGTCGTGCAGCACGCTCCACAGGGCGCGTTCGCCGCTGTCGGGGGCGTCGGTCGAGACGGCCGCGCCCAGGTCGACGAGCAGTCTCGCCCGCTGCTGGGGTGCCAGCGGTTCGGCCAGCGCGCGTTCCAGCAGGCGGGCCGCGCGGGCGGGTTCGGTGCCGCGGTACCGGGCGGCGGCGCCGGTCAGGGCGTCCGCCGCCCAGCCGGCGCCGCCGGGCCGGGCGCCCAGGAGCAGTTCGGCCAGCGCGGCGTCGGGCAGGGCGGTGCGGTGGCCGAGCGCGGCGGCGCGGGTGCACAGGTCCTCGCGCTGGCGCACGGTGAGTCCGGCGAGCACCCGGTCGGCCACGCCCGGCGGCGCGCTCGGGTGGTCCGGGTCCGTGACCAGGCCGGCGGCGGCCAGCAGGCGCAGGGCGCGGGGAGCGGGCAGGGTGCGCAGTGCGGCCAGTTCGCACAGCTGGGGCAGGCCGAGGTGGGGGCCGCCCACGGCGATCGCGCGCAGCAGGGCGGCGAGTTCGGGGCCGAGTCCGTCCACGAGCCTGGCGGTGCGGTCGCCGACCGCTTCGGCCGCGCGCCCCGGCAGGCAGGCCGCGGCCTCGGCGGTGGGTCCGAGGCCGTCGGCCGCCAGCGAGTCCAGGACGGCGCGCAGCACCGCCGGGTTGCCCTCGCACGCGGCATGGGCCGCCTCGGCGAACGCCTCCTCGACGGGCCCGTCGCCGTGGAGGGCCAGCATCCCGGCCGTGCCCGCCCGGCTCAGCGGCCGCGGGGCGAGCCGCGCGGCCGTGCCGGGGAGGGCGGCCGGTACCGATCCGGGCGTTCCGGCGACGAGCAGGACGAGGGGCGCGCCGCGGGTGCGCCGGGCCAGGGTCTCCAGCCACCGTCGCGAGTCCGGGTCGGCCCACTGCACGTCGTCGACGGCGACCAGCAGCGGCCGCTCGCGGGCGGCCGTGAGGAAGGCCCGGCACGACCGGGGCAGTGGTCCGTCCGCCGGGTCGTCGGCGTCGTCCGCGCCCAGACGCGCGAGGAGTTGGGAGACGATGCCGAAGGGCCGGTCCGTCTCGGCCGGGGTGCCGTCCGCGCACGCGGCGGCGAGTCCCGCGTCGAGGGCCGCCGCGGCGGCGTACCGCAGGAGCGCGCTGCGCCCGGTGCCGGGAAGCCCCTCGACCGCGATCACCGCCGGGCGGCCGGAGCGCAGCCCGGCGACGGCCGCGCGCAGGGCCGCCGTCTCCGCGTCCCGTTCGACGAGGGCGTCCTGGCCGGCCGCCGGCTGCCGGCCGGGTGCGGGGGCGGTCGTCGCCGCCGTACCGCCGGTCATGAGGCGGCCGGGTCGGCGGCGTGGGCGGCGGGCCGGGCGAGGGCGCGGAGCGCGGCGGGCAGGTCGGTCCGCCCGGCCAGCCCGAGTTTGCGGTAGACGGCGGTCAGATGCGTCTCCACGGTGCGCCGGGAGAGGAACAGGGCCTCGGCGATTTCCTGGTTGGTGGCGCCCGCCGCCGCGGCCTCGGCCACCTGCCGCTCGGTCCCGCTCAGCGGTCCGGCGCCGGCGGCGGACCGGCGTGGGCGGTCGGCCCCCGCGGCGGCCAGTGCTTCTCGGGCCTTGGCCACCACGAGGAGCGAGCCGCAGCGCCGCGCCGTCTCGTGCGCGCGGGACAGGTGCGCGACGGCGCCCCTGGTGTCGCCGCGCACCGACAGCTCCCGGCCCAACAGGAGTTCGCAGCGGGCGCGGTCCAGCCGGGCCTGCGAGCGGGAGAGGGTCTCGACCGCGGCGGTCAGCAGCTCCACCCGGCGGTCGCCGCGGGCCGCCGTGCCCGCGGCGAGGAGGGCGTGGCCGAGCGCGTACGGGGTGCCCCAGCGGCGGGCCGCCGCCAGGCCCTCCTCGGCGAGGCCGACGGCTTCGGCGGTGCGGCCGAGCGCGGCCAGGGCCTGGACGGCCACGGTGCGCCAGGACGTCCACGCCGGGTCGCCCATGCCCACCTCCGCGAACCAGCGCTCGCAGCGGCGGGCGGCGGCCAGCGCGCCGTCCGGGTCGCCCGCGCGCAGCCGCAGCCCGGCCCGGCCGGCCAGGTACCAGGACCACCCGACGACCGACTGGCCCAGGCCGGAATCGGCCGCCCTGGCGAGCGCCGCCTCGGCGGTCCCGGCGGCTCCCAGCTCGCTCTGGACGTCGGCCCAGGCGATGAGCGGCAGCGCGAAGCCGGGGCTCTGCCGGGGCCGGCCCGCGCACTCCAGCGCGGCCCGCGCGTCGGCGACGGCACCGGGGAGGTCGCCGAGCCGGTGGCGCAGCCTCGACCGGTCCGCCAGCAGCCACCAGCGGGGCAGGCAGCCGCTGCTGTCGGCCATCGCCGGTTCCAGCGTCTCCAGTGCCCGGCCGGGCTCGTCGGCCAGGTGGAACAGCAGGGCCGCGTGGGCCCGCATCCAGTCCGGGGCGGCGGTGCCCTCGGCGCCCATCGCCCGGGCGGCGAGGTCGACCACCTCGCGGGCGGACACGCCCTCCAGGGCGCCCAGTTGGGCCCGCAGCAGCAGGCTGCCGCCCTCGGCGGGCTCGGCGGGCTCCCGCGCCACGGCCGCGCGCGCCCGCTGCCGGGCGGCGGCGAACGCGGGCTTCTCCTGCAGCCCGGCGGAGAGGGCGGCCGACTCGATCCTCCAGCACAGGTCTCGGTCGGCCTCGGCGCCGTCGGCGCCCGGTGCGGCGCGCAGGGTGTCGAGCGCGTGGGACAGCACGGCGAGCGCCGGACGGCCCGTGGCCTGCGCGGTCATTCCGAGCTGCAGCGCGACGGAGGCCCGCAGCCGGGCGTCGGCGGTCCGGTCCAGCAGGCTCCGCAGGGTCTCCAGCGCGGCCTCGGGGTCGGTGGCGGCCAGGGCTCCGGCCAGTTCCAGTCCGGTGCGCACCCGGCCGGGCTCGTCGTCCTCGTCCTCCAGCAGCCGTCGCAGGTACGGTGCGGCCAGGGACCGGTCGTCCTGTCGCCGCGCCCGCTCGGCCGCGTCGCGCAGCACGCCGCGCATCCACCCCTCGTCGAGCCGGGGGAGCTCCAACAGCCGGCTCGCCACCTCCGGGGCGGCGAAGCCCTCGTCGTTGAGGAGCCGGGCCGCGCCGGTGCGCAGCCGGGCCAGTTCGCCGGCCGGAACGGCCTCCAGGACCGCCGCGCGCAGGGCCTCCGGGCCCGCCGCGGCGAGGAGTCCGCCGTCGCGGTAGCCGCCGAGCACCGCCGGGACCAGTCGGGCCGGTACGCCGGCGAGCGCGCCGACGCGCTCGGGCGACGCGGGGTGGCCGGTGCCCGCCTCGGCCGCCGGGGAGCCGGTCCAGCCGAGCACGGCCGCGGCGCGCACCACCAGGAGTTCCGTCGCCGACAGTCCTCGTAGGTGGGCCCGTACCAGGGAGGCGTGGCTGCGGCGCCAGGCCGCGTCGACGTCGCCGACGGCACAGCCGCCGGGCCGTGCGCCGCTCCCGCGCAGCCGGGTCAGGAGGCGCCGGAGCAGCAGGGGGTTCCCGCCGGAGAGTTCCGCGCAGCGCCGCACGGCGGCGGCGCCGGGCGGCCGCCCCAGGCACCGTGCCGCGGCCGCGGCCACCTCGGCCTCGGTCAGCGGCCCGAGGGACAGCAGGCGGGTTCCCGGGCGGCGGACGATCCTGCCCAGGGCCTGGCCGGTGGGGCCGCCGGGGCCGCTGCCGGGCCCTCCCCAGGCCAGGACGGCCAGCAGCGGCAGGCCCTCCGGCCGGTGCAGCAGGCATTCCAGCCAGCGCAGGGAGCGCTCGTCGCACCATTGGGCGTCGTCGACGACCAGCACCAGGGGCCCGGGGGACGGCGCCGCCGGGACCAGCCGCTCCTGGCGGGGCGGCCCGGCCTCCCGCGGGTCTCCGAAGAGCCGGCCGACGGTGGCGTACGGCGTCTCCAGGGTGGTGCGGTGGCCGGCCGTGGACAGCACGGTGGCCCCGTCCGGGGCGCCGTCGCGCCGGAACCGGTCGAGCAGCGCCGTCTTCCCGCTCCCGGTGCCCCCGCGCACCACCACGCAGCGCGGCTTCCCGGCGCGGGCCTGCTCGGCGCAGGCGCGCAACGCGGCCAGTTCCGCGGAACGGCCGACCATCTCCCACTCGGCCGCCGGGCCGGACACTCTCTCCTTGCCGGACATGACACCCGTTCCTTTCGACCCGACCGATGGTGCGGCGCCGGTCGGAGCGGCCGTTCTCCCGTGCCGCCCCCACCGGTGCCCTCCGGATCGCCGCGTTCGGTGATCCAGTCGACCAAACGCGACACGACAGCGCCGTGGTTGAACCAGGGCGAAAGATCGTCCGGATTCACGGGGAACTAGGGCTCATATGACCCGGAATGACGGTAGGCGGCGGGCCCGGAGCGGAGTTGATCCAGAAGGCACTGGCTCGGATCCCCCAGTGCACCCGCGGGTGACCGGATCAGCGGGCCGCGAAGTCCAGGGCGGTGACGGAGGGACGGCGGGTGGCCAGCGGCGGGACGGTCAGCGCGAGCGGCAGCAGGGCGCCGACGAGCCCGCGTCCGCCGGTCGGCCGGACGTCCCGCACCGCCGCCACCGCCGGGTCGGCGGTGCGGAGCTTGTCCCGCTCGTCCGCGTCCATCGCCCACGGCATCGGCGGCGCCTGGTAGCCGTGGGCGCGCACCTTGCCCTGCCGGGCGAGTCGGCCGAACCAGCGCGGCACGGCGTCCAGCACGAGCGAGCCGCCCGGGAAGCGCTGCGCGCAGCCCGCGATCAGGGACCGCACCCGGGCCGGCGGAAGGTACATCAGCAGTCCTTGGGTGCTGATCAGCACCCCGCGGTCGCGGTCCACCTCGTCGGCCCACCCCAGGTCGGTGGCGTCGGCGGCCAGGTAGCGCTGGCGCGGGCCGGGCGGCAGCAGTTCCGCGCGCAGCGCCGCCGAGTCGGGAAGGTCCACGCTCAGCCAGCGGGCCCGCCCGTTGTCGACCCGCCAGTACTGGGTCTCCAGGCCGTCGCCCAGGCAGACCACCGTGCCGCGCGGCTCCCGGGCGAGGAAGTCCGTCACCTCGCGGTCGAAGCAGGCCGCGCGCAGGGCCTGGAGCTGGGCCTGCAGGCCACCGGTGCCGAACCGCTCCGCGAAGGGGTAGTCGATCCGGTCGACCAGCTCGACGGCCTTGGGGTCGTGCAGCACGGTGTCCGGCCGCCGCGCCTCCACCGCCCGGTGCCACAGCGTCCACAGTGCCGTCTCCGGCACCTGCTCCAGCTCCGGCCGCTCCCCGCCGCCACTCATCGCTCGCTCCTTCGGACGTGGGCGTGAATCCGCCGATTCTGACACCCGGCGGGGGCGCGTACGGGCCGACGCGCGGCTCAGCCGATGCTGAACGCGCCGTCCGGCGGGGGCGGGGAGTCGGTGGCCTCGGCGTCCGTGACCGGGGCGGTGCGGTCGATCAGCGCCGCCAGGCCGTCCCCCTCGGTGAGCCGGGCCGGGAAGATGTCGCCCGCGAGCAGCCGGGTCAGCTCGGCCGTCGGCAGCGGCGCCGTCGAACCGGCCAGCAGGATGTTGCCGTACCGGCGCCCGCGCAGCACCGGGGCCTCCGCCACCAGGCAGACGTACGGGAACACCGACCGCACCGTGGCCGCCTGGGCCTTGGCGAAGGCCAGCGGCGGGCCGTCGGCCAGGTTCGCCGCGTAGCAGCCGGCGGGGCGCAGCGCGGCCGCCGCCGGCCGCAGGAACTCCACCGAGGTGAGGTGGGCGGGGGTGCGCGAGCCGCGGAAGACGTCGGCGATCACCAGGTCCTGCGAGGCGGCCGGGACCTCGGCGAGGGCCGCCCGGGCGTCGCCGACGGTCGCGGTGATGTCCGCGCCGGGGCCCTGCCAGGGCAGCCGCTCGGCGACCAGCTCCAGCAGCGGCCCGTCCACCTCCACCACCCGCTGCCGGGAGCCGGGGCGGGTGGCGGCCAGGTAGCGGGGCAGGGTGAGGGCGCCGCCGCCGAGGTGCAGCACGTCCAGTGGCTGCCCGGCGGGGGCGAGGGCGTCGGCGAGGTGGCCGAGGCGCCGGGTGTACTCGAACTCCAGGTGGGTCGGCTCGCTGAGGTCGACGTACGACTGCGGGGTGCCGTCCAGGGTGAGCAGCCAGCCGCCGTCCCGGTCGATGTCGGGCATCAGCTTGGCGAAGCCGAGGTCGGTGGTGCGGCCGACCGGCACCGGCTCGTCGGTCACGCGCTCTCCCCGACGGGCTGGGCGTCGACGGCCTGGGCTTCGACAGCCGGCACGTCCAGGTGGGCGGCCAGCCAGCCGTCCAGCTCGGCGAACACCCGGGTGCGGGCCGCCTCCCGGGACAGCACCAGGTCGTGCATGCCGCCCTCGATCCGCACGATGGTGACGTGCCGCCCCAGCCGGGGCCCCTGCGCGGCGATGTCGTCGGCGCGCAGCACCGCGTCGGCCCGGTGCAGCCCGTCGTGCCACGTGGTGGTGGAGATCGACCGGGTCGAGGCCATCAGCAGCACCGGCACGTCGATGCCCAGCCCGTTCCGCAGCCGCTGGTGCCCCTGGTGGATCGCCGCCAGCCAGCCCGCGTACAGCGGGAAGCCCTCGGCGGGCTTGAGGGTGAGGTCGAAGTCCCACTCGCCCTTGTGGTCCTTGTGCAGGCTGTGGGTGTAGTGCGGGTTGAGCGAGGACGGCAGGACGCGGGTCGGCGCCAGCCGCCCGATCGCCGTCACGGCCGGCGCGCCGACCGTACGGACCGCGGGCCCGGCCGGCATCGACAGGAAGGGGCTGTTCAGGAAGAGCCCGTCCACCAGCCCGCGCCCGGCCCGCCGGCCCGCCCACAGCGCGGCGATCAGGCCGCCGGTGGAGTGCCCGTTGAGCAGCAGCTGCCGGTGCCCGTCCACGTCGCGGATGATCCGCACCGCCTGGTCGATCTCCTCGTCGTACTCGGCGAGGTGGCGCACGAAGTTCGGCGACTGGTGCGGGCGCAGCGAGCGGCCGTACTTGCGCAGGTCGAGGGCGTAGAAGGAGAACCCGAGCGCGGTGTAGTGGTCGGCCAGGTTGGTCTGGAAGAAGTAGTCGTTGTACCCGTGGATGTAGAGCACCGCGCGCTGCGCCCCGGGGACCAGCCGCCGGACGAGCGTCGCGCACACGGCTCCCTCGTCGTCCGGCCGCAGCGTCAGTTCGGCCGCCTCGTAGGGGGCACCCAGGATGTCTTCACGGAACTCCATGGACCCGACTGTACTGGCTGATCCTGGCCCGGCCCCGGCCTCGCCGACCTGCCGGGATGTGATGATCGCAATGCTTTCGACCGCGGCGGGGGCGCGCCTGCGGTTGTGCGCCGCCCCGGGGGGAGCCGCTCGCGCCTCCCGGCAGCTCCCTCGCGCGCCTGCTGTGCGCCGGTGGCCGTGTGGAACGCTTCCCGCACACACCAGGCCAGTTGGGAGTCCGCATGCAGCACGAGCACACCGATCCATCGCTCTACCGCTCGGCCGCCGAGGCGATCGCGGCGCCGCCGGAGAAGCTCGCGTACGTGGCCGGGTTCGACCGGTCCGGGCAGCGGCCGGACGCGCTGCTCAGCGTCGACACCGATCCGGACTCGGCGAGCTACGGGAAGGTCCTCAATTTCGCCGAACTTCCCACGCTCGGCGACGAGTTGCATCACTTCGGCTGGAACGCCTGCTCCAGCGCCCTCGCCCACGCCTGCCACCGGGACCCGGAGCGCCGCTACCTGCTGCTCCCCGGGCTGCGCTCCTCCCGGCTGCACGTGATGGACACCCGGCCGGACCCGGTCCGCCCGCAGCTGGTCAAGACGATCGAGGCGAAGGAGCTCGCCGCCAAGGCCGGCTACTCGCGCCCCCACACCCTGCACTGCGGCCCGGACGGCGTCTTCCTCTCCTGCCTGGGCGGCGCCGAGGGCGACGACGGCCCGGGCGGGGTGGCGCTGCTCGACCACACCACCTTCGAGGTGCTGCGCGCCTGGGAGACCGAGCGCGGGCCGCAGCACTTCGCCTACGACGTCTGGTGGCACCTGGGCACCAACGTGGGCATCACCAGCGAGTGGGGCACCCCGCGGATGATCGAGGACGGGGTGCTGCCGGACCTCCTGCTCGGGCGCAAGTACGGCCACGCGCTGCACTTCTGGGAGCTGGACTCCGGCCGCCACCTCCAGCGGGTGGACCTCGGCGACCAGCACCAGATGGTGCTGGAGCTGCGTCCGGCGCACGACCCGCAGGCGGAGTGGGGCTTCGTCGGGGTGGTCACCAACGTCGAGGACCTCTCCTCCTCGGTGTGGCTCTGGTACCGGGACGGCGCGGCGTTCACCGCGCGCAAGGTGATCGAGATCCCCGCCCAACCGGCCAAGCCCGAGGACCTGCCGCCCGCCCTCCAGCCCTTCGGCGCGGTGCCGCCGCTGGTCACCGACATCAACCTGTCGGTGGACGACCGCTGGCTGTACGTCTCCGCCTGGGGCACCGGCGAGCTGTTCCAGTACGACGTCTCGGACCCGTTCCACCCCCGGCTCACCGGCTCGGTACGGCTCGGCGGGATCGCCGCCCGCACCCCGCACCCGGCCGAGCCCGACCGCCCGCTGAGCGGGGCCCCGCAGATGGTGGAGATCAGCCGGGACGGCCGCCGGCTCTACCTCACCAACTCGCTCTACGGCGCCTGGGACGACCAGTTCTACCCGGACGGCATCGAGCCCTGGATGGTCAAGCTGGATGCCGACCCGGAGGCCGGCGGGCTGAGCATCGACGAGCGCTTCTACCCGCACGGCGCCGACTTCCGGGGCCTGCGCGTCCACCAGACCCATCTGGCGGGCGGCGACGCGTCCTCCGATTCCTACTGCTTCCGCTGAGCAGCCACCAGGGGCGCGGCCGTGGTCCTTGAGCCCGCCGCGCCCCTGGCCGGCCGTCAGCCCGACAGCAGCTGCCGCGCCTTCTCGACCACCTCGGGGGACGCCTTCGACATGGCCCCCGACGCGTACGGCGGCTGCGGGTCGTACTCGATCAGCAGCTGGATCGCCTGCGCCATGGTGTCCCCGGCGAGCCGGCCGGTCAGCGTCAGCGCGAGGTCGATCCCGGCCGAGACGCCGGCCGCGGTGGCGTACTTGCCGTCGATCACAACCCGCTCCGTCCCGATCGGCTGCGCCCCGAACCGCGGCAGCTGGTCCAGGCAGATCCAGTGCGAGGTGGCCCGGCGCCCCTCCAGCAGCCCGGCCGCGGCCAGCAGCAGCGAGCCGGAGCAGACCGAGGTGGTCCAGGTGGTGGTGGCGTCGACCGCGCGCACCCACTCCACCACGGCCTGGTCGGTCAGCCGGGCCGACGTCCCCGGGCCGCCGGGCACCAGCAGCACGTCGGCCGAGTCCACCTCTTCCAGCGTGGCGTCCGCGGTGAGCGCCAGGCTCTTCATGTCGGTGCGCAGCGGCCCGCGCCGGGCGGCGGTGAAGACCACCTCGGCGCCGGGGATGCGGGAGAGCACCTCGTAGGGGCCGACCGCGTCCAGGGCGGTGTACTCGTCGTACAGCAGAACGGCGATGCGCATCAGTGACCTCCGATGGGTTCGGGCCGGAAGCGGCGGCGGTACTCGGCGGGCGGGGCGGCCAGGGCCCGGACGAAGGCGCGCCGCATCGCCTCCGGGGTGCCGTAGCCGCAGGAGCGCGCGACCTGCTCGATGCCGTCGTCGGTGTCCTCCAGCTGCCGCCGGGCGGCCTCCAGCCGGACCCCGTCCACGTACCGGCCGGGCGTCACCCCCACTTCGGCGGTGAAGGCGCGGGCGAAGTGCCGTGGCGACAGCGCCGAGCGGTCGGCCAGTGCCTCGACCGACAGGTCGGCCTCCGGGTGCTCGGCGATCCACCGCTGCACCTCGCGCAGCGGCCGGCGGACCGCCACCTGGGCGGCCAGCTGGGTGCTGAACTGGGCCTGGTTGCCCGGTCGGCGCAGGAAGACCACCAGGTGACGGGCGACCAGCAGCGCGGTGTCCCGCCCGAGGTCCTCCTCGACCAGGGCCAGGGCCAGGTCGATCCCGGCGGTGACCCCGGCCGAGGTGGCGATGTGCCCGTCCCGGACGTGGATCGGGTCCGGGAGCACCTCGATGTCCGGGAACCGCCGGGCCAGCTCCTCGCAGTACGCCCAGTGCGTGGTGGCCCGGCGGCCGGCCAGCAGCCCGGCCCGGGCGAGCAGGAAGGCCCCGGTGCACACCGACACCACCCGCTCGGCCCGTCCGGCCAGCTCCCGGATCCCCTCGGTCAGGGCACCGTCCGGGTGGGCGGTGCCCTCCCCGCCGGGAACCAGCAGGGTGTGCACCGGCCCGACCTCGGCCAGGTCCGCGTCCGGCAGCAGCCGCAGGCCGCTGTGGGTGCGCACCGGGGCACCACCCGGGGAGGCGGTGGTCACCCGGTACGCGTCCGGTCGGCCGCTGGCTCTGGCCGCCCCGGCGAAGACCTCCAGGGGCCCGGTCACGTCGAGGCTCTGCACGTCCTCGAAGAGGACGATGACCACGTGGCGCGCTCTCATACGGCCAGCGTGTCAGCGGGCCGCGGTGGCAGCAATGACCTGCTTCCCACCTTTCCTGCCATCGCGTGCGGGCCGGGGCGCGTGGGTCCTGGAGGGGCACGCGGGGTGTCGAAGGCGCGCGGGGTTCAAGGGGTGCGGACGGCGCCGAGGCGCGTGGGGCGCCTCGGCGTGAGGAAGGTGGTCAGCGGTACAGCGCCTGGTCGAACCGCACCTGGGCCGTCGGCATGCCCACGGCCGCCAGCCGGGTGCGGACGGAGCCGACCATGCCGATCGGGCCGGAGAGGCAGGCCAGGTGGTCACGCCAGTCGCCGGCCGCCGCGACGGTGTCGGCGAGTTCGCCGACGGTGACCGGGGTGACGGTCAACCACGGCTTGTGCAGGCCGAGTTCGGAGAGCGCCTGCCAGTCGTACAGGTCCGCGCGGTCCCGGGCGCCGACGAACAGGTGGACCATCCGGCCGGTCGGCCGGTGGACGGCCTGCTCCTCGACGATCGCCTTCATCGGCGCGAGGCCGGTGCCGCCCGCGACCAGCAGCAGGTCCCGCGGGTCCCCGTCGGGCAGCAGGGTGCCGCGCGGCGGGCCCAGGCGCAGCCGGTCCCCGACCGAGGTGTGCTCGACGAGCGCGGCGCTGACCCCGCCGGGGCCGGTGCGGCGGACGTGGAACTCCAGCTCGTTGTCGGAGCGCGGGGCGCACCCCATGGAGTACTGCCGCCAGGTGTGCGGCAGCCCGGGGTGCTCGACGGTGCCGTACTGGCCGGCCCGGTACGGGTACGGCTCGCCGGTGCGCACCCGCACCACGGCGAGGTCGGGGCGGCGCCGCTCGTGGCCGGTCACCACGGCGTGCCAGTAGGGGGGTTCGGTGAGCGCCGAGTCGGCGCCGGCCACCATCGCGCCGACGGCGAAGCGCAGCATCCGCACCCAGGCGCCCTCCAGCTCCTCGGTCCAGCGCTCGCCGGCCCGGTGCCGGACGGCCGCGCACAGGGCCTCCTCGAAGGCCTCGTAGTGCACCGGCCGCACGCCCAGCTTCCGGTGGTCACGGCCGAGCTGGCGCAGGGTCTGCTCCAGTTCGACCGGGCGGTGGAGGTGGTCGATCAGGTGGTGGAAGATCCGTTCCAGGTGGAGCTGCTGGAACTCCATCGAGGCGGGAAAGAGCGACCGCAGGTACGGGCGGTGGCTGAACATCACCAGGTAGAGGTGGTCGATCAGGTCCGAGAGCGGGGAGATCACATCCAGGTCGCACCGGATCAGATGCTGGTCGGCGGCACCGTCGTAGCCGCCGTCCTCGCCGTAGGCGCTGATCCCGAAGTCGCCGCCGCCCGAGGAGGAGGGGGCCAGGAGTTGGCGTCGCAGGCGCATCGCGTGATGGCGGGCGATCAGGCGGTCGTACTCGGCGGTGGCGGCGGTGCCATTGCTCATGCTGCTGTTGTCCATGTCGTGCCAAGTGAACTGCCGACCCGTCGAACGCGAGAAGGGCCGATCGCCCCGGACATACCCGGGACCAACGACCCATTGCGGATGTGACGGACATTACGTCACGACGGAATCGGGAGCGGCTCAGTGGCGCCCCGCGCCCTGGTGCTCTCCCACCACCAGGACCCGGGGCACCGCCGTCAGGCTCCTGCCTGGCGCGCCTGTCGGCGCTCCAGCCGCCGCTGCCGGCCCTGGCGCAGCGGCTGGTCGGGCAGCCACCCGAAGGTGAGGCAGGCTCCGACCACCCCGAGCAGCATCCCGATCACGAAGCCGCCCAGGTTGGAGGTGATCCAGGTGGCCAGTGAGGCCAGGAGGGCGATGAAGGAGTAGAACAGCCGCTGAGCCGGGTTGAACAGGATCAGCAGGCCGCACAGCAGCATCACCGCCGGCACCAGGTACCCGGCCAGCCCCTGCATCCCGATGTGCAGGATGACGGGCAGCGGGGCCTTCAGGGTGAACAGGATCTCGGCGCCGCCGAGCGTCACCAGCAGCCCGCCCCAGAACGGCCGCCTGCCCCGCCAGTCGCGCTTGACCGGGCTTGCGGCCGGCTCGGCGGCGGGGGCGGCGACGGCCTGGACGGGTGCGGCCGCCGTCCCCTCGGCTGCCACCTCCTCGGCCCGGGCCGTGCCGCCCTCGTCGGTGCCGGCCGGCTCCGGTACGGACTCCGCCACGGTCAGCAGCCCGTGGAGCTGAAGCTCAGCCGCAGGTTCGGCAGTTTGAACCCGACGGCGGTGCTCGCGTAGTTGTGCTGGTTCAGGTGGGTCAGCGTGACGTGGTCGGCCTGCTGGCCGAACACACCGGGGTTGCCCTTGCCGACCGGGCCGGCCTTGGTGTAGGTGCTGGCGTCGCCGCCGATCTCGATGTTCTTGAACTCCGCGTCGCCGGACAGCATGTCGGAGTCGGTGGTGAGGTCGGTGGCGGAGACGGGGGTGCCGCCGTCGCCCGCGTGGATCACCAGGTTGATGCCGCCGAGGTCGACGCTCTGGCACAGGTTGGTGATCTCGGCCTTCTTGATCGCCGACACCGCGACCAGCACCTGACCGCCGGTGGAGCCGGCGTTGGGGCTGTCGGGGATCATCGAGTCCAGCGAGCCGAACTGGGCGAAGCCCTCGCCGTCCAGCTTGTCCGCGGTGATGGTGAACGGCATGCCGGAGATGGAGAACTGGGCGGCGAGCACGCCCTGGGCGGTGAGCGCCATCAGGACGCCCCCGGCCGCGACGGCCGGAACGGCCATCAGGGCGGTCCGCTTCAACCGGACCCGGCCCCTTCTCGGCCCGCTCGGCGTCTGCGGGGTCTCGGCCGCCGTGGCGGCGTCCTCGGACATGGCCATGTGTGCTCCCTGTGGATGGAGATGGGTGTGCAGGCACTTGGCACGTTGTCCTGGCGCGGACAGCGTTCCCCGGCCCGGCCGCGGCGTCCGCCCCTCGGCAGCGGGGCGGGCCCGGTCGGCGCGCGGTAGGTAACTGGGAAGCTACTGCCCGGTATTGGCCGGGTCAATACAGGTGAACGAAGGATCTTCACCAATCGGCGACGCGCTGCGGCCAGTCCCGGACACCGAGCCGTTCGGCCGCTTCCGCCGGACCGAGGAAAGGCGACAGGCAGAACATGCTCAACACCGGTAACAGATCCATCAGTTGCTCCGTCCGACCGGAGTCGATCCAGCGGTAGACCGTGCTGTAGACGCCGCCCACCACGGCGTCCACCAGCTCCTTCGAGGCCACCCCGCCCGGGAGTTGGGGCACCTCGGCGAAGAACGCCCGGAACCTGGTGAGTAGTTGGGCCCGCTCCAGGCGGCCTTCCGGGCCGACCGCCTCGATCTCGATCACCGCCATGGTGGCGAACGCCGGTGTACCCGCGAGCAGTTGGAGCATCGCACCGAGCGCCTTGCGGATTCCGCGGCACCAGTCGGATTCGGCCGTGAAGGCCGCCGCCATCCGCCGGACCACCACACCGGTGCCGTGCCGGTGCGCGGCGAGGAAGGCGTCCTCCTTACCCGTGAACAGCTCGTAGAAGACCGGCCTGGTCACGCCCGCCGCGCGGCAGATGTCGCTCACCGTGGCGTGCTGGTAGCCGCGTTCGGCGACCGTCCGGACCAGCCCGTCCAGCAGCCGTTCGCGCTGGGTCGCGGCGACCACTCCGGCGGGCAGCCGGCGCGGCCCGGGTTTGATCGAGCGGGCCGGATCGCGGCCGGTCCGGGCGCCCGGCAGCAGGACCACGTCGGCTCCGCCGAGCCATTTCCGATCCATCATCAACTCCTGTGTCCAGTATTGACATTGACGGAACACCGGGTTTACAACACTGACAGGTTTCCAACCGGTGGTCGAGCACACACCCACCGGCCGGACCTCCGGGGGCCCCGACGGGCCGGGGCGAAACGCCCAGGCCACGGGACCACAGCGGAGGCGGGAACGCGACGGCGGCAGCCGTCGACGTGCCGCCACGGCACCGCACGTCCCCGACCGAACGGCGCAGTGCCGCGGCGTTCCACGCCGCCGTCCGTCCGCAAGGCCGAACCACCGCACCGTCGCACCACTCGCAAGGCCGCACCGCCGTACGCGCACCCCGCGTACGTCCGCACCGCCGTACCGCATCGGACGGGCCCGTGGCGCCGGGCCCGCCCGCCCCCGGCCTGGTCCGAGGCCGGTACGAACCCCTCCGGTACGAAGCCCCCGGTACGCCCTGCACCTCCCCCGCCGTGCACACCAGTACACCCGCACGCGGGGGTTCCCCCACCCGTCCGCTGGACGGAGAGAGGTACACCCTCATGCGCATCAGCCGCACCCTCGCCACCGTCGCCCTCGCCTCGCTCGCCCTCACCGGGGCGGCCATGGCCCCCGCCCAGGCCGCCGGCACGGCAGTCCTGACCACCAGCGCCGGGAACGTCGCCGTCGGCGACGTGCTCACCGCCAACCTGGTCTCCGGCACCAACGCGACCTTCTACAACAGCGCCACCGGGACGAGTGGCGTCAAGTGTGCCACCTCCTCCTTCTCGGCGACCGTCACCTCCAACCCGGCCGCCCCGGGCAGCGCCACCGAGCAGCTCAACACCCAGACCTTCGGCTCCTGCACCTCCAACGTCGTGGGCGTCACCGGCGTCAAGAGCATCACCGTCACCAACCTGCCGTGGACCAACACGGTCAGCGACGCCCCCGGCAACCCGGTCTCGCTCACCCCCGGCACGGCCGGCGCGCTGGGCACCACCGTGGTGCTCAACACCATCCTGGGCAGCGTCAGCTGCAACTACCAGAACAGCACCGGGATCAGCGGCACCGCCTCGAACACCGGCAACACCATCGGCTTCTCCGGCCAGCCGTTCACCCTGGTCTCCGGCCCGAGCCTGTGCTTCACCACCGGCTACTTCAGCGCCACCTACGGCCAGGTCCTGGACACCTCCGTCGCCGGCAGCCCGGCCGTCGTGGTCAACTGACGCTCGGCTCAGGCCCACCAGTGATGGCGGCGTACGGTACCCGCACCCCGGGCCGTACGCCGCCGCACCATGGCCCGAGACAGCGAGGTGACCGGCCGGTAGGGTGGCGCCGCACGAAGACGGCGAACCGGAACGGGGCGGGTTGATGAGCGGCAGCGACGGACACGGCACGGGCTTCTTCACCTCGGTGGCGGACGCCGCCGAACAGCTGGCCGCCACCGGCTACCTGACCTCCCCCGCCGTGGCCACCACCGTCTTCCTCGCCGACCGGCTCGGCAAGCCGCTGCTGGTCGAGGGCCCCGCCGGGGTCGGCAAGACCGAACTCGCCAAGGCGGTGGCCGAGATCGGCCGCGCCCGGCTGGTCCGGCTCCAGTGCTACGAAGGCATCGACGAGGCCCGCGCGCTCTACGAGTGGAACCACGCCAAGCAGCTGCTGCGGATCACCGCCGGCCGCGACGAGGGCTGGCAGGAGGCCCGCACCGACATCTTCGGCGAGGAGTTCCTGCTCACCCGACCGCTGCTCACCGCGATCCGCGGCGAGGAGCCGACGGTGCTGCTGATCGACGAGATGGACAAGGCCGACGTCGAGGTGGAGGCGCTGCTGCTGGAGGTGCTCAGCGACTTCCAGGTCACCGTCCCCGAGCTGGGCACCATCACCGCGAGCCGCCGGCCCTTCGTCCTGCTCACCTCGAACGCCACCCGCGAGCTCTCCGAGGCACTGCGCCGCCGCTGCCTCTTCCTCCACCTTGACTACCCCGAGGCCGAGTTGGAGCGCCGGATCGTCCGGCTCAAGGTGCCCGGCCTGGACGAGACGCTGGCCGAGTCGCTGGTCCGCGTCGTCGGCGCGCTGCGCGCGATGGAGCTGCGCAAGGCACCGTCCGTCGCCGAGACCATCGACTGGGCCCGCACCCTGCTGGCCCTCGGCGCCGGCACCCTGGACGAGGGCGTCGTCCGGGACACCCTCGGGGTGATCCTCAAGCACCAGGACGACGTCCGCAAGGCCGCCCAGAAGCTCACCCTCGCGTGACCGCCGCGGCACCGGCGGACACCGCCGCCCGCCTCACCGGCCTGGTCCGCGCCCTGCGCGGGCACGGCCTGCCGATCGGCCCCGCCGAGACGGTGGACGCCGCCGCCGTGCTGGACGTCCTCGGCTTCGCCGACCGCGAGCAGATGCGAGCCGGCCTGGCCGCCGCCCTGCTGCGCTCCGAGGGCGGGCGGACGGTCTTCGACGCCGCCTTCGACCTGTTCTTCCCGCTCGGCGTCGGCACCCCCGAGGCCGTCCGGGCCGACCCGCCGCCCGTGCCCGACGACCCCGAACCGCCGCGCTTCGGGCGCCCCGACCCACTGCGCGAACAGCTGCGCGAGCGTCTGGCCGCCGCGCTGGCCGCCGACGACCGCGCCGCCCAGGCCCGGCTGGCCGGCGAGGTGATGGAGGCCTTCGGCCGCTACGGCGTCGGCGGCTCGCCGGGCTCCGACGGCTGGTCCGCCCAGCAGGCGCTCGGCCGGCTCGCCCCCGAGACGCTGCTCGCCCGCGTCCTCGCCGCCCTGCGCGAGGCGAACCCGGGCGCCGTCGACCTCGCCGACCGGGTGCTCGCCGACGAGATCCGCCGCCGCATCCGGGAGTTCCGCGCGATGACCGCCGGCGAGGCCCGCCGCCGG
This sequence comes from Kitasatospora brasiliensis, assembly GCF_032654805.1. NCBI lineage: Bacteria > Bacillati > Actinomycetota > Actinomycetes > Kitasatosporales > Streptomycetaceae > Kitasatospora > Kitasatospora brasiliensis. Next base: position 375,399 of record NZ_JAUOOW010000007.1, read on the forward strand.
GTCGCCGAACTGCGCGGCCCCGAGCGGATCGCCGAACGCGCCGTCGCCCCCACCGCCGACCTGGTCGACTTCCTCTACGCCGGCCGCACCCAGCTCGCCGAACTTCGCCGCACCGTCCACCCGTTGGCCCGCAAGCTGGCCACCCGGCTGGCCGCCCGGCGCCGCCGCGCCGCCCGCGGCGAGATCGACCTGCGCCGCACCCTGCGCCGCTCGCTGAGCACCGGCGGGGTGCCGCTGCGCCCCGCCTACCGGCTGCGCCGCCCGGCCCGCCCGGAGCTGGTGCTGCTGTGCGACGTCTCCGGCTCGGTCGCGGGCTTCGCCGACTTCACCATGCTGCTGGTGCAGGCGATGAGCGAGCAGTTCAGCAAGGTCCGGGTGTTCGCCTTCGTCAACCGCACCGCCGAGGTCACCGGCCTGCTCCGGGCCGGCGACGACCCGGCCCGGCTGGCCGCCCGGATCCTCGCCGAGGCCAAGGTCACGGGCTACCACGGCAACAGCGACTACGGCTCCGCCCTCGGCGAGTTCGCCGAACGCCACCTGGACGCCGTCGGCCCGCGCACCTGCGTCCTGGTCCTCGGCGACGCCCGGAACAACAACCGCGATCCCAACCTGGACGCGCTGCGCCGGATCGACGCCCGCGCCCGCCGGATGTTCTGGCTCAACCCCGAGCAGCCCTCGCTCTGGCCGACCGGCGACTCCGCCGCCCTCGCCTACGCGGGCGTGGTGGAGATGCACTCCTGCCGCAACGCCCGCCGCCTCGGCGAACTGATCGCCCGCCTGCTGCCGGTGTAGTCGGCCGGCGGGCCCCGCGGAGCCCGCCGGCCGACCGGACGGCCTACTTCTCCAGGTGCGCCAGGAAGTCCAGCAGCGCCGCGTTCACCTCGGCCGGGCGCTCCTGCTGCGTCCAGTGCCCGGTGTCCGGCAGTCGGACGTGCCCGTGCAGCCTGGGCAGGCGGCTCAGCAGCTGGTCCAGCGCCGGGCGCGGGACCATCGCGTTGACGAGGTCCTGCTCCCCCACCACGAACAGCGCGGGCACGTCGACCGTCACCCCGGTGAAGGCGGCCAGCAGTTCGGCGTTGCGGTCGAGGTTGCGGTACCAGTTGAGACCGCCGGTGAAGGCCCGCTCGCCGCGCGCGGCGTAGTCGGCCTCGAAGGCGTCGAGATCCGCCTCGGTGAGCCAGTCCGGCAGGCGCTCCGGCTCCGGGATGCCGTCCAGCAGGCCCTTGCCCTCGGCGACGACCCACACCCGCGGCGTGCCGTCCGGCGACTTGCCGCAGAGGATGCGGCGCAGGCTGGCCCGGACGTCCGCGGCCAGCTCGGCGTCAGCGCGGCCGGGCTCCTGGAAGTAGACCTGGTAGAAGCCCTCGCCGAAGGCCGCCCGGGCGGCCTCCAGCGGCGGCGGGCCGCCCACCGGGACCGGCGGTACGCTCAGTCCGGCCACCCCGCGCACCAGGTCCGGCCGCAGCGCCGCGGTGGTCCAGGCCACCGGTGCGCCCCAGTCGTGCCCGACCAGGACCGCCCGCTCCTCGCCGAGCGCGCCGATCAGCGCCGTCACGTCGCCGACCAGGTGCAACAGGGTGTACTGGTCCACCCGTTCGGGCTGCTCGCTGCGGGCGAACCCGCGCTGATCCGGCGCGACGACCCGGTAGCCGGCCTCGGCGAGCGGCGCGATCTGGTGGCGCCAGGAGTACCAGCTCTCCGGGAAGCCGTGCAGCAGCAGGACCAGCGGCCCCTCGCCCTGTTCCGCGTAGTGCAGCCGTACGCCGTTGACCTCGACCTCGTGGTGCCTGATCGCGTCGCTCAACTCTCGACTCCCCATCCGGTTCCGTGCGTTCACTTCCGACCCTGCCCAGCCGACCGCCCCCGGAACCCCGTCCGACACCGCTCCGAACACGGCCGAGGCCGCCCCGGAACTCCGGGACGGCCTCGGTGTGGAGCGAATTGACGTGACGTCAGTTCACCGTGTAGCTGTACGGGATCGCCGCGAGCACCGAACCCGTGGTGTTCAGCACGTTGTTGGCGGTGGCCACACCGGTCGGACCGGACACCAGGTACAGCACGCCCTTGACGGTGCTGCCCTTCGGGCCGGTCGGGGTCAGCGTCACCCGGAACGAGCCGGTGGCGCCGGGGGCGACGGTCACCGGGGTGGCGGCCGAGGCCGAGGCGTTCACGCCGGCGGCGTACGGGTCACCGGTGCTGGAGGTCAGCGCCGGGTCGAAGGCCTGGGTGTGCGCGGTGGCCGAGATGGTGGAGGTGCCGGCCGGCGCCCCGGCGTTGCCGAACGGGCCGATCTGCTGGACGAAGGTGCCCCAGGTGCCGGGGACGACCGGCTGCTCGGCGGAGCCGTTGTCGGTCACCACCGAGACGGTCGAGCCGTCCTGGGCCTTCTTCAGGTCGCCGAACAGGTCGGGCGAGCCGGTGGCGGCGCTCAGCTCGATCTGCGCGGGCGTCGAGGACGCCGCCACGGCCTTGAGCCGGTCGGTGCCCGGCGGCACCAGGAAGGACGGCACCGCGGAGCTGAGGCTCAGCGGCAGGGTGACGGTCGCCGCGGCGCCCTGCGGCACCAGCGGCAGGTCGACCCGGCGGTCCAGCCGGCCGTCGGCCGCGATCTTCTGGGTGGAGACGGTGTTGTTGGTGTAGTCCACCTGGACGGTGACCGGCTTGCCGGCCGCCAGCTTGGTGCGCGCGTCGTTCGGCAGCCCGGCCGCGGTGGCCTGGTTCTGGTTGAACGCCACGGTGCCCGTGAAGTCCTGGGCGAGCTCCTGGCCGCTGACCGGGCCGAGCACGTTCAGGACGAACCGCCAGCGGCCCGCAGCCGGGTTGACGGCGGTGGCGGAGACGCCGTTGCCGGTGCCGGTCAGGTTGCCCTGCGCGTCGAACTGCCCGTTGCCCTCGATGTCGACCGGGGTGCCGTTCGGGCTGATCAGCGCGCCCTGCATGAGCAGCTTCGGGTCCTTGGCGACGGTCAGGCCGACCCGCAGGTCCTTCTGGCCCTTCGGGACGTCGAAGGCGTACGAGAATCCCTGCGTCGGCGAGGCGCTGCGGGCGTTGCCACCGGTGATGGTGCCGGTGAAGGTGCCCTTGCCCTGGTTGACCGGGACGAGGCTGCGCAGCGTCACCGGGACGCTGGTGGTGTTGCCGTTGGAGCCGGAGACGACCACGGCCTCGCTGGAGTCACCGCTGGTGGCCGGGGTGGTGAGCTGGACCTTGAGGGTCTTGGTCTGGCCCGGCTTGAGGTCGGTGGTGTTCGGGCTGACGGCGCCGGCCGGCACCGCGCGCTGGGTGGCGGTGCCGAACTGGACGGCGCCGGTGTAGCCGGCCGCGCCGGCCGGGGTGTAGAGGACGGCGGTCCACTCGCCGGCCACCGGGTGCGGGACGTCCACCAGGCCGAAGTTCGCCGGGGTGGCGCCGCCCTGCGGACGGGTGTTGGTCTCGAAGCGGCCCGAGGGGTCGAGCAGCGTCATCCGGACCACCGGCCCGTTGGTGACCGGGTTGGGCGCGCCCTGCCAGGCGATCGAGGCCGCGAGGCGGTCGGCGCCGGCCGGGACGGTGAACTTGACCTGCTTCTGCACCCAGTCCGCGCCGTTGGTCGCGTACTTGAAGGTGTCCGTCGAGGCCGAGTCCAGCTGGACGGTCTGCTGGTTGCCCGACTGCGGCGCGAAGCCGCGGGTCGTGGCGCTCACCGTCTGGGTGCTGTCACTGGTGTTGGTGACGGACACGTCGGCGGTGTGGGTCGAGCCGGGGGCGCCGGTGATGTCGACCTGGCCGGTGTTGACCACGACGGTCTTGGCACCCTCGGTGCCGTCCCCGCCGTGGTAGCCGCGGGCGGCCTCGACGGCGGCGCGGACGTTCAGCAGGCCGGCGCCCTGCTCCTCGGCCGGCACGCCGAGGTCGGTGGCGGTGCCGGTGATGAACTTCTTCACCAGCGCCGGGGTGGGCGAGTCGCCGCCGTGGGTGTCGCGGTAGGCCTGGATGACCAGGGCCGCGGCGCCGGTGACGAACGGGGCCGACTGGCTGGTGCCGCCGAAGGGCTGGATCGGCGAGGGCCGGCCGTTGTAGCCGGTGCACTCGGTGTACTTGACCGGGTCCGGCGTGCACACCGACCAGTCCGACTCGCCCGGGGCGACCAGGTCGACGGTGCGGCCGGCCTGGGTGAAGCCGCCCGAGGAGAGCGCGGAGATCCGGTTGTCGCTCCACTTCCCGTTGGAGAACTTGGACGCCGCGTAACCGGTCTGCTGGTAGTTCTGGTTGTCGGTGGAGGCGCCGACCGCGATCACGTACGGGTCGGTGGCCGGGGTGCCGACCGTACCGCTGATGCCGGCGTCGCCGCTGGAGACGGCGACGGTGACCCCGGCCTTGACGGCCTGCTCGTTGAAGAGCGAGATGGTGTCGTGGGCGCCGCTGTCCGGGGTGACGTTGCCGCCGAACGACTCGTTCAGCACGTCCACGTGGGCGACCCGCACCGCGTAGTCGATCGACTGGAGGATCGAGGAGTTGGACATCATCTCGCCGCCGGCCTTCAGCGCGACCAGGTCGGCGTCCGGGGCGAGGCCGCGGATGCGGATGTTGCAGCCGGCCGGCAGCGGGTGCGAGGGGTTGACGAACGCGGAGACGTCGTAGACCTGGCGGCCCTGGGCGATGACCGCCGAGGCGTCGCCGAAGGCCTCCGCCGCGCCGCTCGGCGCGTCCCAGCCGTCGCCCGCGAAGTCCTGGTAGTCGACCACGGCGTGGGAGCCGTCGGCCCGGATGAAGTCCGGGTTGTTCGGGTCGAGCGCATCGGCGATGTAGGCGACCTTGACGCCCTTGCCGGTGGCCAGGTCCTCCACGCCGGGCTTGCCGTTGCCGGTCACGGCCCGGGTCGAGTACAGGCCCTCGGGCTCCAGCAGCGGCTTGCCCGGGTCGGACGGGCAGACCGTGTTGGTCGCGTTCTCCTCGCCGCCCTGGCCGTTGCTGCCCGAAACGGCCTGCGCAGCGGTGGCGTCCTTGGGCGCCTTGGCCGTGGCGGCGTCCTTGGCCGCCTTCGCCTTTCCGGCGGCCGGCGGGGCGACCTGGACCTGGGTGTCCGCCACCACGGCGGAGACGGCCGGGTCCGCCTGGAGCTGGGCGCGCAGCGCGGGGCTGACCGTCGCCGAGAAGGCGTTGCCGACCACGAAACTCTTGATATCGGTACCGCCGGCCGCCTTGACCTTGTCCAGCAGCGGCGCCTGCGCGGCGGCGGTCTTCTGCTGACGGGCGCCCAGGTGGCCGTGGTCGGCCGGGGCGTCCGCGATCTGGTCCTTGAGAATGACGATCACCGGTACCGGGGCCCCGTCCGCGGACGCCGCCTGGGCGTTCTGCGGTTCGGGGGCCGGAGCCGCGGTGGCCATGGTCCCCAGGCTCAGGACCATGGACGCGGCGGTGACCGTGACGGCGGCTGCTAGCTGGGTTTTCCGCCAGCCGATCATGTAAATCCTCTCGTCAAAATGAAGAGCTGACGCATTCCAACGCACCTGAGAGGATCACGACAAGAGGTTTAATCCCCATCAGAAAGTAAAGTTGACCATCAATCAGTAAAATTCACGGAGGAAATCGGGCCGAATCCGCATCTTTCAGCCGATCGGCCCTGACCGGATCGGGCGACGCCGGGGTGACCGGATCAGTACCCTGCCGCCCGCTCCCGAGCGTCCGCCAGGTCCTCGGCGGTCGGCGCGTCGTCCTGGGTCAGCCGGTGGCGCCAGTAGCCGGTGAACTCGATGTCCTCCTTCGGCACCCCTTCCTGTTCCACCAGGCACCGGCGGATCGCCCGGACCGCCCCCGCCTCCCCGGCCAGCCAGACGAAGGGCTCGCCGCCCGGCAGCACGCCGTCCTCGAACGCCTCGGCCAGCAGCGTGCCCGGGGCGGCGCCGTCGCGGTACAGCCACTCCACCTCCAGCTCGGCCCGGGTTTCCAATTCCTGACGCTCCATCTGATCGGCGACCTCGATCCACGCGTACACCCGCACCTCCTCGGGCAGCGCCTCCAACAGCGTCGCGATGGCGGGCAGCGCGGTCTCGTCACCGGCCAGCAGCACCCAGTCGGCGGCCGTCGCGGCCTCGGCGAACGGGACCGCCGGGCCGTACAGCGCGGAGGGGCCGACCATGCCGAGCCGGTCGCCCGGCGCGGCCCGCAGCGCCCAGGCGGCGGCCGGGCCGGTGTCGCCGTGCAGCACGAAGTCGATCTCGATCAGCCGGGTGCCGGGCCGGCGGCGGCGCAGGGTGAAGCTGCGCAGCAGCGGGCGCTCGGCCTCGGGGATCGCCAGGTAGGCCTGGTACCAGCCCGTCGGATCGTCCTGCCGGGCGGGCAGCAGCGGCTCGCGCTGCCCGGGGCGCGGGAAGCAGAGCTTGAGCTGCTGGTCGGGGGTGGCGCCGACGGTGTCGGGCAGCTCCTCGGCGGCGAAGGTGATCCGGGCGGTGCGCGGCGTGATCCGGCGCGCCTCGACGACCTCGACGAAGGTGACGGGCAGAGTCATCGGGAAACCCCTTCGATTGGTAACCTTACGGCATAAAGAGTTGCCGTGGCGGCGATACTTTACGCCATAAGGAGATGTCGGATGACCGTCTACGCCGGACAGGGCGACGCCCAGCGCTCACTCGCCCTGCTCTGGGGCGCTCCCGAGGGACCCCGCACCGGGCGCAGCGGCCCCAAGCCGGGCCTGAGCGTGGCGGCGATCGTCTCCGCCGGAATCGCGGTGGCCGACGCCGAGGGCATGGCCGCGCTGTCGATGCGCGCCGTCGGCGAACGGCTCGGCCGCACCGCGATGGCGCTCTACACCTACGTCCCCGGCAAGGCCGAGCTGCTCGACCTGATGCACGACCGGGTGCTCGCCGAACTCCCCACCGGGCCGAGGGAGTCGGAAGGCTGGCGGGAGGCCGTCACCGACTGGGCCGAGGAGCTGTACGCCTGCTACCTGCGCCACCCCTGGGTGCTCCGGGTCTCGCAGGCCCGTCCGGTCCTCGGCCCGGCCGAACTCGCCGCAATGGAGGCGCTGTTGGGCGCGCTGCGGCCGGCCGGTCTGCCGCCGGCGCGGCTGCGCGGGGCGGTCGCCGCGCTCTGGCAGTTCGTCCGCGGCCAGGCGGCCACCGCCGCGGACGCGCGCGGCGCGGCGGCCGCGACCGGCGTCAGCGACGAGGACTGGTGGTCCGCCCGCTCCGCCCGACTGGCCGAGCTGGCACCGGACTTCGCGGATCGCTTCCCGCTGCTCGCCGCCTTGCAGAGCGCCGGCGGCGGCGCCCCGGAGGACAGCCACCGGGAGGCCTTCCGCAGCGGGCTCGCCGTCCTGCTCGACGGCATCGCGTCGCCGCCCGGGGCATAGCCGCCCGGAACACGAGGGGGCCCGCCCGTGTGGGTTCCACACGGGCGGGCCCTCCCCTCGACCGACTCAACCGACCGTCCGCCGGCTCACTCGTGGGCGCGGCCACGGGCGTAGGTGTACGAGGCGAGCAGGATCTGCCAGGCCACCTCGATCTCGTCCCGGTCGCGCGGGCCGAAGAGCAGCAGGGTGTTCTGGATGGGGTGCGGGATCCCCCAGCCGGCGTCGGTGACGTGCTTCTTGGTCGCCGGGGGCAGGGTGAGGTGCACGCTGCCGTCCTGCGGCGGGTGCTGGTGGGCGAACTCCCGGCTCTGCCGGATGAAGGCGTCGTCGGGCCCGGTGCCGAACTCCGGGGCCAGGTGGATGGCACGGGCCTCGGGGTAGGGCACGTGGGTCGGGGCGAGGTAGACGCCGCTCAGCGCCCGCATCCGCTGCCAGAACTCCTCCTGAAGCGTCGTCGGGGCGATCTGGTCGAGCTGGCCGTGGGGCACCGGGCCGCGGGTGCGGGGGGCCGGGCCGGGACGCTCGGGGAGGTGCAGGAGGGACATCGGTTTCCTTTCATCATTACGACATCGAACAGTTCTCGGCTACGCTCGGGGCATGGATGAGAAGCTTTCGAACGCTCCGGTACTGACGGAGGGGGCCGTCGCCCTGCCGGTCATCGACCGGCTGCTGCGCGTCTCACGCCAGGCCGAGCTGCGCTTCGGCCGCACCTGCTCCCGGTTCGGGCTGCAGGCCTGGGAGTTCGACGTGCTCACCACGCTACGCACCAAGTCGCCGGTGCACGAGATGTGCCCGGGGACCATCGCCGACCGGCTGCTCATCTCGAACAGCACCATGACCAACCGCGTCAACCGACTGGAGAAGGCCGGTCTGGTCGAGCGCCGGCTGAGCCCGGAGAACCGGCGCATCGTGATCGTCCGACTCACCGACAAGGGCCGTGAGGTCGTCGACCAGGTGATCGCCGCCCGGAAGCAGACCGAGCGCGAGGTGCTCGGCAGCGGGCTCTCCGAGGAGGAGGCCGGCCAGCTGTCCGCGCTGCTCGGCAAGCTCGACACGGCGCTCGTCACCCACGAGTCGTGAGCTCCAGGCGCCCGTAGCGCCTGCCGTGGTAGACCAGCGGCTCGCCGGCGGCGGTGCGCACGGCCACGACGTCGAGCAGCAGCACGCTGTGGTCGCCCGCGTCGATCGTGCGCGCCCGCCGGCACTGCACGGCGGCCAGGGCCCCCGGCAGCTCCGGGGCCAGACCGTCGGTGTACTCGAAGCCCGTACCGGCGAACTTGTCGATCTTGGGGGTCGCGAACCGCTCGGCCACCGACCGCTGTCCGGCCGCCAGCACGTTGATCGCGACCGGCCCCGCCCCGGCGAACAGCTCGTACGAGCGCGAGGACTTGGCCTGGCAGACCAGCATCATCGGCGGGTCGAGCGACACCGAGGTGACGGAGGTGGCGGCGAAGCCGTACGGCGTGCCGTCGGGCCCGGTGGTGGTCACCACGCACACCCCGCCGGCCAGGGCGGCCATCGCGTCCTTGAACAGCGGTTCCAGCTCGTCGGAGGCCGCGAGCAGCGATCCCCGGCTCATCGCTCGGCTCCGGCCAGGGCGGGCACCCGTGCCTCCAGCCAGCGGCCGTCGGGGCGGCCGAAGACGGCGGTGCCGTCCGCACCGCGGGCGTAGACGGTGTGCCCCTGCCGCAGGGTCCGTTCCACCCGGCCGGTGAAGGTCCAGCCCTCGTAGGCGGACCAGCCGACCTTGGCGTACGCCTCCTCGGCCCGCAGCCACCAGTTGGTGTCGGCGGAGACCAGGACGAGGTCCGCGTCGTGGCCCTCGGTGAGGGCCCCCTTGCGGCCGTCGAGGCCGAACAGGCGGGCCGGGCCCTCCGCCATGACCCGGACGGCGATCCGCAGGGCCCGCTCGGCGTCGCCGTCGGGCAGCCTTCGGCGCAGCCCGGTGAGCAGGGCGGGGAAGAGCTCCTGCACCCCGGGCAGCCCGGGCGGGGCGTCGGGGGCGGGCAGGGCCTTGTCGGTGAGGGCGTGCGGGGCGTGGTCGCTGCCGACGCTGGCGACCTCGCCGCGGATGACGGCCTGCCAGAGCCGGTCCTGGTCGGCCTGCTCCCGGATGGCGGGGCTGAGCCGGATGCGCGGGCCGAACCGCAGGGTGTCGTCGGTGGTGAAGGAGAGGTGGTGCCCGGTGACCTCGTAGGTGATCGGGATGCCGGCCGCGCCCGCCGCGGTGAGCAGGTCGGCCTCCTCCCTGCTGGACACGTGCAGGACGTGCACCTCGGTGCGGTGCCTGCGGGCGAGCTCGATCAGCTTCGCGACGGCGACGATGCCGCCGCTGCGCGGCCGGTGGGCCTCGTACGAGCGGTACGCCTGGGGCTCGCCCTGCCACTGGTCGAGGAGGGCGAAGACGTCGTCGTCCTCGGCGTGGAAGAGCAGCCGCAGGTTCTTGGCGGCGGCGAGCCGGAAGAGGCCGTCCAGCCGGGCGGGGTCGCGCAGCACGTGCGGCGCGGTGTGGTGGCCGGTCAGGAAGGCCTTGGCGGAGGTCGCCTCACGGGGGGTGAAGTCGTCCAGGAGCGCGACGTCGTCCGGGTTGACGCCCGCGTGGAAGCGGTAGTCGACCAGGCTGTTGCCCTCGATCAGGGCGTGTTTGGCGTGCGCGTCGGCGGGGGTGAAGGTGGCGGGGCGGGTGTTGGGCATGTCGATGACGGTGGTGACGCCGCCGGCGACGGCGGCCCGCGACCCGTTCGCCCACTCCTCCTTGCCGGTCAGGCCCGGGGTGCGGAAGTGCACATGGGAGTCGATGAGGCCGGGCAGGACGTACAGGCCGGAGGCGTCGATCGTCTCGCGGGCCTCGGCGGGGGCGCCGGGCGCCAGGACGGCGGCCACCTGCCCGCCGCTCACGGCGAGGTCGGCTTCGGTGACCCGGCTGCCGTCGACGATTCGTCCGCCGCGGACGAGGAGGTCGTACTCCGGGGTGGGGTTCAGCGCGTCCACGGGGTGCTCACCAGCTCCCTTGCGAGGTCGTTCGTCGGTCCCATGAGCGCCACGGCGCGGGCGTCGCGGGCCATCCGGTTGATGGGGTTGGAGATGACGTAGCCGGCGCTGCCGAGCAGCCGGGCGAGGGTCTGCACGACCTCCTCGGCGACCTCGCCGGCGAAGATCTTGCTGTACAGGGTGACGGCGCCGGGGTCGGCGGCGTCGCACCGTCCGGCCCGCTCGACCAGGGCGCGCGCGGCCTCGATGCGGGTGCGGACCTCGGCCAGCCGGAAGCGCAGGCCCTGGTGGTCGAAGAGGCCGCGCTTGCGGGAGGCCTCGAAGGCGTGGTCCCAGGCGGCCTCGGCGATGCCGACGGCGACGGCGCCCAGCGTCGCGCCGGACTGGCGAACACCGGCGATGACCCGGTTCGCGCCGTCGCGCGGGCCCAGCATGGCCTCCGCGGGCACCACGCAGTTCTCCAGCTCGATGAAGCCGGTCGCCGAGGCGCGCATGCCGACCAGGTCGAGACTGGTGTCCGGGGTGATGCCGGGGGTGTCGGCGGGGATGAGGAAGAAGCTCTGGCCGGTGGAGCCGTAGACCTCGCCGTCGTCCTCGACCTGGGTGGTCTGGGCGAGCACGAGGTAGACATCGGCGAGGCCCGCGCCCGTGGTGAAGGCCTTGCCGCCGCTGATCGACCAGCTGCCGTCGGGCCGCTCCTCGGCGATGGTGGCGAGGTTGCGCTTGGCGGCGCCCGCCCCGGACTCGCTCCAGGCGGAGGCCGCGAGCCACTCGCCGGAGGCGAGCCGGGGCAGCAGCTCGCCCTGCTGCTCGGCGGTGCCCCACTCGACGATGCGGCTGGAGACGGCCAGGTGCTGGAAGACGATGATGGCCATGGAGGGGTCGTGGCGGGCGATCTCGGCGATCCGCCGGTTGACCGCCAGCTGTTCGGCCCCGGCGCCCCCGAGGTGGGTGGGCGCCACCAGGCCGGTGACGTCGGAGGCGCGGACGGCCGCCAGCGCCTCGGGGGCGGGCCTGCCCTGCCGGTCGGCCGTCGCCGCGTGCTCGGCGAGGACGGCGAGCAGCGCCTCCCGGCCGGTTGCCGGGGTGTTGCCGAGTTCAGCGGTGGGCATAGGAGAGCGCTTCCTTCCGGACGTGCGGCCGGAGCCGTTCGAGGGTGAGCGAGCCGGTGAACTCCACGGACTTCTGGGCGACGCTCACCCAGGCGAGGCTGTCCGCGGGGGTGTTGCCGGTGACCGCGGCGCGCACCACGGTGGTGCCGCCCGCGGTGCGGATGGTGAGCGGTTCGCCCGGGGCGGCGGCCGCGCCGGCCAGGGCGTACGGGACGGTGCCGGCCATCTTGCTCGCCGCGCCGAGGCAGACCGCGCCGGTGAGCGCGATGGTGGGGTGCCAGGTGGGCACGGAGATGGCCCGGGCGGCGATGGTGCCCTCGCCGTCGGCCAGCAGGGCCGCGATCTTCGGGAAGGCCCCGCCGCGGGGCAGCCGGTAGACGTCGGCGGCGGCGCTGCGGATCCGCTGGAGGACCTCGAAGAGCTCCGGGTCGTCGGTGAAGAGCTCGTCGGCGTCGCGCACGCCGAGGTCGGCGGCGTTGACGAAGACGTACGGGTTGCTGACCGACACGCAGCTCGCGGTGATGCTGCCGTCCTCGTAGACGAGCGAGGTGGTGGGGCCGTCGCCGTGGGTGAGGGTGTCCAGGCACACCGCCGGGTGGTGCATGAAGTGGGCGGTGAAGGTGGCGCGGTCGCGCTCGCAGTCGTCGACCTCGCACACCACGTGGTCGCCGTTGTTGAGGACGTTGACCCGCACCCTCTGCCCGGGTGCGAGCCGGTGCACCCAGCCGAGGCGGGCGGCGGTCGTCACCGAGGCGAGCACCGAGTGGCCGCAGCTGCCGTGGAAGTCGAAGCGGGGCTCGGGCCCCGGCATGACCTGCACGAAGCGGTAGTCGATGTCGAACAGGGGGTGCGTGGAGGGGGCGATGAGCGCGATCTTGGTGATCCGCTCCAGGCCGCCGCCGTACTCGACGAGGTCGCGGACGGCCTCGCGCAGCAGGGGCTCCAGCTCCTCCGGGCGCTCGGGCAGCTCGTCGGCGGGCAGCGCCAGGGTGGGGCTGGGGCTGCCCTTGGCGTAGGCGATGTGGGCCCGGATCACGCCGCCACCCCCGTCGGGAGGGCGGCCGTCCGCCGGGTGCCGAGCTGCTCCCGCCAGATCTGGTGCACCATCAGCGACCAGATGGCCAGGGCGCTGGTGTCGTCGGGCCGCTCGATCTGGCGGGTGATGAGCTTCTGCACGGCGGTGGGGTCGAGCTGTCCGCCGGCCGCCAGCGCGGCGGGCGACAGGGTCTCCCGGGCGTGGTCGAGCAGCGCCTCGCCGGGGCGCAGCATCGCGGTGATGGGCAGGGTGAAGGGCTGCTTGGGCCGGTTGAGGACCGAGTCGGGCAGCAGTCCGCGGGCCGCCTGGTACAGGGCGCGCTTGCCCTCCTGGCCGCGGACGCGGAACTCCTCGGGCAGGCCGACGGCGAGCCGGGTGACGGCGGGCTGGCAGAACGGCAGCCGGACCTCGATCGAGCTGGCCATGGACAGGTGGTCGACGCGGCGCAGGTGGTAGGCGGGCAGCCGCTCGTCGACCTCGAAGGCGGTGATGGCCGCCAGCCGGTCGCCGGTCTCGCCGTACTTCTTGCCGAGGGTGTCGCGCAGGGTGTCGTACGCCCCGCCGTGCTGCGTCAGGTAGGCGCGGTAGTCGTCGGTGTAGAGCGATCGGCGCAGTTCGCCGGGGATCGCGGCGAGCTCTTCGAGGTAGTTGTGGGCCCAGTCGCCCTCGCCGTCGAGCAGGGCCTGCTTGATGCGCCCGTACCCGCCGAAGATCTCGTCGGCGGCGTCGCCGGTGACCGCGACCTTGAAGCCGGCGTCGCGCACGGCCTGGAACAGGAGGTAGGTGCTGATCGAGATGGGATCGGCGTTGGGCTGGCCGAGGTGCCAGACCACGTCGCGCATCAGCTCGGGGAAGCGGGCCGGGTCGGCCTCGACCTGGTGGTAGCGGGTGCGGTGGAGCTCGGCGACCTCGCGGGCGAAGTGCCGCTCGTCGAAGGGCCAGTCGCCCTTGTAGGCGATGTTGAAGCTGGTCAGGTCGGGCACGGTCTCCGCGAGGAGCGCGGTGACCAGGCTGGAGTCGAGGCCGCCGCTGGTGATCGCGGAGATCGGCACGTCGGCCAGGGCCAGGAGCTGGGTCTGCTCGCGCAGCACCTCCTGGAGCCGGGCTCCGGCGCTCTCCAGATCGGCGAACCGCTCGTCGGAGGTGACGTCGGCGCGGCGCACGAGGCGCAGCCCGTCGGCGGCGGTGAAGAAGGCGGTGGTGGCGCGGGGCAGGACCTGCACCGAGTCGACCATCGTCTGCTCGCCGAAGGGGGTCTTGCTGGTGAGGTAGGCGTCGAGGCCCGGCAGCCACGGGTCCCAGCTGATGCCCGGCAGCGAGAGCAGGGCGGGCAGTTCGGAGGAGAAGTGCAGCGAGCGGCGCTGCTGGTCCCACCGGTAGTAGAGCGGCTTCATGCCGGCCTGGTCGGTGGCGAGCACCAGGGTGGGCTCGTGGCGCAGGTCGAGGACGGCGATGGCGAACATGCCGTCGAGGTGCTCGGCGAAGTCGGCGCCGTAGTGGTGGTAGAGCGCCGGGAGGATGCTGCCGTCGCAGTGGTCGTCGAAGGTGTAGCCGAACGTCCGCAGCCGGGTGCGGAGTTCGACGTGGTTGTAGATCTCGCCGTTGAAGACGACCTTGATGCCGTCGCCCAGGGTGTACGGCTGGTCGCCGTGGTCCAGGTCCATGATGGCGAGGCGGTTGTTGCCGAGCGCCCAGCCGTCGCCCGCGGCCTGGTACTGGGCGTCGGGGCCGCCGTGGCGCTGGAGCAGGGCGACCGTGCGCAGGTGGTTCGCGGAGTGCTCTCCGCCGAAGTGTCCGTATATCCGGCACATGGCTGTGCGTTACCTCACTTCACATCAGGGGAGACGCCGGCAGCGTGGTAGAGCGCCGGATCGAAGGGGGTGGGGCCCCCGCAGGTGGTGAACGGTTCGGCGTCGGGGCCCGTGTGGGGGTTGCGGGCGCCGTGCGGGATGCCGGGGGGCGCGTACAGGACGTCGCCGGGGCGGACGTCGTTCCACTGGTCGTGCATGTAGAGCTGTCCGATGCCCTCGAAGGCGATGAACGCCTCTTCGCTCTCGGGGTGGATGTGCACGTTGAAGGTCTGGCCGGGCTGCTGGACGCCGCAGTGCAGGCACAGGCGCGAGGAGCCGCTGCCCGGCCAGAACACGAAGTTCATGACCGCGCTCTCGCCCTCGGTGGGGGACTCGCCGATGCCGGAGAAGCCGCGCAGCTGGGTCTCGCTGTCGGTGAGGGCGCCGGCGGTCTTGGGGTCCGCGCCCTCGGGCTCGCCGCCGACGAGCTTGGTGCGCCACACGTAGGCCGTCAAGCCCTCGTCGCCGGCGGTGAGTTCGAGCGTGCGGCCGGTGGGCGAGTAGAGGGCCGAGGTGCGGCGCAGCTCGGTGCGCGCGCTGCCGATGTCGCCGTGGCCGGTTCCGGCGAACACGACGACGACGTTCTCCTCCTCGAAGGACCAGCCCTGCCGCCAGACGGCGCCGGGGGCGACCTCGACGACGTTGAGCTTGACCTTCCGCGCGCCGATGGCCGGGCCGACGGGCTCCGCGACCCGGCCCCAGTCGAACGCCGAGAATGCGAATTCTTCACGACGAATTATTGCGCCCTTAACAGTGTCGGCACCCACGCCGAACCTCCTTGCAATTGACCGGACCAGAACTTCCCTTTAACCGGGCTGGCCCTTCAGAAGCTAAGTGGGGAAGCGATGGAACGCCAAGGAAAATCGCATACGGTCAAGATTTCTCCGGCCAAGCGACGGGACCAGCGGTGTTGCCCGGACGAAACATTTCCCGACACAGCGGGCGGGGAACGCGCGCACGCGAAAACGGCCGCCCCCTTACTCCTGGGGGCGGCCTGGCCGGAACGGGCGGGCGATTATTCGGGGATAACCGAGACGGCGGTGTCGACGATGGCCTCCAGCTGCTTCTCGTCCGGCATCGAAATGCTCATCACGCGCAATGCCTGGACCATTGCCGTGAGGAATCCGGCGAGTGCGTCGACGTCGGCGTCGGCGGAAATCTCGCCGGCCGCCCTGGCGGCGTGCAGCGCGGCGGCGAAGGCTCCCTTGAGCGCCTCCATCGCGTCCCGGGCGATCCGGGCGGCGCCGGTGTCGTGCGGGACCCGTTCGACCACGGCGCTGACCAGCAGGCAGCCGGGCCGTTCGGGGGCGCCGAGCGACTGGGCGACCCGGTCGAGCAACAGGTCCCGTACGGCTTGCCGGAACGGGACCCGGCGCAGCAGTTGGGCCTGGAGGTCGTGCGTCGTGAGCTTCACGTAGTGCCGCAGGGCCCGCTCGTACAGCTCCTGCTTGCTGCCGAACGCGGCATAGAGCGAACCCTTGCCGAGGCCGGCGGCGGTACACAGGTCCTGGACGGAGGTGGCCTCGTAGCCCTGCCGCCAGAAGAGGTCCATGACGGCGCTCAGCACCTCGTCCACGTCAAAGCCTCGTGGTCGTGCCATGCCGAGGAGCGTAGGCGGTTGTGGACCGCTCGGTCAACCAAGCATCCCTGGACGGTAGGCATTTGGGACTGACGGGGCCGGATCGCGCCAATTTTCTGTACCGCTCGGTCCACATCGATGACGCCTTGACAGCAGCCAACGACGCTGCGATAGCGTACATTCCCACATCGAACAGTTTGTCATTGAACGCTTGCTGTTCACCCGGACCACCCCGCAACCCCTCCGAGGAGCATCACCATGTCCAACGTCGTCCGCCGGGCCTCCATCAGCAGCGAGCTGGCCCAGAAGATCATCGAGGCGGCCGCCACCGCCGCACTCGCCACCGACAAGCGCTTCGGCATCTCGGTCGTGGACGAGAGCGGCCACCTGAAGGCCTTCCTCCGCCAGGACGGAGCGAAGTTGATCACCCTTCAGGTCTCGCAGGACAAGGCCTACACCGCCGCCGCCTCCCAGCTCTCCACCGAGCAGTGGTCGGAGAACCTCAAGAAGGACGAGGTCGTCGGCAACGGCGCGCCCACCGGCATCTCCCGCCTGGTCGCCCTCGGCGGCGGGCTGCCCATCGTGGTCGACGGCGAGATCGTCGGCGCGATCGGCGTCTCCGGCGGCCACTGGACCGACGACGTCAAGATCGCCGAGGCCGGCCTCTCCGTCCTGGGCTGACCACCCCGGCGTCACCCGCACCGGCCTCTCCCCGCGCCCCCGTCGGGGAGAGGCCCCCGCCCCGCCTCCGGTCGGGCCCCCGTCCCGCCTCCGCGCCCTTCTCCGGGAGAAGTCGCCATGCCCATCGCCCTGTTCATCCTGGGCCTCACCATCTTCGGCCTCGGCACCACCGAGTTCATGATCGCCGGCCTGCTCCCCGAGCTCGCCGACTCCTTCGATGTGACGGTCCCCCAGGCGGGACACCTCATCTCGCTCTTCGCCATCGGCGTGACCGTCGGCGCGCCGCTGATCACCATGCTGGCCTCGCGCGTCCCCCGCAAGGCCACCCTGGTCACCCTGCTGGCGGTCTTCCTCGTCGGCGAGCTCGTCGCCGCGACCTCGCAGAGCTACGGCGTGCTCATGGCCGCCCGCCTCATCACCGCCGTCGCCCACGGGGCGTTCTTCGGCATCGGCGCGGTCGTCGCCGCCGGGTTGGTGGAGCCGGCCAAGCGCGCCCGCGCCATCTCCATCATGTTCGGCGGCCTGACCGTCGCCACCATCGCCGGCGCCCCGCTCGGCGCCTTCCTCGGCCAGCACTTCGGCTGGCGCGCCCCCTTCTGGGCCGTCTTCGCCATCGGCGCCGTCGGCCTCCTCGGCGTCATCCTCCTCGTCCCGCACCAGCCCCGCGAGCAGGGTGCCAACCTGCGCGGCGAACTCGCCGCCTTCCGCCGCCTCAACGTGTGGCTGGCGCTGGCCACCACCCTGCTCAGCCAGGCCGCGCTGTTCGCCGCGTACACCTACGTCACCCCGCTGCTCACCGACATCACCGGGTTCGGCGAGGGGGCGGTGCCCGTGCTGCTGACCCTCTTCGGCATCGGCACCTTCTGCGGCAGCTGGATCGGCGGCAAGTTCGCCGACCGCAACCTGATGCGCACCCTGTGGATCGGCATGATCCTGCTCGGCGGGATGCTGCTGCTCTTCCAGGTCTCCGCGCACAACAAGGTCGCCATGGTCATCACCCTCGCGGCCTTCGGCGTCGCGAGCTTCCTCATCAACCCCGGCCTCCAGACCCGGGTGATGAACGAGGCGGGCGAGGCCCCCTCGCTGGCCAGCGCCGGCAACATCTCGGCCTTCAACATCGGCAACGCGGTGGGCCCGTGGACGGCGGGCCTGGCCATCGCCGGCGGTCACGGCTACCTCTCCCCCGCCTGGGTCGGTGTCGCCTTCGCGGCCGCCGCCCTGGTCACCGCGCTGGCCTCCACCGCCCGCGACGCCTCCGCCCGCCGCACCGCGGGCGCCTCCGCCCCGGCCGGCGCCCCCGCCCAGGCCGAGCCCGCCGTCGCCGCGCCCGCGTCGCACTCCTGACAGCCTCCCGCACCGCCCAGCCACCGCCCCAGCCACCGGAAGGACCTGCCGTGCCCGTCGTCAACATCGCCCTCTGGAAGGGCAACACCACCGACCAGCGCCGCGACCTCGTCAGCGAGCTCACCGACACCGTCGCCCGCATCGCCGACTGCCCCAAGGAGGCCGTCACCGTCATCCTCACCGAGGTCGAGAAGGACCACTGGGGCAAGGGCGGCCGGCTCGCCAGCGAGCTGTAGGGCCGTGGAGCCGTGGAGCCGCAGGGCTTCGAGGCTCCGGAGCTTCGACACCGTGGTGATGTGACGCGCCGTCCGGAGACCCCGGGCGGCGCGGTGCCACCTCCGGCCGCACCGGCGGCAGGAGGGGCCCGCCGACACCCCCAGGGGAACCCGCCCCCGGGCCCGTACCCGACCAAGGAGGAGAACAGTGGAACAAGGCAGAGGCGACGCGGCAGCACCGACCGTACGACCGGGCGACCCCCGCTACCCCGTGCTCACCAGCGGCATCAACCAGCGCTGGCGGGCCACCCCCGGCCGGATCCGGCTGCCCCGCACCACCGCCGAGACCGTCGCCGCGGTCCAGGACGCGGTGGACGCGGACGCCCGGCTGTCGGTGCGCAGCGGTGGGCACTGCTTCGAGGACTTCGTCTTCCACTCCGAAGTCGAGGCGCTGATCGACATGTCCGCGATGAACGCCGTCGGGTACGACGAGGAGCACCACGCCTTCTCGGTCGGCCCCGGGGCCCGGCTGCTCGACGTGTACGAGGCCCTCTTCCTGGGCTGGGGCGTGACCGTGCCCGGCGGGGTGTGCGCCACGGTCGGCGCCGGCGGCCACGTCGCGGGCGGCGGCTACGGCCTGCTGTCCCGCTCGCTCGGCCTGGTCGTCGACCACCTCCACGGCGTCGAGGTCGTCGTCGTGGACGACACCGGCCGGGCCCGCGCGGTGGTCGCGACCCGCGAGGACACCGGGGCGCTCGGCGACCTGTGGTGGGCGCACACCGGCGGGGGCGGCGGCAGCCTCGGCATCGTGACCCGCTACCTCTTCCGCAGCCCCGGGGCCCGCGGCCGGGCCCCCGCCCAGGCGCTGCCCGAGCCGCCCGCCGAGGTGCTGGTGAGCGCGCTGGCCCTGCCCTGGGACCGGCTGACCCCGGAGGGCTTCGCCGGACTGCTCGGCACGTACGGCGCCTGGCACCAGGAGCACGCCGCCCCGGGCACGCCCGGATCCGCCCTGGGCAGCCTGCTGATGCTCAACCACCGGGCCAACGGCTCGGTCGGCCTGCTCACCCAGGTCGACGCCACCGCTCCCGGCGCCGAGAAGCTGCTGGACGCCTACCTCGACCGGATCACCGAGGCCGCCGGGGTGCGGCCGCAGCCCGTCCACGGCCCGGTCGGCGAGTTCGGCCCGATGCCCGAACTGCTGCGCCCCAAGCGGCTGCCGTGGCTCACGGCCGCCCGCTACATCGGCACCAACACCCCGGTCCTCAACGACCCGACGCTGCGCGGCAAGCACAAGTCCGCGTACGCGCGCACCGCCCTGACCGAGGAGCAGCTGCACACCGTGCACCGCCACCTCACCCGGGTCTCCCCCGGCGAACACCCCAACCCTCAGTTCATGCTCGTGGCGATGTCCTACGGCGGCGAGATCGCCGCCACCGCCCCCGGCGCCACGGCCGTCGCCCAGCGCGACTCCGCGTACAAGCTGCTCTACCAGGCGTTCTGGACCGACCCCGAGGACGACGCGGCCAACGTGGCCCGGGTGCGGGAGCTGTACCGCGACGTGTACGCGGACACCGGCGGGGTGCCCGTGCCGGGGCCGCGCTCGGACGGCGCGTACGTCAACTACCCGGACGCGGACCTGGGCGACCCGGCGCACAACACCTCGGGCGTCCCCTGGTCGACGCTCTACTACAAGGAGAACTACCCGCGCCTCCAGGCGGCCAAGGCGCAGTGGGACCCGGGCGACCGGTTCCGGCACGCCCAGTCGATCGGACTCCCCTCATGATCCGCCAGGCCTCCGTACTCATCGCGGGCGGCGGGCCCGTCGGGATGCTGCTCGCCGCCGAACTCGGCGCCCGGGGCATCGGGGCCGTCGTCGTCGAGCCCCACCCGCGCACCCAGGACACCCCGCGCGCCGGCACCCTGCACGCGCGCAGCGTCCAGTCGCTGCTGCGCCGCGGCTACCTGCGGCTGCACGGCCGCGGCAGCCTGGAGGAGATGCAGGAGACCTCGTTCCACTTCGGCGGCTCGCCGATCCTGCGGATCGCCACGCCGACCGCCGAGGGCCCGCCCATCCACGGGCAGTCACAGGCCTCCCTGGAGCAGGCCTTCGAGGCCCGCGCCCGGGAGCTGGGCGCCGCGATCCTGCGCGGCCACCGCTTCACCGGCCTGCGCCAGGACCCGGACGGGGTGACCGCCACCATCGAGGGGCCCGACGGCCCGTACGAGCTGACCGCCGACTACCTGGTGGGCTGCGACGGCGCGCGCAGCGACGTGCGGCGCGCGGCCGGCTTCGCGTGCACGACCCACGAGGCGACCTTCGCCGCGATCGTGGGCCTGGTGCGGCTACGCGACCCGTACTCCGTGCCGCCCGGCTGGACGCACACCGCCGAGGGCTGGCTGCTCGCCAACGTGCACCCGGCGGGCCACAGCCGGATCATCACCCACGACTTCCGGCTGCCGCTGCCCGAACGCGGCTCCCCCGCGACGCTGGAGGAGCTCCAGCGCACCCTCTCGCGGATCCTCGGCCGGCCCGTCGCGCTCGCCGACCCGACGTACCTGGACCGCTTCAGCGACTTCACCCGCGTCGCCGACCGCTACCGCGCGGGCCGGGTGCTGCTGGCGGGCGACGCCGCGCACGTGCACGCCCCGCTGGGCGGCCAGGGCCTCAACACCGGCCTCCAGGACGCCTTCAACCTCGGTTGGAAACTGGCCCTGGTCGCCCGCGGCGAGGCGGACGCACGCCTGCTGGACACCTACGACGCCGAGCGCAGGCCCGTCGCCGAGGCCGTCGTCGCCAACACCCGGGTGCAGGCGGCGGTGATGCGGCCGGGGCCCGAGAACGACCACCTGCGCGAGTTCACCGCCCGGATGTTCCGGCACCCGGGCGTCAACCGGGAGGCCGCCGACGTCATCAGCGGCCAGGGCATCGCGTACCCGCCCGAGGGCGCGACGGACCCGGCGGTGGGGCGGTTCCTGCCGAACCTGGCGCTGCGCACGCCCGACGGCGTCCGGACGGTGGTCGAACTCCTCACCCCGGGCCGGCCCCTGGTGCTGCTGCGGCCCGAGGTGGCCGACGCGCTGGAGCCGGTGGCGGCCCGCTGGGGCGAGCGGGTGGCGGTGCTGCGCGTCGAGCCCGAACCGGACTCGGCGGAACTGCGCCTGGGCCCGGGCGCACCGCTGCCGTGGAGCGCCCTCGTGTGCCGGCCCGACGGCTACCTCGCCTGGCGGGGAGTGTCCAAGGCGAACACCACGGGGCTGCGGGAGGCGCTGGCGGACTGGTTCGGGCCGGTGCCCGAGCGCGTGGAGGTCTGAACGGCGCCGGGAAGCGGGCGCGGGAGGAGCGTGCGCCCGTTGCGGCACGGGGTGTGCCGCAACGGGCGGAGCGTCACTCCCTGCGCCCCAGCCTGGCCTGGGACGCCAGGATGCCCCGCTCCAGACTGCCGAGCAGCTCGTCCAGGACGCGCAGCCCCTGGCGCGGGAGGTGCTGGAGGGCGGCGCGCTGGATCCGCGCCGTCTCGGCCGCGAAGCGCTCGGCGATCGCCCGTCCCGCCTCGGTGAGTTGGACCCGCAGCGCCCTGCGGTCGTGGGGCTCCTGGCAGCGGACCACGAGCCCGGCCTGCTCCAGGCGGTCGATGCGCGCGGTGATGCCGCCCGAGGTGAGGTTCACCCCGCGGGCCAGTCTGCTGGCCGACAAGCCCTCGTCCACGGCGCACTCGCGCAGCAGGACGAGCACTTCCACGTCACGGCTGCGCAGCCCGTAGTGCGCGCAGAGGCTGACCAACATGTTCTGGTGGGCTTGCATGATGGACGTCAGCCGGCCGAAGACGTCGCCGGGCGTGACGGTCTGGGGGGCCGGGGAGGCGGAGCTGGGAAGCACCCGATGCAGGCCTGAGTGGTCTACCAGTGGTGCGCTCATGAGTGTGTCCGTCAGTCCTCTCTTGATGGTCTACCGGTGTCGGGGAACGGCTGCGAGCAGCCCGGCCGGCACGGTACGGACCGTGCCGACCCTTCCCTCGGCGTCCACGGCGGGGGCCGGGCCGGTGAAGCCGCGCTCGGCGGGGGCCGAGCCGGCTCGGCCGCGTTCGGAGGTCCCGTGGTGACGCACGCCCCGGCGACGCTGCCGGTGTGCCCCGTGGGCCGAGGCCGTGATGGCCGTCGCTCACCGTGCGGCCCGGACGCTGCCTTCCCGGGCGGGGGCGACACGGTGGACGAGGTCGGCGGTGAAGCGGGTCTGGCCGCCCTGCACGGCGGTGATCCGGGTCCGCTCCACCGCCGGGCTTCCGTCGTCGTCCCTGCGCGCCCGCCCCGGTTCGGGGTCGAGCGGGGCGGTGACGATCGTGCAGGGGGCGTCGAACTCGACGAACCGGTGGAAGGTGCACTCAAGGGTCCTGACGGCCCGGCCGGCGCTCTGGTGGACCGCCTCCAGCAGCAGCGCGCCGGGCACGTGGTCGACGGGGTGGTCGAAGTAGACCGGGTGGCCCGGGTCGACCCGCAGCCGCCGGACGCCGCCGGCGGCCGGGGCGAGCACCACGTCCCGCGGCCGGGTGCGGCCGGTGCCGGCGCACGGCACCGGGGCGGGGGCGGGACCGGCCGAGGCCATCGCGGCCTCGGCATCGGCGTACCCGCCCCGCAGCCGCTGGTACACGGCCCGGGACTGGACGGTGAACCGCGTCTCGGCCACGGCCACCCGCACACCGCCCCAGCTGACCTCGGCACGCAGCGAAAGGCCCGCCAAGTGCCCTCGCCGGTAGGACAGTTCGGAGCAAAGGACGGCCAACTCCAGTTCGCTGCCGCGATCGACGCCGGCGAAGGCGGCGTCGTCGAGGTCGTAGCGGAAGCGGCCCCAGGTCAACTGGTGCCCCGGCGGCACCTCATAAGCGGCGTGGCACAACAGGGGGAAGGTCTGCCGGACGGTCTCACAGAGCAGGAGCGGGTCGAACTCGGACCGGACCCGGTAGAGCGGGTGCTCCTGCGGACGCCGGGCCAGGATCCGGAAGGCGTCGGGCCCCGTGCGGTGCCAGCCGGTGAGATACACCTCGTCGGAGCGCAACTTGTGCACCTGCCAGGGTTCGACGGGGACGGCGTCGTCGGCGTCGGCGTCGCAAGTCGAGACGGTGGCCGTGGCACGGGGATGGCCGACGTCCTCAGGGCGGGTGCGCTGGAGTTCCTCGCAAACAGGCATGGGAGTCCCCCTCGGAAGGCCCCTGAGCGTCGATCAACGCCCAGGCGATGATTCATATGTAACATAGAGAGCGTTCGGTATGTAAAGGTTTCTGTGGGGAGCACGACAGGCAAATGAGCGTACGGACGAGCAGAGGGCACAAGCACGAACAAGCCATGAAGACCCGGGCGACGCTGATCCGCGCCGCGGCCGAGGTGTTCGACCAGGTCGGCTACCACGGCGCCGGGATCAACCGGATCCTGAGCAACGCGGGCCTGACCTCCGGGGCGATGTACTTCCACTTCAAGTCCAAGGAGGACCTGGCCCGGGCCGTCATGCTGGAGCAGGCCAGCGACCTCCGGCTGCCCGAGGAGCCCCTCGGTCTCCAGCAGCTCGTGGACGTCACGCTGACCCTCGCCGTGGAGTTGCAGAGCAACACGCTGCTGCGGGCCGGCGTCCGGCTGGCGGTCGACCAGAGCGGTCTCGCGCAGAGCGACGACTCGGCGTACGACTGGTGGGCGGAGCGTTTCCACGGCGAACTCGTGGTGGCCCGCGAACGGGGCGAGTTGCGCGAGAGCGTGGACGAGCGGGAGTTCGCGCAGGTGCTGGTCGTCGCGTTCACCGGGACCCAGCTGAAGTCCCAGATCTCGGCGGGCTGGTCCGACCTGCCCGAGCGCGTCGTGTCCCTGTGGCGCTACCTGCTGCCCGGCGTCGCCTCCGCCGAAGCGCTGGAGCACATCCGCATCGACCGGGCGTGAGGACGGGCACGGCGGACGCCGACCGTCCGCCGTGGACCGCCGTGGACCGCCGTGATCAGCCCCGCCGCGCGGCGGGGATCGCCAGCAGCACACCGAGCACCAGCAGCGTCGCGTACCCGGCGGTCTCGTGGCCGTCCGGCACCAGGTAACGGACGAGGCCGAACAGCCGGAAGCCGGGGATCCAGCCGGACACCAGGCCGGAGGCGCCGCCGACGATCAACACGAAACCGAGGTAGCCGAGCAGGGTCTTCATGCTTCCGACCCTAGGAAGCGGCCCTCCCGGGGGACATCCGACTTTCGGTGCGGACCGGCGCCACCAAAGTCGCGCCCCGAGGTCGCACCGCCGAAGCCGCACCACCGAAGGCGCACCACCGAGGTCGCCCCCACCCCCGCCCGGCTCCCGCATCGCTCCGGACGGAGCAGCAGGCCCGGCGGCCCGACGACGGCCCGGGTACGTTCGCCGTGTGCTCCCCATGTACGCGGCGCAGAAGAAACGCTCCGTCACCAGGGTCGCGGCCGGCGCCGCCGCCTCCACCCTGGTGCTCGCCGTCGCCGCCCCGGCGGCCCTCGCCCAGGACTCCGTCACCGCCGTCGGCGGGGAGCGACTGGCCCGCCCAGCCGTCCAGGTCGCGCCGCTGGCCGGGGCGCCCGCGCTGCCCGCCGAGCTGACCGGCCGCTCCTGGCTGATCGCCGACGCGACCACCGGCGAGGTGCTCGCCGCCCGCGACGCCCACCTGCCCCTGCCTCCGGCCAGCACCCTCAAGATGCTGTTCGCGGACACCGTGCTGCCCAAGTTCGACCGCTCGGTCGAACACCAGGTCACCACCGCCGAGCTGGCCAGCCTCGGCGTCGGCAGCAGCCTGGTCGGCGTCAAGGAGAACCTGCCGTACCGGGTCGAGGACCTCTGGCGGGGCGTCTTCCTCAGCTCCGGCAACGACGCCGTCCACGTCCTCGCCCACATGAACGGCGGCATCGAGCGGACCGTCACCGAGATGCAGGAGCGCGCCCGCACCCTCCAGGCCCGCGACACCAAGGTCGTCTCCCCCGACGGCTACGACATGGACGGCCAGGTCTCCTCCGCCTACGACCTCACCCTGTTCGCCCGAGCCGGGCTGCGCAACGCCGACTTCCGCTCCTACTGCGCCACCCGCACCGCGCGCTTCCCCGGCGGGCTGGACAAGCTCACCGGCCGGCGCACCAGCTTCGACATCGCCAACACCGACCGGCTGCTCGGCAAGTACCCGGGCCTGATCGGCGTCAAGAACGGCTACACCACCAACGCGGGCGCCACCTTCACCGGCGCCGCCGAACGCGACGGCCGCACCCTGCTGGTGACGGTGATGCACCCCGAGGCCCAGGCCAAGGTCTACGACGAGGCCGCCAGCCTGCTCGACTGGGGCTTCGCGGCCGCCGGGAAGGTCCAGCCGGTCGGCAAGCTGGTCGAGGACACCGCCGCACCCTCCCCCGGCGCCCAGGCCGAGCCCGAGGTCGGCGACCAGCTGCCGCCGTGGTCCCGCACGCCGAGCCTCGGCGGCTCCCGCACCGGCCTCGCCGCCGCCCTCTGGACGGCCGCCGCCCTCGGCACCGGCCTCGCCGCCTGGGCCACCGCCCGGATCACCGCCCGCCGCCGCGCCGCCACGGCCTCCGCCGCCGCGTTCGAGGCAGGCGGCGCCACCCCCGTCGGAGGCGCCACCGGCCTCGGTGGCCGCGGCCACCGCCGACTGGCCCGCCGCACCCGCGCCCTGCTGCGCACCGCCCGCAGACGCGGGTTTGACGACAGACCCTAGACTTCCGGCCATGACCACCCCCGACCCCTCCGCCGCGGACCGGCTCGCCCGGATCGTCCAGCTCTCCTCGGGGAGCTACCTCCTCGTCACCACCTACAAGAAGGACGGCACCGCCGTGCCGACCCCGGTGTGGGTGGTGCGCGACGGGGAGGCGCTCGGCATCTGGACCGTCGCGGACTCCTGGAAGGTCAAGCGGATCCGCAACCGCGCCGACGTGCTGGTCGGCCCGTGCGACGTCAAGGGCCACCCGACCGGCAAGCAGCACCCCGCCACCGCCGAGATCCTCGGCCCCGAGCGCACCGCCGCCTACCGCACCCTGCTGCGTCAGAAGTACGGCCTGCTCGGCGTGCTCACCCTGCTCGGCAGCCGGCTGCGCCGCGGCGAGCGCGGCACCGTCGGCATCCGGATCACCCTGGCCGACTGACGCACGGGTGCGGGCCGGCCGGCACACTCGGCCTCCCGACGAACTCCGGCTCCGGGGCGAACCGCTCCTCCATCGCGTCCGCCAGGGCGTGCGGCGCGGCCGCTCCACCGGCGCCACCCGGCCGATCGCCCCGGACACGGCCGGGAACAGCGCCCGCATGCCGGGGTGGAAGATCAGCGGTTCCTCGGCGTCGACCAGGAACCGGTGGAAGGTGAAGCCGGCGGGCGGGTCGATGTGCGGGACGAACGCCGAGAGCCGGTGGCCGCGTTCGGCGTTCCCGTCGATGCGTGTCGCCATGGCCCCGCCGCCTACCCGGCCGGCCGTCCGGGCGCCGGGCAGGAGCTGCCGGACATGCCGGACCGCTCCCCGGTTCGGCCGAGCGCGCTCGGCGGTGGCAGGCTTGGCGGCCATGGGAGAGAACGAGACCGCGCCGCCCGTGCTGCTGGTGGTGGACGGCGCGAACGTGGTCGGCTCGGTGCCGGACGGCTGGTGGCGGGACCGGCGGGGGGCCGCCGAGCGGCTGCGGGACGCGCTGGTCGCCGTCGCCGAGCGGGGCGTGCCGGAGCGCCCGGGACCGCTGGAGGTGGTCCTGGTGGTGGAGGGCGCGGCCCGGGGTGTCGCCGGGGTGCCCGGGGTGCGGGTGGTCGAGGCGGGCGGCAGCGGGGACGACCGGATCGTGGAGCTGGTCCGGGCGGCGCGCGCCGAGGCCCCGGCGCGCGCCTGTCTGGTGGTCACCGCCGACCGCGAACTGCGCGCCCGGGTCGGCTCGTTGGGAGCCGAGGTGACCGGGCCGCGCAGCGTGCGGCCTTAGCTTCCGGCGGTGAACACCAGCGAGGCGTTGTGGCCGCCGAATCCGAAGGAGTTGGTGAGCGCGGCCGGGATGGCGCCGAGGCGTGGGCGGCCGGCGACCACGTCGAGGCCGATCGCCGGGTCGAGCCGGTCGAGGTTGGCGGTCGCCGGGATGGCACCGTCCCGGATGGCGAGGATGGTGGCGATGGCGCCCATCGAGCCGGCCGCGCCGAACAGGTGACCGGTCATCGACTTGGTCGCGGTGACGGCCGGGTGCGCGCCGACGGCGGCCCGGATCGACTCGGCTTCGGTGAGGTCCCCCTTGGGGGTGGAGGTCGCGTGGGCGTGCACGTGCCCGATGTCCAGCGGCCCGAGGCCGGCCTCGGCCATGGCCCGGCGCATCGCGCGGATCTGGCCGTCCGGGTGGGCGGCGGTGATGTGGTGGGCGTCGGAGGTAACGCCCGCGCCGGCCAGTACGGCGTGCACCCTGGCGGAGCGGGCGGCGGCGAACTCGGCCCGCTCCAGGACCACCAGGGCGGCTCCTTCGCCGATGACGAAGCCGTCCCGGTCGACGTCGAAGGGCCGGGACGCCTGCCGCGGCGCGTCGTTGCGGGTGGAGTGCGCCTTGGCCTGGGCGAAGCCGGCCAGCGGGAGCGGGTGGATGCAGGCCTCGGCCCCGCCGGCCACCACCACGTCGGCCCGGCCCAGCCGGATCAGGTCCAGGCCCATCGCGATCGCCTCGGCGCCGGAGGCGCAGGCGCTGACCGGGGTGTGGGCGCCGCCGCGGGCGCCGAGTTCGATGCTCACCCAGGCCGCCGGCCCGTTGGCCATCAGCATCGGGACGGTGTGCGGGGAGACCTTGCGGACGCCCGAGGCCTCCAGCACGTCGTCCTGCCCGAGCATGGTGAGCGCGCCACCGGTACCGGTGCCGATGACCACGGCCAGCCGTTCCGGTTCGACCTCGGGCCGGCCCGCGTCGGCCCAGGCCTCGCGGGCGGCGATCAGCGCGACCTGCTCGCACCGGTCCAGCCGTCGGGCCTGGACCCGGTCGAGCACCTCGCCCGGGTCGACCCTCAGCCGGCCGGCGATCCGCACCGGCAGGTCGGCCGCCCACTCCTCCTCGATCGCGCTGATGCCCGATTCTCCGGCCAGCAGCCCGGCCCAGGTCGAGACGATGTCCCCGCCGAGCGGCGTGGTGGCTCCCAGCCCGGTCACCACTGCGTTCATCTGGCAGTCCCCCTTTGTGGATGAAGTACAGCTCCCGCACCATGGCCGGGCGGGAGATGATCACGACATCTGCCACCCTGCCAGGGGACTTGCCTGCCTTCGGGTATGGCTCCCGACGGATTCCTCTGGGGATGGCTTGTAGGGTTTCACCAGTGCTATCCGACGGGCTCCGACCGTACCCGAAGAACTTCCGGACGTACGGGAACCACCGGGCCGTCGTATCCGACTGCTGGGGCGTGAGTGCGAAGTCGCCGGGAGTCCGGCCGTTGAGTGTGCTGGCGGGGTTCGTCCTGCTGCTGGCGGTGGTGTTCGTGGTGGCCTACGGGGTGGGCCGACAGGTGGGGCCGGTGGCGCCCGGGCTGCGGCCGAGCAGCGGAGGCGGGGCCTCGCCCGGGATGGGCGGGCACGGGCACGACATGGGCGGCATGCGGTGAGCGCCGCCACCGAGACCGTGGTCGCCACCGATCTGGCGGTCGGCGGGATGACCTGCGCCGCCTGCGTGGGCCGGGTCGAGAAGCGGCTGGCCCGGATCGAGGGGGTGACGGCCGGGGTGAACCTGGCGACCGGGCGGGCCCGGGTGCTGCACCCGGCCGGGGTGCCGGTCACCGAGCTGGTGGCGGCGGTCGAACGGGCGGGCTACACCGCCGAGCCGCTGCCCGAGGGGGCACCGGTCGGGGCGGTGGCCGAGGAGCCGGACGGACGGTGGCGGCTGCTGCTCACCGCCCTGCCGGCCGTCCCGGTGCTGGTGCTGTCGATGGTGCCCTCGGCGCAGTTCACCGCCTGGCAGTGGGTCTGCTTCGCGCTCGCCGTCCCGGTGGTCACCTGGGGGTCGGCCGGCTTCCACCGCCGGGCCTGGCAGGGGCTGCGGCACGCGGCGGCGACCATGGACACCCTGGTGAGCCTCGGCGTGCTGGCCTCCTTCGGCTGGTCGGCGTACGCGCTGCTCTTCGGCGGGGCCGGCGATCCGGGCATGCGGATGCCGTTCTCACTGACCGCCGACGGCGGCGGCGCGGCGCACGTGTACCTGGAGGCGGCGGTCGGCGTGCCGCTGTTCGTACTGGCCGGGCGGCTGCTGGAGGGCCGGGTGCGCCGGCGCAGCGGGTCCGCGCTGCGCGCACTCGCCGAGCTGGGCGCCAAGCAGGTGTGCCTGCGCCTGCCGGACGGCGAGGAGCGCCTGGTGCCGATCGAACTGCTGCTACCCGGGCAGGAGTTCGTCGTCCGGCCGGGCGAGCGGGTGGCCACCGACGGGGTGGTGGTCGAAGGCGGTTCGGCGCTCGACCTGAGCCTGTTGACCGGGGAGAGCGTGCCGGTCGAGGTCGGCCCCGGGGCGCCGGTGGCGGGCGCGACGGTGAACGTCGGCGGCGCGCTGGTGGTACGGGCCACGGCGGTCGGCGCGGACACCCAACTGGCCCGGATCACCGCGCTGGTGGCGGAGGCCCAGGCCGGCAAGGCCCGGGCGCAGCGGCTCGCGGACGCGGTGGCCGGGGTGTTCGTGCCCTGCGTGCTGGCGGTCGCGGTGAGCGTGCTGGGCTTCTGGCTGGGCGCGGGCGCGGCCCCGCAGGCGGCGGTGACCGCGGCGGTCGCGGTGCTGGTGGTGGCCTGCCCGTGCGCGCTCGGGCTGGCGACGCCGACGGCGCTGCTGGCGGCCACCGGCCGGGGCGCGGAGCTGGGCGTGCTGGTGCGCGGCCCGGAGGTGCTGGAGAGTCTGCGCCGGGTGGACACCGTGGTGATGGACAAGACCGGGACGCTGACCACCGGCCGGATGGACCTGGCCGCCGTCACGACCGCGGACGGGTTCGGCGAGGACGAGGTGCTGCGGCTGGCCGGCGCCGTCGAGCACCGCTCCGAGCACCCGATCGGCCGGGCCGTCGCGGCGGCCGCCCGGGAGCGCTGCGGGCCGCTGCCCGCCGTGGACGGCTTCGCGGCCGCCACCGGACTCGGGGTCTCCGGGACGGTCGAAGGCCGGGCCGTACGGGTGGTGCGGCCGGACGACACCGCCCTGCCGCCGGCCCTCGCCGAAGCGGCCGAGGCGGCCGGGACGGCGGGCCGCACCGCCGTCGCGGTCGAGCTGGACGGGCGGGCGGCGGCCGTGCTGGCGGTCGGCGACACGCTGCGCCCGGGCAGTTGGCGAGCGCTCCACCGGCTGCGCGGGCTGGGCCTGGAGACCGTACTGCTGACCGGGGACGGCCCCGGCGCCGCCCGGGCGGTGGCGACCGAGCTGGGCATCGAGCGGGTGCACGCCGAGGCCTCGCCCGAGGACAAGGCCGCGGTGGTGGCCGAGCTGCGCGCCGCCGGACGGACGGTGGCGGTGGTCGGCGACGGCGTCAACGACGCGGTGGCGCTGGCCTCGGCCGACCTCGGGGTGGCGCTGGCCTCCGGCAGCGACGCCGCGATCGGCGCGGCCGGGCTGACGCTGGTGCGCGGCGACATCGAGGCCGTGGTGGACGCGGTACGGCTGGCGCGGCAGACCCTGGCGACCATCCGGGTCAACCTGCTCTGGGCCTTCGGCTACAACCTGGTGCTGATCCCGCTGGCCGCGGTCGGGCTGCTCAACCCGATGCTGGCGGCGGTCGCGATGTCGCTCAGCTCGCTGCTCGTGGTGGGCAACAGCCTGCGGCTGCGCACCTGGGAGCCGGGGCGGGGCGCTTCCACTCGCCGGGGAGGCCGCCGGTGAGGGCGAGCGAACGGCTCAAGACGGTCGCCCCGCCGGTCGGCGCGGCGCTGCTGGCCCTGGTCCTGCTCACCGGCTGGACGGCGGTCGGCGGGGCCGGTCGGGCCCGCCCGGTGGAGGCCGGGCCCGGCTGGGTGCTGCTGCCGACGGCCGGCGCGTCCTCCGCGACGGCGGCGTTCTTCACGATCCGCAACCCGGGCGACGTCCCGGATGAACTGACCGGCGCCGCCTGGGAGTTCGGCGGCCGGATCACCCCGAAGCGGCACCTGCACCAGGGTGCGGCGGGCCGCTGGGAGCCGGTCGCGGCGCTGCCGGTGCCGGGCGGCGGCGAGCTGCGGATGACCCCGGAGGACGCCGACCTGGTGATCGCCGACCCGCCGCCGCTGCGGGCCGGCCAGTGGGTGGAGTTCACCCTCACCTTCCGGCACAGCCCGCCGCTGCGGCTCGGCGCCCAGGTGCTGCCCGCGACCGAGCGGCCGCGCTGACGGATCACGGACGACGGATTGCAGCAGGAGGCCGGACCGCCCTTCCGAGGGCTGTCCGGCCTCCTGCCCGTGGGGAGTCGCTCAGGCCACCGGGCCGCGGTCCCCGAGCGTCTCCTCGACCGTACGGCGCGGGGTGGCCGCCCCGGGCGGTCCGTAGCCGGCCCGCAGCACCAGCTGGACGTGGCCGGGGCCGGAGGCCGGGTCGCGCAGCGCCCAGCGGGTGTCCGGCCACTCGATGGCCTGGTGCCAGATGGTGAGCCGGACGCCGTGCAGCGTGGCCAGCAGCCAGACCCGCTCCAGCGCCTGGCCGGTGCGCAGCCAGTCCAGCGGGCCGTCCCCGGGGGTGCTGAGGGTGAACAGCTGGGGCAGTGCCTCGAAGCGGCGGGAGGGGTGGGCGGGGCCCTGCGAGGAGTGGCCGCCGAACTCGCGCATCGGCACCCGGGCCTCGTGGTCCTGGGGGCCGAGCGCGGAGCGCGGGATGCCGTCCTCGGCGGTGCCGTCGTCGGGCCGCAGCCAGGCCCGGGACTCGGCGCTCCGGGCCGGGTCGGCGGCGTTGCGGCTCTCGGCCTCGGCGGTGAGCGCCAGCACCCGCCGCACGCCCTCCTCCTCCGGCGCGGCCAGCGTCACGCCCTCCTCGCGGGCGGCGTCGATCAGCTCGCCGATCACCGCCTCGGGCACGTCGCGCTGGGTGAAGGGCTCGCGGCTGGTGTGCCGGGCGGGGATGGCGGGGTAGAGGTCGCGGCCGAAGGGGGCCGTCTCGGCGGCCGGGCGGGAGAGGTCGAGCACGGCGAGCAGGTCGGGTTCGGTGACCTCCGGCAGCAGCCGGACCACCGGCTCGCGGTCCAGCTGTCCGGCCGCCACCCGCAGGTTGAACACGGCCGCGCCGACCGCGATGTGCACCGCGGCGCCGACCGGGTCGGCCAGCGGTACGGAGCGCCCGGTGTCGGCGTACACGGCGAGCCCGCGACCGTCGGGGGTCGGCACGAAGCGCCAGGGCTGACTGTTGTGCAGCGACGGTGCGGCGCCGCCGGCGGCGGCGAGCAGCCGCAGATCGGCTGCGCTGAGCATCTGGGTGAGAGCCGGGTCGAGCGTCATGGCGTTCCACTCCTTCAACCGCGAGGCTTCGGCTGCGGGGCCCGTACGCACGCGTCCGACGCCCGCTGCTTCCGAGCGTGCGCGCCGGGGAGGACGGGCGACAGGGTCATAAGGCCCGTAAGGCCCGTAAGGCCCGTGGGCCCGTAAGACCCGTGGGCCCTTCAGGCCGGTAAGGCCCGCCCGGCGGATCGGGGACGGGGACCGATCCACCGGGCGGGCCGACCGTCACCCGTGCGGGACGACCGCGACGGGGGCTTCGGCGTGGTGCAGGACGGCGTGGGCGACCCGGCCGAGCCGGGGCCCGAACTCGATCGGGCGGCGGCCCCGGCCGACCACGACCAGCGCGGCGCCGGTCGAGGCCTCGACCAGGGCGCGGGCGGCGCCCAGCTGCACGTCCTCGACCACCTCGACGTCCGGGTGCTGCTCGCGGGGGCCCGCCAGGGCGAGCGTGAGCAGCTTGGCCTCCAAGGCCTCCAGCTGGACGAGCTCGGCCGCCGGGACGGCGCCGCCCGCGTAGCCGAACACCGGCGGCAGGTCCCAGCCGTGCACCGCCCGGACCCGGGCGCCGCGCAGGGCCGCCTCGCGGAAGGCGAACTCCAGCACCTCGGCCTCCGGGGTGTGGGCGTCGACGCCCACCACCACCTCGGCCGCGCCCGCCGTGCCCTCCTCGCGCACCACGACCATCGGCACGGTGCTGCGCCCGGCCAGCGACATGCTGACCGAGCCGAGCAGCAGCCCGGCGAAGCCGCCGCGCCCGCGCGAGCCGAGCACCAGCAGATCGGCTTCCGCGGCGGCGGCCAGCAGGCCGTCCACCGGCGCGTCCAGGACGGCGTCGGTCTCCACGGCCAGGTCGGGGTGCACGGCGCGGACGGCGTCGGCGGTCTCGGCCAGGGCGCGCCGGACGGCCTCGGGGAGGTCGTCCGGCTCGGCGAAGGAGGACACCCCGTCGGTCAGCCACGGCCAGGCATGCACCAGGCGCAGCGTGGCACCCCGGCGCACCGCCTCGGCGGCGGCCCAGTGGGCGGCCGCGGTGCTCTGCGGCGAGCCGTCGATCCCGGCCAGCACGGTTGACGTCATGACTGTTCCTCCACACTGTCGACACACGCTGTCGACGCTCGGCGGTTCGGCGCGGCCCGCGGTGCGCTCTGACGCCCCGTCCGCTCCACCCCCACCCTGACACCGGTTCCCGGCCTGGTGGCAGAGGCCGCAGGACCCTCGGCGGCGGGACGAAAGGCCCGCCCGACGGAGCCTACGGGCGACCCCGCCGTCCCCACCACCGACACGTGGGCATTACCGTGAACACGGCAATCCCGCTGGTCGGGCGGGCACCTCGGCCTGACGGGACGGCGGGGCGGCCGTCCGCGGGGCGGTCGGGGCTCGTCCGGATGGCGGACGGGCCGGTCAAGGGCAGCGGTACGAGGAGGACAGCGGTGGGCGGAGCGGACGGCAGCGCGGCGGGTGGCGGCGCGCGGATGCCACGGCTGCGCCTGGACGAGCTGCTGGAGGAGCTCCAGTGGCGGATCGACGCGGCGCGCGGCACCCAGAACCGGGTGCACAGCCTGCTGGAAGCGGTGCTGGCGGTCGGGCGGGAGCTGGACCTGGCGCAGGCGCTGCACCGAATAGTGGAGGCCGCCGCCGACCTGGTGGACGCCCGGTACGGGGCGCTCGGGGTGATCGGCCCGGACGGGCACACCCTGTCGCAGTTCCTGACGGTGGGCCTGTCGGAGGAGGAGATCGCCGAGATCGGCGCCCCGCCGTCGGGCCGGGGCATCCTGGGCGAGCTGATCCGCCACCCCCAGCCGCTGCGCTGCCCGGTGCTCTCCGACCACTCGGCGAGCGTCGGCTTCCCGTCGAACCATCCGCCGATGAACTCCTTCCTGGGGGT
This sequence comes from Kitasatospora brasiliensis, assembly GCF_032654805.1. Classification (NCBI taxonomy): domain Bacteria; kingdom Bacillati; phylum Actinomycetota; class Actinomycetes; order Kitasatosporales; family Streptomycetaceae; genus Kitasatospora; species Kitasatospora brasiliensis. The sequence continues at coordinate 409,819 of NZ_JAUOOW010000007.1, forward strand.
GCCCGTCCGGGTGCACGGCGAGGTGTTCGGCAACCTCTACCTGACCGACAAGCGCGGCGGGCTGGACTTCGACGAGGACGACGAGGCGGTGATCGCCACCCTGGCGGTCGCGGCCGGCGTGGCGATCGACAACGCCCGGCTGTACGAGGAGGCGCAGCTGCGCCAGCGCTGGCTTCGGGCGAGCACCGAGATCACCCGCAGCCTGCTGTCGGGGGCGCCGCGGCTGGAGGTGGTCGAGCTGATCGCCCGCCGGGCCCGGGAGATCTCGGGCGCCGAGCTCGCGGACGTCTCGGTGGCGCTGGCCGGCCCGGACGAGCGGGCCGAGGAGCTGACCGTGGAGGTCGCGATGGGCGGCACGCCGTCCGCCCGGCTGGGCGTGACGGTGCCGGTGGACGGCACCCTGTCCGGCGCCGCGTACCTCTCCGGCTCGCCCGCCACCAGTGACGACCTGGCCTGCGACGCCCGGTTCCGGGCCGGTCCGGCGGGCCGGTTCGACGGGCTGGGCGCGGCGGTCGCGGTGCCGCTGGGCACCGGCGCCGGGTACGGGCGGGGCGTGCTGCTGCTGGCCCGGGCGCAGGGGCAGCCGGCCTTCGGACCCGAGGAGACCGGACCGCTGCTGGGCTTCGCCGACCAGGCCGCGCTCGCCCTGGAACTGGCCGAACGGCGGCGCGACGCCGAGCAGTTGAACCTGCTGGAGGACCGCGACCGGATCGCCCGGGACCTGCACGACCTGGCAATCCAGCGACTGTTCGCGACCGGTATGACGCTCCAGAGCGCGGGCCGGCTGATCGAGAGCCAGGGCGCGGCGGACCGGGTGGCCCGGGCGGTGGCCGACCTGGACGAGACCATCAAGATCATCCGCTCGACCATCTTCGGCCTGCGCGCCCACAGCGAGCCGGACCGCGGCCTGCGCGCCCGCGCCACCCGGGTGGTCACCGACGCCCAGGGCACCCTCGGTTTCCCGCCCCGGCTGAGCATGGAGGGGCTGCTGGACACCGACGTGCCCCAGGAGCTGGCCGGGCACGTGGTCGCGGTCCTCGCCGAGGGGCTCAGCAACGCCGCCCGGCACGCGAAGGCCTCCCGGGTCGAGGTGACGCTGCGCGCCCTGGCCGGGCGGGTGGTGCTGACCGTGACGGACGACGGCGTCGGGGTGCCCGAGGGCGGGCGGCGCAGCGGGCTGCGCAACCTGGCGGAGCGGGCCGAGCGGGTCGGCGGCTCCTTCGCGATCGAACCGGCCGAGGGCGGCGGCACCCGGCTGGTGTGGGAGGCCCCGATCGGGTCCTGAGGCCTCCCGACGCGCGGGGCTCGCCGTAGGCCGGGTCAGCCCCGCAGGGCGCGCAGGAAGCCGAGGCAGGCGAGGCGGCCGTCGCCGCTGTCGAACGAACGCAGGCCGGAGGTGGGGCCGGTGGCGGTCTGCTCGGTCATCGCGCCCATCCGGATCGGGCGAGCGGATCTGTCCCGACGGTAACTCCCGGCCCTGGCAGCGGAGTTCCGAACGCCGCTCCCCCGGCCGGTTCACAGCAGGCGGCGGCCGATGACCAGCTCCGGGCGGATCCGGATCCGTACGGTGTCCTCCGGGTCGGCCGCCCTGGCGGCCGGGCGGACCTGGGCGCGGCCGAGGACGGTGACGAACCAGCCGGAGCCGTCCCGGCCGTCCACCTCGTCGGCCTCGAAGGCGATCACGGCGCCGTCGACCGCCCGGACCAGTTCGGAGTCGGCCGGGGCCGAGACCAGCACCCCGCCGGGGCCCAGCCGGAACGGCACCGGCAGGACGGCCGGCAGGGCGTCGACGGTGTAGACCACCCGGCCGACGGCGGCCCGGGACAGCAGCTCCAGCGACCGCTTCCGGTCGAGTTCACGGAGTCCGGGGAGGTCGGTTCGGTCGTACGAGGAGGACCGAGGGTACGGCACGTGGTCGCGGTTCATGCGAGTGATGCTCACCCGGAGCGGGCCCGGGTCGCGAGGGCCGATGGTCCCGGCACGGCCGGGCGAGGGCCCCGGTCGGCGGACCGTCGGACCCGGGCCGAGGACCCGGGCCCGGCGGCCTCGGAACGGGCGCACCGGTTGGGTCGCATCGGAACGGCCGCACCGGAACAGTCGCACCGACTGGGTCGCAATCGGTGCGACTGCATCAGTACGGCTGCATCGACACGACTGCGCCAGTACGGCCCCATCGGCACGCCCGTGTGGGTATAGCCGCCTCGAATACGTCCACATCCGTACGACTGTGCCAGTGCGCTCACATCGGTACGCCCGCGTCAGTACACCCACGCCCGGCACAGCCGCATCGATACGCCCATGCCGGTACAGCTGTGTCAGTACAGCCGCATCGGTACGCCCGCGTCAGTACCGGCTGGAGCGCGGCGCGAAGGGCTGCGGGGCGGCGGAGGCCTGGCGCAGCTCGGTGGCGATCAGGGCGGCCTGCACCCGCCGCTCGACGCCGAGCTTGGCGAGCAGCCGCGAGACGTGGTTCTTGACCGTCTTCTCGGCGAGGTAGAGCCGCTCGCCGATCTGCCGGTTGGTCAGGCCTTCCCCGATCAGTTCGAGGACCTCCTGCTCGCGCGCGGTCAGGCCCGGCCCGGCGGTGACCGGCTGGGCCGGCTCGGCGTCGCTGCGCAGCCGGTTGAGCAGCCGGGTCGCGGCGCCGGAGTCGAGCATCGAGCGCCCGGAGGCGACGGTGCGGACGGCGGCGACCAGGTCGGTCCCGCTGATCTGCTTGAGCACGTACCCGGCGGCACCCGCCATCACGGCGTCCAGCAGCGCCTCCTCGTCGTCGAAGGAGGTCAGCATCAGGCAGGCCAGATCGGGCATCCGGGAGCGCAGCTCACGGCAGACCGAGACGCCGTCGCCGTCACCGAGCCGGACGTCCAGGACGGCCACGTCGGGCCGCAGCGCGGGCACCCGGACGAGCGCCTGCTCGGCCGTCGCGGCCTCTCCGACCACCTCCAGGTCCGGCTCGCCGTCCAGCAGGTCGTGCACCCCGCGGCGCACCACCTCGTGGTCGTCCAGCAGGAACACCCGGACCGGCGCCGAGGCCTCGGCACCCTCCGTCTTGGTCGCCATCACGCGGCTCCACCTTCGTCAACCCCCGCACACTCCCAGCGGGGCCCAGGGCATCATCCCCCGGAAGCGGCCGCGGGCCCAGGGCCCAACGGCCCCATTCGGACGGGGTCGGAGTGCCTGGGCCCTCGGGGCGCGGCTCACGGTATTCGTACTCAGCGGCCCTGCCGCCGGACGTTGCCCAGCCCCATCAGCAGGAAGGCGAGCGCGACGCCAGCCCCGCTGGCGGCCGCGAGCATCACCCGGGGCATCACCTCGCCGCCGCTGGAGAGCAGGATCGCCACCGCCCCGAGCGAGGCGACGGCCGCGCCCACCACCAGCCAGCCGGCCAGCGCGAGCGCCGGCGTCCGGTGGGAGCGCGGGGCGGGCCCGGCGTCCAGGGCGGCCCAGCGCGCCGCCGTCTCCCGCACCTCACTGCGGCGGTCCCACAGGGCCCGCACCCGCAGTGCCGCGCCGCCGACCAGTCCGGCGAGCGCGACCTGTGCGGCCGGCTGCCAGTCCGGCAGGACGAGCAGCAGCCCGCCCGCGAGCGCGAGCCCGGCCCACCACAGCACGCAGGCCGCGGCGGCCGTACGGGTGGAGCGGGGCCGGTCGGCGCCGGCCTGAAGGTCGGCGATGGCGGGCAGGTACCAGACACAGCCGCTCGCAGTGAGCGCGGCGGTGCCGATGGCGAGAACGGTGTGGTTCACGACCCGGCCTTCCTGGATCGAACGGGAGATCGAACTGGACTGGAGGTGATGGCCGTCCCCGCCCGAACTGGGGGGCAGCGACGCGGACGGGGACGGCCGTTCAGGGGTGGAGCGTCCTCAGCCGTCGGTGGGCTTGCGGCGCTCGGCGGCGAGGGCGGCGGACCTGTTCGCCCGGCTCAGCGGCCGGTCGTACTTCACCGGCTCCACGTCGGCCAGGTGCTTGGCGCGCTCCCCGGTGTGCACCAGGTAGTCCTGGGCCGCGATCTCCGGGTGGTGGAGGTCGAAGGCCGGGGACTCGGAGCGGATCTTCGGCAGCTTGACGAAGTTGTGCCGCGGCGGCGGGCAGGAGGTCGCCCACTCCAGCGAGCGGCCCCAGCCCCACGGGTCGTCCTCGGTGACCTTCTCGCCGTACTTGGCGGTCTTCCAGACGTTGTAGAGGAACGGCAGGATCGACAGGCCGAGCAGGAACGAGCCGATGGTCGAGACGGTGTTCAGGGTGGTGAAGCCGTCCGAGGCCAGGTAGTCCGCGTACCGGCGCGGCATGCCCTCCACGCCCAGCCAGTGCTGGACCAGGAAGGTGGCGTTGAAGCCGACGGTCAGGGTCCAGAAGGTGATCCGGCCGAGGCGCTCGTCGAGCTTCTTGCCGGTCATCTTCGGCCACCAGAAGTGGAAGCCGGCGAACATCGCGTACACCACGGTGCCGAACAGCGTGTAGTGGAAGTGCGCGACCACGAAGTACGAGTCGGAGACGTGGAAGTCGATCGGCGGGGCCGCCAGCAGCACGCCGGTCAGGCCGCCGAACAGGAAGGTGACCAGGAAGCCGACCGTCCACAGCATCGGCGTCTCGAAGCTCAGTGAGCCGTTCCACATGGTGCCGACCCAGTTGAAGAACTTCACCCCGGTCGGGACGGCGATCAGGAAGGTCATGAACGAGAAGAACGGCAACAGGACTTGCCCGGTGACGTACATGTGGTGCGCCCACACCGTCACCGACAGGCCGGCGATGGCCACCGTCGCGGCGATCAGGCCGCCGTAGCCGAACATCGGCTTGCGGCTGAACACCGGGATGACCTCCGAGACGATGCCGAAGAACGGCAGCGCCAGGATGTACACCTCGGGGTGGCCGAAGAACCAGAACAGGTGCTGCCAGAGCATCGCCCCGCCGTTGGCCGGGTCGAAGACGTGCGAGCCGAACTTGCGGTCACACTCCAGCGCCAGCAGCGCGGCGGCCAGCACCGGGAAGACCAGCAGCACCAGGATCGAGGTCAGCAGCACGTTCCAGCAGAAGATGGACATCCGGAACATGGTCAGTCCGGGCGCGCGCATGCAGATGATCGTGGTGATGAAGTTGACCGCGCCGAAGATGCTGCCGAAGCCGGACAGCGTCACGCCCATGATCCACATGTCGGCGCCGACGCCGGGCGAGTGGATCGCGTCGGACAGCGGCGCGTAGAGGAACCAGCCGAAGTCGGCGGCGCCCTGCGGGGTCGCGAAGCCGGCCGCGGCGATCAGCGAACCGAACATGAACAGCCAGAACGACAGCATGTTCAGCCGCGGGAACGCCACGTCCGGAGCGCCGATCTGCAGCGGCATGATCCAGTTGGCGAATCCGGTGAACAGCGGCATCGCGAACAGCAGCAGCATCACCGAGCCGTGCATGGTGAAGGCCTGGTTGAACTGCTCGTTGGACAGGATCTGCGTTCCGGGCCGGGCGAGTTCGGCGCGCATGACCAGGGCGAGGATGCCGCCGATCAGGAAGAACGCGAACGATGACACCAGATACATGGTGCCGATCGTCTTGTGGTCGGTCGTGGTCAGCATCCTGACCAGGGCCGAACCGGGCCGCCTGGCCCTGACCGCCGCTGCCGGAAGGGCAATTGGCGGTGAGGTGGGGTCGCCCTGTGCCTGGGTGGCGCTCAAGGACGCACTCCTTCGGAACGTCGTGCGAATGGATGGCGATCCATGATCCGAACAGGCCGCCCCCGCACCCCAGGGCCCTTGGGCCCGCCCGCCCGGGGCCGCTGGGCCCGAGTTCCCACCCCCCGACCGGGACCTCCCGACCGGGCATCAGACCCCCTGACCAGGCGTCAGGCCCCTCCACCGCCCTCCCGGGCTCCCCCGAACCCAGCCCGGCTGACTTCCCTTCACCGGCCGATCCCGCGCCCTTGGCCTCCCCCGAGCCCACCCCGCCCCGACGTTCCATCACCCGCCAACCCTGCGCCCCCGAACCGACCCCGTCTGACTGTTCTTCCCCGCCAATCCCGCGCCCCGGAGGGGAGCAGCAACGCGGGCCCGGAGGGCACGAACCACCCGGGCCCGGAGGGCGCCAACGCCTCACCCCAGCCGGGCGATCTGCCCTCGCTCCAGCGCCGCGTACACGGCCCCGTCCGGCGCGACGGCGATGCCGTGCGGCTCGGCGCCCCCGCCCGGGATGGCGTACCCGTCGAGCCGCCCGTCCGGGGCGAGCACCCCGATCCGCCCCGCGCCCCACTCGGTGAACCAGAGCCGGCCGTCCGGCCCGGCCGCGATCGCGTGGGGCTTGGCGGCCCGGTCGGCCAGCGGGTACTCCGTCACTTCCCCGCCCACGGCGATCCGCCCGACCAGCCCGCCGCCGATGCCGACGTACCAGAGCGCCCCGTCGGCCCCGGCGGTGATCCCGACCGGCGCGGTGCCCTCGGTGGGCAGCCGGTGGACGGCCACCTCACCGTCCGTGCCGATCCTGGCCACCGTGTCCGCCTGGTTGAGCGTGCACCACAGCGCCCCGTCCGACCCGGTGGTGATGAAGGACGGGAAGGCCCCGTCGATCGGCAGCGGATACTCTGCCACCTCCCCGTCCACGGTGATCCGCCCGACCCGGTCGGCGTTCAGCTCGGTGAACCAGAGTGCCCCGTCCGGCCCGGCGGCCATTCCGTACGGCCCGGCGTTCTCCGTCGGCAGCGCGAAGGACGTCGCCGTCCCGTCCACGCCGATCCGCCCGATCCGGTGATCGCGCATCCGGCTGAACCACATCGCGCCGTCCGGCCCCGCCGTGATCACCGCCGGCCCGCACTCCGGTGCCCCGAGCCCGAACCGCTCCACCGCCCCGTCCGGAGCCAGCCGCCCGATCTCCCCGGCGTGCACCAGGGTGAACCAGACGCCCCCGTCGGGCCCCACGGCAACCCCGTACGGCCCGGCCCCCGCCTCGGCGACCTCGATCAGTTCCATCCAGCCCCTCCCGAGCACTATCGCGACTACCGTCGCATTAGCGATGCTCGCACACCGCCTCATGGACGGCAACCCGTTTCCGCTGCCGCCGTCGCCCTGGCGCGCCTACCCTGCCCCTCATGGGGGATTCGATGCCGTACACAGGCTCTCGCCGCACCACAGCCTGGCGAACATCGCGATGCACCGTGTCAGCGTCGAAGGCCCCGAAGCGGTGGCCGCGCACGCGAGAACCGTGCACGCCGAGGCGACGGAGGTGCTCCGTGTTCTGAAGGCGATAGTCGCGGGCAGCTGTGCCGTTGACGACTTCCGCCCCGCGATCACCGTGCTCTGGAACGCGGTGGACGACTTCGCCCGAGCCGGTGGCGCGGCCCTGAACTCGTAGCCGTACCTGCTACCTCCCCGCCCGGCCCGGGTCGCCCCGCAGCACCGAGATGACGCCCATGCCGGCGGCGCAGACCGGGACGGCGAGCAGGGCGCCGATGATCCCGGCGATGCCGGAGCCGGCCACCACCGCGACCATGATGGTGGCCGGGTGCAGCTCCACCGTGCGGCTCTGGATGACCGGTTGGAGGATGTTGCCCTCGATCATCTGCACCGCGAGCACCACTCCGAGCGCCCACAGGGCCGTGCCCAGGCCGCCGTCGGCGAGGGCCACCAGCACCGCCACGGTGCCGGACAGGAAGGCGCCGACGAACGGGATGTAGGCGCCCATGAAGACCAGGGCGCCCAGCCCGGGGGCGCCCGGCACGCCGAGGGCGATCAGGCCGATGGTGATGAAGCCCGCGTCGATCAGGGCGATCAGGGTGGTGCCGCGCATGAATCCGGCCATCGCGTCGAAGGCCCGTTCGGCGCAGGCGATCACGGTGGCGGCGCTGCGCTCGGGCAGGTAGGAGCGGATGGCGTCGCCGGTGCGGTGGCCGTCCCGGAGGAAGAAGAACACCAGGGCCAGGGACAGCACCCCGCCGGCGATCAGCTGGGTGAGCAGTCCGAGCCCGGAGAGCACCCCGTTGGTGAGGGTGGAGACCAGCGAGTTGGTCTCTCCCTTGGCGTTGTTCAGCGCGTGCTGGATCTTCGCCCCGAGCGGACCGAGCCAGTCGGCCAGCCGCGCCCCGGCCTCCTGGAGCGAGGAGGCGATCTGCGGGGCGCTGTGCACCAGGGAGTTGACCAGCAGGGCGATCACCCCGGTGACCGCGGCGACCAGCACCGTACAGGTCAGCCCTGCGGCCAGGCCCCGCCCGACGCCCCGGCTCACCAGCCAGGGCACCACCGGGTAGAGCAGCGAGGCCCCGAGCAGCGCCAGGACGAACGGCACGGTGGCCGCCCGCAGTTCGACCAGCGCGAAGACCACCAGCGAGGCGACGGCGATCAGCAGGATCACCGCCACCGACCAGGCCGCCGCCTGCCGCAGGGCGGGCGGCAGCATCAGGTACGGCCGAAGGTGGTCCGGCCGCTGCCGCTCGTCGGGCACGCGCTCCACGGTCACGGCCACCTCCGCCGGGGGGTCGTCGACGATTCCGGACCGCCCCAGCTCAGCAGAGGTTCCGCCGGGCCGCGCGGCGGATCAGCCGCGAGCACCCGAACGAGCTACCCGGGCTCCTCGAACCGCACCTCGCCGTCGGAGCCGTCCGGACCGTGCGTACCCCCCGAGCCGTCGGAGCCGTCCGCCCTGGCCCCCGCGAAGGCCAGCACCCGCCGCGCCTCGGCCTCCGCCGCCTCCCGGTCGGCCCGGCGCAGCGGCCCGAACGGCGACACACCCACCTCCCGGTCGCCGGTCAGCCGCCAGGTCCCGGCGACCAGCCCGTCCACCAGCAGCGTCCCGTGCACGATCCCGTTGCGGGTCATCACCCGGCCACGGTGTTCCTCGGGCAGCACCCGGGTGCGGTCCGCGTGCGAGAGCAGCAGGTTGTCGAAGGGCGCGAGCAGCCGCACCGGCGCCGGGGTGTCCCCGTCCGGGCGGGGTGCCTCGGGCAGGTCGTACAGCTGCCGGCCCCGCTCGTCCCGGAAGGTGAGCAGCCGGGGCGCGAGCCGCCGCAGCACCGCGCCGAGCCGGCTGAGCCCGCACCACTTCTGGACGTCGGCGACGGTGGCCGGGCCGAAGGCGGTGAGGTAGCGCAGCACCAGGTCGTCCAGGCTGGGCGAGGGGTCGAGCGGGTGGCCGAGCCAGTCCTCGGCGGTGGTGTGGGCGGCCGGGCCGCCGCACCCCCACAGCCCGCGCGGCGGGACCTGCACCAGCGGCAGCCGGCAGCGGGCGGCCTGGGCCAGGGCGGCCGGGTCGTGCTCCGGGCGGCTCGCGGCGAGCAGTCCGCCGAGCTCCTGGAAGGTGCGCGGCCGCGCCTCGACCAGTGCGCGGGCCTCGGCGGCCAGCGCGTCCAGGTCGAGCCCGGCGAGCCGTTTGCCGTACGTGGTGCGCAGCGCCTGGTCCAGCATCGGCTGGAGCAGCGGGCGCAGCGTCAGGCAGTCCTCGGCGGTGACCAGGTGGATGGTGCCGCGTTGCAGCGCGATCCGGACCACCGCCCGCCGCTCGATCAGCGCGCTCAGCCGCTCGGGCGCGAAGCCGTCGAGCCGGGCGAGCAGGCCGAGGTAGGGCGGCTGGGGTGCGGCCTGGGCTTGCAGCCCGACGAGGTGGTGGATCAGCGCGGTGGGCGGCTGGTCGGTGCGGGTGAGCAGGTGCTGGCGGGCCAGCAGGGCCCGGCCGAGCGCCCGGGCGCCGAGCACTCGGGGACCGGGCACCGTCACCGGCGGCCGTCCAGCACCGAGCGCAGCACGGAGATCCGGTTGGAGGTGATGGAGGAGACCCCGGCGGCGCGCAGCCGGCGCATGGTGCGGCGCAGGTCGGCGGTCCAGGTGGAGACGGCGAGCCCCTGTTCCGCCGCGGCGGCGGTGAACTCGGGGGTGACCAGGCCGAACGGCGGGTTGAGGTAGCGCGGGCGCAGGTCGTCCAGCAGGGCGCGCACCGGCATCCGGGGCTGCTTCCAGGTGAGCGCGATCTCGGCGTCGGGGGCCAGTTCGCGCACCGCGAGCATGGCGGTGACGGGGCCGCAGAAGGCGACCGACCGCTGCGCGCCCAGCTCGGTGACCGCCGACCAGGTCGCGGCGACCGGCACCGCGTCGTCCAGGTCGATCAGCAGCCTGCGGCTGTCGACGGCGGCCACCACCTCGATCGCCTCGGCCAGGGTGGGCACGGCGAGCGGGCCGTGCCGCAGCTCGGCCAGCTGCTCGGTGGTGACCCGGTCGATCGATCGCGGGTCGCCCCAGAGCCGTTCGAGCGTACGGTCGTGCAGCAGCACGGGCACCCGGTCGCGGGTGAGCTGGACGTCCACCTCGACGGCGTCGGCCCCTGCGGCGAGCGCGGACTCGACGGAGGGCAGGGTGTTCTCCCGGTGGTGGTACGGGTCCCCGCGGTGGGCGACGGCGAGGGGCTTGGCGGCGGTGTTCATCGGATCCTTCCGGCGAGCCAGGGGGTGAGGTCGTGCACGCCGATGGCTTCACGGTAGCCGCGCTCGCCCGGGACGGTGACGATCAGCGTGGTGGAGGGCGGGAAGGTGCGCGCCTTGACGTGCACCAGGTCGGACCAGAGGGCGTTCAGGAAGCCCGGTACCCGGTCCCGGTCGACGTCGAAGGCGATGCCCTCGACGGTCACGGTGACCTCGTCGTGGGTGAACAGCCGGACGGTGACGGCGGGGTGGCCGTCGAACTCCAGCAGTGCCTCGTGCGGGATGCCGTCCGGCTCCCCGTCAAGGCTGTCGACACCGCCGACCAGCCCGGCGAAGGTCCGGTCACGGCCGATGTCGTGCTGGGCGCGGACGGTGCGGCCGTGCCGCTCGGCCACGGCCTCGATCGCGAGGACGGCGCTCTGGGTGGTCGGCAGCTGCGGGGGTGGCATCCGGGCCTCTCGTTGGTTCCGGGACTCGTCGTGCAGGGACGGGCGGAGACGGACGGGGACGGGTGGGGACGGGCAGGAACGGACGGACCGGCTAGCGCCGCTCGATCATCACATTGGTGGACTTGATGACCGCCGTGGCGGGTGCGCCGGGGACCAGGTTCAGTTCCTCCGCCGACTCCCGGCTGATCAGCGACACCACCCGGAACGGCCCGGCCTGGACCTCCACCTGCGCGGCCACGTCGCCGAGCACCACATGGGTGACGATCCCCGGGAAGCGGTTGCGGGCCGAGGACGGGCGGCCCTCGGCCTCGGCGTTCTCCGGCCGGGCCAACTCCCGGGCGAAGGCCGCGAGTTCGGCGCCCGGAATGATCCGGTGCCCGTGCTCGTCGCGGGTGGCGGCGACCCGCCCGGCGTCCACCCAGCGCCGCATGGTGTCGGCGCTGACGCCGAGCAGCGCCGCGGCCTCGCCGATGCGGTACGGGTTGGCCGGCGCCTCCGGCTGGCCCATGGGCGTCTCCTGACGGTGGTTCGAGGTCCGGGGGCGGGGTGCCCCCGCGCCATCCTGCCGTACCGGCGGCGCGGGCGGTCACCTGAGTCCCGCTACGGCCCGCCGAACAGCTCCCGCCGCACCGCGTCCCCGGCGGTGAGCACCGCCCCGGCGAGCACCGCGCCGCCGCCCGCCGTCCCGGCCCGGACCTCGGTGCTCAGCGGGGAGAGCCCGGCCAGCCGCCGTGCGACCCGGTCGGCCAGCTCCGGCCCGCCGGCCCGGCCGACCTCGCCGCCGAGCACCACGCAGCCCGGGTCCAGCACCACGCAGACGCCGGCCGCGCCGATCGCGATCCGCCCGGCCAGCTCGTCCAGGAACGCCTCCCCCGCCGGGCCGCCCGCCAGGGCCGCGCGGACGGCGGCCTCGGCGGCGGGCGCGTCCTCGGCCGGGTCGGCGGGCAGCCCGTGGGCGCGGGCCAGCGCGCAGATCGCGGCGCTGCCCACCAGGCCGTGGAAGCCGCCCTCGCAGCTGTCGGCGCTGGGCAGGCCGACGGCGCCGGGGACGGGCAGGAAGCAGATCTCCCCGGTGCCGCCGGAGAAGCCCCGGCGCAGCCGCCCGTCCAGGATCACGGCGGCGCCGACGCTGTGGCCCAGCCAGATCAGGACGAAGGTGTCGCGGTCCCCCGCGGCGCCGACCCGGTACTCGGCCCGCCCGGCGAGGTTGACCTCGTTCTCCAGGATCACCTCGGTGCCGGGCAACTCCCTGAGTGCGGCCAGGAGTTCGGCGTGCCAGCGGGGGAGCTTGCCGGTGCTCCGCAGGCGCCCGGTGGCCGGGTCGACCAGCCCGGGGGCGCCGACCGCGACGGTGTGCAGCCGCTCGACGCCGGCGTCGCGCGCGGTCTCCAGCAGGGTGGCGACGATCGCCCCGGCGGTGTCCGGCCCGCCCTCGCCCTCGACCGGGACTTCGGCACTGGCCAGGCCGCGCCCGGTCAGGTCGGCGACGACCAGGCTGACGCCGCCGGAGCGGACGTCGAAGGCGGCGAGGTGGGCCCGGGAGGCGACCAGGGCGTAGAGCCGGGCGTTGGGGCCGCGCCGCTGTTCGCCGCGTTCGCCGACGACGGCCACCAGGCCGCCGCGCTGGAGGCGTTCGAGCAGGTCGGCGACGGTAGGCCGGGACAGGCCGGTGAGGTCGCGCAGCTCGGTCGCGGTCAGGGGGCCCTGTTCGAGCAGGAGGTTGAGTGCCAGCCGGTCGTTGATCGCCCGGGCGGTGCTCGGCGTGGCCGTACGCGCGGTGGTCATGGCAGCGCATCCTTCCAGAGTGTTTCTATCAGGGTCCCTTCCTGATAATTTATCGAACCGTCCGGCCCCACCCGTCCGACCGACCGGGCCGTCCGCCGGACGGCCCGCCCCGACCGCGCGGACCGGACGCACCGCGGTCGGCTGCGCTTGACTGCCAGTACGGCCACCCACAGGGCACTGTCGCGCCCCGCACCGCGCGACCGGGAGGGAACCGCATGACCGGGACGACCGCACCACCACCGCCGGAGCCGCTGACCGCCCCCCGCCGGGCCCGGGCGAGCATCGCCCTGGTCTTCTGCGTGCACGGGGCCGTCACCGGCAGCTTCGTCACCCGCATCCCCTGGATCCAGCACCACCTCGACCTCTCGGCCGGCCAGCTCGGCCTGGCCCTGGTGATGCCCGCCGTCGGCTCCTCCCTCGCCATGCCGCTGGCCGGACGCTTCGTACACCGCTACGGCGGCCGGGCCGCGGTGCGCGGACTGCTCTCGCTCTGGTGCCTGGCCCTCGCCCTGCCCGCCCTGGCCCCCTCGCTGCCGGTGCTGTGCGCGGCCCTGCTGGTGTACGGGGCCACGTCCGGGATGGCGGACGTGGCGATGAACGCCCAGGGCGTGGAGATCGAGGAGCGGCTCGGCCGCTCGATCATGTCCGGTCTGCACGGGATGTGGAGCGCGGGCGGCCTGCTGGCCTCCCCGTTCGGCATCCTCGCCGCCCACCTGGACCTCGACGCCCGGCTCCAACTGGCCGTCACCGCGCTGGTCCTGCTCGTCCTCGCCCAGGCCGTCTGCCGCGGCCTGCCCGACATCCGGGCCCACGAGGGCGCGGAGGAGCCGCCACGGTTCGCGCTGCCGCCGCGCAGCTCGCTGGTGATCGGCCTGGTCGGCTTCTGCGCGGTCTTCGCCGAGGGCGCTTCGATGGACTGGAGCGGCGTCTACCTGCGGGACGTCACCGGCGCCTCGGCCACCGTCGCCGCCGCCTCGTACACCGCCTTCTCGCTCACCATGGCCGTCAGTCGACTCGCGGGGGACGCCGCGATCAGCCGCCTCGGCGCCGTCCGCACCACCCGGATCGGCGGCGCCGTCGCCACCGCCGGCGGCCTGCTGGTGGTCGCCGCCGACAGCCCGGCGCTGGCCATCCCCGGATTCGCCCTGATCGGCATCGGCATCGCGGTGATCGTGCCGCTCGCCTTCGCCGCGGCCGGCCGGATCGGCAGCAACCCCAGCCAGGCCATCGCGGGCGTCGCCACCGTCACCTACACCTCCGGCCTGATCGCCCCCGCGGTGATCGGCACCCTCGCCCAGGCCACCTCGCTGACCGTCTCCTTCGGGCTGGTCACCGCGCTCACCTTCGCCCTGCTGCTGAGCGCCGGGGCACTGCGACTGGCCGAACGGAATTCCGGCGGCGAAAACGTGACCACATCGTCACCGGAAAATCCTTCCGGAAAAGATCTCTCCACGATATGATCGTGAATTCCTGAGGGAATTCCCCGCTAGAGTCCCGAACCGCCGGGCGCCGCCGCGCCCGGCGGTTTTCCGTGCTCCGCGAGAGGAATTCCCGTGTGCTACGACCCGGACGCCGCTCCGCCCGCCTTCAGCCCCGCCCTGTGGCCGCTGGCCGAGGCCGCCCCGCTGACCCTGACCTCGGCCGACGGCACCGGGTTCGGCGCCTTCCTGGCCCGTCCGGAGGTCGCCACCGGGGCCGGCGTGCTCGTCCTCCCGGACAACAAGGGCCTTTCCCCGTTCTACCGGCAGACCGCCGTGCGGCTCGCCGAACAGGGCCATCCGGCCCTTGTCCTCGACTATTACGGCCGCACCGCCGGCGCCGCCCCGGAAAGTCGCCCGGCGGAATTCGGCGAGCTGCCGAACCTACTCCCCCACCTGCTCGCGCTCACCCCCGCGGGGCTGGACGCCGATATCACCGCCGCGCTGGACCGGCTGCGCGCCGTCGGGCCCGCCGAGGTGGTCGCGCTCGGCTTCTGCTTCGGCGGCCGGCAGGCCTTCCGGGCCGCCGCGCCGCGCTTCGGCCTCGCCGGCGCGGTCGGGTACTACGGCTACCCGGACGTCATCAACGGCGCCCCGGGACCCACTCAGCTCGCCGCGGAGCTGACCGCGCCGATCCTCGCCTTCTGGGGCGGGGCCGACGAGCACATCCCCGCCGCCACGGTCGAGGCCTTCGACGCGGCGCTCACCTCGTCCGGCTGCCCCCACTCGTTCGTCCGCTATCCGGACGCACCGCACAACTTCTTCGAGCTCTCGGCCGCCGAACACGCCCGTGCCGCCCGGGACTCCTGGCACCGCCTGCTGGGCTTCCTCGCCCGGGCGACGCGGGCGGTGTAACCACCCGCTAGGCTTCGCGCCGTGTCCGAGCCCGATGCCACCACCGCGCCGCCCGCCGCGCCCCCGATACCCGCCGTCGCGCCGCGTTCCCCGTGGTGGCGCTTCGCCGCGCTGGTGGTGGTGCTCACGGCGGCGGCCGGCTCGCTGCTGCTGTGGAGCCCGACGGAGGTGCTCTCCGGCGGACTGGCCGACCGGATGCCCGGCTACTGGTTCGGCCCGCTGTTCGCCCTGGTCTACGCGCTGGGAACGCTCGCCTTCATGCCCAGGCTGGCGCTGAACGCGGCGGCCGGCCTGCTGTTCGGCTTCCAGCTGGGGATGGCGCTGGCGCTGCTCGGCACCGTGGTGGGCGCCGTCGTGGCCTTCGCCCTCGGCCGGAGCCTGGGCCGCGAGGCGCTGCGCCCGTACCTGCGGGGGAAGTGGCTGGGCGCGATGGACCAGCGGTTCACCGAGAAGGGCTTCCGCAGCGTGCTGGTACTGCGGCTGGTGCCCGGCATGCCGTTCCAGGCGACCAACTACGGCGCGGCGTTCTCCGGGGTCCGCTTCCTGCCCTTCATCCTCGCCACCACGATCGGCGTGGTGCCGAACACGGCGGTGTACGTCACGGCGGCGGCCAGCGCCGGCCGGCCGGACTCGGCGGCCTTCCTGCTGTCGGCCGGGGTGATCGCCCTGCTGGGGGTGGGCACCGTGGTGGGGCTCTGGCGGACCTGGTCGGCCCGCCGCCGGGCGCTGGCGGGCTGACCGACCCCGGGGAATCCCGGCGCCCCAAAATCGTTGGCGTCCGCACGGCGCGGGCCGCCAGGATGGCCCGCATGATCGAAATCGACCCGCGGGTGGACCCGCCGATGACGGCCGATGAGGCCACCACCCTCACCGGCTTCCTCGACTACCACCGCAGCACGCTCGCCATGAAGTGCGCGGGCCTGGCCGACGACCAGCTGCGGCTGCGCGCCGTCCCGCCGTCCAACCTGTCGCTGCTGGGCCTGGTCCGGCACATGGCCGAGGTCGAGCAGTACTGGTTCCAGTTCATCCTGCTCGGCCGGGACATCAGCGAGGCCCACTTCTGGACCGAGGACAACGAGGACGGCGACTTCGACGACGTCGACACCGCCGACGTCGCGGCCGACTTCGCCGTCTGGCGCGCCGAGATCGAGGCCGCCCGCCGAGCGGCCGACGGCCTGCCGCTGGACACCGTCGGCAAGAACCCGCGCCGGGGACAGCCGGTGACGCTGCGCTGGATCCTCGCCCACGTGGTCGAGGAGTACGCGCGACACAACGGTCACGCGGATCTTCTGCGGGAATCGGTCGACGGGGTGACCGGAGAGTGAAGCGGCGGGTGAAATCGTTTCCGCATTGTTGACAGACGGTCAATTACTGGGCTGATGCGACCGATAAGGTCAACGCGCGCAACCGTACGGCGCCGCGCCGCGTCGCTGGGAGTGCCCGGGTCCGCCCGGGTTTCCGGCGCGGCACGACTCGTACGGGGGTCGCGAGCGGGCACGGGACCGGTGAACAGTGCGATACTCGGACAGTTCCGACGAGTGGATGACGTGTCAAAAACAGACGCGCGCCCCCGGGGGACCAGGACGGGACGAGACAGGGAGGCGCGGCATGGGAGCACTTCGCGACGAGCACCACAACGGGTGGCTGATGCCCTCGGGAAGCTACCCCGCCGCGGTGTACGAGGACGAGTGGGTCGACCAGGAGACGGTTCCGTCCTCCCCGGCGCCCGCGAAGATCGTCTCCCTGCGGCCGACGGGCTTCGAGGCGGCACGGACGGTCGGTGAGCACATCCGGGCGAGCACCCCGGTGGTCATGGACCTGACCGAGATGGAGGAGGCCGAGGCCAAGCGCATGGTCGACTTCGCCTCCGGGCTGATCTTCGGCACCCAGGGCGGCATCGAGCGGATCGCCCGGAGGGTCTTCCTGCTCACCCCGGCCGACGTCGAGGTCATGGTGATCGACCGCCCGCTGGACGACACCGGCTTCTACAACCAGAGCTGAGCCGCCGCCGCTGCCGGGCAGCGGCACCGAAACGGCACCCCCGAACCGGGGACGGTACCCACCGTCCCCGGTTCTTTGCCGTCCGGGCGCCTCCAGCCCGCGCCTCAGGTGAGACCTCGGATAAATGATTGAGACATCAATGTCTCATCTGAACTAGACTCGACTCATGGCCACCGATCGTGACACCGTCCTGGAAGCCGCCGTCGGCGTGCTCTCCCGCCGCCCGAGCGCCCACCTGGACGAGATCGCGCGCGCCGCCGGCATCAGCCGCGCCACCCTGCACCGGCTCTTCCCGGGGCGTGACGCGCTGATCCGCGAGGTCGGGCTGCTCGGGCTGCGCCGGTTCGCCGCCGCACTGGACACCGCCGAGGTCGAACAGGGCGACGCCGAGGCCGCGCTGCGCCGCCTGGTGGACGCCTCCGTCCCGGACGCCATGCTCTGCGCCTTCCTGGCCGGCGAGAACCAGCTCTACGAGAACGACGACATCAACGACCTCTGGGAGGTCCAGATCGCCCGGCTGCACACGCTCTTCCTGCGCGGCCAGCAGCAGGGCGTGTTCCGCATCGAGCTGAGCGCCGCCTGGCTGAGCGAGGCCTTCTTCGATCTGGTGGCCGGCGTCGGCTGGTCCATCCAGGACGGCCGGCTCGCCCCGCGCGACGCCGCCTTCTCGCTCGCCGAGCTGTTCCTCGGCGGCGCGCTGCGCAGACCGGACGCCCGCACCCCCTCCCCCGTCCCCTCCGACCACAGGCCGGACACCGATTCGCCCATGAGCGAGCGAAGCGAGGTGGGAGCGTGAGCACCCTGACCGCCCGCCAGCGCTGGACCGGCCTCGCCGTCCTCGTCCTGGCCGTGACCGTGGTCGCGCTGGACGCGACCGTCCTCTCCCTCGCCATCCCCTCGATCAGCGAGACGCTGCGCCCCAGCGGCACCCAGCTGCTCTGGATCGGCGACTCCTACTCCTTCGTGCTGGCCGGACTGCTGGTCAGCATGGGCGCGCTGAGCGACCGGATCGGCCGCAAGAAGCTGCTGCTGGCCGGGTCCGCCGCCTTCGGCGCCGCCTCGCTGCTGGCCGCCTACGCGCCGAGCCCCGGCTGGCTGATCCTGGCCCGCGCGCTGCTCGGCGTGGCCGGCGCGACGATCATGCCCTCCACCCTCTCGCTGATCCGCGGCCTCTTCCCGGACGACCGGGAGCGGGCCACCGCGATCGGTGTCTGGGGCGCGGCCGCCACCGCCGGCGCCGCGCTCGGGCCGGTGGTCGGCGGGGTGCTGCTGGAGCACTTCTGGTGGGGCTCGGTGTTCCTGATGAACATCCCGGTGCTGCTCCTGCTGCTGGTGTCCGGCGCCTGGCTGCTGCCGGAGTCCAAGGACCCGAAGCCGGGCCGCTGGGACGTGCTGAGCGTGCTGCTGTCGATGGCCGGTGTGATCGGCACGGTGTACGCGATCAAGGAGGCCGCCGCCCACGGCGTGGACCGCTGGGACGTGCCGGTCGCCTTCCTGGCCGGCACCGCCGCGCTGGCCCTCTTCGTCCGCCGCCAGCTGCGGCTGGAGACCCCGCTGCTCGACGTCCGGCTCTTCCGCGACCGGCGGTTCACCGCGGCCGTCGCGGCCTCGCTGATCTCGCTGGTCGGGCTCTCCGGTGTGATCTTCGTGGTCTCGCAGTACCTCCAGCTGGTCCGCGGCTACCAGCCGCTCCAGGCGGGCCTGGCCGAACTGCCGGCCTTCGCCGGCTCGGTGGCGGGCGGTCTGCTGACCGCCCGGATCGCCCGGCGGTTCGGCGCCCGTACGGCGCTGACGGTCTGCCTGCTGGCCATGGGCCTGGGCGTGGGCGTGCTCGGCTGGATGGAGCAGGACACCACCTACCTGCTGCTGGCCGCCTCCTTCCTGCTGGTCGGGACGGCCGAGGGCGTGGTCTACACGCTCGGCGCCGACCTGGTGCTGAGCGCCGCGCCCGCCGACAAGGCCGGCGCCGCCTCGGCGGTCTCGGAGACGGCGTACGAGCTGGGCACCGCGCTCGGCATCGCCCTGGTGGGCTCGGTGGTCGGCTCGATCTACGCGAACGGGCTGGCGGTCCCGGCCGGGACGGACCCGGCGGCGGCCGCCCGGGCCGGCGAATCGCTGGGCTCGGCCATCGAGACCGCGCAGGGACTGCCGGCGGAGCTGGCGCGGCCGCTGCTGGCGAGCGCCCGGTCGGTCTTCGTCGACGGCATGAACAGCGCCGGGCTGCTGGCCGCCGCGCTGCTGGTCGGTGCGGCCGTGATGGCCTGGCGGCTGTTGCGCGGGCTCGCCGAGCCGGAGCCCCGGCAGTCGGCGGCGGAGGTGGTCGACGCCCCGCCGGCCCAGCCGAGGGTGGACGCGTAGGGGCGAGAACGGCCGTTTCCCACGGGGGAACGGCCGTTCTCGTACCCGGAACGCCCGTTCTCTACGAGACCCCGAAGGGCAGCTCCAGCTCGGCCCAGACCACCTTGCCGTCCCGGGTGAGCCGGCTGCCCCAGCGCTGGGCCAGCTCGCTGACCAGGAACATCCCGCGCCCGCCCTCGTCCTGCTCGGCGAAGGGCCGCAGTTGCGGGGTCTGGCCGCCGGCGTCGGAGACCTCGACGGTGAGCACCCGGTCGCGGAACAGCCGCAGCCGGCGCGGGGCGCCCGCGTGCAGCAGGGCGTTCGTGACCAGCTCGCTGACCAGCAGTTCGGCGTAGTCGGTGAGCCCGGACAGGCCCCAGGCCTCCAGGGTGGCGCGGGTGAAGCGGCGGGCCTTGCCGGGCACCCGGCCGCCGCCGGTGAGCGGCAGGACGGCGACCCGGTCGGCGGGCAGCGGCAGCACCCGGGCCATGATCATCGCGATGTCGTCCTCGGTGCCGTCGGTGACCAGTGCCCCGAGGACGGCGTCGCAGCTCTCCTCCAGGGTCCGCCCGGGGCCGGCCAGGGTGCGGGCGAGCAGGTCGATCCCGGCGTCCAGGTCCTGGCCGCGGCGCTCGACCAGGCCGTCGGTGTAGAGCGCGACCGTGCCGCCCTCGGGAAGGGTGAACTCGATCGACTCGAAGGCCACCCCGCCGACGCCCAGCGGTACCCCGGGCGGCACCTCGACCTTGGCGGCGGTGCCGTCGGGGGCGACCAGGACCGGCGGCAGGTGCCCGGCCGAGGCGACCTGGAGGGTGCGCTCCAGCGGGTCGTACACCGCGCAGATACAGGTGGCGAACTGGCCCTCGCCGATTCCCGAGGCCGTTTCGTCCAGTCGGGTGAGGACCTGCTCGGGCGGCATGTCGAGGGTGGCGAGGGTCCGGGCGACGGTGCGCAGCTGGCCCATCGTGGCGGCGGCCCGGATGCCGTGGCCCATCACGTCGCCGACCACCAGGGCGACCCGGCCGCAGGACAGCGGCACCACGTCGAACCAGTCGCCGCCGACCTCGCTGACCACGCTGCTGGGCAGGTAGCGGTAGGCGATCTCCAGGCCGAGGGTGCGGTGCACCTCCTGCGGCAGCAGGCTGCGCTGGAGGGTGAGGGCGGTCTCCCGCTCGCGGCGGTAGAGCCGGGCGTTGTCGAGGGCCAGCGCGGTGCGGGCGACCAGTTCCTCGGCGAGGGCGACGTCGGAGGCGCTGAACGGCTGGGGGTTGCGCATCCGGATGAACTCGGAGCCGCCGAGCACCATGCCCCGGGCGGTGATCGGCACCATCAGGTACGAGTGGATGCCCGCCGCCATGCCGGGGGCCACCCGGTCCTCGCTGGAGACCAGTCCGCGCAGCGCCTCCTCGTCCACCTGGGCGCGCAGCAGCGGCTTCCCGCTGCGCAGGCACTGGACGTAGCTCCGCTCGGGGCCGTACTCGGAGGTCTCGCCGACCACGTCCACGGCGTGGGCGAGGCCGGTGTCGTAGGACTCCCCGACGGCGACGGCGCGCAGCGTGATGTTCCGGTCGGAGGGGATCACGGTGGGTTCGGCGCCGCGCAGCACGGGTTCCAGCAGGTCGACGGTGGCGAAGTCGGCGAACCGGGGGACGACGGCCTCGATCAGTTCCTCGGCGGTGCGCTGGAGGTCGAGGGTGGTGCCGATCCGGGCGGTCGCCTCGGCGATGGTGGCGAGCCGCTCCTGGGCCCGGGCGGCGCGGGCCTCGGCCTGGAAGCGCTCGGAGACGTCGATGATCGAGGAGCAGACCCCGAAGATCCGCCCGGTGGAGTCCTGCAGGCGGAAGTAGGAGGCGGACCAGGCGCGGTCCCGCTTGGGGTCGCCGGGCACCCGGCCGTGCGAGCGGGCGTCCACCACGGGTTTCCCGGTCCGCAGCACCTGGCGCATGATCTGTTCGATCTCGGCGCTGTTGATGCCGGGCAGTACCGCGGATATCCGGCGGCCGAGGTGGGCGGCGACCGGGACGCCGTTCATCCGGGCGAGTGCCTCGTTGATCCTGATGTAGCGCAGCCCGGTGTCGTAGACGGCCATGCCGATCGGCGAGCGGTCGAAGATGCCGTCCAGGACGGCGAGGTCGGCTTCGACGGCGTGCAGGGCGCGGGTGTCGGAGGCGGTGGCGAGCAGCAGCAGGGTGCCGGCCGGGCCGGAGATGGGGTAGGTGCGGAACTCCAGGTCGACCTTGTGGCCGTCGCGGTGGCGCACCGGGAAGACGCCGGACCAGCCGGTGCCGCCCATGATCCGCTGGAACAGGTCGAGGATCTCGGCGCGGTCGGACTCGTCGGTGAGCAGCTGGGCGGCGTAGCTGCCGACGGCTTCCTCGCTGGTGTAGCCGAGCAGGGCCTCGGCGTCCTCGCTCCAGTGCAGGATCAGTCCGTCGCCCTGGAGCAGTGCCGTCGCGAGCGGGACGAGCCGGTGGCCTTCGGGGCGTTCACTTTCGGAGTGGGCGGCCTCGGGGCGTGTCGGGGTTCCGCCCGGTGCCGGGTCGGCGGCGGTCGCGTCCCACTCGTGTCCGTGCATGATCAGGCAGCACCCCGGTTCGGCTCGTGCCCGGCCGGGGTGGGCCTCGCGGTCCGTGCCGGCCGGGTTCTTCTCCAGACTGCACGGACATCGGCCGCCCGGCGACCCCTTGGTCAGGGGGCGTCCGGCCGCTCCGGATGTACGGGCGTCATGGGCGTACCGGCCGCAGCGTACTCTCCAGAACGCCCGCCCACTGCCTGATCACTCCGGAACGTCGGTGGCTGTCGTCGGTGAGCAGGTTGGCGAGGCCCAGTCCGCGGGCGAGGTCCAGTGTGGCCTGCACCGATTCGCGGACTCCGGGGCGGCTCTGGTCGGCGTCCAGGAACTCCACGGCGGCCCGGTGGGCCTCCCGGCCGACCCGGCCCTCCAGGGCGACGATCCGTTCGCGAAGCGCCTCCTCGGTGGCCGCGGCGGTCCACAGGTGGAGGGCGGCGCGGAACAGCGGGCCGGTGTAGAGGCGGACGATCATGTCGATCACGGCCCGGGTGCGGTCGGGCCCCGCGGCGGGCAGTTCGTCCGCGTGGGCGCGGACGGCTGCCAGTCGCTCGGCGGTGACGTGTTCGACGGCCGCGGTGAAGAGGTCCTCGCGGGTCGGGAAGTGGTGCTGGGCCGCGCCCCGGGAGACCCCGGCCCGTTCGGCGACGACGGCGACGGTGGAGCCGTGCCAGCCGAGTTCGGCCAGGCAGTCCACGGCCGCCGCGAGCAGCCGGGCCCTGGTCGCTCGGCTGCGGTCCTGCTGCGGGGTGCGGGCGGCGGGGTGGCTGGTCATGGCGGCGGGCGGTTCCTGTTCCGGTCGGGACGCGGCGGCTCCCGGTCGGGGCGCGGCGGGACGATCTTCACAGACGGGCACCGGCCGCCGGGTGCCGGGGCCGGTCAGCGGACGGTGGCGCGCTGCGCTTCGCGGGCGCGCAGCTCGCGGCGGAGGATCTTGCCGGCCGCGGACTTGGGGACGGCGTCGACGAACTCCACGGCGCGGACCTTCTTGTACGGGGCGACCTGCCCGGCGACGTACCCGGCGACCTCCTCGGCGGTCAGGGCGCTGCCCGGAACGCGGACCACGAAGGCCTTGGGGCACTCGGTGCCCTCGGCGTCCGGGACGCCGATCACGGCGGCGTCGGTGATCTGCGGGTGGCCGAGCAGGACGGCCTCCAGCTCGGCGGGGGCGACCTGGTAGCCCTTGTACTTGATCAGCTCCTTGACCCGGTCGACGATGTGCAGGTAGCCGCGCTCGTCCACGAAGCCGACGTCGCCGGTGTGCAGCCAGCCCTCGGCGTCGACCAGCGCGGCGGTCTCGGAGGGGCGGCCGAGGTAGCCCTTCATCACCTGGGGGCCGCGGATCAGCATTTCGCCGCGCTCGCCGGGCCCGAGGTCGCCGTCGGAGCCGTCCAGGGCGGCGATCCGCAGTTCGGTGGAGGGGAGCATCCGGCCGACCGAGCCGGGCGGGGGGTTGTCCTCGTGCGGGGAGACCACGTGGCTGACCGGGGAGAGCTCGGTCATGCCGTAGCCCTGGAGCAGGTGCGGCAGGCCGAGGCGGCGGGCGCAGGCGGTGGCGAGGTCGTGGTCCAGCGGGGCGGCGGCGCACAACAGGTACTCGACGCTGGACAGGTCGTAGCGGTCCACGATCGGGTGCCGGGCCAGTGCGAGGGCGATCGGCGGGGCCACCACCAGGGCCTGGACCCGGTGTTCCTGGATCGTGCGGCAGAACAGTTCGAGGTCGAAGCGGGGCAGCACGACGACGGTGGCGCCGCAGCGCAGCGGCTGGTTGAGCAGCGCGGCCTGTCCGTAGATGTGGAAGAACGGCAGGACGGCGAGCACTCGTTCGCCCACGGCGGGGTGGTAGAGGGCGTCGCACTGGGCGAGGTTGGTGGAGATCGAGCGGTGGGTGAGCATCACGCCCTTGGGCAGGCCGGTGGTGCCGCTGGAGTACGGCAGGACGGCGATGTCCTCGCCCGGGTCGCCGGCGGTCTCGGGGGCGGGGCCGGTGGCGGCCAGCAGGTCGGCGAGCGAGCGGTGGCCCTCGGCGCCGTCCAGGACGATGATCTCGACCGGCGGCCGGCCCTGTTCGGCGAGCAGTTCGACGGCCGAACGGGCGGTCGGCAGGAACGCGGCGACGGTGACCAGCCAGCGGGTGCCGCTGTCGCGCAGCTGGCCGGCCAGGTCGGCGGCGGTGGCCATCGAGGAGGCCGTGGTGATGGTGGCACCGGCGCGGCTCGCGCCGTAGTAGGCCAACGGGTAGGCGGTCGAGTTGGGGCTGAAGAGGGCGACGACGTCCCCGCGGCGCACGCCTGTCTCGGCCAGCCCGGCGGCCACCCGCTCGACGGCGGCCGCGAGTTGGGCGTAGCTGGTGGTCTCGCCGGTGAGGCCGTCGATCAGGGCCGGTCGGTCGCCGTACCTCGCTGCGGCGCCGAGCACCGCTTCGTGGATCGGCAGGTCGACCACGGGGACGTCGGGGAACTCGCTTCGGAACACCAAGGTGAGCCTCCAGTAAGGAAGTTGACATAGCAACAAACCAGCGAGCAATTCGGTGCGGCGGGCGCTTTCAGGAGCATACGGACAGTCGGGGGGCTGGCTCGGCCATTGTGGGGAACCCGTGATGGATCAGGGGAGGCGCGGTTGCTCCCGGGGGGCGCCCGTCCGGACGGCGCGCACCACCGTTGACCGCCCCTGGAGCCTCGCCCGCCCCCTTGGTCACTCCCGTCGGACGTCCGCTCGGGCTCGCGCATCCGTCCGGCCGACCGGGACTCAGTACGACCTGGGCAGCCCGAGGGTGTGCTGGGCGACGTAGTTGAGCACCATCTCGCGGCTGACCGGGGCGACCCGGCCCACCCGGGTGGCGGCCAGCAGCGCGCCCAGCCCGTACTCCTGGGTCAGGCCGTTGCCGCCGAGGGTCTGCACCGCCTGGTCGACGGTCCTGGCGGCGGCCTCCCCGGCGGCGTACTTGGCCATGTTGGCGGCCTCCCCGGCGGCGAGGTCCTCGCCCGCGTCGTAGAGCAGTCCGGCCTTCTGGGTCATCAGCCGGGCCAGCTCGATCTCCACCGCGCACTGGGCCAGCGGGTGGGCCAGGCCCTGGTGGGCGCCGATCGGGGTGGACCACACGGTGCGGGTCTTCGCGTACTCGACGGCCTTGCCGAGGGCCTGGCGGGCCAGGCCGAGGGAGAACGCGGCGGTCAGGACGCGCTCGGGGTTGAGGCCGGCGAACAGCTGGAGCAGGCCCGCGTTCTCGTCGCCGACCAGGGCCTCCGCGGGCAGCCGGACGTCGTCCAGGAACACCTGGAACTGCTTCTCCGGGGCGACGAGTTCCATCGGGATCGGCCGGTACTCAAAGCCGGGGGTCTCCCGCGGGACGACGAACAGGCAGGGCTTGAGCCTGCCGGTGCGTGCGTCCTCGGTGCGGGCGACGAACAGCACCGCGTCGCAGTGGTCGATGCCGGAGACGAAGACCTTGCGGCCGGTCAGCAGCCAGTCCTCGCCGTCCCGGCGGGCGACGGTGGATATCCGGTGGGTGTTGGAGCCGGCGTCCGGCTCGGTGATGCCGAAGGCCATCTTGCGGCTGCCGTCGGCCAGTCCGGGCAGCCAGAGCCGCTTCTGCTCCTCGGTTCCGTAGCGGGCGATCACGGTGCCGCAGATCGCCGGGGAGACGATGAGCAGCAGCAACGGGCAGCCGGCCGCGCCGAGTTCCTCCAGGACGATGGCGAGGTCGGTGATGCCCCCGCCCCCGCCACCGTACTCGGCGGGCAGGTTGACGCCGAGGTAGCCGGCCTTCCCGGCCTCCGCCCACAGTTCGTCGGCGGGTTGGCCGGCCCGGGCCTTGGCGAGGTAGTAGGCGGAGCCGTAGCGGCGGCCGAGGTCGCCGACGGCGCGGCGCAGGGCGGCGCGTTCGGGGGTTTCGAGGAGCTGACTGCCGATGGTGGACATGCGCGGGTCCTTCCTCAGGCTTCTCGGGGGCTGGGCAGCGGCTTCGGGGGCTAGGCGGTGGCCTCGGGAGGCTGGTTGACGGCCTCGGCGGGCCGGACGACGGCGAGCACGGTGCCGGGTTCGATCTGCTGCCCGGGGGTGGCGCGCAGCTCGACGAGGGTGCCGTCGGCGGGTGCGGCGACGCGGTGCTCCATCTTCATCGCCTCCAGCACCAGCAGCGGCTGCCCCGCGGCGACGGTGTCCCCGACGGCGGCGGTGACCCGGACGACGGTGCCGGGCATCGGGGCGAGCAGCGCGCCGGGCTCGGTGCGGACGGTGGGGTCGGGGAAGCGCGGCAGGGCGGTGAGCGCGATGCTGCCGCCCGGGGTGTCGACGTACACCCGGTCGCCGTAGCGGGCGATCCGGTAGCCGCGCCGCACCTCGCCCTCCCGCAGGACGACCCGTTCGGGTGCGGCCTCGACGAGTTCGACGTCCGGGTGGTCCTCGGCCAGCAGCCCGGCCCGGGTGAGGCGGTAGCGGACCTCGGCTTCGGTGCCGTCGGCGCTGCGGTAGCGCTTGAGCTGCGGCTGGGAGGGCAGGTTGCGCCAGCCGGAGGGGAGCGCGGTGCGCCGGGCGGCGGCGTCCGCGAGGGCGGCGGCCAGGGCGGCGCGGGCGGTGCCCCCGGTGTCCGGGGCGGTGAGTGCGGCGGCGTGCTCGGCCAGGAAGCCGGTGTGCGGTTCCGCCGCCAGGAAGGCCGGGTGCCGCAGCGCCCGGACCAGCAACTCCCGGTTGGTGGCCGGGCCGTGGATGCGGGCGCGGGCGAGCGCGTCGGCCAGTCGGCGGGCGGCGGCCGCGCGGGTCGGTGCCCAGGCGATCACCTTGGCGAGCATCGCGTCGTAGTGCGGGGTGATCTCGCCGCCGTCCGCGATGCCGGAGTCCAGTCGGAGCCCGGCGCCGGTGAACTCCTGGTGCGGAACGGTGAGTTGGAGCCGGTGCAGGGTGCCGGTGGCGGGCCGCCAGTCCTCGGCCGGGTCCTCGGCGTACAGCCGGGCCTCGATCGCGTGGCCGCGCGGCGCCGGGGGCTCGGGTGCCGGCAGCGGTTCCCCTTCGGCGACGGCGAGTTGCAGCGCCACCAGGTCCAGGCCGGTGACCGCCTCGGTGACCGGGTGCTCGACCTGGAGGCGGGTGTTCATCTCCAGGAAGTGGAACCGGCCGTCCTCGGCGAGCAGGAACTCGGCCGTCCCGGCGCCGACGTAGCCGATCGCCTTGGCGGCGTCGCGGGCCGCGGTGTGCAGCTCGGCCCGTACGTCCGCGGGCAGGCCGGGGGCCGGGGCCTCCTCGATCACCTTCTGGTGCCGGCGTTGCAGCGAGCAGTCCCGGTCGCCGACCGCCCAGACGGCGCCGTGGGCGTCGGCCAGCAGCTGGACCTCGACGTGCCGCCCGGTGGGCAGGTAGCGCTCGCAGAACACCTCGTCCGAGCCGAAGGCCTTGGCCGCCTCGGCCCGGGCGGCCGCCAGCTCGCCGGGCAGGTCCGCCAATCGGCGCACCACGCGCATGCCGCGTCCGCCACCGCCCGCCGCCGCCTTGACCAGCACCGGCAGGTCGGCCTCGGCGGGCTCGGCGAGGGCGTCGAGCACCGGCACCCCGGCCTCGGCCATCAGGCGTTTGGCGGCCGTCTTGGAGCCCATCGCGGCGATCGCGGCCGGCGGCGGGCCGACCCAGACCAGCCCGGCGTCCAGCACGGCCCGCGCGAACTCCGCGCTCTCGGAGAGGAATCCGTACCCGGGGTGGACGGCGTCGGCACCGGCGGCGAGCGCGGCCCGGACGATCAGGTCGCCGCGCAGATAGGTGTCGGCGGGCGCGGCCCCGGGCAGCCGGACGGCGGCGTCGGCCTCGCGTACGTGCGGGGCGTCGGCGTCCGGGTCGGAGTGCACGGCGGTGGTCGCGATGCCGAGTTCCCGGCAGGTGCGGAACACCCGGCGGGCGATCTCGCCCCGGTTGGCGACCAGCAGGTTGGTGATCATTCGAGCCCTCACATCCGGTAGACGCCGTAGCCGCGCGCGCCCTCGACCGGCGCGTTGTGGATCGCGGACAGGCACAGGCCGAGCACCGTTCGGGTGTCGCGCGGGTCGATCACGCCGTCGTCGTAGAGCCGGCCGGAGAGGAACACCGGCAGCGACTCCGCCTCGATCTGCTGCTCGACCATCGCCCGGATCGCCGCGTCCGCGTCCTCGTCGTACGGCCGCCCCTTCGCCGCGGCGGACTGGCGGGCGACGATGGACAGCACCCCGGCGAGCTGCTGGGGGCCCATCACGGCCGACTTGGCGCTCGGCCAGGAGAACAGGAAGCGCGGATCGTAGGCCCGGCCGCACATGCCGTAGTGGCCGGCCCCGTACGAGGCGCCGATCAGCACCGACAGGTGCGGGACGGTGGAGTTGGCGACGGCGTTGATCATCATCGCGCCGTGCTTGATGATGCCGCCCTGCTCGTAGTCCTTGCCGACCATGTAGCCGGTGGTGTTGTGCAGGAACAGCAGCGGGGTGTTCCGCTGGTTCGCCAACTGGATGAACTGCGCCGCCTTCTGGGACTCCTGGCTGAACAGCACGCCCTGGGCGTTGGCCAGGACGCCGACCGGGTAGCCGTGCAGGCGGGCCCAGCCGGTGGCCAGGCTGGTGCCGTAGAGCGGTTTGAACTCGTCGAAGTCGGAGCCGTCGACGATCCGGGCGATCACCTCGCGCGGATCGAAGGGCACTTTGAGGTCGCCGGGGACGATGCCCAGCAGCTCCTCCTCGGCGTACTTCGGGGGCTCGGCCAGCGGGTCCGGGTCCGGGCCGGGCTTGCGGTGGTCGAGCCGGGCGACGATCCGGCGGGCGATCCGCAGCGCGTCCGCCTCGTCCGCCGCGACGTGGTCGGCCAGGCCGGAGGTGCGGGCGTGCATCTCGGCGCCGCCGAGCGACTCGTCATCGGCCTCCTCGCCGGTGGCCATCTTCACCAGCGGCGGGCCGCCGAGGAAGACCTTGGCGCGCTCCTTGACCAGCACGGTGTGGTCGGACAGGCCCGGCACATAGGCGCCGCCGGCCGTCGAGTTGCCGAACACCACGGCCACGGTGGGGATCCTGGCGGCGGAGAGCCGGGTGAGGTCGCGGAACAGCGCGCCGCCGGGGATGAAGATCTCCTTCTGGCTGGGCAGGTCGGCGCCGCCGGACTCGACCAGGTTGACCAGGGGGAGGCGGTTGTCCAGCGCGATCTCGTTGGCCCGCAGGGCCTTGCGCAGCGTCCAGGGGTTGCTGGCGCCGCCGCGCACGGTGGGGTCGTTGGCGGTGATCACGCACTCGACGCCCTCGATCACCCCGATGCCGGTGACCAGGGCCGCGCCCACCGGGTAGTCGCTGCCCCAGGCGGCCAGCGGGGACAGCTCCAGGAACGGGGAGTCCTGGTCGATCAGCAGCTCGATCCGCTCGCGGGCGGTCGACTTGCCGCGTTTGCGGTGGCGTTCCAGGTACGTGGGGCCGCCGCCGGCCAGCGCCTTGGCGTGCTCGGCGTCGAGCTCGGCGAGCTTGGCGAGCATCACGGCGCGGTGCTCGGCGTGGTCGGGCCCGGCCGGGTCGACACGGGTGGGCAGGACGGTCACAGCAGGACCTCCGGGATGTCGAGGTGGCGCGCGCGCAGCCACTCCCCCAGGGCCTTGGCCTGCGGGTCGAAGCGGTGCCGGGCGGCGACTCCCTCGCCGAGCAGGCCGGTGAGGGTGAAGTTGACCGCGCGCAGGTTCGGCAGCAGATGCCGGCCGACGGTCAACTCGGCGGCCTCGGGCAGCAGTTCGCGCAGCCGCTCGACGGTGAGGGTGTGTGCCAGCCAGCGCCAGCCGTCCTCGGAGCGGGCCCAGAGGCCGAGGTTGGCGTCCCCGCCCTTGTCGCCGCTGCGGGCGCCGACCACCAGGCCGAGCGGGGCCCGACGGGTGGGCCCGGCGGGCAGCGGTTCGGGCAACTCGGCTTCTCTCAGGTCGGGTTGGGCGGTGACGGGGGCCGGCGGTACGGCGATCCGGCGGCCGTCCGGCAGCACCGCGATGTGCTCGACCGCCTTGGCGTCGACGTACGCCGCACCGAACACCCCGTACGGCGCGCCCGGACCGGGCGGCGCGGTGAGGTGGAATCCCGGGTATCCGGCCAGCCCCAACTCGACTGCAGCCTTGCCGAGTTCGCGCCCCACCCTGGCCGGGTCGGGGTCGCGGGCGGCCAGTCGCAGCAGCGCGGAGGCGGTCTCCTCGGTGGCGGCGTCCGGGTGGTCGGTCCGGGCGAGGGTCCAGCGCAGCTCGGCCGGGCGGGCCTCGGGCGGCAGGGCGTCGGCGAACTGCCGCCGCACCAGGGCCGCCTTGGCCTCGATGTCCAGGCCGGTGAGGACGAACACCACCTCGTTGAGGTGGCCGCCGAGCCGGTTGAGCCCGACCTTGAGGGTGGACGGCGGGGCCTCGCCCCGCACCCCGTCGATCCGCACCCGGTCCGGGCCCTCCCCGGTGAGCCGTACGGTGTCCAGCCGGGCCGTGACGTCCGGGCCCAGGTAGTGGGATCCACCGGTCTCGTACAGGAGTTGGGCGGTGACGGTACCGATGGTGACGGCGCCGCCGGTGCCCGGGTGCTTGGTGATCACGCTGGACCCGTCGGCCCGCAGTTCGGCGAGCGGGAAGCCGGGGCGGGTCACGTCGTGCTCATGGAAGAAGGCGTAGTTGCCGCCGGTCGCCTGCGCCCCGCACTCCAGCACGTGCCCGGCCATCACGGCGCCGGCCAGGGCGTCCAAATCCTCGGCCGTCCAACCGAAGCGGGCGATTCCGGGCCCGGCCACCAGCGCCGCGTCGGTGACCCGGCCGGTCACCACCACGTCCGCGCCCTCGGCCAGGCAGGCGGCGATGCCGAAGCCGCCGAGGTAGGCGTTGGCCGCCAACAGCCCTTCGGGCAGCCCCAGCTCGGCGCGCCGGGGCAGCAGGTCGTCGCCCTCGACGTGGGCGACGGCCGCCTCGACGCCGAGCCGCCCGGCCAGGGCGCGCAGCTCCTCGGCGAGCCGGGCGGGGTTGAGCCCGCCTGCGTTGACCACGATCTTCACGTCCCGCTCGCGGGCCAGGCCGAGGCACTCCTCCATCTGCCGCAGGAAGGTCCGGGCGTAGCCGAGCGAGCGGTCCTTCAGCCGGTCCCGGGCGAGGATCAGCATCGTCAGCTCGGCCAGGTAGTCCCCGGTGAGCACGTCCAGCGGCCCGCCGGTGAGCATCTCCCGCACCGCGGCGAAGCGGTCCCCGTAGAACCCGGAGGCGTTGCCGATCCGCAGTACCGCGCCGTCGTCCACCAATGCGCCTCCCCTGTCGGCGAGTTGGGCGCGCCCGCAGCCGAGCGCCGCCGGGCAGCAGCGTGGCACCGCCCGAGGAAAAAAGCAATCATGCTTGCTTGTTTTCAGGGCCCGGTTCGCCCCACGCGACAAGACGTTCCACAACCCCCTCACAGGGCGGCGCGAAGTTGCCGGTTGCCCTGCCCGTGACGGGCCAACCGGCAAGTGCGGAAGCCACACGGGCTATGTGCGACACATCCATTGACCCGGAGTCAACGGTTCCGGAAAGATGCGCGACCATGACTACGCGCGTCAACCTCTTGTCAAGGCGGCTGTTGGCCCCGCTGCGGTGGGCTGCCCTGCTGTCGGTGCTGGTGTCCGTCGGGGTGTTCTTCGCCGGCGCCGAGCCCGCCCACGCGGCTCCCGCCTGCGGGGTGCTCTCCTCCGGTGCGGCCGACCAGGCGAACGCCGCCGTCCGCTCCGCCTGCGGGCTGATCGGCACCCCGTACTCGTGGGGCGGCGGCCACGGCTCGCAGCCCGGCCCGACGTACGGCCTCTGCGACCCCGCCAACGGTGCGCCCAACGACTGCAATGTCCGCGGCCTGGACTGCTCCGGTATGGTCCGCTTCGCCTACTACCTGGCGGTGGGGCAGGACGTCATCAACGGCACCACCCGGACCCAGTGGCCGACCTCCCGCGCGGTCGCCCGCTACTACCGGGCGGACGGGACGGCACCGCTGCTCCCCGGTGACCTGGTGTACTTCGGCAACACCGCCTCCACCATCCACCACGTCGCGATGTATCTGGGCCAGGGCTACATAGCCGAGGCCCCGTACTCCGGCGGCTACGTCCAGGTCGCGGCGCTCTCCTCGCACGGCGACTACTACGGCGCCATCCGGCTGTACGGCCCCGGCGGCACCTCCACCACCCCGCCGACCACCCCGCCGCCGTCGAACGGCGGCCAGTACTGGGTGGACACCAACGCCACCGTGTCGGTGTACGGCTCCCCGACCTCCACCATCGCCACCGGCACCCTGTACCAGGGCACCAACTACGTCTACTGCAAGGCCTGGGGCCGTGAGGTCTCCAACGGCACCGCGTACAACCACTGGTGGTTGAAGACCGACCCGGACTCGGGCCCCGGCGGCCAGTGGGTGTCGGCGTACTACCTGTCCCGCTGGGGCAACGACGTGGCCAAGGACAACAGCGGCACGGTCATCCCCACCTGTGCGGGCGGTGGCGCCCCGGGCTCCACCGGCAAGTACTGGGTGGACACCTTCAGCAGCGCCAGCGTCTACCCCTCGCCGACCTCCACCAACGCCACCGGCACGCTGAACCAGGGGACGAACTACGTCTACTGCAAGGCCTGGGGCCGTGAGGTCTCCAACGGCAGCAGCTACAACCACTGGTGGTTGAAGACGGACGCGGACGGCGGCCCGGCCGGCCAGTGGGTCTCCGCCTACTACCTGTCGCACTGGGGCAGCGACACGGCCAAGGACAACAACGGCACGGTCATCCCCGACTGCTAGCGCACACGACGACCGTGCCGGTCCGGCCCCCGGTGGCCGCGACCGGCACGGTCCCGTTCCCCGGGGCGGTCGTACGGACCGGTCAGGACTCCCCCCGACCGGTCTCGTCCGACGCCCGGCCCGGCTCATCTCCCTCCCCGGCCGAGTCCCCTCCCCGGCCCGCTCCCCGGACCCTTCTCAGCGACGCCCTCAGCCGTCCGGTCGACGCCCTCGGCCGCCGCCGGCGTTCCGGAGGCGCCACCGGCCAGCGGTCCGCCGTCATCGTGAAGTCGTAGGCGGTCTCCGCGTGTTCGGCCTGATCGACGCCGGCCGCCTCGACCTCCTGGGCGACCCGGAACCCGACGGTCCGCTGGATCGCCTGGCCGAGCAGCCAGGAGAGCGTGAAGGAGTAGGCGGCGACCACCACGACCCCGACCACCTGCTTGCCCAGCTGTCCGACCCCGCCACCGTAGAACAGGCCCCTGGCGCTCTGGCCGACGTGCCCGGTGGCGAAGAGCCCGATCAGCAGCGAGCCGATCGCCCCGCCGACCGCGTGCACGCCCACCACGTCGAGCGAGTCGTCGAAGCCCCAGCGGTACTTGAGCGAGACCGCGGCGGCGCAGGCCACGCCCGCGGCCAGCCCGATCGCGAGGGCGCCGACCATCGACACCGAGCCGCAGGCCGGGGTGATCGCGACCAGCCCGGCCACCACCCCCGACGCCACGCCCAGCGAGGTGGGGACACCACGCCGGACCTTCTCGTAGGCCAGCCAGCCGAGCATCGCGGCGGCGGTGGCGACCTGGGTGTTCATGAACGCCATACCGGCGACGCCGTTCGCGGCCAGCGCCGATCCCGCGTTGAAGCCGAACCAGCCGAACCAGAGCAGCCCGGAGCCCAGCATCACCAGCGGCAGGCTGTGCGGACGCATCAGGTCCTTGCGGAAACCGATCCGCCGGCCCAGCACCAGGCAGAGCGCGAGCCCCGCGACGCCCGCGTTGATGTGCACGGCCGTCCCCCCGGCGAAGTCGATCACGCCGATCCGGTCGACCAACCAGCCGCCGCGCCCGCCGTCGGAGAAGAACACCCAGTGCGCGACCGGGAAGTAGACCACCGTGTCCCAGAGCGCGACGAACAGCGCCCAGGCGGAGAACCTGGCCCGGTCCGCGATCGCGCCGCTGATCAGCGCCGGGGTGATGACGGCGAACATCAGCTGGAAGGCCGCGAAGGCGGTGACCGGGATCGATCCCCTGAGGTCGTCCAGGCCGATGCCGCGCATCCCCAGGTGGTCCAGGCCGCCGATCAGACCGTGGAAGACATCGGGTCCGAAGCCGAGCGAGAAGCCGTAGAGCACCCACAGCACGCTGACGACCGCCAGCGCGACGAAGCTCATGGCCAGCATGTTCAGGGCACTCTTGACCTGGACCATGCCCCCGTAGAAGAAGGCCAGCCCGGGGGTCATCAACATCACCAGCGCGGCACCGATGAGCACGAAAGCGGTGTCGCCCGCACTGAACCCGTCCGGCATCGGCGTCTCCTCCAGCTGTCGGGCCGGGAAGTACCGTAACGCCGGATGCCACCCGTCGCGGTCGAGCCGTCACGCCGAGTGCGCCGAACGGGCGAGTCGGCCGCGTACGCCCCGAGGGTCAGCCGGGCCGCTTGCCGATGCTCTCGTAGATCGCCGCCTTCCCGGACTCCACCGCGCCGCGCGCGGCACGGACCGATTCGCGCAGGAACTCCAGCCGGCGGGGGCCAGGGGCCGCGTCCAGCGCGGCGAGCACGCCGAGCGCGGTGTCCGTGGCCTGCCGCGCGGTCCACCAGATCTCGGCGCGCTCCCGGTCGCCGGTCTCGTCGACGCCGCGCAGAGCGACTGCCGCCTCCGCCAGATGGGTGGCGACGCCGTGGACCGTCGGGGGGTGCGGTCGACGCGGGGAGGCCCGCTCGTGGAGCCGCAGGCGGCTGTGCATCCGCAGCGGCCGGGCCGGGCGCGCGGGAGAAGGGTGCAGGTGTGTACTCATCGCAGATCCCGTACACATGTGTGGTTGATTGGCATCCCGCCCTACCGGCATCGTAGACCGACCGCACCGCACCGCCCACACGCAATGACGCCGCACGCAAGCCAAGAGTTACGATTACATTACGGAATGGTAAACATACATGAGGTGATCACCGTGGGTATCCACACGGCCTCTTCCCCTCCCCCGCTCGCGACGACTCCGGCCGCGCCCGGAACGGAGCCCCTGCGCCTGTTCGTCCGCCAGCCGCTGACCCGTTCCGGCCCCGGGGACCGGGACGTGGTGCAGGCCGTGGTGGACCTGGCCACCGACCCCCGGGTGGCGGGCGGCCCGGTGACCCTGCTGCCCTACCCCTCCGCCCAGCACGCCGGCACGTTCCGGGACGCCTTCACCGAGCAGACCGGCCTCGCGTTCACACCCGCCGCGTTCCGGGCCTGGCGCCTGGGCCTGTTGGACAGCGCCCGGGCGATGCTGGTGGTGCGCACCGAACTCAGCGAGTCCGGCGCCTACGAGGTGGCCTACAACGTGCACGCCGGGCCCCGGCTGCCCGTCTTCTTCGCCGTCCACTCCTCCTGCCCGATCCGCACCACCCTGCTCCAGGACCTGGCACCGCTGGTGGACGCCAGGTACCACACCTTCTCCCGCGCCGAGGAACTGGCCGAGCCGCTGCGCTCCTTCCTGGCCGACGCCCGGCAGGCGGCCCCTCATCGCTCGCGGCAACCGGCATGAACACCGTCGCGGCCCACCCGCCGCTCCACGGCGGACGCACTCGGCAGACGGCGACCCGTGAAGCGCAGCGCCACCTCGAATCCGCGGAGCGGATGCTCCGGGTTCCCGAGTCGGCCTGGCCGCAGCGGCAGAACGCCACGTGGGCCACTCTCCGGGAGGCCGTCCGCACCGCCCTGTCCGCGGTGTCCGCCGCACAGGCGCAGCCGGGCCCGGAGCGCCTGGACCTGATGCGCGATGCCCTCAGTGGCGCCCGGGCGACCGGGCTCGCCGCCCACATGGCCGTCTACCAGCAGCAGGCCGCCACCGCCCGATCCGCGGACCCCGTTCACGGCCGTACGGGGCGTCCGAACCGATCAGGATTCGAGAAGCGCCCGCCCCGGGGGCACGCCTAGCGTTGCGGTCATGAGCGACATCACCATTCACTGGACCTTCCTCCCGCACACCGACCCCGAGGCCTCCCTCGCCTTCTACCGCGACCTGCTCGGCTTCGAGGTGCGCAGCGACGTCGGCGGCGGCCCGATGCGCTGGATCACCGTCGGCCCCGCCGGCCAGCCCGACGTCTCCCTGGTGCTGGAGCCGGCCTCCGCCGACCCGGGCCGCACCCCGGAGGAGCAGCGGACCATCACCGAGATGATGGCCAAGGGCACCTACGCCCGGCTCGTCCTGGGCACCCGCGACCTGGACGGCGTCTTCGACCGGCTGAAGTCCGGCGGCGCCGAGCTCGTCCAGGAGCCGACCCGGCAGCCGTACGGCGTCCGCGACTGCGCGTTCCGCGACCCGGCGGGCAACATGGTCCGCTTCAACGAGCTGAGCTGAGGCGATTCCGCGGAGTTCGCACCGGCACCGGGCATGCCCGGTGCCGGGCAGCAGCACAATGGACCCCGCAGAAGCCCGAGACCGTCGGGACCGCCCAGACCGCCCAGACCGCCCAGCCCAGGAGCGAAGAGAACGATGCCCAAGCGGACGGACGCACAGCCGCACGTCGCCGACAGCCACGACCTGATCCGCGTGCACGGCGCACGCGAGAACAACCTCAAGGACGTCAGCGTCGACATCCCCAAGCGCCGGCTGACGGTGTTCACCGGAGTGTCCGGCTCGGGCAAGAGCTCGCTGGTCTTCGACACCATCGCCGCCGAGTCCCAGCGGCTGATCAACGAGACCTACAGCGCCTTCGTCCAGGGCTTCATGCCCACCCTGGCCCGCCCCGAGGTGGACGTCCTGGAGGGCCTGACCACCGCGATCATCGTCGACCAGCAGCGGATGGGCGCCGATCCGCGCTCCACCGTCGGCACCGCCACCGACGCCAACGCGATGCTGCGCATCCTGTTCAGCCGCCTCGGCACCCCGCACATCGGCTCCCCCAAGGCCTTCTCCTTCAACGTCCCCTCGATCAGCGGCGCCGGGGCCGTCACCATCGAGCGCGGCGGCAAGACCGTCAAGGAGCGGCGCAGCTTCAGCATCACCGGCGGCATGTGCCCGCGCTGCGAGGGCCGCGGCCGGGTCTCGGACATCGATCTCACCCAGCTGTACGACGAGAGCAAGTCGATCGCCGAGGGCGCGTTCACCATTCCCGGCTGGAAGACGGACAGCTGGTGGACGGTCGGCGTCTACGCCAACTCGGGCTTCCTCGACCCGGACAAGCCGATCCGCGAGTTCACCGAGCAGGAGGTGCGGGACTTCCTGTACCGGGAGCCGACCAAGGTCAAGGTCAACGGTGTCAACCTCACCTACGAGGGCCTGATCCCCAAGATCCAGAAGTCCATGCTCTCCAAGGACAAGGACGCGCTGCAACCACACATCCGGGCCTTCGTGGAGCGGGCCGTCACCTTCACCGCCTGCCCCGACTGCGGCGGCACCCGGCTCAGCGAGGCGGCCCGCTCGTCCAAGGTCGCGGGGATCAGCATCGCCGACGCCTGCGCGATGCAGATCAGCGACCTCGCCACCTGGGTCCGCGAACTCGACGAGCCCTCGGTGGCGCCGCTGCTGGGCACGCTCCGGCAGGCCCTGGACTCCTTCGTGGAGATCGGCCTCGGCTACCTCTCGCTGGACCGCCCCACCGGCACCCTCTCCGGCGGCGAGGCGCAGCGGGTCAAGATGATCCGCCACCTCGGCTCCTCGCTCACCGACACCACGTACGTCTTCGACGAGCCGACCACCGGCCTGCACCCGCACGACATCGACCGGATGAACCGGCTGCTGCTGCGCCTGCGAGACAAGGGCAACACGGTGCTGGTGGTGGAGCACAAGCCGCAGACCATCGCGATCGCCGACCATGTGGTCGACCTCGGCCCGGGGGCCGGGACGGCGGGCGGCGCGGTCTGCTACGAGGGCGGTGTCGAGGGGCTGCGCGCCGGCGGTACGGTGACCGGCCGCCACCTGTCCGACCGTACGGCCCTGCGGGAGAGCGTGCGCAAGCCCACCGGGGTGCTGGAGATCCGCGGCGCGAGCGCCCACAACCTGCGGGACGTGGACGTGGACGTCCCGCTCGGGGTGCTCACGGTGGTGACCGGGGTGGCGGGCTCGGGCAAGAGCTCGCTGATCCACGGCTCGATCCCCGTGGAGGAGGGCGTGGTCTCCGTCGACCAGGGCTCGATCAAGGGCTCCCGGCGCAGCAACCCGGCCACCTACACCGGGCTGCTGGAGCCGGTCCGCAAGGCCTTCGCCAAGGCCAACGGCGTGAAGCCGGCCCTGTTCAGCGCCAACTCCGAGGGCGCCTGCCCGACCTGCAACGGCGCCGGCGTGGTCTTCACCGACCTGGCGATGATGGCCGGGGTGGCCACCACCTGCGAGGACTGCGAGGGCAAGCGGTACCAGCCGGCGGTGCTGGAGTACCACCTGGGCGGGCGGGACATCGCCGAGGTGCTGGCGATGCCGGTGACGGAGGCGCTGGAGTTCTTCGGCTCGGGCGAGGCGAAGCTCCCGGCCGCGCACCGCGTCCTGGAGCGGCTGGCGGACGTCGGCCTCGGCTACCTGAGCCTCGGCCAGCCGCTCACCACGCTCTCCGGCGGCGAGCGCCAGCGGCTCAAGCTGGCCACCCACATGGCGGACAAGGGCGGTGTCTACGTCCTGGACGAGCCGACCACCGGCCTGCACCTGGCCGACGTGGAGCAGCTGCTCGGGCTGCTGGACCGGCTGGTCGAGTCCGGCAAGTCGGTCATCGTGATCGAGCACCACCCGGCGGTGATGGCGCACGCCGACTGGATCATCGACCTCGGTCCGGGGGCCGGGCACGACGGCGGGCGGGTGGTCTTCGAGGGCACCCCGGCCGAGCTGGCGGCGGCCCGCTCCACGCTCACCGGGGAGGCCCTGGCCCAGTACCTGGGCTGAGAACGAGGCCGCCTCCGCCACCGGTGAGAACCGGCGGCGGAGGCGGCAGTCACGGCGTCACGGCTTGATGCGGACCACCTGCGGGTCGTGGTCGCTGGCCTGCTGGGCGAACTCGGCGTTGATGTGCACCACGTCGTACTTGGCGTAGCCGACCTCGGGGCTGACCAGGATGTGGTCCAGCACCTGCGAGTTGCCCTGGTAGACGTACGAGTACTGCTCGGTCTCCGGCAGCTCGTTCACCAGGTCGCGCAGCACGCCGCCCTTGGTGAGCGCGGAGATCGCGGGCGAGAACTGGTAGTCGTTGAAGTCGCCGAGGGAGACGACCTTGGCCTCCTTGTCGGCCGCCAGCAGCTTGGCGACGAAGGACTGCTCGACGGTGGCCTGCTTGATCCGCTGCACCTCGGAGCCGCGGGTCGGCTGCTGGAAGCGGCTGTCGATGCCCTGGTCGCCACCCTTGCTGTTGAAGTGGTTGGCGATCACGAAGACCTTCTTGCCACGGAAGGAGAACTGGCCGACGAGCGGCTTGCGGCTGTTCGTCCAGGCCTCGTCGTTCGGCTCGATCCGGCCGGGCGAGGCGGTCAGCGCGGTGTTCGCGCCGGTGCCGGTCACGCCGACGGCGGTGGTGGCGTCGCCGCCGGGGATGTCGGTGAAGGACACC
Organism: Kitasatospora brasiliensis; assembly: GCF_032654805.1. Taxonomy (NCBI): domain Bacteria; kingdom Bacillati; phylum Actinomycetota; class Actinomycetes; order Kitasatosporales; family Streptomycetaceae; genus Kitasatospora; species Kitasatospora brasiliensis. Next base: position 449,124 of record NZ_JAUOOW010000007.1, read on the forward strand.
CGCTGCGGGTTGAACAGGAAGACCTGGCGGATGTTGCCGCCGGGCTCGCCGCCGTCCTTGCCGTCCTGCGGGTCGACCGAGCGCCAGTCGTACGCCGGGCCGCCGGCCGCCTTGATCGCGGCGATGAACTTGGCGACGGTCTGGCTCGCGTCCACCGTGCCGTCGTTCTTGTTGCCGTTGTTGTCCTGGATCTCCTCCAGGGCGACGACGTCGGGCGAGCGCAGGTTGGTGACCACGGCCTGCGCCAGCTCGGCGAACTTGGCGTCCGGGTTGCCCGGGGCCAGGTTCTCCACGTTGTAGGTGGCGATGGTGAGTTCGCGGTCGGTCGCCTGGGGGGTGACCTCGCGCTGGAGGTGGTTGTCCTTCAGGGTGCCCATGGTGCCGGCGACCAGGGTGTAGCCGCCGAAGCCGTTGTAGTCCAGCGGGCCGGTGGTGGTGCCGGTCAGCTCGTCGCCGACGTTGGCCACCGGGAACGGCTGCTGGGTGACCGCCGCCTGCTGCTGGATCATCAGGCGGCCCACGTTGGGCTCCTTGTACGACTCGTACAGCAGCCCGCCGCGCTTGCTGCGCTGGTCCTGCTTGTCGGCGGCGACCCACAGCTCGTTGTACTTGTCGGTCGCCTGCACCACCCGGACGTCCTTGACCTGGACGAGCATGCCCTCCAGGGACGCGTAGAAGTCCAGGGTGTACTTCTCCGGGTTGAGCGTCACCGAGGAGATGGTGCCGTCCGGGCCCGCCGGCGGGGCGTAGGTGCCGGGGATGTTGCGGGTGTCCACGACCACCGGGGCGGGCAGCGGGTTGCCGGCCGACAGGACGGTGACGGCCGGGGAGGAGATCTCGGTGAGGGACTGCGAGCCGCCGTTGAAGTTCGGGTAGTACGTGGTGACCTTGCCGCTCACCAGCACCGAGTCGCCGACCTTGACGGTCGGGTTGCCGCCGGTGAAGACGAAGATGCCCTCGCCGGTGGCCGGGTCGGCGTCCGGGTTCGGGTCCTGGAGCCAGAAGCCCTTGGAACTGCCGTACGCGCGCACGCCGGTGACGATGCCGGGCACGCCGGTGACGGGCTTGCCGGCCTGCGGGGATATCCGGGTGGTGCCCTTGATGTCGTGGACGCGCAGCGGGCCGACCTCGGTCGGGGCGGGGGTGGCGGCCGTGGCGGCGTTCGCGGCCGGCAGCGGGACGAGCACCAGCGAGGCGGCCAGCGCGGCCGGGATCAGGGCGGCGCGCAGCAGGCGGGGGCGGGGTGCGGGGGCGGTGGTCACCGGGGCAGGGCTCCTAGCTCCGTCGTGCGGCACGGTGTGGCACGGCGGTCCGGGCGGAGGCGCGCTTCAGCGCGCGCTGCTCGCGAGGGGAAGTAGCGGGGAACGGACACCCGCCCCCCGCGGCGCCCCTAAGATACGCGCGTAGAAATCACCCCGACAAGACCTCACCGGTGAACGCGCGGTTCCCCGGTGGTGACGTGACGGTGGATCAACCCGGGATCCTCACAGCCCGCTCCCAGCCGACTCCCAGGAAGCCTCGATCCGCTCCACGACCAGCTCGCACAGCTCGTGGGTGCGCAGCGCGTCATGGGCGTCCAGCCGCTGTCCGGCGCGGACGGCCGCCAGGAAGGCCAGCACGCACTGCTCGATGCCGCGCTGACGGGCCACCGGCACCCAGTCGCCGCGACGGCGGACGGTCGGCTGGCCGCGGTGGTCGATCACCTCCGCCAGGTTGCGCACCTCGCGCTTGGAGTCACCGCCGGAGACCTCCAGCACCTCCTCGGTGGAGCCGGAGACCCGGTTCATGATGCCCAGCGCGGTGAAGCCCTCGCCGCCGAGGGTGAGCACCACGTGCTCGACCAGCCCGTCCCGGACGCGGGAGCGGACGTCCACGTGCTCGATCTCGCCGGGGGCCAGGAAGCGCAGCACGTCCACGACGTGGATGAAGTCGTCGAACACCAGGGTGCGGGCGCTCTCGGCCAGGCCCTCGCGGTTCTTCTGGAGCACGATCAGGTCGCGCGGGCGCTCCTTGGCCTGGGCGTAGCCGGGCGCGTGGCGGCGGTTGAAGCCGACCATCAGGGAGCGGCCGGTGCGGTCGGCGAGGTCGACCAGGCGGCGGGCGCCGTCCAGGGTGTAGTCGAGGGGCTTGTCGACATAGACGTCCACCCCGGCGGTGAGCAGCTGCTCGACGATCGGGACGTGCTGGTCGGTGGCGGCGTGCACGAACGCGGCCCGGATGCCGCTGCCGATCAGCGCGCCGAGGTCGGTGAAGCGGTGCTCGGGGGCGATCCGGTGGGCCTCGCCGAGCCGGTCCAGCTTGGCCCGGTCCCGGGTCATCAGCCGCAGGTCGAGTCCGGGCAGCGCGGTGAGCACCGGCAGGTACGCCTTCTGCGCGATGTCGCCGAGGCCGATCACCCCGACCGGGAGCGGGGTCTCGGGGGCGGCTGTCGAACTCATGGAGGCTCCTGTGCTGCGCGGTCGTCGGGCGCCCCCACCCTATGCGGCGGGCATCACGGCTGGTCGGGCGGCGGCCGGTCGGGCGCCCACGGCCGCCGGTCAGGCGCCCGCGGCGGCCGCCTCGGCGAGGGCGTCCAGGACCGGCCGGATCAGCGGGTGGCCGTCGGCGCCGGCCCGGACGGCGGCGAAGACCCGGCGGGTGGCGAGCTCACTGTCCACCGGGCGCACCGCGACCTGCCCGAGGTCGACGCCGCCCAGTGCCGAGCGCGGCACCAGCGCCACCCCGAGGCCCGCCGAGGCGAGCGCGACCACGGCCCGGAAGTCGTCGGAGGAGTGCAGCAGCCGGGGCTGGAACCCGGCGTGCTCGCAGGCCAGCAGCACCACGTCGTGGCAGGGGTTGCCCGGGTACGGCCCGATCCAGGGCTCGTCGGCCAGCGCGGCGACGGCCAGCGGGCCGGACTCGGCGGCCAGCCGGTGGCCGAGCGGCAGCACCGCCTCGAAGGGCTCGGCGTACAGCGGCACCCTGGTCAACCGGGCGTCGTCGGCGCGCGGGGCGCCCCGGTACTCGACGGCCACCGCGAGGTCGGCCCGGCCGTCCAGGACCATCGGCAGGCTGGCGTCGCCCTCGGCGTCCAGCACCTTGAGCCGCACCCCGGGCGCGCGCTCGGCGAGCAGCCCGACGGCGGGGGCGAGCACGGAGGCGATGGCGGTGGCGAAGGAGGTGACGGTGACCTCCCCGGAGACGCCGGCGCTGTACGCGGCGAGGTCGGCCTCGGCCCGTTCCAGCTGGGCGAGCACCACGTCGGCGTGGCCGAGCAGGATCTCCCCGGCGGCGGTCAGCCGCACGCCCCGGCCCTCCCGGGCGAGCAGGTGGTGGCCGGTCTCCTGTTCCAGGGCGGCCAGCTGCTGGGAGACCGCGGAGGGGGTCAGGTAGAGGGCGGCCGCCGCGGCGGTCACGGTGCGGTGGTCCGCCACGGCCCGCAGGGTCCGCAGCCGTCGTGCGTCGATCACGGACCAATTCTGCCAGCGCGGCGGGGCGGACCCGCCGGCGTGGAGGGGGCGGGCCGGAACGGCGGTTTCCGGACGAGATCGCTCCCGGTCGTTGACCGCCCGACCGGCCCGGCGCTTGGCTCGTGTCCACCGGGCCGCGGGGGTCAAGGGCCCGGCACCGTCATCAGGGGAGGATGATCCATGACCACCGCACGCACCCGCCGCCGGCTCGCCCGTACCGCGGCCGTCCTGGTGGCCGTCGCCGTGGCCGGCGCCGCGATGCCCGCCGCCGAGGCCAGGCCGCCCAAGGGCGACACCGCCCGGGTCAGCGAGGGCGCCAAGGGCGAGGCCCTGGACGGCCCCTCGCTCGCGCTCGGGCTGAGCGGCGACGGCCGCTACGCGCTGTTCTCCTCGTCCGCGACCGATCTGCTGCCCGGCGGCGCCGGCGCCGTGGGCGACCTCTACGTCCGGGACCTGCGCAACGGCCACACCGAGCGGATCAGCGTCGCCACCGACGGCTCCGCGCTGGACAACGGCAGCAACGACGCGGCGATCAGCGGCGACGGCCGGTACGTGGCGTTCTCGACCTACGCCGGCAATGTGCTGCCCGGACAGGTGAAGCACCCCAGCGACGTCTTCGTCCGCGACCGCTGGACCGGCCGCACCGAGCTGGTCACCTCCGGCGACGGCACCTCCGGCGCGGGCGACGACCAGAGCATCCGCAACGCCTTCAACACCGCGATCAGCCGGGACGGCCGCTACGTGGTCTACTCCTCCGACCGCACCGACCTCGCCCCCGGCGTGCACCGGGGCAAGTTCAACATCTTCGTCACCGACCGCTGGACCCGCACCACCCGGGTGGTCAGCACCGGCGCCGACGGCACCCCGGCCGACAACAGCTCCTACCGCCCGACGATCAACGCGGACGGCACCGTCATCGGCTTCAACTCCCGGGCCGGCAACCTGCTCCCGGCCGACCAGACCCCGCCCGCCGACGGCGCTGCCACCGCCGACACCGCCGACGGCGCGGACCGGGCCGAGGCCGCGGTGCCCACCGGCGCGCTCCCGCGACTGGCCGCCATCCGCGCCTACCCGTACTACGTCTGGGAGGCCCGCACCGGGAAGATCACCGGCGTCAGCTACGACGCGGCCGGCGAGCTCACCGGCGTCGGCAACGACGGCCGGGTCAGCCCCTCCGGCCGCTACGCGATCTACACGGTCTACGAGGAGGGCGGCCGGCCCGGCTCGCACGGGCGCCACCAGGACGTCTACGTCCGGGAGTTGGCCACCGGCAAGACCACCAGGGTCAGCGGCCCGCCGTCCGGCGGCGCCAACCTCGACTCCTCCTACGACCCGGTGATGCCGCTGAACGACCGCTGGGTGTACTTCACCTCCGACGTCACCGACCTCGTCCCCGACGACACCAACGGGCAGAGCGACATCTTCCGCCACGACCTGAGGACCGGGCGCACCGAGCGGGTCACCCTCACCGAGGACGGCTCGCAGAGCACCACCTCCGCCTTCTTCCCCCAGGTCGACGACGAGGACACCACACTGCTGTTCAGCGCCGAGGACGGCAACCTGGCCCCGGTCGTCGACAGCAACACCACGGACGTCTTCCGGCGCCGCCTGTGACCCACTGACTCCCGTACGGGATACGCCTGTTGACGTATTTCCCGACGGGATCACCCCCGGCTGTTGACCATCGGCCCTCCCGACGGTTGGCTCTGCGAGAGCCCGCCGCCGGGAGGGAGCCCGGCCGGGTGACCAAGGGGAGGACGACCCATGACCACCGCACCCGCCCGCCGATGGCTCGCCCGTACGGCCGCCGTCCTGGTGGCCGCCGCCGTGGCCGGCGCCGCGATGCCCACGGCCGAGGCCAAGCCGCCCAAGGGCGACACCGCCCGGGTCAGCGAGACCACCAAGGGCGAGCAGCTGAACGGGAGTTCGAACGCGCTCGGACTGAGCGAGGACGGCCGCTCCGCACTGTTCACCTCGACCGCGACCAACCTGCTGCCCGAGGCCGGCACCCCGAACGCGGACGAGGTCTACGTACGGAACCTGCGCAACGGGCACGTCGAGCGGGTCAGCGTCGCCGACGACGGCTCCCGGCTGAACGCCCCCACCTTCGCGGCCTCGATCAGCGGCGACAGCCGGTACGTCGCTTTCAGCACCACCGCCACCAACGTGGTGCCCGGCCAGGTCGCCCACGAGAGCGACGTCTTCGTCCGCGACCGCTGGACCGGACACACCGAACTGGTCACCGCCGCCGCCGTTCCCAGCACCGACGACCAGAGCACCTTCGACGCCCTCAACCCCAGCATCAGCCGGGACGGCCGGTACGTCGCCTACACCTCCAACCGCACCGACCTCGCCACCGGCCCCGTGAAGCGCGGCAGGGACAACGTCTACGTCACCGACCGCTGGACCCACACCAGCCGGCTGGTCACCGTCGGCGCGGACGGCAAAGCCGCCGACCTGGACTCGCTCGAACCGTCGATCAGTGCGGACGGCTCCACCGTCGCCTTCACTTCCAAGGCCCGGAACCTGCTCCCGGCCGACCCGGACACCGACCCCGCGCCGACCGCCGACCCCGCAGCCGACGACGGAGCGCCCGCCGACGACGCACCCGGGCTGACGAGCCACCCCCGCCGCTACCCCACCTACGTCTGGAAGGCGGCCACCGGCACGATCGTCGGCGCCAGCCTGAACGAAACCGGGGCACTCGACGGCAGCCTCTACGGCCGGATCAGCCCGGACGGCCGCTACGCCGTCTACAGCGTCCCGGTCTTCATCGGCGGCATCCCGCCCCACGGCATCCGGCTGGACGTGTACGTCCACGAGCTGGCCACCGGCAAGGTCACCAAGGTCAACACCGACCTGCCGGGCACCAGCGCGATATGGTCCTCCTCCGGCGCCGTCATGACGGCCGACAGCCGCTGGGTCTACTTCGACTCCGGCACCGACACCCTCGTCCCCGACGACACCAACAACGCCTACGACGTGTTCCGCCGCGACCTGTGGACCGGCCGGATCGAGCGGGTCAGCCTCACCCGGGACGGCGGACAGAGCACCGCCGAGTCCGTCGACCCGTTCGTGGACGCGACCGGGGACACGGTGCTCTTCAGCGCCAGCGACGGCGACCTGGTACCGGGTGACACCAACAAGGTGTACGACGTCTTCCTGCGCCACCTGTGATTCCCTGACTCCCCTGCGGCGTACGACCGTTGACGTATTTTGCGCCAAGCTCGCCGCCGCCCGTTGACCCCCGTCCCGCCCGGCGATTGGCTCTGCGGAAGAGCCCGTCGCCGGGAGGGAGCCCGGCCGGGCGATCACAGGGGGGACACCTCATGACCCGTACCATCCGGACCACCCGCAACCGGTGGCTGTCGGGCGGCGGCAGCGTACTCGCCGCCGTGGCCGTGCTCGCCGTCGCCGTCGCCCCGGCCCAGGCCGACCCGGTGCTGCGCGGCACCACCCAGATCAGCGTCGGCCCGAACGGCGCCGCGCCCGACGGCCAGTCCTGGAGCCGGGGCATCAGCGCCGACGGCCACTACGCCCTGTTCATGTCCGCGGCCACCAACCTGGTGCCGCAGCCCTCCAAGAACCGGGACGACGCCTACGTCCGGGACCTGCGCACCGGCCGCACCGAACGGGTCAGCCTGGCCGACGACGGCAGCACCCTGGACGATCCCGTCGACTACCCCGCGATCAACGGCGACGGACGCTACGTCGCCTTCTCGACCTACGCCTCGAACGTGGCGCCCGGCGCCCAGGTCCAGGGCCGCGACGAGGTGTACGTCCGCGACCGCAGGACCGGCCGCACCGAGCTGATCAGCGGCGCGCTCGCCGGCGCCGCCCCCGACGCCGACAAGTTCCACTCCTCGTACGCGCCCTCGATCAGCGCGGACGGCCGCTTCGTCGTCTTCGTCTCCTCCCGGACCGACCTCGTCCCGGAGACCGCCACCCCGGCACCGTCGCTCACCAGGCCGTACACCTGGAAGTACAACGTCTACCTCACCGACCGCCGGACCGGAACGACCCGCCTGGTCTCCCACGACCTGAACGGCCAGGCGGGCGAGAGCATGTCGCTCCACCCGACGATCAGCGCGGACGGCCGCACCATCGGCTTCTCCTCGATCTCCGACCTGCTGCCGGGCGAGGAGCCCCAGGGGTCCGCACCCGCCGACGTGGGTCCCGCCCCGGGCGCCGCGGCCCCGCTGCCGGCCGGTCAGTCGCTGACGGCGTCCCCGGCGCTCGCGGAGTACTACACCTACGACACGGCCACCGGGAAGATCACCGCCGTCAGCCGCGACCTCGACGGCAAGCTCACCGGCGCCGCCTTCGACGCCACGATCAGCCCCGACGGGCGGCGCGCGATCTACGCCCTGCCCGAGCCCGGCGGCTCGACCAACGGCCACCGCTACCACCTGGTGCTCCACGTCCGGGACTTGAGGACGGGCGCGGTGACCAAGGTCAGCGGCGGCCTGCCCGGCACCGGCTCGGTCGGCTCCTCCGGCCACGGCTCGATCACCGCCGACAACCGCTGGCTCTACTTCGCCTCCGCCGCCGACAACCTGGTGCCCGGCCCGCAGCACCCTGGCTCGGACGTCTACCGCCAGGACCTGCGCACCGGCCGCACCGAGCGGGTCGCCACCACCCCGGACGGCTCGCCGGGCAACGGCACCTCGCTCGACGCCTTCGTGGACGCCTCCGGCGACACCGTCGTGTTCGGCTCCACCAGCACCGACCTGCTGCCCGGTCCGGCCGCCCCGGCCGACGACAGCTCCCAGGTCTTCGCCAAGCCCACCGGCCGCCACCAGGGCGACGGCGACGACCAGGGCGAGAACCAGGACGGCTGACGACGGCGGGGCGGGACGCCGATGAGCACCGGCGTCCCGCCCCGTCGCGTGAGGGGGGGAAAGGTGGTTCCTGAGCCCGTGGGCCGGTCCGGTTCCGAGCGGTCCGGCCCACGGGCAGCCTTGGGAGGTCAGGCCTCCAGTGCGGCGCGGGCGTCCACGAAGGCCGCCACGGCGCGCTCGACGTCCTCGGTGGAGTGCGCCGCGGACAGCTGCACCCGGATCCGGGCCTGGCCGTGCGGCACCACCGGGTAGGAGAAGCCGATCACGTACACGCCGCGCTCCAGCAGCAGTTCGGCGAGCCGGCCGGCCTTGGCCGCGTCGCCGATCATCACCGGGGCGATCGGGTGGTCGCCGGGCAGGATCTCGAACCCGGCCTCGGTCATCTTCGTGCGGAACAGCGCGGTGTTGGCCGCCAGCCGCTCGCGCAGCTCGTTGGACTTCTCGACCAGGTCGAGCACCTTGAGCGAGGCCGCCGCGATCACCGGGGCCAGCGAGTTGGAGAACAGGTACGGGCGGGAGCGCTGGCGCAGCAGGGCGACGATCTCCCGGCGGGCGGCGACGTAGCCGCCGGAGGCGCCGCCGAGGGCCTTGCCGAGGGTGCCGGTGATGATGTCCACCCGGTCCATCACGCCGTGCAGTTCGGGGGTGCCGCGGCCGCCGGCGCCGACGAAGCCGACGGCGTGCGAGTCGTCCACCATGACCATGGCGTCGTAGCGGTCGGCCAGGTCGCAGATCTCGCGCAGCGGGGCGACGTAGCCGTCCATCGAGAAGACGCCGTCGGTGACGATCAGGCGGCGGCGGGCGTCCTGGGTGTCCTGGAGCTGCTTCTCCAGGTCGGCCAGGTCGCGGTTGGCGTAGCGGTGGCGGCGGGCCTTGCTGAGCCGGATGCCGTCGATGATGCTGGCGTGGTTGAGCGCGTCGGAGATGACGGCGTCCCGGTCGTCCAGCAGGGTCTCGAAGACACCGCCGTTGGCGTCGAAGCAGGAGGAGTAGAGGATCGTGTCCTCCTGGCCGAGGAACGCCGAGAGGCGGTCCTCCAGCTCCTTGTGGACGTCCTGGGTGCCGCAGATGAAGCGGACCGAGGCCATGCCGTAGCCCCAGCGGTCCAGGGCGTCCTTGGCGGCGGCGAGCACCTCGGGGTGGTCGGCCAGTCCCAGGTAGTTGTTGGCGCAGAAGTTCAGCACCTCGCCGGGGCGGCCGCCGGCGGTGACGGTGACGGCGGCGCTCTGCGGGCTGCCGATCACCCGCTCGGGCTTGAACAGGCCGGCCTCGCGGATCTCGTCGAGGGTGGTGGCGATGTCGGCGCGCACGTTGTCGAACACGAGCGGACTCCTTGTCTAGTCGGCGAGGCTGGCTCAGGCGGTCCAGTCGAGGATGATCTTGCCGCAGTTGCCGCTCGCGGCGTCGTCGAAGGCGGCTTCGAAGTCGGCGGCGGCGTAGCGGCCGGTGATCACCGGGCTGAGGTCCAGGCCGCCCTCCAGCAGCACGGACATCGCGTACCAGGTCTCGAACATCTCGCGGCCGTAGATGCCCTTGATGGTGATCATCGAGGTGACGATCGAGGCCCAGTCCACCGGGAACTGCTCGGCGGGCAGGCCGAGCATGGCGATCTTCCCGCCATGGGTCATGTTGGCGATCATCGACTGCATCGCCTCGGGGCGGCCGGACATCTCCAGGCCGACGTCGAAGCCCTCGCGCAGGCCCAGCTTCTGCTGGCCCTCCTCGATGGTGTGCTCGGAGACGTCGAGCGCCAGCGTCACGCCGACCTTGCGGGCCAGGTCGAGGCGGTACGGGGAGACATCGGTGATCATCACGTTGCGGGCGCCGGCGTGCTTGGCGACGGCGGCGGCCATGATGCCGATCGGGCCGGCGCCGGTGACCAGCACGTCCTCGCCGACCAGCGGGAAGGACAGCGCGGTGTGCACGGCGTTGCCGAACGGGTCGAAGATCGCGGCCACGTCCAGGTCGACCGGCACCCGGTGCACCCAGACGTTGGAGGCGGGCAGGGCCACGTACTCGGCGAACGCGCCGTCCCGGTTGACGCCCAGGCCGACGGTGTTGCGGCACAGGTGGCGGCGGCCGGCCAGGCAGTTGCGGCACTTGCCGCAGACCAGGTGGCCCTCGCCGCTGACCAGGTCGCCGACCGCGATGTCCGTGACGCCGGCGCCGAGCTCGGCGACCTCGCCGACGAACTCGTGGCCGATCGTCATCGGGGTCTTGATGGTCTGCTGGGCCCAGCCGTCCCACTTGCGGATGTGCAGGTCGGTGCCGCAGATGCCGGTCCGCAGCACCTTGATCAGCACCTCGCCGGGGCCGATCTCGGGCTTCGGGACATCGATCATCCAGAGGCCGGGCTCGGCCTTCTGCTTGACGAGTGCCTTCACGGGCAGCGGCTCCTGACGTGCGGGTGGGACGGCCTTCGGGGGTCGGGCAGGCCGAGGTGGCCCGGTTCGGCCGTTCCTGACGGCGCGCTCCGGGCAGGCAGAAATCTGCCTGGTCGGAGCGGGTGCGGTCCATCGAGGAATTCTTAAGGGCGGCCACAGCTGGGCTGAACGATCGTGCCCGAGCAGCGGCCGACGGGCCGGGGCGGCGTGCCGGTGCTCACCCGTCCGGCGGAGCGCGGGGGCGGCCACCGCTCTCCGGCCGCCCGGTGGGGCAGCGGGCGGCGGGCCGCCAGCCGGGCGGGGCACTCGGCTGACGGCGCTCCCGTTCGGTCCAGCCGGGCAGCGACCCGCGCGCGGCCGGACGGCGCCGGTGCTTACGGTGGCGACGCTCCCCCGCGGCCCCGTGGAGCCGCGCTCCGGCCCCGCCGAGCAGCGCTCCGGGGCCCTTCGCCAAGGGGCCGACCCGCCCCAGAGAGGCGTCTGCACCGATGACCGACACCCGACGGCCGAGCCCGGCCGTTCCCCGCGCCGAGCGGGTCCCCCGTTCCCCCGCCGCGGCCGTTCCCCGCGCCGTCCGCGTTCCCCGCGCCGTCCGGGTGGCCTCCGCCGCCCTCGCGCTGACCGGCCTGCTCACCGTCTCCGCCTGTTCCGGGGACTCGAAGCCCGCGGGGCGGGACCCGGCCGTCACCGCCGAGCCGGCCGGGCTCAGCCCGTCCCCCGGGTACGGCGGCGCCAGTCCGACCGGCGGGGTGGTGGCGCTCACCCCGGACGTCCAGAGCCGGCTGGACACCGCGATCAAGCAGGTGATGAGCCAGGCCTCGATCCCCGGGGTGATCGTCGGCTACACCGCCCCCAGCGGCAGCTACCAGCGCAACTTCGGCGTCGCCGACAAGAACGCCGGAACGCCGATGTCGGCCGACCTGTACACCCGGATCGGCAGCGTCACCAAGACGTTCACCGCCACGGCCGTGCTACGCCTGGCCGACCAGGGCAAGCTCAGCCTGGACGACCCGGTCTCCAAGTACGTCTCCAATGTGCCCGGCGGCGACGGCATCACCCTGCGCCAGCTCGGCCAGATGCGCAGCGGGCTGTACAACTACAGCGACGACCCGGACTTCCAGCACCTCTTCCTCAGCGACCCCAACCACGCCTTCACCCCGGACCAGTTGACGGCGTACGCGTTCAAGCACCCGGCCGACTTCTCGCCGGGCAGCAGGTTCGAGTACTCCAACACCAACTACATCCTGCTCGGCCAGGTGGTCGAGAAGGTCGGCGGGCAGCCGCTGGGCGACTTCCTGAAGGCGCAGGTCTTCGACCCGGCCGGGCTCACCAAGACGGTCTTCCCGACCGACGCGACCTTCCCCGACCCGCACGTCCACGGCTACACCGACCAGACGCTCAGCGGTCAGCCCACCGAGTCCACCACCTGGAACCCGTCCTGGGGTTGGGCGGCCGGCGCGGCGATCTCCAACCTCGCCGACCTCCAGACCTGGTCGAAGGTGCTGGCCACCGGCGATCCGCTGCTCAAGCCCGCCACCCAGGCGGACCGGCTCAAGGGGCCGGACACCGGCACCCCCGATCTCAGCTACGGCTTCGGGGTGTTCACCACCCACGGGTGGATCGGGCACAACGGCTCGCTGCCCGGGTACCAGACCGTCGTGGTGTACCTGCCGGCGGCCCAGGCCTCGCTGGCGATCATCCTCAACACCGATGCGGCGTACCAGGGTTCTGAGCCCTCCACGCTGCTGGCGGCGGCGATCACGCGGATCGTCTCGCCGGACAACGTCTACACGCTGCCGGCCGGCGCCGCCACGGGCTCACCCAGCCCGTCGCCGTCCCCCTCGCCTTCTCCGTACTCCTCGCCGTCACCGTCGCCGTCCCCGTACCCGTCGCCGATGACCTCGCCCTACGCCACGGCCACGGTCGAACCGACCGCGACCCCCACCCTGAACCTCTCCTGAACCGCGCGGGGGGCCTGGCCCGATCGCGGGCCAGGCCCCTTCCTGATCCTCCGTCAGATACCCAGCACCGCACCGAGGTCGTACGAGACCGGCTCCTCCAGCTGCGCGTAGGTGCAGCTCTCCGGCGTACGGTCCGGCCGCCAGCGGCGGAACTGCGCGGTGTGCCGGAACCGGGTGCCCTCCATGTGGTCGTACGCCACCTCCACCACCCGCTCGGGGCGCAGCGCGATCCAGGACAGGTCCTTGCCGCCGGTCCAGCGGCTGACCGCGCCGGGCAGCCGGCCCTCGGCGTGCGCGACCTCGTCCGCCCAGCCGCCCCAGGGGTGCCCGGAGACGTCGTCCATCCGCAACGGGGCCAGCTCCTCGGCGAGTTCGCGGCGGCGGGCCATCGGGAAGGCCGCGCAGACGCCGACGTGCTGGAGCCGGCCGGTGTCGTCGAAGATGCCGAGCAGCAGCGAGCCGACCACCGGGCCGCTCTTGTGCTCGCGGTAGCCGGCCACCACGCAGTCGGCGGTGCGCTCGTGCTTGATCTTGTACATGGCCCGCTCCCCCGGCCGGTACGGCTGGTCCAGCGGCTTGGCGACCACCCCGTCCAGCCCGGCGCCCTCGTACTCGGCGAACCAGGTGTGCGCCAGGTCGAGGTCGGTGGAGGCGGGGGCGGTGAACACCGGGTCGGCGGCGTCGGCCAGCGCGGCCTCCAGCGCCGCGCGGCGCACCGACAGCGGCTCGTCCAGCAGGCTGTCCTCGCCGAGGGCGAGCAGGTCGAAGGCGACGAAGGAGGCCGGGGTCCGCTCGGCGAGCAGCCGGACCCGGCTCGCGGCGGGGTGGATGCGCTCCAGCAGCTCCTCGAAGCGCAGCCGCCCCTCCCGGGCGATCACCACCTCGCCGTCCAGCACGCAGCGCTGCGGCAGCTCCCGCCCGAACGCCTCCACCAGCTCGGGAAAGTACCTGGTCAGCGGCTTGCCGGTGCGGCTGCCGAGCTCGATGTCGTCGCCGTCGCGGAACACGATGGAGCGGAATCCGTCCCACTTGGCCTCGTACTGCATCCCCGGCGGGATCTTGGCCACCGACTTGGCGAGCATCGGCGCCACCGGCGGCATCACGGGCAGGTCCATGCGTCCCATCCTCCGCCCGGTTCCCCTCGGGGCGCGCGCCGGGCGCACCGCGCTTAGCGTGGGGCCCATGGGCTCAGCCGTGGAACTGGATGTCGCCGGGCGCACCGTTCGGCTGTCGAACCCGGACAAGGTGTACTACCCCGAGCGCGGCTTCACCAAGCTGGACGTCGCGCAGTACTACCTGGCCGTGGCCGACGGGGTGCTGCGCGGGCTGCGCGACCGCCCGACCACGCTGCAACGCTTCCCGGACGGGGTGGACGGCGAGTTCTTCTACCAGAAACGCGCGCCCAAGGGCCTGCCGGAGTGGCTGCCCACCGCCCGGATCGAGTTCCCCAGCGGCCGCTCCGCCGACGAGATCTGTCCGACCGAGCCCGCCGCCGTGCTGTGGGCGGCCAACCTGGGCTGCCTCACCTTCCACCCCTGGCCGGTGCGGCGTTCCGACACCGACCACGTGGACGAGCTGCGGATCGACCTCGACCCCCAGCCCGGCACCGACTTCCACGACGCCGTCCGCGCCGCCCACGAACTGCGCGCCCTGCTGGAGGAGCACGGGCTGCGCGGCTGGCCCAAGTCCTCCGGAGGGCGCGGGCTGCACGTGTACGTGCCGCTGGCCCCCGAGTGGACCTTCACCGACGGGCGCCACGCGGTGATCGCGCTCGGCCGGGTGCTGGAGCAGCGGATGCCCGGGAAGGTGACCACCGCCTGGTGGAAGGAGGAGCGCGGCGAGCGGATCTTCGTCGACTACAACCAGATGGCCCGCGACCGCACCATCGCCTCCGCCTACTCGCTGCGCGCCCGCCCGCGCGCCACCGCCTCCACCCCGCTGCGCTGGACGGAGCTGGACGACGCCGCCCCCGAGGACTTCGACCTGCGCACCGTCCCCGCCCGGTTCGCCGAACTCGGCGACCTGAACGCCGAGATGGACGGCCAGGCCTTCCGCCTGGAGGGCCTGCTGGAGCTGTACGAGAAGCAGCTGCGCGACGAGGGCCTCGGCGAACTCCCCTACCCGCCCGACCACCCGAAGGCCCAGGGCGAGCCGCCCCGGGTGCAACCGAGCCGGGCGAAGAAGAAGTAGTCAGCCGTCCGGCGGCGCCCACAGCACCCGGACCCGGTCGGCCGCCGCGTCGTAGCCGAGGAACGGCGTTCGGTCGTCGCCTTCGAAGTACACCGGCACCGACGTGCCCAGCCGCCGTCCGATCGCGGCCAGGAATCCGCAGAGGACGTCCAGCCGCTCCTGCCCCTGGAGCTCGCGGAGGTCGAGGTCGAAGTCGATCCGTTCCTCCCCGAGGAACCGGAAGATCGCGCAGACCTCCGGGGCCGGCCACACCCGCAGGCTCGGGCACTCCGCGCCGGCCGGCCGGGACAGCACCGTCCCGGCCCGTGGGAGCGGCAGCACGGAGCAGCCCGCGGTGTACTCGAAGGCCCAGCCCCGCTCCACGACCAGGTCGAGCACGGCCTGCCAGTCGGCCGCCGTGGCGCCCTCGATGAACACGTCGGGCAGGCAGTCGCCGCCGGTCGGGTCGAGCAGCCAGGCGACGTGGTCGTCCCAGAGCAGGTGGGACTCCCCGGCGTCCCGCCCTGCGCGGTCGGCGGTCATCCGCGCCGCGCGCCCACCGGGGCCAGCTCGGCGACGATGCGGACGGCCTCGGCGATCTGACCGTCCGTCAGATCCCCACGGGCGGTCAGGCGCAGCCGGGAGATGCCGTCCGGGACGGACGGCGGGCGGAAGCAGCCGACGGCGAGGCCGGCGCGCAGGCAGTCGGTGGCCCAGGCGACGGCGGCCTCCGGGCCCGGGGCGCGGACGGAGACCACGGCGGCCTCCGGCTCGCAGGCCACCAGTCCGGCGGCGGTGAGCTGCCGGGCCAGGGTGCGGGCGACCTCGCGGGCGCGCTCGGCGCGGGCGGGCTCGGCGCGCAGCAGGCGCAGCGCGGCAAGGGCGGCACCGGCGGCGGCCGGGGCGAGACCGGTGTCGAAGATGAAGGTGCGGGCGGTCTCGGTCAGGTGGCGGATCACCCGGCGCGGGCCGATCACGGCGCCGCCCTGCGAGCCGAGCGACTTGGAGAGGGTCACGGTGGCGACGGTGTCCGGCCGCCCGGCGAGCCCGGCCGCCGCGAGTGCCCCGGTGCCGCCGTGGCCGAGCACGCCCAGTCCGTGCGCGTCGTCCACCAGCAGCGCGGCGCCGTGCGCGCGGGCGGCCTCCGACAGGGCGGGCAGCGGCGCGGCGTCGCCGTCCACCGAGAACACCGAGTCGGTGACCACCAGCGCCCGCCGCTGCGTCCGCCCGGCGAGCACCTCGGCCACCGCCGCCGGATCGGCGTGCGGGGCCCGGTGGACGTCGGCGCGGGAGAGCCGGCAGCCGTCGATCAGCGAGGCGTGGTTGTAGGCGTCGGAGACGATCAGGGTGTCCGGGTCGGTGAGCGCGGTCAGCGCCGCCAGGTTGGCCGCGTACCCGGAGGAGAACACCAGCGCGGCCTCCGCTCCGCAGAACTCGGCCAGCTCCTCCTCCAGTTCGGTGTGCAGCGCGGTCGTCCCGGTCACCAGCCGCGACCCCGTCGACCCGCCGCCCCACCGCAGCGCCGCGTCCGCCGCGGCCCGGGTGACCACCGGATGCCTGGTCAGCCCCAGGTAGTCGTTCCCGGCGAGGTCCAGCACCGCGTCCTCCGCCGCCCGGCTGCGCAGCGTCCTGGTCAGCCCAGCCTCGGCCCGCATCGCGGCCGTCTCGTCTAGCCAGTCGAAGACATGGGCCGGAGCGGGGGCGCCGGGGGCATCGGAGACGGAGGCCAAGGGGTGCGGCTCGGCCGCGAGCGGATGGTTCATGCCCGGCACTCTGGCACGCCGCCGCGCGCCGGGCAATGTGCGGCTCGGCACGTCCGCCGCGGCTTCCCGGTCCCCGCCGCGGCGAGCCCGACCGCAAGGCCCCGCGGTACGTCCGCGTCGACGCCGCGCCGCGCGCCGCGAAGGAGTTCGTCCGCGCCCAGGACTGCACGGCGGCCGCCCGGGAGCGTTCCCGGGCGGCCGCTTGGGGCCTGTCAGAACGGCAGGCTCTGCCAGGGGCTGAAGGCGCCGGCCGTGGTGGCCGTGCGGTAGTGGACGCGGCCGTCGATGCCGACGGCGAAGACGTACAGGACGCCGTTGCCGTCGACGGTCGCGGCCGGGTAGTCGAGGACGGTGCCGCCGAGGTCCTGCCAGGGGCCGTAGCCGGAGTTCGGGGCGGTCTGGGCGGTGGTGCTGACGCCGCCGCCGCCGTTGCGTTCGAACAGGACGACCCGGCCGCCGACGAGGACCGTGGCCGGTTCGCCGACTCCGCCGTGGCCGCCGAGGGCGGCCGGGGACTGGCTCCACGAGCCGCCGGCCCTGGTCTGCCGGCTGACCTGCATCGCGCCGGTGCCGACCTCGCGGTAGCCGAGCTCGATCCGGCCGCCCTGGTCGAGCACGGCCTTGGGCGGGCTGGCCGGACGGGCGCCCGGGATCGAGGCCGGGCCGCTGAAGCCGCCGTTCGGGGCGGTCTGCCACCAGCCGAGGATCGAGCTGCGGGTGCTCGCGAACACCTCGATCGCCCCGACGCCGTTGCGGATCGCGGTGACCGGGTCCTGGAGGTCGGTGCCGCCCAGGTCCGTCCAGGTGCCCCACGCCCCGCCCGGGGTGGTCTGCCGGATGGCGCTGAGGCCGCCGCCGCCGTTCTTGACGAACAGCTCCAGGTGGCCGTCCTGGGCGGCGGCCACCACGGGCACGCCGACCTGGTCCTCGTTGCCGAGCCCGGCGTTGGGGTTGCCGTGGTCGGCCCAGCCGTTCCACCACGAGCCGTTGGGCGTGCCCTGCGGCAGGGAGACGATGTGGTTGTCGATGAGGCGGCGGGCGAAGACCTCCAGCCGGCCGTCGGCGTTGGTGGCGACCATGATGCCCGGCACCAGCCACCCGCCCGGGTCGGCCATCCGCACCGGGCCGCCCCAGCTGCCGTCCGCCTCGCGCCAGTAGGTGTGGAGGGCGCCGCTGCGGACGACGAAGACCTGCGGCCGGCCGTCCTGGTTCACCGTGGCCCAAGAGGTGCCCCGGGGCCAGCGGTAGTACATCCGGGAGAACCAGGAGTCGGAGTAGTTCCCGGTGGAGTGGTCGTGGCTGGCGTACTCGGAGTAGGACAGGCCCTTGGTGGCGGCCGTCGCCCGGTCGAGGTTCACCGGGGCGTCCCCGATGTTGTAGTCCCGGTAGTTCACCTGGATCAGCGTGCCGCCGTACTGGAGGGCCGCCAGCCCGGCGAACCTCGCGGCGGCGATGTGGTCCGCGTGGTCGCCCCAGTAGCGGCTGTCCGGGAGGTCGTCCTGGGCCCGCAGGACGGTCGGCCGGTACGTCACCATCAGCTGCCGCAGCACCTCGACGACGTCCGCGGCCGTGTAGGTGGACGGCCCGGAGAGCGGGCTGCCGACCGGGACGATGCTGGTGTCGGTGTTGCCGCCCAGGACGCCGGCGAGCTTGGCGTCGTGCAGGTTGAGGAAGACCAGGTGCACCGGCCGGTCCTTGAGGACGTACCGTTCGACCTCCTTGCCCGCGACCGTCCACGCCTCGACCGCCCAGTGCCCGATCTCGTCGGTGTTCGGGTCGCTGTCGCCGACGCCGGCCATCCGGGAGTAGGCGTTGACGGCGCCCATCTGCCGGTTCCAGGTGCGCAGCGGCTCACCGGCCGGGTCCCAGCAGACGCCGGCACACGGGTCGCCCGTCCCGTTCCCCGCGGTGACGAACACCGTGACGGACGGAATGCCGTCGGCGATCGCCTTGGACAGGTCCGGGTTCATGAACAGGATGTCGTCGTCCTCGTGCGCGACGACCTGCATGACCAGTGGCCCGGAACCGAGGGCCGCGGCGGCACCCGTGGCCGCGGCCGCGCGGGTCGCGGTCCCCTTGGCCAGGACGGGCGCGGCGAGGGCGGTGAGCGCGACGGAGGTGAGCAGTTGCCGTCGTCCGATAGCCATGTGGTACCTCCCGGTTCGGGATCGACATGTGACACGCCAGGTGGAGGCTAGCCCAGCCGCCTCCGGGGATCACCAACCGCGAATGCGCCATTGGAGTAGAGACAATTGACGTGAAATCAGATGGCTTTCCGCGATCCCCCGCCGACCCGCCCCCCGTGATCGACATTCGCGCGGCCCGGCCGTCGCGGCGCCGGGCTTTGCCCGGGGTGGCGGCGAGCAGGCAAGATAGTCGGGTGACCCTCCTTGATCTGATGCCGAAGCCCGCCACCCCCGACGCGCTGTACGAGACGTTCGCAGCCTGGGCGGAGGAGCGGGGGATCACGCTGTACCCGGCGCAGGAGGAGGCCCTGATCGAGCTGGTGTCGGGGAACAACGTGATCCTCGCGACGCCGACCGGCTCGGGCAAGAGCCTGGTGGCGGCGGGCGCGCACTTCGCGGCGCTGGCGGAGGGGCAGCGGACCTTCTACACCGCCCCGATCAAGGCGCTGGTGTCGGAGAAGTTCTTCGACCTGGTGAAGATGTTCGGCACCGAGCAGGTCGGCATGATGACCGGCGACGCGAGCGTGAACCCGACCGCGCCGATCATCTGCTGCACCGCCGAGGTGCTCGCCCAGATCGCGCTGCGCGACGGCACCCGGGCGGACATCGGCCAGGTGGTCATGGACGAGTTCCACTTCTACGCCGAGCCGGACCGCGGCTGGGCGTGGCAGATCCCGCTGCTGGAGCTGCCGCAGGCGCAGTTCCTGCTGATGTCGGCGACGCTCGGCGACGTCCGTCGCTTCGAGGAGGACCTGACCCGCCGCACGGGCCGTCCGACCACGGTGGTGCGCAACGCGACCCGCCCGGTGCCGCTGTTCTACGAGTACCGCCGCACCTCGATGCACGACACCCTGGAGGAGCTGCTCCAGACCGGCCAGGCGCCGGTCTACGTCGTGCACTTCACGCAGAAGGAGGCGGTGGAGCGGGCCCAGTCGCTGATGAGCATCAACATGTGCTCGAAGGCGGAGAAGGAGGCCATCGCCGACCTGATCGGCAACTTCCGCTTCACCACCAAGTTCGGCCGCAACCTGTCCCGTTTCGTGCGCCACGGCATCGGCGTGCACCACGCGGGCATGCTGCCGAAGTACCGCCGCCTGGTCGAACGCCTCGCCCAGGCGGGCCTGTTGAAGGTGATCTGCGGCACCGACACGCTCGGCGTCGGCGTCAACGTGCCGATCCGCACGGTGTTGTTCACCGCCCTGTCCAAGTACGACGGTCAGCGGGTGCGGATCCTGCGCGCCCGCGAGTTCCACCAGATCGCCGGCCGGGCCGGCCGGGCCGGCTTCGACACCGTCGGCCAGGTGGTGGCGCAGGCGCCGGAGCACGTGATCGAGAACGACAAGGCGATCGCCAAGGCCGGGGACGACCCGAAGAAGAAGCGCAAGGTGGTGCGCAAGAAGGCGCCGGAGGGCTTCGTCGGCTGGAGCGAGGAGACCTTCGAGAAGCTGATCGCCGCCGACCCGGAGCCGCTGGTCTCCCGGTTCAAGGTGAGCCACGCGATGCTGCTGTCGGTGATCGGCCGCCCGGGCAACGCCTTCGAGGCGATGCGCAAGCTGCTCACCGACAACCACGAGGACAAGGCCGCGCAGCGCCGCCACATCCGCACCGCGATCGCCATCTACCGCTCGCTGCTGGAGGGCGGCGTGGTGGAGCGGCTGCCGGAGCCGGACGCCGAGGGCCGGATCGTGCGCCTCACCCTGGACCTCCAGGAGAACTTCGCGCTCAACCAGCCGCTGTCCACCTTCGCGCTGGCCTCCTTCGAGCTGCTCGACCCGACCTCCCCCTCGTACGCGATGGACGTCATCTCGGTGGTCGAGGCGACCCTGGACGACCCGCGCCAGATCCTCGCCGCCCAGCAGAACAAGGCGCGCGGCGAGGCCGTCGGCGAGATGAAGCGCGACGGCATCGAGTACGAGGAGCGGATGGAGCGGCTCCAGGAGATCACCTACCCGAAGCCGCTGGAGGAGCTGCTCACCCACGCCTACGAGGTGTACCGCCGGGCGCACCCGTGGATCGGCGACCACCAGCTCCAGCCGAAGTCCGTGGTCCGCGACCTGTACGAGCGGGCGATGACCTTCTCGGACTACGTCGGCTTCTACGAGCTGGCCCGCACCGAGGGCATCGTGCTGCGCTACCTGGCGGGCGCGTTCAAGGCGCTGGAGCAGACCGTCCCCGAGGACGTGAAGACCGACGACCTCAAGGACGTCATCGCCTGGCTCGGCGAGCTGGTCCGCCAGGTCGACTCCAGCCTGCTGGACGAGTGGGAGCAGCTGGCCAACCCGACCGAGGCGCAGACCGCCGAGGTGCGGCTGGACGACAAGCCGGCGCCGGTCACCGCCAACGCCCGCGCGTTCCGGGTGCTGGTGCGCAACGAGATGTTCCGCCGGGTCGAGCTGTGCGCGCTGGAGCACTGGGACGAGCTCGGCGAGCTGGACGGCGAGTACGGCTGGGACGCGGACCGCTGGGCGGACGCCATGGACGGGTACTGGGACGAGTACGACGACCTCGGCACCGGCCCGAACGCGCGCGGCCCGAAGATGCTGATCATCGAGGAGGAGGACTCCTCCTGGAAGGTCCGGCAGATCTTCGACGACCCGGAGGGCGACCACGACTGGGGCATCAGCGCCGAGGTCGACCTGTACGGCTCCGACGAGGAGGGCCGGGCGGTGCTGCGGGTGACGGCGGTGGACCGGCTCGGCGGCTGAGCCCGGCTCACCCGGATCGCGAAGGGCCCGGCGCGGGTGCGCCGGGCCCTTCGCGGTTCGTCACATCCCAGCCGTTCGTCACATCCAGACGAAGGGCTGGCCGGCCGCGTAGGACAGCGCCCGGGTGGCCTCGTCCAGGTCGGGCTCGCCGCCGGTGCCCGGGGCGGTGGGCGTCGGGGCGGCGGGGGTCGGGCCCGGGGCGGGTGCGGTGGTGGTGCTCGCCGGACGGGCGTCGCCCGGCCGCGAGCTGGTGACCGTCACGTAGTGCCCGACCGTCTCGACCCGCGGCTCGCCGCCGGGCTTGGCGCCCGCGGGCTGCGCGGTGGCGGTGGTGGTGTCGGCCAGGATGAAGGCGACCGCGCCGGGCTTGGCCCGCAGGGCGTCGGCGGCCCTGGCGGCGGTGGCCTGGTCGGGGAAGCGCAGCATGGTGACGCTGCTGAGCACCGGGTGGTCCTGTCCGGTGAAGCTGACGGTCAGGTAGGACTGGCAGCCGGTGTCCTTCAGCGGGTCCTGGGCGCGGTCCTGGAGCACCTCGGCGCAGTTCTCGCCCTGCCGGACGCCGTTGCGCCGGGCCTTGTAGCCGCCGACCTCGACCACCCGCTGGGCGGGGAAGAGGTTGTCGACGTTGAGGGCCCCGGGGTCGGTGGGCGGCGGCGGGGCGCCCACCACCTTCGGTGTCCGGGCGGAGTCCTTGGTGGAGGGGCCGAGCCCGGGTATGTAGTCGCCGGGCATCGGGCGGGTGATGATCCATCCGCCGGCCGCGACCACCCCGACCAGGACGATCCAGCCGGCCGCCCGACGTCCCGTCAACCGTCGGCCGCGGCCCTTGTCCCCTTCGGGGTCGGCGCCCCCGCCGACCCGCTGCTCTGCCCGGTCCACCCGGCCCTCTCCCGGAGTCTGGGTGCGCTCCCCCTGCGTGGTCATGGCGCAGATTCTAAGCAACCGCCGGGTGGCGTGGATCACGGGGTCGGGGGTTGCGGACCACCGTCCGCCGCGGCCGTCCGCCACCCGTCGGCAACCGGCCGCCCGGCACCTCGTCAAGCTCCTGACCAGCGGCGCAGCCGTGACATTCCCCACTGCGGACGCCGTACTGTGGCAATCGGCACATCCTCGCGCCGATCTTCTGGCGGGTTTGCTCTGGCGCCGCTTGAGCCCCAGAAGGCAGGATCGCCCCATGGATCTGCTCGATACCCTCACCGCCAAGGGCCTGCGCGGCGAAGTCCCGACCCGCGAAGAGGCCCTGGCCGTCCTCGCCACCACCGACGACGAGCTGCTCGACGTGGTCGCCGCGGCCGGCAAGGTGCGCCGGCGCTGGTTCGGCCGCCGGGTCAAGCTCAACTACCTGGTGAACCTGAAGAGCGGGCTCTGTCCCGAGGACTGCTCGTACTGCTCGCAGCGGCTCGGGTCCAAGGCCGAGATCCTCAAGTACACCTGGCTCAAGCCGGACCAGGCCGCCGACGCCGCCCGCGCCGGGGTGGCGGGCGGTGCCAAGCGGGTCTGCCTGGTCGCCAGCGGCCGCGGCCCGACGGACCGTGACATCGACCGGGTCACCGACACCATGGCCGCCATCAAGGAGGCCGACCCCGCGGTCGAGATCTGCGTCTGCCTGGGCCTGCTCTCCGACAACCAGGCGGAGCGGCTCAAGGCGGCCGGCGCCGACGCGTACAACCACAACCTGAACACCTCCGAGAACACCTACGGGCAGATCACCAAGACCCACACCTACGCGGACCGGGTGGACACCGTGCAGAAGGCGCACGGCGCGGGCCTGTCCGCCTGCTCCGGCCTGATCGCCGGCATGGGCGAGAGCGACGAGGACCTGGTCGACGTGGTGTTCGCGCTGCGTGAGCTGGGCTCGGACTCCGTCCCGGTCAACTTCCTGATCCCGTTCGAGGGCACCCCGCTCGCCAAGGAGTGGAACCTCACCCCGCAGCGCTGCCTGCGCATCCTGGCGATGGTCCGCTTCGTCAACCCGGACACCGAGGTGCGGATCGCGGGCGGGCGCGAGGTGCACCTGCGCTCGATGCAGCCGCTCGGCCTGCACATCGCCAACTCCATCTTCCTCGGCGACTACCTGACCAGCGAGGGCCAGGCCGGGCAGGCCGACCTCGACATGATCAAGGACGCCGGCTTCGAGGTCGAGGGCGCCGGCGAGGCCACCCTGCCCCGCCACCGCGCCGACCTCGCCGAGGCGGCCGCGGCCGCCCACGCGGGCGGCTCCTGCGGCACCGCGGCCTCGGCCTGCGGCAGCGGCGGGGGCTGCGGCCCGTGCGGCGGGCACGCCCACGCCCCGGACGCCTCCGCCTCCGAGGCCTCCGCCGCCCAAGAGGTCCAGGAGGCCCAGGAGGACGCCGGAGACGAGCTCCGCAGCGATCTCGTGAAGGTCCGCCGCCGCGGCGCCGGCACCGAACTCGCGCCCAACGCCTGACAGTTCCGACCCACCGGAGAACGCACCATGCTCCAGCCGTCCACCACCGACCTGCTCGCCCTCGACCGCGCCCACGTCTGGCACCCGTACGGGCCGATGCCGGGGACGGCCACGCCGTACCTGGTCGAGTCCGCCTCGGGGGTGCGGCTGCGGCTGGCCGAGCCGGTCGCCGGCGGGCGGCGCGAGCTGGTGGACGGGATGTCCTCCTGGTGGGCGGCGATCCACGGCTACCGGCACCCGGTGCTGGACGAGGCCGTGCGCGACCAGCTGGGGCGGATGAGCCATGTGATGTTCGGCGGGCTCACCCACGAGCCCGCCGTCCGGCTGGCCGCGACCCTGGTGGAGATCACCCCGGAGCCGCTGCGGCACGTCTTCCTCGCCGACTCGGGCTCGGTGGCCGTCGAGGTCGCGATGAAGATGTGCCTCCAGTACTGGCAGTCGATCGGGCGGCCGGCCAAGCGCCGGCTGCTCACCTGGCGCGGCGGCTACCACGGGGACACCTTCCACCCGATGTCGGTGTGCGACCCGGACGGCGGGATGCACCACCTGTGGGGCGGGGTGCTGCCCGGACAGCTCTTCGCCCCGGAGCCGCCGGCCGGGTTCGACGCCCCGCTCGATCCCGCATACGCCGCCGGGTTCGAGGAGTTGATGGCCCGTCATGCCGACGAGCTGGCCGCCGTGATCGTCGAGCCGGTGGTCCAGGGCGCGGGCGGGATGCGCTTCCACTCCCCCGCCTACCTGCGGATGCTGCGCGAACTGTGCGACCGCTACGGGGTGCTGCTGGTCTTCGACGAGATCGCCACCGGCTTCGGGCGCAGCGGCGCGCTGTTCGCCGCCGACCACGCGGGCGTCTCGCCGGACGTGATGTGCCTGGGCAAGGCGCTGACCGGCGGCTATCTGACGCTGGCCGCCGCGCTGTGCACCAGCGAGGTCGCGGACGGGATCAGCCGCGGCGAGGTGCCGGTGCTCGCCCACGGGCCGACGTTCATGGGCAACCCGCTGGCCTGCGCGGTGGCCAACGCCTCGCTGGAGCTGCTGCTCGGGCAGGACTGGTCGCTGGAGGTCAAGCGGATCGAGACCGGGCTGGCCGAGGGCCTCTCGGCGGCCGCCGGCCTGCCGGGCGTGAAGGACGTACGCGTCCGGGGTGCCATCGGTGTCGTGCAGTTGGACCACCCGGTGGACGTCGCGGCGGCGACCGAGGCGGCGGCCCGGGAGGGCGTCTGGCTGCGGCCGTTCCGGGATCTGGTCTACACCATGCCCCCGTATGTGACGCAGGACGAGGACGTGGCCGGGATCGCGGCCGCCGTGACCGCCGCGGCGGTGGCCGGATGAGCGCGCGCATCCTGTTCGTGACGGGGACGAACACCGACGTCGGCAAGACCGTCGCCACCGCGGCCGTCGCCTCGGCGGCGCTGCGGGCCGGCCGGAAGGTCGCCGTGCTCAAGCCCGGACAGACCGGGGTGAGCGCCGACGAGCCCGGAGACGCCGGTGAAGTCCGGCGCCTGGCGGGCGATCTGACGTTCCGTGAGCTGGTGCGCTACCCCGAGCCGCTGGCCCCCGACACCGCCGCCCGGCGGGCCGGCCTGCCGTACCTGGATCCGGCCGCGGTGGCCTCGGAGGTCGCCGAACTGGCCGCCGGCCACGACCTCGTGCTGGTGGAGGGCGCGGGCGGGCTGCTGGTCCGCTACGACGACCGGGGCCGCACGCTGGCCGACCAGGCTCGGGCGGTGCTGGACGCGGGGCTCCCGGCCGAGGTCCTGCTGGTCGCCTCCGCCGGGCTCGGCACCCTGAACATCGTCTCGCTCACGGCGGAGGCGCTGGCGGCCCGCGCACTGCCCCTCGCGGGCGTCCTGGTCGGCTCCTGGCCCGCCGAGCCCGGCCTCGCCGAGCGCTGCAACCTCGCCGACCTCCCCCGCTCGGCCGGCGCCCCGCTGCTCGGCGCGCTGCCGGAACGGGCGGGCACCGCCGAGGACTTCGCGGCCCTCGCCCGGGCCTCGCTGGCGCCCGAGCTGGGCGGCAGCTGGGACGCGGAGCACTTCGCGCGCGTCCATCGGCCCGAATCGGCCCCGCTTCGCTCGAAGGTGTGATCCCGGCGGCCACCCCTGTCGCAAGCCGGGGGCGGCTCAATACCGTTCCTTCCATGACAGACGGGCTGACCGTGGACGAGGCCCTGCGGGCCTTGGCCGCCCTGGAGGCGGCGTGGAAGGACGACGACGAGGCACTGTCCGCCCTGGCGGCGGGCGGCCCCGGTGAACGACCGCTGCCGGCGCTGGTCGCCGCGTACGGCGAACACGCGATGGATACCCTGATGGCGCTGGCCTTCGGGTTGCGCGCCACCATGAGCGACGAGGAGATCGCCGAGATCTCCGACGCCGTCAGCTCCAACATCGGCGCCCGGATGAGCGCGCTGCTCACCCAGACCCTGAAGGCCTGGGGCACCCTCGCCGCCGCGGACGACCTCTCCGTCACCAAGATCATCGCGGCCACGGTGATCGACGCGATGCGGGCCGTCACCGAGGACCCCGGCAAGACCGAGGTGCTGCCGCTGCTCGCCACCTTCCGCAGCTACGCCCTCAACGACGGCTGAATCAGCGGGACACCACGGGACTCAGCGCCAGTCCTCGACCGTGAACAGGTCGGAGTCCCAGTGGAGGTGGGCCGCGCCGCCGGTGGGCCAGTCGTGGTGCAGGTGGCGGCGGCCGCGGCCGAGCCGGCCGAGTTCACGGGGTCGCAGGGCGCCGGCCACCAGGTCGGCGGCCTCGGCCTCGCTGACCGGCATGATCGCCACGAACTGGGCGTCGTCCCCGCCCATCCAGTCGATGACCTCGGTGAAGATCCAGACGAACCGCTGCGAGCAGTCCCGGCAGCGCTTGAGGTCGACGGAGAAGTGCGAGCCGTCCACCACCTCGGTCTCGGACTCGAATCCCTCCCGCTGCCACCGCCACGCCGCCCGCTCGTCCTCGCCGTAGCACTTCGCGCAGCCGAACTCCGCTTTCGGCTTTCCCATCGGCCTTCCCATCGGTCGACTCCCTCTCCCGCGACGTCCCGGTCGCGGCCCATGATGCCCGCCGGGCGCCGGGGGCGGCCGGGGAGTCCATCCGGCCCGGGGAACAATTCACGGGCCGTTACCGCACCGTTCGCGCCCCGGGGCTGAGCGGCGGGTTCGCCGGTTGACGGCCCATCCGACCCACCCCGCCTCTTCTCTCCGAGCGCTGTTCGATATACGGTGCATAACGCTCGTTATGCACTTGGCAGGTCCGCGTAGCGAAGCACCTCGCATCCCTACGCCCTCGACTGGAGAGTCCGCCGTGACCGAGCCCGCCGACACCATCAAGTACCGCAAGAACGGCCTGACCCGAGGCGTCACGGACGAGCTCGCCGCCAACATGACCCAGGGCTGGGCCGACACCGAGCGCACCGCCCTGGAGCCGGTCGCCCAGGCCCCGTACACCGCCCGCCGCCGCGCGGCGCTGTCCGCCGCCTTCCCGGGCGAGCAGCTGGTGATCCCGGCCGGCAACCCCAAGGTGCGGGCCAACGACACCGACTACCCGTTCCGCCCGTCCTCCGACTACGCCTACCTGACCGGCGACCAGTCCGAGGACGCCGTCCTGGTGCTCACCCCGACCGGCGACAGCGGCCACGAGGCCGTGCTCTACCTGCGCGGCCGCTCCCGCGTCGACAACGGGGAGTTCTGGCTGGACGGCCACGGCGAGCTGTGGGACGGGCGCCGCAACAGCCTGACCGAGAGCGAGCGGCTGTTCGGCCTGCCCTGCCGCGACGTGCGCACCGTCCACGCCGACCTGAGCGCCGCCACCGGCCCCGTCCGGGTGCTGCGCCGGCACGACGCGGGCGTGGAGGCGGCCCTCGCGGGCCGCGCGTCCGCCGAGCGGGACGACGAGTTCGAGGTCTTCCTGTCCGGCCTGCGCCTGGTCAAGGACGCGTGGGAGATCGAGGAGATGCGCTTCGCCTGCGCGGCGACCGCCCGCGGCTTCGAGGACGTGGTGCGCGTCCTCGGCACCGACTCCGACACCTCCGAGCGGCTGATCGAGGGCACCTTCTTCCTGCGCGCCCGCACCGAGGGCAACGACGTGGGCTACGGCATCATCGCCGCTGCCGGCCCGCACGCCACCACCCTGCACTGGGTGCGCAACAACGGCCACGCCAAGCCCGGCGACCTGCTGCTGCTCGACGCCGGCGTGGAGACCAACCACCTCTACACCGCCGACATCACCCGCACCCTGCCGGTCAGCGGCCGCTTCACCGACATCCAGCGCAAGGTCTACGACGCCGTCTTCGCGGCCCAGGAGGCCGGCATCGCGGCCGTCAAGCCGGGCGGCCAGTTCCGTGACTTCCACCACGCCGCCCAGCGCGAGCTCGCCGAACACCTCACCTCCTGGGGCCTGTTCGGCGACCTGAGCGCGGACAAGGTGTACGAGCTGGGCCTGCACCGCCGCTTCACCCTGGCCGGCACCGGCCACATGCTGGGCCTCGACGTCCACGACTGCGCCCACTCCCGCACCGAGGAGCACCTCGACGGCCCGCTCAAGCCGGGCATGGTGCTCACCGTCGAGCCGGGCATCTACTTCCAGGAGAACGACCTGACGGTGCCGGAGGAGTACCGGGGCATCGGGGTGCGGATCGAGGACGACATCCTGGTCACCGAGGACGGCAACGAGAACCTCTCCGCCGACCTCCCCCGCACCTCCGACGAGGTCGAGGCCTGGCTGGCCCGCCTGCGCGGCTGAGCCACCCGGCTCCCCGCTCCTCGCTCCCCGCTCCTTGTTCCCGCCCCGACCGGGCGGGAACAGGGGCGGGGTCAGGGCAGCGGCTTGACCCACCGGCTCCACTGCGGCTCGGGCCGATAGCCGGCCGCCTGCCAGGTGCGGTGGCCGAGGGCGTTGTCGTCCAGCACCATCGCGTCGGCGCGCCGCCCGCCGAGCGCGGCGAAGCGCTCCTCGGCCACCGCCAGCAGGGCGGCGCCGATGCCCCGGCGACGGTGCTCGGGGTCGACGGCCAGGCGGTACAGATGACAGCGCCAACCGTCCCAGCCCGCGATCACCGTGCCCAGGAGGGTCGCCGGATCGTCGGCCGGGGTGGCGACGATCAGGCAGTGCGGGTCCCGGGCGAGCAGCGCGGCCACCCCCGCCTCGTCGTCCGTGATGCCGGCGCCCTTGGCGGCCCGGCCCCAGAGGGCGAGCAGCGCGGGGATCTCCTCGGCGGTGGCGGCGCGCAGCGCGATGGCGGGGGCGTCCTGGCTGTTCGGGTCGTTCATGCCCGCCTGTCCAGCAGCCGCCTCCGCCGCCCCGCCGGGAATTTCGCGGCTCGGACGGCCACTCCATGGAGTGAGCCGGCGTCAGCCGAGTCGCCACACCGTGGTGGTCTTGACCGCGGTGTCCTCCAGGTCCGCGACCACCGGCACCTGGTACGCCGCCACCGCGGTGAACCGTTCCCGGGGCAGGTAGGCCCGGCCCGGGTCGCCGACGATGACGGTCGCGCCGCGGGCGGCGGCCCGCTCCAGGAAGGGCAGGAAGCGGGCGGCCATGGCCCGTTCGTAGAAGACGTCGCCGGCGAGCACCACCTCGGCCGGGCCGCCGTCCCCGTCCACCAGGTCCACCAGGGCGCCGGCCACCCCGACCCCGTTGGCCTCGGCGTTCAGTCCGATCGCGGCCACCGCGTAGGCGTCGATCTCGGCGGCCCGTACGTCCGTCGCCCCGCGCAGCGCGGCGGCCACCCCGACCAGCCCCGAGCCGGCCGCGACGTCCAACACGGTACG
Source organism: Kitasatospora brasiliensis (assembly GCF_032654805.1). Classification (NCBI taxonomy): domain Bacteria; kingdom Bacillati; phylum Actinomycetota; class Actinomycetes; order Kitasatosporales; family Streptomycetaceae; genus Kitasatospora; species Kitasatospora brasiliensis. The sequence continues at coordinate 478,783 of NZ_JAUOOW010000007.1, forward strand.
GCCGGCGACCAGTTGGGGGTGGTCCAGGACGTAGCGGGCGACCGCCACGCCGCCCGCCCAGGCGAAGGCCCAGAACGGCGGCGGCAGCCCGGCCTGCCCGCGCGCCCGTTCGGTGGTCTCCCACAGGGCGATGGCGTCCTCGGCCATGTGCAGGCGGATCTCGGGCACGAAGGGGACGGGCTTCAGCTCGGTCTCCCGCCGGATGAAGGCGAGGTCCTCGGCGGGCTGAAGGGTGCGCAACTCGCTCGGCATGCCCGCAGCATAGAGCCCGTGCGGGGGCGCGCATGCCCACCCCCGCACGGCATGTGACCCCTGTGCGCCTATTGTCCCCACCCTCGCGGCTATTGTCCCCGCTCGTCCACCACCCGCCGGATCTTCCCGACCGAACGCTCCAGGGTGTACGGGTCCACCACCTCGGCCGCGACCGTGATCCCCACCCCGTCCTTCACCGCGGCGACGATCGCGCCCCGCGCCGCCTCCCGCTGCTCGGCCGAGGCCTCCGGCCGGGCCTCGACCCGGACGGCCATCGTGTCCAGCCGCCCCTGCCGGCCGAGCCGCAGCTGGAAGTGCGGCGCGACGCCCGGGGTGCGCAGCAGGATCTCCTCGATCTGGGTCGGGAAGACGTTCACCCCGCGCAGGATGATCATGTCGTCGCTGCGCCCGGTGACCTTTTCCATCCGCCGGAAGGCCGGCCGCGCGGTGCCGGGCAGCAGCCGGCTGAGGTCGCGGGTGCGGTAGCGGATGATCGGCAGCGCCTCCTTGGTGAGGGAGGTGAAGACCAGTTCGCCGCCCTCCCCGTCGGGCAGTGCCTCATCCGAGAACGGGTCGACGATCTCCGGGTAGAAGTGGTCCTCCCAGATGTGCAGCCCGTCCTTGGTCTCCACGCACTCCTGCGCGATGCCCGGGCCGACCACCTCGGAGAGGCCGTAGATGTCGACGGCGTGCAGGTCGAGCCGCTCCTCGATCTCGCGCCGCATCTCCTCCGTCCAGGGCTCGGCGCCGAAGATGCCCACCCGCAGCGAGGTGCTGCGCGGGTCGACGCCCTGCTTCTCGAACTCGTCCAGGAGGGTCAGCAGGTAGGACGGGGTGACCATGATGATCTCGGGCTCGAAGTCCAGGATCAGCCGCACCTGGCGGGCCGTCATGCCGCCGGAGGCCGGGATGACGGTGCAGCCGGCCCGTTCGGCGCCGTAGTGGGCGCCCAGGCCGCCGGTGAACAGCCCGTAGCCGTAGGCGATGTGCACCTTGTGGCCGGGTCGGCCGCCGGCCGCGCGGATCGAGCGGGCGACCACGTCGGCCCACATGGAGAGGTCGTTGTCGGTGTAGCCGACCACGGTCGGCAGCCCGGTGGTGCCGCTGGAGGCGTGGATCCGGCGGACCTGCTCCATGGGGACGGCGAACATCCCGAAGGGGTAGCCCTCGCGCAGGTCGGCCTTGGTGGTGAAGGGGAAGCGGGCGAGGTCGGCGAGGGTGCGGCAGTCCTCGGGGCGGACTCCGGCGGCGTCGAACTTCCTGCGGTAGATCTCGACGTTGTCGTACGCGTGCCGCAGGGTGGCCCGCAGCCGGGTGAGCTGGTGGGCGCGCAGTTCCTCCGGACCCATCCGCTCGCCGGCGTCCAGGAGCCCGGGCGGGATCGGCTCCCCGAGGTGTCGGCGCGGGACGGGTGCACTGCCGGTCATCGTCGCTCCTTCGCTGCTCGGCCCGTTCGCCGTACTGCGCGCTCCGGGTCCGCTCCGAACGACCTACCGATCGTTCGGTCAGGTACGTTTCGGTCCATTGATCCAGTACCCGAACCACCTGTCAAGGGATCGCACAGACCTGCCGGAATGTGAAGTTCCGACCGCTTCGCGGTGGCTGCGTCTCGACAGCTTGGATATCCGATATGAAAATCATTACGGAAGTTTGACTTCCCGAGGGCCTCCCCCGCCCTGACCACGTGATTCAGTAGTGCGGTTTCCCCCCGCACCCCGGAGTGTCCACCGTGCCCACGACTCCCGCCCTGGTCAGCGCCCTGCGCGAACTCGGCGAACGGCCCGCCGTCGTCGCCGACGGGCGCACGATCAGCGGCATCGGCCTGCTGCTCGGCGTCTCCCCGCCGGGCGGCCTGCCCCGGGCCCTCGCCCAGCGCGTCGCCGAGCACGCCGCGCTGCCGCCCTCCGCCGCCCGCGCCGCCGAGCAGCGGCTGCGCTACTGGGCCGGCGTCCTCGGCACCCCGCCGATCCGGCACACCGTGCTGCACCCGGTCACCGACCTCGCCGTCGACCTCGCCCTCGCCACCCTGCTGGCCGGCGGCACCGTCCACTGCGGCGACCCCGAGCAGCGGCCCGAACAGCAGCTCGCCACCGTCGCCGCCAGCCGGGCCACCCACCTCAGCCTGCCCTCCGCCCTGCTCTGGCGGCTCAGCCGGCAGCCCGGCCTCGACGCCCACGACCTCGGCACGCTGCGCCTGGTCCTGCACGTCGGCCCCGAGCCCCGGCAGGAGGACGTGTACGCCGCCGTCGACGCGCTCGGCGCCGTCCTCGCCCACGTCCGGGCCCCGGACAGCAACGCCGAGGCCGCCGACCGACGGCTGCGCGCCGACGCCGAGAGCGCCTCCGCCGCCGCCTGGAAGCACAGCATCGGCGTCACCGCCCCCCAGGTCCGCGAGTTCGGCGCCCATCTCGACCGGGCCGTGCTCACCGCCCTGCTGCACACCCTCCAGCAGTCCGGCGTGCTCACCGACCCGGCGCGCGGCTACCCCGAGGCCGAGGTGCTGGCCACCGCCCTGGTCACCCCCGCCCAGCGCCCCCGGGTCGCCCGCTGGCTGGACGCGCTCGCCCGGCACGGCCTGATCACCCGCCAGGACGGCGGAGCCCAGGGCCCGGTCTTCCGCGGCGGCCCCGGCCCAGCCGCCGCCGCCGTCCGGGACGCCTGGCGCCCGGCCGTCGAAGCCTGGGCCGACGGGCTCGGCCCGGCCGCCGCCCTGGACCGGGTCCGGCGCGGCGCGCTACGGCTGCCCCGGCTGATCACCGGCGAGGAGGCGCCCCGCCCGGCCGCCGCCCCGGTCCGCTGGGCCGCCGCCCGCGGCTACCTCGGCGCCGCCCTCGGCGCACTGGTGCGCGCCGCCGCCGAAGCCCACACCGCGCCGATACCGCTGCGCGTCCTCGAACTCGACCCCGAGGGCGGCGAAGGAGCCGTCGCCCGCGCCCTCACCGGCCGGCCCCGGCAGCACGCCGAACACCATCTCGCCCCCGACGGCGGCCGCTACGACGTCGTGGTGGCCGCCGCGCGCGGACGGACGGCCGAGGAGGTCCCGGCGCTGGTCCGGCTGCTCTCCCCCGGCGGCCGACTGCTGCTGCTCGCGCCCACCGCCGAACAGCTCGACCTGCTGATCACCGGCGACGACGCCCAGCGCCTCACCGCCCACCCCGCGGAGCACTGGCGGGCGGCGCTCACCGCCGCGGGCTGTCCGACGGTGCTGACGCTGCCGGAGGACGGCCACCCGATGGGGCTGCTGGGGCAGCGGCTGTTCGCGGCCCGGGTGGACTGACGGATCGGCGGCGGCCGCTTTCCGAGCCCGCCCTGGCCGCGCCCTGAGCGCCTCCTGGCCGCTCCCTGACCGTCCCCTGACCGCTCCCCTGCTGCTCGCTGACCGCCGTCCGTGGCCGAGTGGTGAAATCCGGATCACGCACCGCCACCCGATCCGTACCATTTCGATACCGAAGCCGTGATGAGCTGCGAGGATCCTCGCCGCTCGGGCCGGTCCCCGGGTAGGCTCCGGCTTGTCCTCCGGCCCTCGCGCAGGCGGCCCCCTGCCGCCGTGCCGCGTTCTCCGGGGGCGCACCCCCCGCGGGCCATTCGGTGGGCACCGCGCACTCGACACCGCGCGCCAGGGCAGTCGCGCGAACGGCGAAGGGCATCGCATTGTCGGATCGGCTCACCGGAGGAGACTCCTCGCTGCTGCGGCGGATCAACGCGGCGGTCACGCTCCGGGCGCTGCGGAACGGCCACTCCGTGACCCTCACTCAGCTCGTCGGCGAGACCGGGCTCTCCCGCCCGACCGTCGAGGGCGTGATCGAGGGCCTGGTCGAGACCGGGCTGGTCGCCGAGGTCGAGCAGCCGAGGGAGGACGGCCAGCCGGGCACCGGCCGCCGCGGCCGCCCGGCCCGCTGGTTCCGCTTCCGCGCCGAGGCCGGGCACATCCTCGGCATCGAGATCGGCGTGCACGACATCCGGGTCATCCTGGCCGACCTCACCGGCGAGGTGGTGGGCAGCCACTTCAAGCCGGTGGACGAGACCCTGGAGGCCGAGGAGCGGCTCTCCGCCGTACGCACCGCCGTCGCCGAGGTGCTGCGCAAGGCCGGCATCTCCCGCGACAACCTGTGGGCGGTCGGCGTCGGCACCCCCGGCATCGTGGACCGCGAGGGCACCATCCGGCTCGGCACCGCGATGCCCGGCTGGACCGGCCTGGACCTCGGCGCCCGGCTGCGGCGCTCCTTCCGCTGCCCGGTCCTGATCGAGAACGACGCCAACCTGGCCGCCATCGCCGAGCACTGGCAGGGGTCGGCGGTCGGTGCCGACGACGTCGTCTTCGTGATGGCCGGCCTCAGTCCGGGCGCCGGCTCGCTCATCGGCGGCAAGCTGCACCGCGGCTTCGGCGGCGCGGCCGGCGAGATCGGCGCGCTGCACCTGCTCGGCCAGGAGGTCACCCCCGAGCGCCTGCTGTCCACCACCGGCAAGCCGCTCAACCCGCTGGACGAGGCCGCCGTGGCCCGGGTACTGCGGCTGGCCCGGGAGGGCGACGAGGTCGCCAAGGTCGCCAAGGACCGCTTCCTGGCCCGCCTCGTCCAGGGCGTCGCCGCGCTCGTCCTGGCCATCGACCCGCAGCTGGTGGTGATCGGCGGCTGGGCGGCCGGCCTCGACGGCGTCCTGGACCCGCTGCGCGAACGCCTCGCCCAGCTCACCCTGCGCGCCCCGGAGGTCGCCCTGGCGGCGCTCGGCTCGGAGGTGGTGGCGATGGGGGCCCTGCGGGTGGCCCTCGACCACGTCGAGGAGCAGCTCTTCGCGGTGGACCCGCCGCGGGCCTGAGGCCGGGCGGCCCCCTCTCAACGGCACTGGCCCGGACGCCAGTTGGCGTCCGGGCCAGTGCCTGAGGGTTTCCGGAAGATGGTTCAGGAGGCGGTACGGACCTCGGCCGTCGCGCCGACCGGAGTGACCTCGACCAGTCCGGTCTCGCCGAAGGTCAGCTTGCAGGTGTCCGCCCGGTAGGTGGCGACGGCCAGCGCCACCAGCCGCCCGGCCGAGGCGTACTGGGTGGTCATCACCAGGACCGGCGCGCCGGGCGGGCGCTCCAGCAGGGCGGCCTGCTCGGCCTCGGCGACCCCCAGCTCGACCGAGCGGGACTCGCCGTCGACCTCCACCCGCTCCAGCTGGCGCAGCACCGAACGGGCGCGGTCGCTCTCGGCGCGGAAGCCCGGCAGGTGCGGCAGGGTGGCGGCCGGGACGTGCAGCGACTCGGTGGCCACCGCGCGGCCCTCCAGCAGACGGACCCGGCGCACGGTGTGCACGGTGGCGCCCTCGGCGATGCCCAGGCCCTTCGCCAGCTGCGCGGAGGCGGGGGCGGTGGTGCAGTCGACCGTCCGCCAGGCCTGGCTGCGCGCGGCGCCCGGCCAGCCCTCCTCCTGTCGGTTGACCGGCACACCGACCCGCGGAGCGGCGATCAGGGTGCCGATCCCCCGGCGGCGCACCAGGCGGCCCTCCAGCTCCAGCTGGTCGAGCGCCTGCCGCAGCGTCGCCCGCGCCACGCCGAAGCGGGCCGAGAGCTCACGCTCGTTGGGCAGCACCTGACCGGTCGAGAACTCCGAGTCGATGGCCCGCAGCAGCACGGTGCGCAGGTGCCAGTACTTCGGCTCCGGCACCGCAGAAAGCTGTCCAGTCGTTCCCACCGCGTCCTCCACCCTGCTGATGTCCGCCCTGCGACAAGGAGGGCGGATCCCGGGTCCACGATCCGCTGTCGCGGCAGGTGGAGAGCGGGCCTTTATCCGTCCTTCTTTATTAAAGGTCCTTGCAGTAAGTGACCCTAGGGGCTCCGTCCGGAGATGGTCAAGACCAATGACGCGGCTCCACGGGGGCGGCGCACATTTCATGCCGCGTTCACGACAGCTTCTGTCAGCCACTGCCACCTTCGAGCCGCCACCCGCCGCGCGTCACGATTCGGGTCGGGTGCGGCCAGTCGGTAGGCTGCCCGGGTGATCGTGGTGACGAGTGTGAACGTGAACGGAATCCGGGCGGCGGCCAAGAAGGGCTTCGTCGAATGGCTGGCCGGCACCGAGGCGGACGTCGTCTGCCTGCAAGAGGTGCGCTCCGAACCCGAGCAGCTGCCCGTCGAACTGCGCGACCTGGACGGCTGGCACGCCGTGTGGGCCCCCGCGGCCACCAAGGGCCGGGCCGGCGTCGCCATCCTCTCCCGCGAGAAGCCCCAGCGCACGGCGATCGGATTCGGCTCCGAGGAATTCGACAATTCGGGCAGGTATGTCGAAATCGACCTCCCCGGCCTGACCATCGCCAGCCTCTACCTCCCCTCCGGCGAAGTGGGCACCGAGCGCCAGGACGAGAAGGAACGCTTCATGGCGGAATTCCTCGTCCACCTCATCGCCCTGCGCGCCCGCGCCGCCGCCGACGGCCGCGAGGTCGTCGTCTGCGGCGACTGGAACATCGCCCACCGCCCGGAGGACCTCAAGAACTGGAAGGCCAACCAGAAGTCCGCCGGCTTCCTCCCCGAAGAACGCGCCTGGCTCTCCCGCGTCTACGACGAGGCCGGCTACACCGACGTCGTCCGCGCCCTCCACCCCGACCGCACCGGCCCCTACTCCTGGTGGTCCTACCGCGGCCGCGCCTTCGACAACGACTCCGGCTGGAGGATCGACCTTCTGACGGCCAGTCGGAAACTTGCGGACACCGCCGTCGAGGCCTACGTCGAGCGACCGGCCTCCCATGCCGAGCGCTGGAGCGACCACGCGCCGGTAACCGCCGTCTTCGATATCGACCAACTCCTGTAGTGCTTCGGGAGGTTCGAGCCATCAGCTTCGGGCCGCTGCGGCCGTCGCACAACCTGCACAGGGTGACGATCGCAGCTTGCCGTTGCCCTGCACATGGACTACACGACGATCACCACACCCTGAGTGAAAGTCAGTTGATCTTCTGGAAACGACTCGGTTTGTAGAATCCGAAGCCGCCTGGCGGCGGCGCGGGCGACGAATGGTATCGAGACCTATGCGTTGAACCTGGTGCTGTTCTGCCGTTTCCTCCACGAGTCCCGGACCGGGAAGTCGATCTGGGTACACGGGTGAAGTGTCCTACTGGTCGTGCCGGAGCTGCCACCAAGGCAGCGCCCGGAACTCGGCTCGGCCATCGGGCAAATCACCGTTCTGCCGTGCCTCCCTCCGACCGGGCGGCTGCTTTCATGATCACTCAACGGGGATGAAGGAGCATGACCGGTCGAGCGCGCAGGGGATTGCGGTTGACGGGGATCACGCGTGCAGTGCGGGTGATGGTGGCGAGGGCGACGGTTGCTTCGGCGAGTGCGAGGCGGTCGCCTACGCACTTGCCGGGGCTGGCGCCGAAGGGGATGTAGGTGGTGCGGTCGGGTGCTTGGGCACCTACTTCCCGTTCTGCCTCGGTGCCCGCGCCTGCCTGGGGGCATCAGGTTCGCCCTCCGCGAGACCATGGCACTGCTGGAACTCCCGCTGCCGCTCAGGCGGTTGTAGTTCCACCCGCCTGAGCGGGGCGGCGTACAGCATCGTCGTCCGCCCTAACGGCCCGACTCCCGTCCAGGTCCAGCAGGTCCGCGCGGCGCAGTTCGGTCAGCAGGCGGGGCCAGACGCCGACCTCGGTCCAGTCCCGCAGTCGGCGCCAGGCCGTGATTCCGGAGCAGCCCACGGTCTGCGCGGGGACATCGGCCATGCGACACCGGTCCGCAGCACATAGATGTTGCCGGCCAGGGCCGCCCGGTCGGGGACGCGCAGCCGCCCGGGATGGCGACGGCGTCGTTCGGGAGCGGGCGGCAGCAGCGGAGCCACCCGCTCCCACAGGTCATCCGGCACAAGATCAACGCGCACCCGGACACCCGGACACCCTGCCAACCAAGATCATTGAGCACAAGAGCGCAGCTCGACTCATTTTGAAACGATCAGTAAGTCCCCCTGGCTGCCCTTCTGTCCTCCAACCAGGCTGCGATCGCGCGCGACTGTGCGAGATCCGCCTCGTTCACCCCGGGGTTCGTCAGGTTGAGTTTCAACCGGATCTTGGTGCTCTCGGCCAGGGCTGTTTCGGCGACGTTCCATCGGTGCAGGCTGCCCAGGCGAACGGCGAGGTTGCTGAGGCATGAGGCGACGTCATCGAGACTGGCATCGATCGCGGCGCCGTGCAGATCCACCGCCTCCTCGATCGCGGCCAGCGCCTCCTCATCCCGGCCCGCCCCAGCCCACCGGTTCGATAGGTTGTTCAGCGTCAGCGCGAGACCGGCCTGTACCGGCACCGAGGCGCCTTCGCGGTACAGCGCTAGCGGTTCGGTGAGCTATCCGTCGGCGTCGTGGCTGGCGGCCACGCTCCTCGGCGCGGTCCTCGTGATGGTGGTCCTCACCCTCGTCCCGGCCCTCTTCGGATCGCGGCGCGGGGGGGGTCGAGATCCTTCGGGCCGAGCGGGCCTGACCGAACGTGGGGGGCGGGGGGCCCGGGCGCCCCCCCCCACCACCCATGACACACCACCGATCAACAGATGCGGCAGGTCCGCTTCTGGCCGTCGCGAAGAACGTGGTGCTGCCGCTGCGGGTGCTCGCCGACCTGGGGACGGTGGCGCGCGACACCGCCGGGCCGACCACAGGGCTGCGAAGGCCGAGGCCAAGGACTCGTCGAAGGCGGCGGCAGCCCGGACTACCGGGAGCCCACCGCAGGGTGCGGCTTGTAGAAGGACTCCTCCAGGTAGGCGGCCTCGTGCGGCTGGTAGGGCTCCTCCAGGTAGGCGGCCTCGTCTTCGTCGAGTTCGACGTCCACAGCGGCGACCGCGTCGGCCAGCTGGGCCGGCTTGGTGACCCCGACGATGGGCGAGGTCACCACCGGGTTGCGCATGACCCAGGCCAGGGCGACCTGGGCCGGGGACAGACCTCGCTTGCCCGCGATCTCATGGACGCGCTCGGCCACCGCCTGGTCCTCGTCGCGGTAGAGGATCTTGCCGCCCGCGTCGGTCTCGGCACGCGCCGTGGCGGTGTCCCGGGCCCGCGTCAGCCTGCCCCGCGCCAGCGGGCTCCACGGGATGACACCGATGCCCTGGTCGGCGCAGAGCGGGAGCATCTCCCGCTCTGCTTCCCGGTGGATGAGGTTGTAGTGGTCCTGCATCGACACGAACCGGGTCCAGCCGTTCAGGTCAGCCAGGTACAGGGCCTTGGTGAACTGCCAGGCGTGCATGGAGGAGGCTCCGATGTAGCGGACCTTCCCGGACTTGACCGCGTCGTGCAGTGCCTCGAGGGTTTCCTCGATCGGGGTGTCGTAGTCCCAGCGGTGGATCTGGTACAGGTCGATGTAGTCGGTCCCCAATCGCTTCAGGGAGGCGTCGAGTTCAGCGAAGATCGCCTTGCGGGACAGCCCGGCACCGTTCGGGCCGGGGCGCATCCGCATCCAGACCTTGGTGGCGAGAACGACCTCCTCGCGCCGGGTGAAGTCCTTGACCGCTTGGCCGACGATCTCCTCACTGCTTCCGGCGCTGTACCCATTGGCCGTGTCGAGGAAGTTGACGCCGCCTTCGAGGGCTTGCTTGATGATGTCCCGGCTCGCGTCCGCGCCCAGCGACCAGGGCTCGCCACCCCGGTCCGGCTCGCCGAAGCTCATGCAGCCGAGGGTGATGGCGGAGACTTCCAGTCCGGTCGTTCCGAGTTTGACGTATCGCATGCTTCCGAACCTAGGAGTTGGAGTGCGCTCTAACGCAATATGTCTCGGTCCGGAATCCGGAGGCGTGGGGCATGTGCGCCCTGTCAGGTCTCGACCGCTACCCGTGGGATCCCTGAGGACCGGACGAAGGAGACGCGGCGCGAGCAGGGCTGCCCCCCGCAGGTGCCGGGAGCAGTCTTCGTGGTGCGTGCCGGCCAGGATCAGCGGGTGCGTTCGTAGTGGCGGCGGGCCTTTTCGCGGTTGCCGCAGGTGGCCATGGAGCACCAGCGGGCGCGGTTGGCGCGGCTGCGGTCGAGGAGGAACAGGCGGCACTGGTCGTTGGCGCAGGGGCGCAGTCGGCCAGGGAGCTGTTCTTCGGTGGCGGCCCAGGCAAGGATCATCTCGACGGCCAGCCGGGCGTGCGGCGGGGTCCTGAGCGTCCACCGGAGGCCGTCCGCGGTGAGTTCGGGGAGCTGGTGGACCCCTTGGAGCAGCGGGGCCAGTGCGGTGGGCGGGGTCTGGCCGCGGACGGTGTTCCACAGGGTTTCCCGAGCCTCGCGCAGCAGTGCCAGTTCGGCGGGCTCGGTGCACCACCGGACCGCCACCATCGGCGGCCACGAGATCTTCTACCGCGAGGCCGGCCCCGCCGACGCCCCCGCGATCGTCCTGCTGCACGGCTTCCCGACCAGCTCGTTCATGTTCCGCGAACTCATCCCGCTGCTGGCCGACGACTACCACGTCATCGCGCCGGACCACCTCGGCTTCGGCCACTCCGCCGCTCCCCTCGCCACCGAGTTCGGCTACACCTTCGACGCGCTCGCCGAACTCGCCTCCGGACTGCTCGACCACCTGGGCCTGGACCGCTACGCCCTCTACGTCCAGGACTACGGCGCCCCCATCGGATGGCGCCTCGCGCTCCGGCACCCGGAGCGGATCTCCACCCTCGTCACCCAGAACGGCAACGGCTACGAGGACGGCTTCGTCGAGTCGTTCTGGAGCGGCCTCTGGGCCTACGCGGAGGACCCCGGGCCCGCCACCGTACCCGCCGTCCGCGCCGCGCTGGGCATCGACGCCATCCGCTGGCAGTACCTGCACGGCGTGCCCGACCCGAGCCTGGTCAGCCCGGACACCTGGGAGCACGACGCGGCCCTCGTCTCCCGCGTGGGGAACGACGAGGTCCAGCTGGCGCTGTTCCGCGACTACCGCAACAACCGCCCGCTCTACCCGCTGCTGCACGAGTTCCTGCGCACCAGCGGGGTCCCGGTGCTCGCCGTGTGGGGCCGCAACGACGAGATCTTCGGCCCGGCCGGCGCGCAGGCCTTCGCCCGCGACGCCGAGGACGCCGAGGTGCACCTGATCGACGGCGGGCACTTCCTGTTGGAGAGCCACCTGGACGTCGTCGCCGGTTACCTGCGCGGCTTCCTCGGGCGGGTGCTGGGCTGAGCGCAGCGCCCCTACCAGGTGACGGGCAGGGCGAGCGGTCCGCCGGTCAGCCGGCTCTCCTGCCACCGCAGTTCGTCCTCCGGTACGGCCAGGCGCAGCGCCGGGAAGCGGCGGAAGAGCAGGTCGAGGACGACCTGGGGCTCCAGCCGTGCGCGAGTGCTGTTCCCGAGTGCTGTTCCCGGGGCCTGGTCAGGCTGGGAGCGTGGTCAGCTCTGGAACGTCCAGAGCTGGTTGGTGCCACCGGTGTCCGGGAAGACGCCGACCCAGCGGTCGTCGCCGGTCAGGTTGCGCAGCACGTCCAGGTCCCAGCCGTAGTAGGTGTTCACCAGGTGCACGCTGCCGTTGGGGCCGGTGGTGAAGGTCCAGTTCTGGGTGGGCTGGCCCGCGCAGTCGTACTGGTCGGTCCAGTCGCCGGCGCGCGCGTGGAGCCCGTCGTGGACGTCCAGGCACTTGCCCGACTTCTCGTTGACGATGGTGAAGGTGCCCGGGCCGCTGGAGTCGAGGTGCCAGTACTGGTCGGCTCCGCCGTTGAGGCTCTGGGTGACCACGTGGGCGGTGTTGTCCAGGGCGGCGCCCTCGACGTCGAGCAGGCGGTCGCCGTTGCTGACGCTGGCGATGGCGGAGGACTCCCGGGTGGCGAGCTCCCACTGCTGGGAGTCCTGGGGGCCGCAGGGCGAGATGGCGGCCGACCCGGCGTTGCCGTGGGCGCCGAGGACGTCGAGGCAGCTGTTGGTGTGGTAGCCGTTCACCAGCACGCCGGTGGCCGAGTCGTCGGGGCCGGGGTGGAAGTACCAGGCCTGGGTGGTCTGGCCCGAGCAGGTGTTCTGGACGACCAGGTCCCGCTGGTTGGCGGTGCCGTTGCGGACGTCCATGCACTTGCCGGTCCGCTGGTTGACCAGGATGAAGGCCGGCAGGCCCAGGAAGGGCTGCGGGCGCCAGGTCTGTTCGGGGCCCGCGTCGGGGACCGCGGCCTGCCCGCCGGTACGACTGGTGGGGGGATAGGTGATCACGGTCGTCCCGTCGGCGGTGTCGCCGTCCGGAACGGTCAGGCGGTTCCCGTCGTCACCGCGGCTGCGCAGCTCGACCGCCTCCGCGCCGCCGCGCAGCGCGAGCGGCAGCAGGCCGACGGGGGTGTGGTCGCTGCTCATGGCGTTCAGCCGCTCCCCCTCGTACAGCGCGCCCGCGGCCAGCGGGCGGCCGGTGAAGAAGTAGTCCGCCTCGGCCAGGTTGCCGGTGTAGAAGCCCACGGTGTACCGGGCGCTGCGGTACTGCACGGCTCCGGCGGGCGCCGTGACCGGCAGCTCGTCGGGGTCGCGGTTCCAGTCCCCCATGGCGAGCCAGTTGGCGTTGGGCGAGGCGGCCGCGATGGCGCCCAGGGTGGACTCCGCGTTGTTCGCCTGGCCGCCGTTGGAGTCCGCGTGCGCCGTCCAGTACGACGCGTTGTTGATCCGGATCCCGAAGGCGGGACGCGACCCGTTGTTGGGGGCGTACAGGACCTGGTTGGTGTACCACGGGGTGACGATGGCCAGGTTGACCCGGTTCCCGCCGAAGTCGGTCCGCAGGTAGTAGATGTAGAAGACCTCCTGACGGCTCTGGGTGGCCACGTTCCACTGGAAGACCTGCACCGGCTGCTGGCCGGGCGCGGTCGGGAGCAGCCCGAGGAACGACCCCGGCACCGCCTGCGCGGGGCCGGCCTCCTGGATCGCGATCATGTTGTAGTTCAGGTCGATGAGCTGCGGCAGGTCCTTCACCCACTTGTCGGCGTCGTCGCCACTGCCCGCGCCCTGGAGGTTGTAGGTGACGGCCTGGACGTCCTCCAGATTGTTCGGCGGCGGGGGCTGCGCCGCCGCGGGCCCGGCCGCCGCGAACATCAGCCCGGCGACGGCGAGGGCCATCGCCAGGGCGCCCGCGAGGAGTTGCAGCAGCCTCGCCGCACCGCCCTCCCTCCCGGGACGGCTCCGACCAATGAGTGACCGCATCGTGACCTCCGTTCGGCCGGGCCGCTCCGTCGCGGCCCGACACGGCACAGGGTCTCCGGACCGGCTGCGCAGTACACCTGCGTACACGGTCCTTCATACGACGGGCATGGCGCCATCGAGCCGGCCCGGGCGCCCCTCACCTGGTGGCGGGGGCAGCGTGCCACCCGGGTAGCGGCCGTCAACTGGCGCGCCGATCAAAGGACTTGGGAGCAGTCGGCGTCGACAGCAGTGCGGACGGGGGACTTGGCAGTCGCTGGCGCGCGACCGGACCATTGTCGCCCATGACCGAGAGCGTGAACCACCTCTCGCGCCGATCCGTGAACGCACGCGCCTGGGAAAGCCACTCCTCGAATACTCATTTCACCCGCCGCGCGCCCCCTATTCCCGCGCGCACGCCGCGATATTCGCGACAGCCCTGGACGCCACTCGACGAGCGTGCGATAGTCACCTCGAACCACCTGGTCTTGAGGAGCACAAGTGCCCGTTTCCAGGAGATTGATCTCGCCCGAAGGGCGCATCTGGAATACCGAAGAAATCGCGGCCCGGACATTCGGAGCCATCGAATTCCTGACACACCGCGGCATCGGCCCCGGTTCGAGAGCAATGATGAGCGGCCCCAATTCCCCGGAATGGGTCGTCTCCCTGCTCGCACTCATCCACCTCGACGCGTCGGTGGTCCTGGCCGATCATCGAGCCACCCCGTCACAGCGGTCGCAGATCCGCTCCCGGGCGCGCGTGGTGCTCGACATCGGCGACGGCGCGGGCGACGCCGCGACGCCGCGCTCCGCCTCGAAGTCGGCGGCCGTGCCCGGCGTCACGAGCTGGGCCCTGCGCCAGGACGCGGTGATCTCGTGGTCATCGGGTACGACGGGCAGCCCCAAGGGCATCGTCCGCTCCGGTCGTTCGATCCTGGACAACCTCGCGCTCAGCGCGGAGCGCATGGGGTACCGGCCCGACGACGTCTTCCTGCCCGTCCTGCCGTACTCCCACCAGTACGGCCTGTCCCTGGTCCTCTGCTGGTGGCTGGGCGGAGGCACGCTCGTGGTCTACGGGTCCGCCACACGCCTGGACCACGCACTCACCGTCGGCCTGGAGCACGGCCTCTCCGTCGTCGACGGGGCCCCGTCGACCTACTACAGCCTGCTCAACCTGCTCGACCGCCGCCCCGCCCTCGCGGACGCACTGGGGACGGTACGCGCCTGGTGCGTGGGCGGCGCGCCGCTGGGGCGCGACCTGGCCGCCCGGTTCCACGCCCGCACCGGCCTGCACCTGCTCGACGGCTACGGCGCGACCGAGGTGGGAAACATCGCGCTGGCTCCCCCGAACGATCCGATCGGGTGCGGCACGCCCCTGCCCGGCGTGGTCGTCGAAGTCCACGACGACCACGGCAGGCCGCTCCCCAGCGGGCGGCTCGGCGAACTCGTCGTCCGCAGCGACGGCCTGATGACCGGACGGCTCGGCGACGACGGCGAGATCCTGCCGGTGTCCGGGCCGGTCCACCGCACCGGTGACATCGGCCTGCTCGACGACGCCGGCCGGGTCTTCCCGATCGGGCGCAAGCTCGCCGTGCACCGCGACGGTCACACGCTCTACCCCGACCACCTCGCCGAACGGGCCGGGTCGGTCGGCGCGCGGACGGAGGTCGTCGCCGTCCCCGACGCCCGGCTCGGCTGCCGTCTGGTGTTCGTGGTCGCGGACCCGGACGATCACGGACCGGAGCACTGGAAGCGGCTGCTGCGCCCGGAGCTCGCCGACTACGAGCAGCCCGACCACATCGTGGTGCTTCCCTCGCTGCCCCTCACGAACACGGGGAAGCCCGACCGGGCCGCCCTGGAGAAGATCGCCATGACCTCGCTCTCCGCATCGCACCGGCCGGCCGGCCGGCCCACCGTGTCCGCCTCGGCCCCCGACGCGGCCGACTACCGCGTCCCCTTCGCCGACCGGATCGACGCGCTGCGCGCGGTGCGCCAGTACGTCGCCGGCCACGAGGACGCGGTGATGGGCATCCTCACCGAGACCTCGCCCCACCGCACCGCCGGGGCGGAGGTCCGTTCGTTCCTCGCCACCCTCGACGGGGCCGAGGAGGAGATCCGCCGCGTCCGGCCCTGCCCCGTACCCCGGGCCGCCGTTTTCATGCCGTCCAACATTCCGCTCTATTCCTACGCGCTCTACACGCTCGTGACGTCCCTCTACAGCGAGAGAATCGTCTTCCGGCCGTCCTCCGAGACAAAGGGCCAGATGCAGCGGCTGCACGAACTCCTGGCGCCGGTCCACGGCCTGCCCATCAGCCTTTCCGGACTCAGTCAGCGGAAATTCCTGACCGGTCCGGTGCGCGATTCCGACCTCGTCGTCTTCACCGGCGACTACGCGAATGCCGAGACCGTCCGGGAAGGACTGGCGGAGGACCAGCTCTTCGTCTTCTTCGGGCACGGCATCAACCCCTTCGTGATCGCGCCCGACGCCGACCTCACGCACGCCGTGCGTGATCTCACGAGGATCCGGCTCTACAATTCGGGCCAGGACTGCTTCGGTCCCGACGTCGTGTTCACGCCCAAGCGCCGCACCGGAGAATTCGTCGACCTGCTGTCCGCCGAGCTGACGTCGCTGAGGTTCGGTCAGAACGGCGACCCCGTCGCCGACTACGGTCCGATCTTCTACGACTCGGCGCTGGTGAACTGCTCGGACTACCTGGTGCGCCACGCGCGCCGCATCCGGCACGGCGGCCGCATCGACCTGCCGTCCCGCAGGGTCGAGCCGACCGTGCTGCTGTGGGGCTTCGACGACAAGATGCCCCTGGACGAAATGTTCGCCCCGGTGTTCAACGTCGTGGCTTACCCCAGCGCCAGACTGCTGCGCGAGCGGTTGTCGAACGCCTACTTCAGCGAGCGCGCGCTGGGAGCGATGGTCTACGGGACCGACCCCGAGACGGTCGACGTCCTGGCCCGGCGCCACCGGACCTGCGTCAACCACACGCTGCTCGACGCCGAGGACGGCAACCGCCCGTTCGGCGGATTCGGGATGCGGGCGAACTACGTCTCCTACGGCGGCGAGCGGCACGCCGAACCTCTGCTCGTCTCGCAGGCCGTGGCACGGAACCTCGCGACGGACGAACCCGTCACGGTGAGAGGGGAGTGACCGAGGTGAGCAAGGTGACCGAGGAGAGGAAGCGGTACCCCGACGTGTGGTCCGCCGTCGTCGACCTGCTGGTAGCGAACGGGGTGGACACCTGCTTCGGGCTGCCCGGCGACGACCTGGAGCTGCTCCGCGCCCTCGACGCCGCCGGCCTGGACCTCGTTCCGTGCCGTGACCAGCGCAACGCGATGTACATGGCCACGGGCTACGCGCTGCAGTCCGGTCGGCTCGCCGTGTGTGCCCTGGGCAAGGGCCCGGCGGTCACCCACGCGGCCACGGGACTACTGGAGGCACGGGAGTCGAGCGCACCCGTCCTCGTGCTCGCGGCCGGCGTACCCGAACACCGCCGGGGCAGCGGCGGTTTCCAGGAACTCGACCAGGTCGCCACGACGGCGCCGCTCGTGCGGTGGGCGCACCGGGTGGGACATCCGGACCGGGTCGTCCCCGCGACAGTGACGGCGCTGACCAGAGCCGTCGGGCCGCCGCCCGGACCGGTGTACCTGGAGGTGCCCGACGACATCCGGACAGCGGAGGTCCTCGTCACCGGGCCGCGGCCGACCCTGCCCGAACCCCTGTTCCTCGAACCCGTTCCGGCGACGCCGGGACCGGCCCTGGCGGCGATCCGCGCGAGCCGGCGCCCGGTCGTGCTGGTGGGCGGCGGCATGCGGCACCGCAACGGCGGCGGCGCGGCCGAGCGCTTCGCCGAACGCCTCGGCGCGGCGCTCTTCACCACCGCGTCCGGCCGCGGCGCCGTCGACGAACTCCACCCGCTGTTCTGCGGGGTGGCGGGCCTCTACGCCTCGGCTCCCGCCCGCGATCTGTGGTCGCGCTGTGACCTGGTCGTGTCGCTCGCCGGGCGGCTGGAGGAGACGGTCGTCGAGGGCGGAGCACCGTGGCCCCCGGTCCCGGTGGTGCAGGTCAACGTGGATCCGGGCGGGCTGTCGGCCGAGTTCGCGGGCCCGCGGGTGCTCGGTGACGCCCGGTACGCCGTGCTCGGCTGGTCGCGGGCGCTGGACGAGGACGGCGGGGCCGGGCGCGCGGAAGCCGGCACGACGTGGGCGGACGACATCGCCGCCGCCCGCGCGGCCATGGCCCGGGACGCCGAGGCCGAACTGGCCCGTGCGGCGGCGCTCCCGGGGATCCGCATCGCCGAGCTGCTCGCCGCGCTCGACGCCACCGCCGGCGGGCCCCGCGTCCTGGTCCAGGAGAACGGGCTGCAGGACATGTGGTCCTACGGCTTCCCCTTCCGGGTCGGCGGCGGGTCCGTCGTGCCGTCGGAGCAGACGCCCCTGGGCTTCGGCGCGGCCGCAGCCATCGGGGTCAAGCGGGCCGCACCGGACCACGAGGTCGTCGCGTTCATCGGGGACGGGGCCTTCCTCGCGGCCCGCGCGGACATCGCCGTCACCGCCCCGGCCCACGGCGGCGTGCTGTACGTGGTGCTGTGCAACGGCGGCTACGGCTGGCTGGACGTCCAGCGCGCCCGCCTCGGCCTCGATGCCGAGCGCCACGCCTTCACGCGCCCAGGCACACCGCCGCCCGCGGTGGACGGGCCGGACATCCACTGCCGGGTGCTGCGCGACAAGGCCGCGCTGACCGACGAGCTCCATGCCGCACGGCGGTTCTGCTCCCGGGGCGGCACGGCCGTCCTGATGGTGCCGGTCTCCCCCGACGACGTCCTCCCGGCCGTCCGGGACGCCTCGGTGGTCCCCCAGTGACCGGCGTGGGAGGGCGGGACGGCACCGCGAACGGACGGGCCACGCGCCGGGTGATGGTCACCGGGTACGGGGCGGTGACACCGCTCGGCCACAGCGTCGACGAGACGTGGACGGCCCTGCTGGCCGGGCGCAGCGGCATCGCCGCGGTGGACGCGATCGACGTGACCGGTCTCGGAGTCCGGATCGGCGGTCAGGTCCGCGGCTTCGTGCCCGGTCGCTACATGCCGCCGTCGGTCAGCCGGCGCGCCGACCGGTTCGCGCAGTACGCGCTGGCCGCCGCGCTGGAAGCGTGCGAGCACGCCGGGCTCGTCGTCGACGACGAGCTGGCGCCGCGGGTCGCGGTGGTCGTCGGCAGCGGCTACGGCCCGGTCGGGTCGATCTACCGGGCCGCGGACACGCTGCGCGACCGGGGGGCCCGGGCCATCAGCCCCTTCACCCAGGTCACCACCGCCATGGACAGCGCCGCGTGCGAGATCAGCATGCGGCTGGGCACTCAGGGGCCCAGCCGGGCCCAGAGCACGGCGTGCGCCAGCGGCGCGGACGCGGTCGGCGCGGGGATGCGGATGATCAGCCACGGGGAGGCCGACGTCGTCCTCGTCGGCGGCGCCGATGCCTGCGTCACCGCCGTCGACCTCGCGGGCAGCGGCAACGCCCGCGCGCTGTCCCGGCGCAACGACGATCCGACCGCGGCGTGCCGGCCGTTCGACGCCCGTCGCGACGGGTTCGTGATGAGCGAGGGAGCCGCCGTGCTGGTGCTGGAGGCCGCCGAGGTGGCCGAGCGGCGGGGGGCGAGCGCGCTGGCCGAACTCGTGGGCTACGGGGCGAGTTCCGACGCCCATCACTGGACCGCCCCCCATCCGCAGGGGCGGGGTGCGTGCCTCGCCGTCGAGGCGGCGCTGCGCGACGCGGGGCTGACGGGGGCGGACGTGGACTACGTCAACGCGCACGGCACCGGGACCCTGCTGAACGACGCCACGGAGACGGCTGTCCTGCGCAGGGTGCTGGGCGAGCGCGTCACCCGGATCCCGGTCAGCTCCACCAAGTCGATGACCGGACACATGATCGGCGCCGCCGGAGCCGTCGAGCTCGTGGTCGCGATCCAGGTCCTGCGCACCGGCGACGTCCCGCCGACCGTCAACTGCGACGAGCCGATCGACCCGGACATCAACTTCGTGCCGCACCGGGCACAGCACCACGAGCTTCTGCGGACCGCTCTCAGCAACTCGTTCGGCTTCGGCGGCCACAATGCCGCTCTCGTGGTCCGGGCGGTGTGAGGTGCCGGCCGTGAACCACCGCCCGGGGCGAGCCCCGATCCCCGCCACTGTCATCCGCAGCGGGCCGCTGACCTGGGTCCAGGAGTGGCACTGGTTCGAGCGCACCGTTCCCTCGTCGCGGCGGGTGAACCCGACGCCGCTCGCCGACCACTGCCACGTCCCGCCCCCGGCGACGGTCGCCGACGTCCACGCGGCGCTCGCCTCCCTCACCGCCCGTCACGAGGTGCTGCGCAGCACCGTCGACCCGCTCCGCCCGGTCCAGCACGTCCACCGCGCGGGCTGGGCCCCGCTGCCCGTCGACCACCTCGACGTGCCCGCCGTCGACGCCGCCACCCTGGCGGCCGAAACCTCGGCGCTGGCCGCCCTGCCGATCGACCCCGAGCGCCAACCACCTTGGCGCGCAAGGCTACTGCTCCACGGCGGGGTGCCGTTCGCCTTGCTGATCGCCGCCCACCACGTCCTGATCGACGGCTGGGGGCTGGCCGTGCTGCTCGGTCAGCTGCACGACCGGCTGTGCGGCGCCGGCGCGCCGGAGCAGGCGTCCGTGCACCCGCTCGACACGCTCACCGCCCAGTCCGAGGAGCGCGCCCGCACGGCCGAGCACGAGTGGCTCACCCGTCTCGCGGGCAACCCGACCGGCGTGCTGGCGCCGTTCGGCGGGACCGCCGGAGGCGCCGGGCGCCACCGGCTCCAGCACCGCTCGGTGGGCGCTTACGACGACGTCCACCGCGTCGCCCGGCGTCACCGGGCCAGCCCGGAACTCGTCGTCCTCGCGGCACTGGCCCACGAGGTCGCCACCCGCACCGGCGAGCACCGGTTCCTCGCGTCCGTGGTGGTCTCCAACCGAGCCCGGGCATCGCTGCGGAGCAGTGCCGGGGTGCAGGCCCTGACGGTCCCGGTGCAGATCGGCCTCCGCCCGGGCGCGGCGTTCGGCGAGGTGGTCGCCTCGGTCGCCGCCGCCTCGGCCACGGCCTACCGGCACGGCCGGTGGCGCCCCGCGGAACTGGTCGCCGCCCAGGCACGGATGGACCGCCGCCGCGGTGTCCTGACCGTGCCCACCATCGAGTACAACTGCTACTCGTGGCCGCGCGACTACCTGGTCCCCGGGCGGGGCGCTCCCGCGGACGGGACCGCCGGCTGGATCAGCAGCGCGCCCGACGAGCCCTGCGACACGCTCTACGTCGACCTCGCCCTCGACGAGGGGGCCGTCACCATCGACGTCACCGTCGGGGACCACCTCCTCGACGCCGGGCAAGCCGCAGCGCTGCCCGTCCGGCTGTGCGGCCTCCTGCGCGCGGTCGCCGACGGCGCCGCGAGCCCGGTTCCGGCGCGCCCGCTCGCCCCGGCCGCCGCCGGGTGGTGGCGCGCCCCGCAGGGATGGGCGTGCCCGGCCAGGGTCGAGGAGGTGCTGCGCGGCCATCCCGGCGTGCTCGACGTGACGGTGACGCCCGACGGCGGGGGTGACGAGCCGCACCTGGTCGCCTACGCCCGAACGGCTCCCGGTGTCACCGCGTACGACCTGCACCGCCGCGTCCTGGACCACCTCGGTGACGCACCCGGCCTCGTGGCCCCGGGCCGCTACCTCCTCTCCCCGGACGGCCCCGACCCCGGTCGGACGTCCGACCCGTCCGGCCCCGCCACCACCGGCGCGACAACGCCGCGGCTCCCGGCGCGCCCGCCCGGGACCGGCCCCGAACGGGCACTGGCAGCCGCTGTGGCCGCCGTCGGCCCCCTCGGCGGCCCGGACGCCGTGGACATGAACCGCTGCCTCGCCGACCACGGGGTCACCCTGGTCGCCGTCCCCAGTCTCCTGTCGCTGCTCCGCCGGTCCGGCTTCACCGGGATCGCCTCGGACGAGCTGGCCGGACCGGCCTCGCTCGGCCACCTCGCCGAAGCGCTGGAACCCCTGCCACCCCGCACCCGCCGTGGAGGAGAGACCTCGCCATGACCGCATCCCGCGCCGCCG
Source organism: Kitasatospora brasiliensis (assembly GCF_032654805.1). Taxonomy (NCBI): domain Bacteria; kingdom Bacillati; phylum Actinomycetota; class Actinomycetes; order Kitasatosporales; family Streptomycetaceae; genus Kitasatospora; species Kitasatospora brasiliensis. Next base: position 500,192 of record NZ_JAUOOW010000007.1, read on the forward strand.
CGCCGTCCGGGGACCGCCTGGCCCCCTGGGCCTTCGCCGCCTTCATCGAGGCGAACACCCACGACACGGCGTACCGCCCGCCGGTGGTGGACGGCCCGGTCGGGCCGACCATCACCCGCAACGGCCGCGAACTGGTGAACTTCGCCAGCATCAGCTTCCTCGACCTCGCGCGCCACGTCCCGCTCCAACGCCACTTCGCGGACGGCGCGCTCGCCCACGGGCTGAGCACCAGCGGATCCAGGATGACCCAGGGGATCTGCCGCCCCCACCAGGTGCTGGAGGAGACGATCGCCCGCCACACCGGCAAGGAGCGAGCCATCAGCTTCGCCACGGGGCTCCTGGCCAACATCGGGTTCATCCACGCCATGAGCAGTACCGCGCACTTCGACACCGGCATCGAGGTACGCAACCACGACACCGTCTTCGTCGTCGACCGCGACGTCCACTGGAGCATCTGGAAGGGCCTCCAGGGATTCGACTACGGCCGCACCGTCCACGCGTTCCGGCACAACGACGTCTCCGACCTCGCCCGCATCCTGGACCACGTCGGCACCCGCAAGACCGTGGTGATCGCCGAGAGCATCTACTCGGCCGACGGCACCATGGGGCCGATCGTGGAGATCCTCGACGAGTGCGACCGCCACGGCGCCGTCAGCATGATCGACGACGCGAACGGTTTCATGGTCTACGGGCCCGAGCACCGCCCCTACGCCCGGGAGGCGGCCGCGATCCGGGAGCGGGCCGACTTCGTCATGGTCTCCCTGTCCAAGGCCGTCGGGCTGGAGGGCGGCGCGATCGCCGGACCGGCGGCGGCCATCGACGCCTTCGAACTGCTCTCCGGCACCTCGATGTTCACCGCCGCCATCCAGCCGCCGACCGCCTACGCCGCCGAGCGCACGATCGCCGCCCTCGCCGACGACCCCCGGATCGTCGACGACTACCTGGCCCATGCCGCCCGGCTTCGCCACCAGATGCACGAGGCCGGCACGGCGACGACGCCGACCGAGTCGTACATGCTCTCGGTACCCGTCGGAGACGACGCCGCCGCCCTGCAGATGCGGGAGTGGTTCGTCGAGGACGGCTACCTCGTCCCCGTGTTCTCCTACCCCGCCGTCACCCGCAACCAGGCGCTCCTGCGGCTGTTCCCGCACGCGGGGCACACCGGGGAGCAGATGGACGGCTTCCTGCGCACCCTCCTCACCTACCGACGGCGCCTGGGCCTCTGAGGCCCGCCGCACCACGAAGCACACCACCCGAACACGGAACACCCGCGGTGGCCGACGCACGCCGGCCCCGTCCCAAGAGGGAGGAACCCCTGTGGACACCACCGACATCCTCAACGCCATCACCGCGATCGTCGAAGAGGTCCTCGGCGTCGACCCGGCCGAGGTGAGCGCCGCGACGTCGTTCACCGACGACCTCGACATCGACTCCCTGGCCATGATGGAGATCGCCGTGGCGGTCGAGGACAGGTTCGAGGTGAGGATCCCCGACGACCGGGTCAGGGAGTTGAGGACGATCGGAGACGCGGTGACCTACGTCGCCGACCGCCGGTCCTGACCACCCGCCGCCATGAGCGTCCTCGACAGGTTCCGGCTCGACGGTCGCGTCGCCGTGGTCACCGGCGCCTCGTCCGGGCTGGGTGCGGCCTTCGCCACCGCGGTGGCCGAGGCCGGCGCCGACGTCGTGCTCGGGGCCCGACGTGCCGAACTGCTCGAAGCCGTCCGCACGGCCGTCGAGGAACTCGGCCGCCGGGCCGTCGCCGTACGGACCGACGTCGCCGAGCCCCAGGACTGCCGCGCGTTGATCGACACGGCCATGCGCACGTTCGGGCGGGTGGACATCCTCGTCAACAACGCCGGCGTCAGCAGCGAACGGCCCGCGACGGAGGAGACTCCGGACCAGTTCCGCGAGGTCCTCGACATCAACCTCAACGGCTCCTACTGGATGGCCCAGGCCGCGGGAGCGGTGATGCTGCCCGGCAGTGTCATCGTCAACGTCTCCAGTGTCCTCGCACTGGTCACCGGCGGGCTGCCGCAGGCCGCCTACTCGGCGTCGAAGGCCGGACTGCTCGGGCTCACCCGCGACCTCGCCCAGCAGTGGACCCCCGACAGGGGTATCCGGGTGAACGCCCTCGCACCCGGCCTCTTCGCCTCCCCGATGACCGACGGCTACCCGGAGGGCTACCTGGAGGCGGTGATGCCGCGGGTCCTGTCGGGCCGGATCGGGCGGCCCGAGGAGCTCGCCGCGGCACTGGTCTTCCTCGTCTCCGACGCGGCCTCCTACATCACCGGCACCACCCTCACGGTAGACGGGGGCACCCACATCGCCTAGTCATCTCCTTCACCGAAGCGCCGGCCTCGCCGACCGTACGGCGCCGGACGGCAACCGACGCCCCGTATCCCCGGCCACGGTCCCTCCGGAAGGGCAGCGCGTCCCACCGGAGATCCACGAGCCGATGTGTTCATGTTGTCGACCACTGCCCGACCCGACCACACCCCCCTCGACGCCCCGGGCGCGACCACACCCACGGTGGCACCGCGGGTGGCGGGCCCTCGGCGCGGCGAGCGAACCCGGGAGGCCCGGCCTTCGATGACGACGGAACCGACGACCCGTCCCCTTCCCCGCGAACCGCTCGGCCGTTCGCACCTGCGCCGTCTGATCGCGGGCCAGGCGCTGGCCGCCGTGGTCGACGCGCTGTTCATCGTGTGGCTCACACTCTTCGTCCTCGAACTGTCGGAACCCGGGTCCACCACGGGGTTCGTCCTCGTGGCCGCCGCGCTGCCACGCGTGCTGCTCCTGCCTCCCGCGGGAGTCCTCGTCGACCGCCTCGGCCCTGCCCGTGTCGTGGCCGGTGCCGCCTGGCTCCGGGTCACCGTCCTACTCTCCCTCGGCGCCCTGGTCACCCTCACCTCGCCGTCGGTGACGACGGTCGCGGTCCTCGCCGCGCTGCTCGGCGCCGCCGACGCCGCGTACTTCCCGGCGGCTCTCGCGCTGCTCCCCGTCGTCGTGCCCGCCGAGAAGCTCTCCCGGGCCAACGGGCTGGTCCAGGGCGCCGAATCGGGGGGCGACCTGATCGGCCCGGCGGTGGCCGCCGGATGCATCGCCGCGGTCGGCTTCCGGGCGACGCTCGGGGGGATCGTGGCGGTGGCCGCGCTGGCCGCCCTCGCCCTCGGCACGCCGGCCCGCACGGCACGACGCCGCGCGGGCACCGCGGACCGCGCCGGGCCGGACGGCGTCGACGGTGAACTGGCCGGCAGCGCGCGGGCCCTGCGCGCGGGCCTCCGGTACGCCTCGCAGGAACCACTCGTGCGAGGGATGCTGGCGGCCATCGCCCTGCTCAACCTCGCGGTCGTGGGCCCGGTGCTCGTGGGCGGCGCCGTACTCGCCGACCGGCACCTCGGCGGCGCGGGCGCCCTCGGCATCGTGCTCTCCGGCTTCGGCGCCGGGTCACTGGTCGGCTCCCTGACGGCCGGGTGGCGCCCACCCGCCCGACGCGGCCTGACCGTCGTCGGCGGCGTCGCGGCGATCGGCGCGGGCATGGCCGGGCTCGCCGCCGCCACCCACGTCGCCGCCGCGACGGCGGTCGCCGCACTCATCGGGCTGGGATCCGGCTTCCTCGGAGTGGTCGTCGTGGCCACCCTGCAGGAGCGCGTACCCGAGCAACTCCTGGGCCGCGTACTCAGCCTCGTCGTGCTGGCCACAGTGGCGTTCGACCCGTTCTCCTATCTGGTGGCCGGCGTCCTGCTCCCGTACGGCACGACGACGCTGTTCCTGCTCTGCGGCGCCGCCGTCCTGGGCTGCGCCGGCCTGCTCGTCACGAGCCCGACGATCCGCTCCCTGCGTTGACCGCATCGAACACAGGAAGTGGATGACACCCTCGCGCTCCGACTCGTCGAACTCAGAAGTGCCGTCGGGCCCGCAGCACTACGAGGTCCGCGGCTTCCGCTTCTGGGTCAGCCACCGCGGCCACAGCACCGGCCTTGACGTTCCCGTCCGGCCCCGGCCCGACCCCGCCGCCCTGGACGACGACTCCCGCTGGAAGATCCTCCACCAGTGCCTCACCGACACTGAACTGCCGGCCGACGTCCGCGTCGCCGTCCCCTACCTCTACCTCTACGGCCAGGAGGTCATCCGGATCGCGGCTCTGCCCACCGACGCCGTGACCGCACGGAACGACAAGCCCGACCTTCTCCTGGACCGCGTGCCCATCCGCCTGCCTGACCTCCTGGGCCGGCTCCTGACCGACTTCGCCGCCCGGCCGCGGCCCCGGGCCGGGCAACACACAACCCGAACCCCTGGCTCTCTACTTCCCCCGTCCGAGCCCGGCCGGCCCATCACCGGCGCCGCACTGGTGCGCCGCGGTCGCCAGCGGTCCGTCGAGTGCCGTCCCCGGCGAGGCCGGGATCGTCCTCAGGTCGACCGACGTACGTCCGGGCTGTCCACGGACGCAACACGCTCAGGATGCGCTGGTTGGCTCACCGGATCCTCCCGGGAACACCGGCACCTTCCGACACATCAGAATGCCGTGCGGCCCGGCGGTGTGCCGGAAGGACCGAAGACAGGACGTCATGACCCGCAGAAGCACTGGGGTGGCGGTACAGGTCTGGTCGTACGTCTGCTGGAACCAGCTCATGGAGTGTGCCGGCTGCGCGACGTCACTACGCCAGATCTTGTCGGAGGTGGCCCCCGACTTGGCTGCCAGGACCAGGTACTTCAACTCACCGATCACCCACAGGACGTCCGGTCCGTTGCCGGTGGCGCGTTCCGGGAGCTGGGCCTCGAACCCGAGGCGTTGCAGAGCGCGTTCGAAGACGGGCACTCGCTTCGGATTCGGATGGTCCGTGAGCTCGTCGAGCAGGACGTCGCGAACTCGACCGTTTGGCAGGCGAGTTGTCCGGCACCGGCGGCTTCCGCGACTGGCGTGTCCTGGCCGCCTACGGCGCCGCTCATTCGGAGTGGACCCAGCCCGTCGGTTCTACAAGGCCGACAAGGCCCCGCCCGCTCCGAGGGCAGCGGCCTCGGCCTCGCCATCGCCCAGGAGAACGCCCGGCTGCACGGCGGGCTCATCGAGGCCGCCAACTCCCCTTCCGGCGGAGCGGTGTTCACCCTCGTCCTGCCCCACGGCCTCGCCCCGAAGGAGGGTTCAGCCCGCGCGGCGCCTGCGACACCGTGCCGGATCGTGTCGATCATCCGCTGACGGCCGCGGGCCCCCGACCGGAGGAATCCGGTCGGGGGCCCGCGTCGTACGGGGGCGACTGCCCCGCCCGCGTCCGACGGAGTGCCTACGGCACCGGGGTCAGCGGGGCACCTTGGCGTGGAGCTCCATGTAGCCGACGTAGGCGAGGAAGGCCGCCAGGGTGCGGAAGGTCTGACCACTGATGGTGAACGTACCCGACTGGCCGCTCAGCTGGCGGTAGACGAAGGTCGAGGCACCGTCCCAGTTCTGCTGGAGGTCGACGTTCTGGCCGCCCATGGTGTTCGACGTGTAGTCCCGGATGTTGCCCCGGATGTTGTCGAAGACCCGGCCGAAGCGGGCGGCCTCGGAGGTCGCCTGGATGATCGTCACCATCTCACGGGCGAAGCCGTTCGAGTCGCGCTCGATGCGGGTGGCCGCGGTCGCGATGCTGGTGAGGGCGTTGGTGAGGTTGCCGTAGCTGATGGCCCGCCCGGCACGCTCGCCCGTGCCACCGCCCGGCAGCCGGGAGTAGTTTCCGTCCCAGGGCAGACGCACCACGTTGTTGCTGTGGGTGACCTGCTGGAACTCGGTGGGCCAGACGTCCGGGAAGACGTAGTGGGTGCCCGGGTGGTTGTCGTACGCCGGCTGGTAGAAGCCGGCGAAGTAGAGGTTGTCCGCCCACCAGTAGAGCGATCCGCGGTACTGCCCGTAAGTGAGGATGCGGGCCTCGATGAGACGGGTCGGCAGCAGCGTCGTCTCGTCGAGCTGAGCGGAGACCTCGGGGTGGTTGGGGATGTCGTGGCCGCTGATCCGGTGGAGCTGGTCGATGGCGTACCAGTAGTTGTCGTGCGCCGCCTGGCCGCCCCATTCGAGGTCGCCGGTGTCCCAGTCGAACTTGGTGATCTGTCCGCTCGGATCGGCGTGCGCGGCCGGCGCCGAGGCGGTCTGCACCAGGCCGAGCGCCAGACCGAGTGCCAGGAGCAGACCAACAAGCCGTCGGCCCACTGCGGTGTGGATGTGCACGAGTTGACTCCTGCGAGGGTTGAACGATGATGTGCTCGACTCTTCCAGCGGACAGGACTGCCGACTTGCCCCCCAACGCACACACCCGCCCCGACGGGCGCACACCGGTCCCGGGGGCCGGCGCCGACATGACCGGGGGCTCCGGCCAGGCCCCGGGGCTGATGCGGGACTGTTGCCGTTCGCGGACGCTCCCGGGCCCGGGGCGGGACCGGCCTCCGGCGGTCAGCGCGCGAAGAACGTGCCGGCCAGCAGGACGTTCACCGCGGTGCCGAGACGATGCTGAGCAGTGCGTTGCGGCGCCACAGGTGCAGGGCCCGCGTCACGGCGAGCGCTGCCAGCGGCGCGACCGCGCTCGACCGGGACGGCGCCCCGATTGGGTGACATCAGAACGAAACAACGACCACTCATCACTATTTCTTAGGGGTAAGTGTGCAGATTTTGACAGAAATGATTACTTGACGCGACAAACCTGTTCATGCCCGCGGCAGGCATGATCCGGCGCCTCCAACCCGGCGACGCAGAGGGGCGGCCCCAGATCGGCACGACAACAGGCCGGCCCCGCCCCGGTCGAACTCACGGCCGTCCTCCTCCACCGCCGGCAGGCTGCCGACAGGTGACCGGCGGGCCCACCGGCCGCACGCGGTTCCGGCCCTGCCAGTACGTGGATGGCGGTTCAACGGCGAAGAATCCCGTGGGGATGACGGATTCGCGCCGAGGTCCCCAGCCCTGCCGACCCGTTCCGTGTTGGTGAAGCCGTCGCGTTCCAGCAGTTCGTGGCACATCTCCTCGAACCTGGGGGGTGTGGCGGCCTGGAACGCCTCAAGCGTGTAGCCGAGAGGGCGCCGCACATAGGACGCGGTGGGCTCGGCCGGCGCCGATTGGCGCAGCGGCTGGTGGGCCCACTGTTCGATGCAGTCGGTAACGGCTGCGGTGAGCGTGGTGTGGGCGAGGGTGAGGCGTGCGGAGATGCCGGCGCGGATGAGGGTCCACAGCGGTTGGAGAATCGGCGCAGTGGTGGGCCGAGGCTGGTGTGCCGAAGTGCCAGGCGCAGGCCGACGAGTGCAACGGCGGCGCCTGTCAGGGCGGCTGCTGCGGCCAAGGGGTGTCCCCATAGCCATGCCGTGGTCTGTACGACGGTGCCGAGGGCGATCAATCCGCCGAGCAGCGCGAGGCCACCGCCGTCGTCACGTGGGGTCTCTGCCGTCGGACCGCCGTGCTGCGGACTCCCGTCACCGGGCGACATTCCCACTCCCTCTCTCACTGCCTGACGAGAGGTCATGTCCAGTCGTCCGCAGAGGATGGTGGTTTGGGGAAATCCGGCGGCGGTCGGTACTGCGCGGCCTACCAGGCTGCTGTTGGAGGAGCCGTCGGGTACCGACTGCGCCGGTGCCAGCGCCCCCGCTTGTGTACCACCGGCGTGCGCCGCCGCTTTTCGCCATATCCGTGACCAGGAGCTCTACACCGCTGCGAAAGGGCGTCCGTCCAGTTGGGATGCCGTCTCCTCCCCGAGGGCTGTCGACGTGGGCCGCCACCCCTGACGCGCATCGCGTTGCGGAACTGCCCGATCCCGCGAGGCCAGGGCCAGGCTGCGTCGGCCACGCGGCACCACCGAGTTCGTTGCGGCCGGCACCGTCGCCCTCGCAATGCTCGTCCTCCTCGTCCAGGCAGCCGAGGCCGGTGCCCGAGCCGCCGCACAGCACTGGCCCGTTCTCGCCAGCCTCACGAGCGCGGCCGCTGTCGGTGCGGCGGTGTGGTGGACGCGGCGCCTCGTAACCCTGCGGCTCAGCCTGTCCGGCATCGACGCCCTGGGCGACCAGGACTTCGAGTACGCGCTGCGCGACCTGCTGGTCCGCGACGGCTGGACCGCCCGCAAGGTCGGGCAACAGGGCGACCAAGCAGCCGACGTGATCGGCCAGCACCCAGGCCTCGGACGGATCGTGCTCCAGGCCAAATACACCAAGGTCGGCGCCAAAGTCGATTCCCAGGTGATGTACCAGGTGAAGGGAACCGCCGGCCCCGTGCACAACGCCGACACCGCCGTCGTCGTCACCAACGGCTCCCTCACCCGCGACGCCAGGGCCTGGGGCGACAGACACGGCATCCACTGGATCGACCGCGACCGGCTCCGCCAGTGGGCCGAACACGGTATCGCCCTGCACGACCTGCTGCGCCTGCCCGCCCGGCCCACCAGGCGCCGACTCGGCCGCCCGGAAGCCTGACCCGATCCGAACCCAGCCACCCGAATGGAGTGCAGGAGTGCGCGATGACGGCACGTTCGATCCGCTGCTGAAGTTCATCGCCGGAGCGGTGCTGGCCGTGGCCGCCGCCAAGGTCTTCTGGCAGTGGCTGACCACCTCGTTCTGGCACTGGCTGAGCGTGGACATGTGGGGCTGGATCACCGACCGTCCCTGGTGGTCGGCCCTCATCGCCAGCCCGATCGTCCTGACCCCTGTCCTGGTGGCGGCCTGGCTCTTCGCTCCGCGCGGGTACGGGCACTACACGGACGAGGTCTTCGAGGACGAAGAACCGGCCGCCCTGACCTACCCGATCCACCACCTCGCCGTGATGCACCCGACCGACTTCGAGAAGGCCTGCGCCGCGCTGCTCGTCCGGGACGGCTTCACCTCGGTACGGCACTCCGGCCGCTCCGGCGACCTCGGCGCCGACGTCATCGTCTGGGACCACCTCGGCCGCAAGGTCGTCGTGCAGTGCAAGCACTACAACAAGCCGGTCGGCTCCCGGGACGTCCAGACGTTCAACGGCACCGCCCGGCCTGAGCACGACTCCGACGTACCCGTCATGATCGGGCTCAACGGGTTCACCCGGGACGCTGCCGCGTTCGGCACCCGCCAGAACCTCATCCTGGTCAACCGGAGCATCCTCACCAGCTGGGCCCACGGCACCCACCTCTACGACGCCATCGACGAGGACGCGGACCGCGCCGCCGCCTGAGCACCATCCCGCACGGCAGTGCCACCACTCTGATCGCGCGCCCGGTGCCGATGGTGAAGTCGGCCCGGCCCCGGTCCGCCAGGAGCCGCGGGACTATCACCCCGCCGCGATCGACCGGGTGGGTTGCCGTGATTCCGGAGGACAGGATGCTGGCTGCCACGGCGCTGCCGATCGCGCCGCCGAGGGTGCGGATGTTGGCGTTCATGCCGCCGGCCGCTGCGGTCTGGGTCGGCGGGACGGCCTCGACGGCGATGGCGGACATGGCGGAGAAGGCAAGGCCGAGGCCGGCGCCGACCAGGGCGGAGGCCGTGTAGATCTGCCAGGCGTGGTCGTGGCCGGCGGCGAGCAGGAGGAACGGTGCGACGGTGACCACGCTGCCGCCGATCAGGACGCGCTTGGAGCCGAAGCGCGCGGCCAGCGGCGCGGCCAGGACGCCGAGGACGAACGTTGCTCCTGCCGAAAACCTCATCCGGAGCCTGTGACCTGCGCATTCTCACGAACGGCCACGGGTGCCCACATGAGCGTGCCAGGCTGATGGATCGTGCTGCTGAGACTGGCGTACCTGGGCGTGACCAACGCGTTCGCGATGCTGCGTCTGCTGCCGATGAGCGACCGCGACAAGGACGTGGAGATCCTGGCCCTGCGCCATCAGATCGCGGTGCTGGAACGGCAGCTGGGCGGGCAGCGGGTCCGGTTCGAAGCGAGCGACCGGGCGCTGGGTACAAACCTGCAGGCGAGAACTACTGGACCGGACATGGATCTGGGACCAGCGCCATCTCCTGCACTCCCTGCGCGAGTTCGAGACGTTCTACAACGGGCACCGGCCACACCAGGGCATCGCCAACGCCCGCCCACTCCATCCACTCCCCCAACCGATCACCGATCGAGGGCAAATCGCCCGCCTCGACATACGACGACGCGACCGCGTCGGCGGCCTCCTCCATGAGTACCAACATGCTGACCGACCAGAGCGGATGACGTTTCCGGCAAGGACACCGCAGGGAATCGCACCCATTGGGGTCAGCAAACCTTCCGGTAGGGCACCTCGGGGAGGTATGTGTCCCAGTCGGTTGGCGGCAGGCCGCCCCCGGCTCGTTCGCAGATGTTGGCGGCTTCTTGGTTCGGCGCCACCACGACTTCGTGTGCCGGCACGTGCTCGGTCGCTGCGCGCAGGGTACGGTCGTCGGGGCTGAAGGCCAGGGAGAGGGTGGCACCTCCTGGCACGGGGAGGGCGGGGCCGAGTGGTTGGTGGGATAAGAGGTCCCACATCCGCAGCGTGCCGTCGGTGCCCGCGGCGGCCAGAGTGCGGCCGTCATGTGAGAAGGCGAGCGCGGAGATCGGGTGGAACGTCCCTGTGGTGTTGGGACGGAAGGTGCCGGGCAGGACACCCAGGTTCCGTTCTGCATTGCCGTCCCAGAGGGTGACGCGGCCGGCTTCGTCGCCGGTGGCCAAGTACGCGCTGTCGGGGCTGAACGCCAGGGCGTGGGTCATGCTCTGGGTGAGCGTACGAGGGATCACCAGACCGGACGGCAGGTCGGCGACTTGATTGCGCGAGGTGACGACGAGCCGTCCGTCCGGTCGGACGGTGAGTCGGTCTCCCCCGATGCGGGCGATCTTGTACGTCCTGGTCTGCCGGGACAGGTCCCAGACTTCCACCGATTCCGTCTGCATCTGGCGTGATGCCAGGAGCGATCTTCCGTCCGGTGTGAAGGCGATCGCGTCGACGGTGCTCTCCGGGAACGAATCGGGAGCCGAGAGGTCAAGGGCCTCGCTCGTGCGGCCGGCGGAGATGTCCCAGATGAACACACGTGATGGTGGGGGAGCATCGATCGACGTGTAGTCGATGACGCCATAGGCGAAGGCTCGCCCGTCGGGACGGAATGCCATGAGGAAGGTGCACGGGTCGGGAGGCAGCAAGCCTTCGGAACGCGATGGGCAGGACATGGAGGGAAGGTCGACGACATGTCCTCCGCCGCGCAGATCCCGCAGCCGAAAGCGATACGTGCCTGCGCCCGGGGACGACAGTAGCGTGGCAAGCGTGCTGCCGTCGGGGCTGAACATGGCGGTCGCGGCTGATTGGCCTTCCCAATTCGAGTCTAGGACATTTGTGAGGTCGATGGTGCGGACCTCTGCGCCGGTCGACCCTTGGAGGTAGCGGATCCTGCGCTCATCCAGATCCAGTCTGAACTGGCCGACGTCGGTGTCGGCCAGCGGATGTCTGAAGACGGGGACCGATGGCGTGTCAAGGCGCCACAGCAACAACTCCTTGCCGTCCCACGCCAGCATGAATGTTCCGTCCTGGCTGAACGCCACCTCTGATATGCTGGCATGCTCGATCCGTGGGAGTTCTGTTCCCGAGGCGATGTCCCAGATCCGGACTCCCTGACTATCGGTGACTGCCAGCAGGCGGCTGTCCGGCGTGAACCGGACCGCCTGGTTGAGACATTGTTCCGCGGTGACGGCTGGAGCCCAGGGGGTAGGCACTTCACGCTGCTCCGGCAGATTCCACACCTGCGTCGGCTCTCCAGGAACGCAGAGCGCCATCAGGCGGTCATCGGGGCTCAACGATGCATCCGGGTAAGGGTATTGAGAGAGTCGGCCCTCTCGCAGAATCTGTCGCTCTCGGAGGCCCGGTAGACGGCGCAACTCGTCGTTGCTGACCTCGCGGTGATCACTGCGTCTGGTGCGCCGTTCGAGCAGTACCTTGCTGCTGCGGAGATCCCATACTTGGATCACGAATTCTGATAGGTCGAGGTCGAGCCCGTAGAGGAGCAGAGTCCGCCCGCTCGGACCGAACCGGGCCGCGGTGGGACGAAGGAGGGATCCGGAAGCGGTGCGTGTTTCTGGGACTTTGCTGCTACTTTCCGTAGCTAGGTCCCATACATTCACCTGCAGGGGATTGTAGACCGTGAGTGCCCGGGCGTCAGCACTCATGTCGGTCACGAAATAAGCTGTCTTCGCCATGCCGGGGAGCGAAGCCACCTGCCGATGTGTGCTGACGTCCCACTGCACCACCTGATCCCGGCCGACGCTGACCAGGGTGCGGCCGTCGCCGCTGAGGAAGTGCGTCTCCGGGGCAGCCTTGTCGGAGGGCGGGTCGGCGAAGACGTCCTGGTCGGGTTGAACGGTGGCGCCGAGCAGTGCGGACCGTGTCTCGGGGAGGTCGGCGGTCTTCCAGGCGGCGAGGCTCAGTCGCATGGCTGTGAGGGGGTCGGAGGAGCGCATGCCGTCGGCCACGGCGGCGGCCCGGCGGGCGGCGGCCTCCGTACGGCGGCGTTCGCCGGTGAGGCTCTGCTGCCACGCGACTACCCCGGCCAGCAGGACGAGCACGATCAGGGCGGACAGCGTGGCGAGCAGGGTCCGCAGCCGTCGGGCGGAGCGTGCAGTCTTCCGGTCTTCCAGGTCGCGGGCGGCTAAGGCAGCGGTGAGGAAGCGGGACTCCAGCGGGGTGAGGTCACCGTGGAGCCCCACGCCGGCGAAGGTTGCTTCGGCCACTGCCAGGCGGGTGCCCCGGTAGAGCGCTCCGGGATCCTGGTCCAGTTCTTCCCAGGCCTTGGCGGCCTCGGTGAGGTGCCGGTGGTGGCGCAGCCTGTCGCGGGCGTCGTCGATCCACGTGTTCAGGCGCGGCCAGGAGCTGATCAGTGCTTCGTGCGCGAGGTGGACGGTGTCGCCGTCCAGGGTGATCAGCCGGGCGCGGGCCAGGCTTTCCAGTACTGCCGCGGTGTCGGTGTCGGCGTCATCGGAGCCGAGGGATTCGAGTTCCGTGCGGTCAGCGGGACGGCTCGTGTCCTGCCCTCCCTCGCCCGGGGTGACCAGTCGCAGCAGGACGCGCCGGGCAAGGGCGGCCTGGTGCGGTGTCAGACGTTCGTAGGTGCGCTCCGCGGTTCGGGCAATGGAGCCGTGCACGCCGCCGGTTGCCTCGTAGGCGGCTTCTGTCAGTGCCCTGCCCTTGCGGTGCCGCCAGGTCTCCAGCAGGGCGTGCGACAGCAGGGGGAGTCCGCCCGGCTCGCCGTGGATCTCCTCGATGATCCTTGAGGTGAGGGCGCGTTCGACGATCAGGCCCGCGCCGGCGGCCGGTCTGACGATCGCCTCCCGCAGTTCGGCGGGGCCCATCGGTCCGACCAGCAGCGTGGCTTCCCGCAGGGCCGCCGCGAGCCCGTGGTGGTTGGCGCAGTGGCCGAAGAAGTCGGCCCGCACCGCGAGGACCACCCGTAATCGGTTGTCCGGCGCGCACGCCCCCAGGAACAGGTTGAGGAAGGCGGCGCGTTCCGCCGGGTCGGTGCACAGCGTGAACACCTCCTCGAACTGGTCCACTACCAGCACCGTGTCGCCCGTACCGTTTTCGGACGCAGTCAGCGCACCGTGGTCGGAGGCGGGCCGCGCGCCCGGAGTGAAGATCCGGATGGCGGCCGGGCCTGTGCGCGTCGCGCCCCTGTCCCGGAGTGCCGGGATCAGTCCGGCGCGCAGCAGGGAGGACTTGCCGCTGCCCGAGGCGCCCACGACGGCGACCAGACGACGGGTGTCCACCAGGGCCAGCAGGTCGGTGATGAGCCGGTCGCGGCCGAAGAACCGGTCCCGGTCACCGGGTTCGAAGCGGGCCAGGCCCCGGTAGGGCGCATCGGCACCATCACCGTCCTCGGCTGCCGCCTCCCGTACTGCGGTGTGCCAGCGCCGCTCCCACTCCATCGGGTCTCCGCCGCAGGCCTGCACGTATGCCAATGCCACCGGCAACGAAGGAAGCTGTTGTCCCCCGGCCGCGCGCGACAGCGTCGCGACCGAATAGCCGGTACGGCCGGCCATCACCCGGTAGGTGACATCCCCCGCATCCCGCCGCAGCTCGCGCAGCTCGACCGCGAAGCGCTGGACCGGCCCGCCGGCCGGATCCAGCGGGATCTCCTGACGCCCCATCCCTCATGCTCCCCCCGCTCCGTGACACCACCGGGCCACGCCAACCTATGTGCGGGGCAACGCTGTTGCAACGGCTCCTCATCGGCCTGTCTCGTTCCACCGGCCCTTCCGGCCAGCGGAGCGGCACTTTGTTTCGTCCAGCGAGGAGGGCTGCGCAACAACCGGCTGGCTAAGCAAACTCGAACCGTGCCGGAGCCCCGGACGCGGCAACGACCGCTCCTCGGCATCGGCACGACCACGGTCCGGCGGCACCACCGCCCCTCTACGGGGCACGTTCGCCGCTCCCATGGTGCGCGACGGCCTCCGAGGCATCACCATCTCGGGCCGCCGCGAAGTCCGCTCGCTTCCACACCGTCAAAAGATCGCGTTGCGCACCGGCTCCAGGACCGCCGCGCCGGCGGCCTCCTGCGGGCCGATGCACGGCCGGCGGATGGACCGCCCGCCGAGCACCACCGATCTCCGCTCTTTCAGGAAGGAACTCCGCATGAAGCGCATCAACCGTACGACCGGGATCCTGTTCGGTCTCGCCGCGGCCACCACGGCGTTGACCGGGTTCGCCGTCCCCACCGCGTCCGCCGCCACGCCCCAGGTCACCGCCGGCTGCTACGCGTCCTCCTGCAGCGGACGGGACCCCATCCAGATGGGCTGCAACGCGGACGCCTACACCGTGGAGTCGAAGGGTTCCGCCTACGGCACGATCGAACTCCGCTACAGCTCCTCCTGCAAGGCGAACTGGGCGAAGATCTCCGGCGCCTCGAACGGACAGCTGTTCTGGGTGGAGAACAGCTCCGACATCCAGTTCTGGAACGCGATCGGCTCCACCGGCTACGGCGACATGGTCGACGGCTCGGTCAGCGCCCGCGCCTGCATCTCCGGCGCCGGTCCCTGCACCGGCTGGCACTGACGCCTCTCCCGCCCGTCCCGGAAGCCGCGCGGGTGCCGCCCGGTTCCCCGCCCCCGGCGACGAACGCTCCGGCGGCACCCGCCCGGCCGCAGATGCGCAGGGCTTCGAGCTTCCGTGACACCGCGCTTCCGCAACGGCGTTCCTGCCCCGGAACGGACCCCGGGGACAGGGACCGATCGACACACACCCGGCCGGCATCCGCCCGGTCCGGGATGTCCAGACACCAGGAGGAAGAACATGAAGAGACGACGCATCCTCACCACGCTGCTGCTGGCGGGGACAGCGGCCACCGCGACGCTGGCGGTGGCGCCCGCCGCGCAGGCCGCACCGAACAACGGGAACTGCCGCGGGGCCAGGGCCTTCTGCTTCTGGTACAACAGCAACCAGTCCGGCTCGGTGGCCGGCTGGGACCTGCTCACCGGCTTCAGGGGTTTCGAAGACCTCGCCTACGCCGGCGCGTTCCAGGGCCCCGGCAACGGACAGGGCGTCGCGGTGAAGAACAACGCGGCCTCCGCCACCTACCAGTTCCCCGGCAACTGCTACGGCTACGTCAGGGTGTACTACAACAGCGGCTGGAGCGGGCCCTGGGACGATGTTCCGGCCTGCGGCAACGCCAACCTGGTGAAGACGAAGAACAACAACGCCTCGTTCCTCGTCATCGGCTGACCCAGCAGGAACCGGCCGGGCCGTCCCACTCCTCGGACGGCCCGGCCGACCGGAGATTCGAGGCCACGACCCCATGAACACACCGCGGCTCACCGCCCCGCTCGCGGCCGTCGCCACCTGCTTTCTGCTGCTCGCCTCCTGCTCCACGAACAGCGGGACCACCACCGGCACCGCACCAGCCTCCACCAGGGGAACGCCATCCGGCCCGGCAGGCACCTCCGCCGACGGCACCAAGACCGCGCCCGACCCCGCCGACGACCCCACCGTCATCTCCCTGCCCCTGGACCCGTACTTCCTCCCACCCGCCGACAACGCCCGGCTGCACACTGCCCTGGACCGGCTGGTCGCCGACTGCCTGCGGAGCGCCGGAGTCCGCCCACCCGCCCCGGCCACCGCCCCGGCCACCGTGCTGGGCCGGTACGAACGGCGCTACGGACTCACCAGCGCCTTCGGGGCCCGCACCACCGGCTACCACCTCCCCGCCCACCCGGACCCGACACAGGTACCGCTCTCCTCTGACCAGCTGAACGCGCTCACCGGCCCGCAGGGCTGCCAGGAATCCGCTGCGCGCCGGATCACCGGCACCACCAGCTACCCCGGAGACGCCTACCTGGTCCGGTCGGTCAACCAGGAGTCCTTCGACCAATCGACGAAGACCCCGGAGGTCGTGGCCGCCGTCGCTGCATGGTCCCGGTGCATGAAGCAGGCCGGCCACGACTACGCGACACCGCTGCAGACCGGCCCCTGGCCCTCCGAACAACCCACCGACGAAGAGCGGACGACCGCCCTCACCGACGTCGCCTGCAAACAACAGACCCGGCTCGTCCGGATCTGGAACGAAGCCGAGGCCGCCATTCAACGCACCCTGATCCAGCAGAACACCACCGCGTTCGACAACGTCCTGGCCGAACGCCGCCGCATGCTCAGCGAAGCGGACACCGTCCTCGCCGAAGGTACGGCGTCCGGGCCGGGCCGCTCGGCCGCCTTCGGGTAGTCACCGGGCCAGGGAACCCTCAGGGCAGGGACCACTGCGGCCGGCGGCCATCCCGGTCGACCTCGTGCTGGGCAACCCCGGCCGGGGCCAGCCCGGCGCTGGGGAGGATGAGCGGCGAGCGTGCTGCCTTGGGGATGCTGGTGACGTGTCCGTCGGGGGTGGCATTCGGATCGGCGGCCTTGGAGGGCTGGGTCCGCATGTCCGGCGAGCTGCTTCCGCCGCCTGCACCGTCTCCTTCCATATGGACCCGGTCGGGCCCCATCGCATCCTGCGCGATCTGGCTGGCGCCCATGACGGCCACGCCGAGACCGGTGGCGAGTTCGGTGAGGGCCGGAGAACCGTCGGATCGGGCATTCGCCGCCTGTGCCTGCGCTCAGGGCCGGGCGTTGGCGGACCGCGGGCTGCATCTGCCCGGACTCTGGAGCGAGGGTCCCCGGCCGGTGCCCGCTGTCCGGCGGACGGTCGCCGCGCGAGGGTGCCGGACCGTCCCGGGGTGGCTGGTTACGGCTGTGAACTCCCCGTTTCGGTGGGGACGTTGCTCAGGTGGCGCTGCCGGCTCAGGGTGTAGCCGGGAGATGCGAAGTCACCTCCTTGAGGCTCGGCGGGGCTTCCAGCGATGCGGGCGCCGACTTCGGCGGCGTCGTCGCACGGATTGAACCCGATCGCCCGTCCGGCCTCCAGGTCCCACCAGCGGCCGCGGTTGTCCGAGACCGCGTAGAAGGTGACGAACCCGTAGTCGGCGTCGAGCGCCGCACGGAAGGCCCGGGTGCAGTCGTCCGGGCTGAGCCAGGTGGCCAGCTCCCGCGGTGTCGAGGGGGCCGGCTCGAAACTGCCGATGCGCAGGCAGGCGACCTGGAGGCCGAACTTGTCCGCGTACAGGCGTCCCAGTGCCTCGACTGCCGCTTTGCTCACCCCGTAGAGCCCGTCCGGTCGCACCGGCAGGTCGGGGTTCACCGACTGGGTCGTGGGGTAGAAGCCGGTCGCGCGGTTGCTGCTCGCGTACACCACGCGGGGCACGCGGTTGATCCGGGCGGACTCCAGGACGTGGAACGAACCGGTGATGTTCACGTCCACGAGGTCGTGGAAGTCGGCCTCATCGGGGATTCCGCCGAGGTGAATGATCCCGTCCAGATCGGTGAGAACCTCTCTGAGCAGCGCGAAGTCCCGCAGGTCCGCCCGGACCGCACTCTCGTGCGGCGCGCAGTCGCGGATCTCGGCGGTGTCCAGGAGCAGCAGGTGCTCGAAGCGCTGTGCGAGCGCGCCGCGCAGATGGCGCCCCACGGTGCCGGCCGCACCGGTCATCACCCAGCGTCCGTGCCGGGTCAGGGGGTGAAGGCGGGTCATGTCAGTCGTCCTCTCTCCGAGGGTGAAGGGGGATGCTGCTGCGCCCCCGGAGTTCCGTGCGCCATCCGGGCCGGCGTCGTTCCGGGCGCGTTCGGCTGTGTGATCGGGTGGTGGTCTTCTTGGGCCGCGGTCTGTCCGGGCAGCAGTGGATAGTGCCCTGGGCTACAGGGTGTTGTCGTCGGCGCAGGCCCGGGCGACGACGGCCTGACGGGGTCGGCGGGGCGGTCCTGTCGGCTGTTCTTGCGGCGTGGGGCAGGCGCGGTGGGCTCTTGTGGGCCCGCCCGGGGTGTGCGGCCTGCCGGCCGTACGTCTGTGGCCGCCAACCCGGCGTCAGTGCCGAGACGTCAGCCGGTCGCGGGTCAGTGCGGGGGGGGGGGGGCAGGGCCGTGTGTCTGTTCCTTGGTGTCACGGGGCTGGTCGCGCCGCCACGCCGCTCCCCCACGCTCGACGCCCCGGCCTGCGACGGCGTCGTGCCACGACAGCCGCAGGCCGACATGCCTCCGCGGCGGCTCGGTCCCCGCGTGACGACCAGGTTTCGATGGCAGGCGCTCGACCCTGGCCGGGACGGGACCAGTGGGATGACCTGTCGCCGCGAGGGAGTGTTCTCATCAAAGGTTGGGCGGTGCCGCCGTCAGAAGGACACGGTCAGGGCCAGCGAGGCGACGGCGGCGGCGAAGAAGAACCCGGGAAACGCGAGGTTGTGGAGAACACGGGCGCGCAGGTGGAAGACGAGCGCGCCCAGGTAGAGCAGGACGAGACCGCAAGCCGCGGCGGCGCCGAGGGGGCGCAGAGCATCGCTGAGACCGAGGAGGAGGCCTGCCGCACCGGCCAGCTTGAGGGCACCCAGCCGGGGCAGCCAGGCTCGGGGGACCCCCACCTCTGCCGAGTTGGCCAGCACGAAGCGCGCTCCGGCGAGGTCGGCGGCGGCGATACCGATGTTGATGGCAGCGGTGAACAGGGTGACAACGAGGAGTGCGACATGAGTACCGGTCATGCCTTCAGACTCCCCGGACGCCTCCGCACCGTCCAATACCTTCTTCTATAACCTGATGGCATGGATGTGGACACTCGCCTGCTTCGGTACTTCGCCGCGGTGGCGGCGGAGGGCAGCCTGACCGGGGCGGCGCAGAAGCTGTTCGTCTCGCAGCCCGCGCTGACCAAGCAGATCCGGCGCTTGGAAGACGATCTCGGGGTACGGCTCTTCGTGCGTTCGCGGTCCGGGATGGCGCTGACCGAGGCCGGCCGGGAGCTCGCGTCGCGAGTGCCCGCGCTGCTGGACAGCTGGGACGAGGCGGTCCGGGCGGCCGGCCGGGCGGCCCGGGTGCTGCGCCTGGGCTTCCTGGACGCGGGCGCCTTGGGTGCCGTCCCCGAGGTCATCGCCGAGTTCCGCCAGGCGCAGCCGCAGTGGCGGGTGGAACTGCGCCAGTTCGACTGGTCGGACCCGAGCGCCGGCCTGGCCAGGGGCGAGGTGGACGCGGCGGTGGTGCGTCTGCCGTTTCCCGGGCAGGAGCGGCTGAACGTGCGGGAGTTGTTCGCTGAGGAGCGCGGGGTGCTGCTGCCGGCCCGGCATCCTCTGGCGAACAGCGAGATGGTGGAGTTCCGGGAGATGTGGGACGAACCGTTCGTTGCGGCCGGAGCCGAGACCGGAGCCTGGAGGGAGCACTGGCTGGCAGTGGACGAGCGGGAAGGACACCCCGTCCGGGTCGGTGCTGTCACCAGTCGGCCCGACGAATGGCTCGGAGCGGTGGCCGGCGGCTGCGTGGCACTGGCCCCGGCGTCGGCAGCCCGCTTCTACGCGCACCCGGACGTGGTGTTCCACCCCGTCCGCGGGGTCTCACCCAGCCGAGTGGGGCTGGCCCGGCCTCGGGGGCGAACGCGCGAGGCGGCACTGGACGAACTCCTGGAGGCCATCGCGCGGCGGTTGAGCCGGAACTGCTGACGGGGGGTCCTCCCGGATGCCGAGGCTGCCGACGGACGGCAAGCTGCTGAGTTGCCCGCATCCCGTCGGCCGCCTTGCACCAACTCGCCGACGAATGGGACCCCGAGGCCCATGTGCAGGACCTGCTGCGCCGCGCCGTCCGCGTTGCAGACGCTCCCGCCCCGCCCCAGGCCACCCGGCTCGGCAAGCTCCTGCGGGACTGATGCACCCAGCACCAGCAGCGCTTCCGTCCCGCCTGGCTGCCCGTCGCCCGCCCGGCCGCCCACCAGGCCAACACCGTCCGCACCGCCGTCCCCCTGCGCCACCCGCGCCCCTGACCGAGTCCACCGCCCCGCGCGGCGCGAGACGGTGGACGGTGGACGGTTCAGCGGGTTCCACGGCCCGCGCTCAGCGCGGGTCCCGGCGCATGCACCAGGTGTGGGGGCCGCCCTCGAGCGGGACCTCGGCGCTGACCTCGAAGCCAAGACGCTGGTAGAACGCGACGTTGGACTCGGTGGAGGTCTCCAGGAACGCCGGGTACCCCGCCCGGGCGGCCGCCTCGATACCGGGGGCCAGCACCGCGGCGCCGAGGCCCCGCCCCTGGGCTTCGGGGGCGACGCCGACCGTGTTGAGGAACCACACCGGCTCCTGCGGCCGGTGGGGCTCGACGACCTCCTCGGCGGCCTCGAAGGCGGCCGCGCGGTCCCCCGCGAGCTCGCCGAACAGCGGGCCGAGCTCGGCGAAGGCGGGCGAGGGGTCCTGCTCGGGGGTGGTCCAGGCGGCGACGGCGAGGCCCCCGTCGGCAACCCACGTACGTCCGTACACCATGCCTATGCGGGTCAGGCACAGCTCCTGGAAACGCCGGATCCGATCCTCGTGGCGGTCGGCGGCGAGCACGTACCGGGTGAAGGGATAGTCGGCGAAGGCCCGGGTGAGGGTGTCGACCGCGGTGTGAACATCAGCCTCGGCGATCGGGCGGACGGCGATGAGGTCCTGACGCTGCGTCATGCTCTCTCTCCAAGCGGTTGGGTCGGTCGACAGATCCCGGCGCCGCCATGGTGTCGGTACGGCCGTAGGCAGCGAAGGGGCGGTGAGGTCCTTACGCTAACAGTCCTTACCGATGGCCCGGTACGGCTGGTTCCGGATCCCGCGCCCGGTATCCCGTACCGCGGTATCCCACATGGCAGCCGTCGCGCGAGCGCGGCAGCGGTGAGGCCGACCCCGATCAGCAAGGAGCCGCTCAGGCCGCCACCACGGACGGCGATCGCGGGGCGGGTGAGGCCCTCGCGCGGGGAGGGGCACCGGAGCGGATCCGTCGATCCGGTCCGGGGCCCCTCCCCGTTCGCGCCTCCCGGGGCGGGAGGCGCCGACTCAGGTCTCGCCCAGCAGGACCCGCACGGAGTCCCACGCCATCCCCGCGACCGTCCGCAGCGTGGCGACCGTCGCGCCGTCCCTCGCCCGGTGGGACATGCCCTGGACGATCGCCCCGAGGAACTCGGCGACCGCGCGCGCGTCAAGGCCGGCCGGCAGGATGCCCGCCTCGACGTCGGCCCCGATGCGGGCCTCCAGCCGGTCGATGTTGGCGTTGCGCAGCTCGCGCAGGCGGTCGGCGACCTGCTGGCTGGTGTCGGAGACCCGGATGGCGGAGCTGATGATCAGACAGCCGCCGGGACAGTCGACGTGGGCGTAGGCGTCGGCCGCCTCGTACAGCAGGCGGCGGATCAGGACGGAGGCGCGCTCCTCCTCGTCGAAGACGCGCTGCATGAAGCCGCCCCAGCCGCTGTTGTAGTGCTCGACGACGGCGAGGAACAGGCCCTCCTTGCTGCCGAAGGCGGCGTAGAGGCTGGGGGCGCCGATCCCCATCTCCCGGGTGAGGGTGGACACCGATGTGCCGTCGTACCCGTGCCGCCAGAAGACGAACATGGCTTTTTCCAGGATGTCTTCGAGATCGAACTTGCGGCCCTGGCCGCGTACGCCTGCCATCGATGCTCCCATGTCGTCGGTGGCGCGCTCCGGTCGCAGGCGCGCGCCGAAGGACGGCTTCACACCAGTGAAACACGATATTCATGTAGTGAGCGCTACACGAATGCTAGTATCGCCACGCCGATGACACGAACCGTCGTGCCCACAAGGCATGACGTTCCGTCATATCACCAGGGCAGCGCGGCGGACACCTGACCGTCGGCCGCGTCGCGCCACTCCCCGACCATCGAGGACCGCACATGCATGCCACCGCTCTTTTCACCGAGGGCCTCACCCGTCACCGTTCCACCACCCCGTCGTGGACGGTGGAGGCGATCAAACAGGTCCGGTACCACATCGTCGAGGCCGCCGGATTATTCGAGCCCGACAGCACCCTGCTGCTCTCCGGCTGCGCCGACGCCCCGTTACGGTCCGGTGACCGCCGGCTCGTCGTGATCGACTCCGCCGTCCAGGAGCTCCACGGGGAACGGATCGCGCACTACTTCGACCACCACGGCATCGCCGCCACCCTCCTGCCCGTCCGCGCGGACGAGAGCGTCAAGCGCTGGAGCGCGGTCACGGACGTGGTGGACGCGATGAACGACTTCGGCATCGACCGCCGGCGCGAGCCGGTGATCGCGATCGGCGGCGGCGTCCTGCTCGACGTCGTCGGACTCGCCGCCAGCCTCTACCGGCGCGGCACCCCCTACGTACGGATACCCACCACGCTGGTGGGCCTGGTCGACGCCGGGGTCGGCGTGAAGACCGGCGTCAACTACGGACACGGCAAGAACCGGCTCGGCACCTACGCGCCGCCGGTCGCGACCTTCGTGGACCGCTCCTTCCTGGGCACCCTCGACGCCCGCCACCTCTCCAACGGCCTGGCCGAGATCCTCAAGATGGCGCTGATCAAGTCGGCCGAACTCTTCGAGCTCCTGGAGGACTTCGGGCCCCAGCTGATCGAGGACCGCTTCCAGGGCAGCACCCCGACCCTGGAGACCGCGGCCCGCCAGGTGATCTCCGAGGCGATCCACCTGATGCTGGAGGAACTGCAGCCCAACCTGTGGGAGCAGACCCTGGAGCGGTGCGTCGACTACGGACACACCTTCAGCCCCACGGTCGAGATGGAGGCGCTGCCGGAGCTGCTGCACGGCGAGGCGGTCGCCATCGACATGGCGCTCACCACCGTGATGGGGCGGTTGCGCGGTGATGTCACCAAGTACCAGGCCGAGCGCGTCCTGACCCTGATGGAGCAGCTCCGACTGCCGCTGTGGACCGAGGTCCTGGCCCGCCCCGGCATCCTGGACGGCGCCCTCGCCGACACCGTGCGCCACCGCGACGGACAGCAGCGACTGCCCCTGCCGGTCGGCATCGGGCACCACCGCTTCGTCAACGACGTCACCCCCGAGGAACTGCGCATCGCGCTCAAGGAGCTCGACACCGCGCGGCGGGACGGCGCCGGACGCCGGGCGACCGCCGGACTCGTCGGGGCCGGTGAGGCCGCGTGAAGTGGGACAACCTCTACATCGAGGGCTTCGCCTCCTACCTGCCCGAGGAACGTGAGTCGGCCGCCGAGATGGTGGCGGCGGGACGGTACGACGAGATCGAGTACCAGAAGACCGCGCAGGTGTCGGTCGTGGTGGCCCGCCCCGAACGCGGCGAGACCGCCCCCGAGATGGCGGTGACCGCCGGGCGCGCCGCACTCGCCGACGCCGGCGCCGACCCCGCCGACATCGACCTCCTGGTCCACGCGGTGGTCCTGCACAACGGGCTGGAGGCCTGGAACTGCGGCGCCTACCTGCAGGGCGAGCTCGGCATCACGGACTGCGTCCCGATCGAGATACGGACCGCCTGCGCGGGCGCCGTCGTCGGGATGGAACTCGTCGGCCGCTGGTGCGCGGGCTCCGGCAAGGGCATGGTCACCGCCTCCGACGCGTGGCAGCTGCCGCTCTTCGACCGCTGGTCCTCCGACAGCGGAGTGGTCTACGGCGACGGCGCGGGCGCCCTGGTCCTCGGCCACGACGGCGGCCCCTTCCGGGTGCTCTCCACCTCCGTGGTCAGCGACCCGCTGCTGGAGCGGATGCACCGGGGCGACGACCCGATGACGATGCCGCAGTACGCCTCCGACACCCCGCTGAACCTGCCCCAGCGGGTCTCCGCCTTCGTCGAGGACCGCGGCACCGAGGAGTTCTGGACCCGCAACGCCGCCGCGCTGTCGCGCTGCGCCGAGACCGCGCTCGCCGACGCCGGCGTGAGCCACTCCGACATCGTCCGCTGGCTGGTGCCGAACTTCGGCAAGGTCCTGCTGCGCAAGCAGTGCTTCGTCCCGCTGAAGATCGACGCCGAGCAGACGCTCGCCGACCGCGGCTGGGAGATCGGGCACACCGGCGCCGCCGACCCGGTCATCGGGCTCGACCTGCTGCGCCGCTCCGGCACCCTCGTGCCGGGCGACCGGGTGCTGCTCACCGGCATAGGCGTCGGGTTCACCTGGGGCTGCGCGGTCGTGGAGTACACCGGCGCCCCCGCGCGCGCCACCGACGAGCGCAGCGACGACGCGTCCACCACCGAGAAGAACGACACGACAGGAGGTGCCCGTTGACCGACACCATCGGGACCGAGACCGCCGCACCCGCTCCCACACCGGCGGCGAAGGCCAACGCCGCGGTCTTGTGGATGCTGCTCGCCGTCTTCGGCGTCGGCACGGTCGAGTACCTCGTGGCCGGCGTCCTGCCGGACATCGCGAGCGACGTCAAGGTGTCCGACGCCACCGCCGGCCTCCTGGTGACCGTCTACGCCGTCACCGTGATGATCGGCGGCCCGCTGCTCACCATCGTCACCACCCGGGTGCCGCGCACTCCGCTGATCATCGGCTCCATGGCGGTCTTCGTCGTCGGCACCCTCGGCACCGCGCTGGCGAACAACTTCCCGCTGCTGATCGTCTTCCGGATCATCACCGCGCTGCCGCACGCCACCTTCTTCGCCCTCTGCCTGGTGCTCGCCACCTCGCTGGTGCCGCCGGAGTTCCAGGGCCGGGTGATCGCCCGGGTCTCGCTCGGCCTGAACCTGGCCACCGTGCTCGGCGTGCCGCTCGGCACCCTGATCGGCGGCCAGTTCGGGTGGCGGACCTCCTTCGTGGTGGTCGCGGTGTTCCAGACCCTGGCGACCATCGGGCTGGTGGCCGTCACCCGGCGCGCGCCCGCCCGCCCGGCCGGGTCGATCTCCGCCGAACTCACCGTCTTCACCCGCCCCTCGGTGTGGGCGGCCCTCACCCTGACCGCGCTCGCCCAGGCCGCGCTGTTCGTCGTCTTCACCTACATCGCGCCGTTCCTGCGCGACTACACCGGCTTCTCGGCCGGCCACGTCACCGTGCTGCTGTTCGTCTTCGGCGTCGGCTCGGTGGCCGGCAACCAGCTCGGCGGCCACTTCGCCGACCGCTCCATCGACCGCACCCTGCTCGTCGCGCTCGGCGCGCTCGCCGTCTCGCTCGGCCTGCTCGCGCTCTTCGGCTCCAGCACCTGGTTCACCGCGCCTTGGCTGTTCGTCCTGGGCGCCGCGGGCTTCTCGATCATCCCGCCGCTGGCCTCCAAGCTGATCAGCTCCGCGAGCGAGGCGCCCAACCTCGCGGCCACGGTCAACATCGCGGGCTTCCAGCTCGCCAACGCCGCCGGCGCCTGGATCGGCTCCCTCACCCTGTCGTCCGGCGGATCGCTGGTCTCGCTGCCCATCGTCGGCGCGGCCCTCGCCCTGGCGGCCGTCCTCGCCCTGGCCGTGGGCACCCGCC
The DNA here is from genome assembly GCF_032654805.1 of Kitasatospora brasiliensis. Lineage (NCBI taxonomy): Bacteria > Bacillati > Actinomycetota > Actinomycetes > Kitasatosporales > Streptomycetaceae > Kitasatospora > Kitasatospora brasiliensis. Next base: position 525,823 of record NZ_JAUOOW010000007.1, read on the forward strand.
GCTCCCGGGCCGTCGGCGGGGGGCGATGATGCGCGCCGCCGTCATCGACAAGCCGCACGCCGCGAGCCTGGTGGAGACCGAGCGCCCGGAGGCCGGGCCCGGTGAGGTCCTGATCAGGATCGCCTACGTCGGCCTCTGCGGCAGCGACCTGGAGATCCTCCACGGCACCTCCGCGTACCTCGTCGACGGGCGGGCCGCCTTCCCGCACCGCTTCGGCCACGAATGGGTGGGCACCGTCGAGGAGTTCGGCACCGGGGTCACCGGGCTGCGCCAGGGCGAGGTGGTCACCGGTTCCACCATGATCCCCTGCCAGTCCTGCCGCTCCTGCGCCTCCGGCCGCCGCAACCTCTGCACCGAGCTGCGCGAGGTCGGCCTGTACGGCTGGACCGGCGCCGCCGCCGAGTACCTGGTGATGCCCCGCCACGCCCTGGTCCCCTTCGGCCCGGAGACGGAGCGGCCTCGGCCGGAGCACGTGCTGGTCGAGCCGCTGGTCACCATCCTGGAGGCGGTCGACGCGGCCGACCCCCGGCCCGGCGACCGGATCCTGGTCGTCGGCGCGGGCACCATGGGCAGCCTCGCCGCCGCCGTCCTCGCCCGCTACCCGGTGACCCTCGACATCGCCGAACCCGGCACCGTCGGCCATCTGCCGCCCGGCAGCTACCGCGAGCGGTTCACCCGCACCGACGAGGCCCCCACCGGTTACGACATCGTCGTGGAGTGCTCCGGCGCCCCCGGCACCCTCAACGCCGCGCTGGACCGCCTGCGCCCCGGCGGCCTGTGCCTCCTGGTCGGCGTCCCCGCGCAGACCGAGACCGTGGAACCCGGCCGGATCGCGCTCGACGGCATCCGCATCGTCGGGGTCCGGCACGGCGTCGACCACTACGCCCGCGCCGTCGCACTCGTCGACGAGGTCGGCGCCGGCCTCGTCGACCGGGTGGTGCCGCTCGCCGAGGTCGCCCACGCCTTCGAGGTGCTCCAACTCGGCCGGACCCGGCCCAAGGTGGTGCTGGGCGTTGGCTGACCTCCACACCGTCCTGATCACCGGTGCCAGCAGCGGCATCGGCCGGGCCGCCGCCCGGGCGCTCGCCCGCCCCGGCCACCGGCTGCTCCTCGGCTACGCCAGCGGCGAGGACCGGATCCGCCGGGTCGCCGAGGACCTGCGGCGGACCAGCGGCGCCGAGTGCGTCCCGGTCCGGGCCGACCTGCGCGAGCCGCAGGCCGCCGTCGACAGCTGCCTGGCCGCCATCGAGGAGGCCGGGCGCATCGACTGCCTGGTCAACAACGCCGGCGTCAACGACCGCAGCGCCGCCGACGCCCTGGACCTCAAGCGGGCGGACGAGGTGTTCTCCGTCAACACGCTCGCCCCCATGGCCCTCGCCTCCGCGGTGGGCCACCGCATGATCCGCGACGGCGTCCGCGGCAGCATCGTCAACGTCACCTCCGTCCACGAGAGCGTGCCCATCACCGGCGGCGCGCTGTACTGCGCCAGCAAGGCCGCCCTGGGCATGATCACCAAGGTGCTCGCCCTGGAGTTCGGCCCGTACGGCATCAGGGTCAACTCCGTGGCCCCCGGTGAGACCGCCACCGCCATGAACGGCGTCCTGGACGAGGACACCTACCGGGAGATCTCCCGGCCGGACATCCCGCTGGGCCGCCCGGGCGGGGCCGAGGAGATCGCCTCGCTCATCGCCTACCTCGCCGGCCCGGGCTCCGGCTACGTCACCGGCGCCTCGGTCGTCGCCGACGGCGGACTCGTCCTGACCGCGGCGGAGGCCAACGCGCGCCACGCCTTCACCACCGTTCCTCCGAAGGAGAACCCGCCGGCATGAAAGCCGTCACCTTCCACCACACCGGCAACCCGGACGTCCTGACCCTCGACGAGGTGCCCGAGCTGCCCGTGGGCCCGCAGGACATCCGCGTCGCCGTCACCGCGGCCGCCGTGAACCCGGTCGACCTCAAGACCCGCTCCGGCTTCCTCACCATGAACCTGACCTACCCGGCCGTCCCCGGCTGGGACGTCTCCGGCGTCGTCACCGAGATCGGCGCCGACGTCACCCGGTTCACCGTGGGCCAGCCCGTCGTGGGCATGGTCGCCCAGCCCGCCCACCGCTACGGCACCTACGCCGAACAGGTCGTCGCCGACGCGCGCCTGTTCGCCACCGCCCCCGTCGGGGTGCCGCTGGAGGAGGCCGCCGCGCTCCCGCTCGCCGGACTCACCGCCGTCCAGACCCTGGACAAGCTCACCCTGCCGCCCGGCGCACCCGTGCTCGTCACCGGCGCCGCGGGCGCGGTCGGCCGGATCGCCGTCCAGCTGCTGCTCGCCGACGGGCACCCGGTCGACGCCCTCGCCCGGCCCGGCGACGTCGAAGCCCTGCGGGCCCTCGGCGTCGGCACCGTCCACACCCTGGCGCAGGACCTCCCCGCCGCCACCCACACCGCCGTCGTCGACACCGCGGGCGTGGCCGCCTCGATCCGCGCGGTCGCCGACGGCGGCCAGTTCGTCGCCATCGACGACAACGACCAGCCGGCCCCCGAGCGCGGCATCACCCCCCGCAAGAGCTACGTCAACGAGAACGGCGACCAGCTTCAGGCCCTGAGCGACCTGATCAGCGCCGGCCGGCTCACGGTGCCGACCGGCCCCCGCTACCCGCTCGCCGACGCGGCCCGCGCCCACCAGGACTTCGGCGCGGGCGGCCTGCGCGGCAAGGTCCTGCTCCTGCCGTGACCCACCCGCACCCGCACCCGCACCAGGCACCGGCCCCGCACCACGGAGGAACCCGCGCATGACCACGACCCCGGACACCACTCCGGACACCCGCCCACCGGCCCACCGGATCACGGTGGCGGTGCCCGACGTCGCGCAGGCCACGGCCTTCCTCGCGGACCTGACCGGGCCCTCCACCGCGCGGCGGGACGGCGAGGCCGGCACCGTGTCCTTCTCCGCCGGCACCGAGGTGCGGTTCGTCCCCACCGCGCCGCTCGCCGCCCCCGAAGAGCCGCCCCGACTGGTCGACGTCGGCACCAACCACCTCTGCCTGCGCGTCGGCGACATCGAGGCCGCCGCCGCCCACCTGGAGAAGGTCCCCGGCGTCGATGTCCTCGGTGACATCATCACCATCCCCGAGGGCCCGATCCGTGGGAACCGCTGGATCTACTTCCGCTCCCCGTGGGGCACCCTCTTCGAACTGCAGCAGTGGCCCGAGACCCCCGGCTACGCCGACATCACCACCGAGCGGCTCCACCACGGCCAGCGGCCGGCCGACGACGCGGTCCTGCCCACCCTGCTCGGCCTGGACCACACCGGGTACAGCGTCCGGAGCCTGGACGCCGCCATCGACCACCTGATCACCCACCACCGGGCCCGGGTCGTCCTGTCCACCGAGATCGCCGCCGAACGGGCCTTCATGCGGCGCCAGTTCGACCTCGACGTCGAGGGCATCTCGGCGATGGCCATGCTCGTCGTCGACGACGCCGTCAACCTCGAACTCTTCGAACACGGCATCCCGGACCAGCAACCGCCGCGCTCCCTCGACCGGGTCGGCGGCAACCTGCTCGAACTCCACGCCGCACCGCACCCCGCGGCCACCGCCCACCACGCGCCCTTCGGGCTCACCCTCCCCCGGCCGGTGACCGGGTGAAATTCGGCATCAACCTGCCCAACTTCGGTCACCAGATGACCCCCGAGGGCATGCTCACCTGGACCCGCGAGGCCGAACGGCTGGGCTTCGACACCGTCCTGGTCTCCGACCACCTCGCCCTCACCGACGACGCCCACCGGCGCTCGCCCGCGCCGTTCTACGAAAGCCTCGCCACCCTGTCCTGGCTGGCCGGGCAGACCGAGACGGTCCGGCTCGGCGCGGGCGTCCTGATCGCCTCGCACCGCCACCCGATCGCGCTCGCCCGGGCCACCGCCACCATCGACCAGCTCAGCGGCGGCCGCCTCGTCGTGGGCTTCGGCGTCGGCTGGGCCCCGCGCGCCTTCGAGGTCCTGGGCGTGGACTTCCACCGGCGCGGCGCCCTCACCGACCAGGTCCTGGACGTCCTGGTCGAGGCCTGGACCTCCGACGTCATCACCCACCGGGGCCATCGGGTGCACACCGCGCCCCGGCCCCTGCAGGACCCCCACCCCCCGCTGTGGATCGGCGGCAACGGACCGCGGGCCCTGGAGCGCGTCAACCGGATCGGCACCGCCTGGCACCCGCTCCACCCCAGCCGGCAGCTGTGCCTCCAGGCCACCAAGGCCCTCGCGGAGGGCAAGCAGTTCGCGCCGAGGATCTTCTTCCTCCCCACCACCGCCCCCGTCGCCACGGAGTCCCGGCCCCTCGGCTACGGCACGCCCGACCAGATCCGGGCCGACATCGCCCTGCTCCGCGACAGCGGCGCGGACCACGTGATCCTCGACACCGACCCCGGCGACCAGCGTCTGCGCCGGGGCTGGGAGCAGGACCTCGACCTGATCCGGCTCGCCGCAGACATCCTGGAGATCGGATGACCACCCCCCTGGCCGTGACGGCCCGCGCCCTGCTCTTCGACATGGACGGCACCCTGGTCGACTCCGCCGCGTCCATCGACCGCGTCTGGCGGGAATTCGCCGCCCGCCACGGCCTCGCCCCCGAGACCGTGCTCGCCGCGCTGCCCGGCCGCACCGCGCGGGACATCGTCGCCGGCTGCCTCCCCGAGGCCGACGGCGACACCGTCGCCGCCGAGGTCGCCCGGATCCGGGAACGCGAGGAGGCCGCCACCGACGCCGTCGCCGAGATCCCGGGCGCCCGCCGGCTGCTCACCTCCCTGCCCGCCGACGCCTGGGCCGTCGTCACCTCGGCCTCCCGCACCATGACCGAGCGCCGCCTCGCCGCCGCCGGCCTGCCCCTGCCCGAGGTCGCCGTCTGCGCCGGCGACGTACAAGCCGGCAAGCCCGACCCCGAGGGCTTCCGCACCGCCGCCCGCCTCCTCGGCGTGGACATCGCCGACTGCCTCCTCTTCGAGGACTCCGCCCCCGGTCTGCTCGCCGCCCGCCGCTCCGGTGGCACCGCCGTCGCCGTCGCCGCGCCGGCCGAGGAGGCGGCGCCGTACCGCGTCGACGACCTGACCGCCGTCAGCGCGCACCCGGGGGACGGCCGGATCCGGGTGGAGATCCAGCCGTCCCGGACCCACGCCGAACCGGCCGAGGAGATACGGCGGTGAGCACACGGGCGGTGACGGAGGAGCCCGGCCCGCGGGTGCGCGCCGAGGTCGCCGTCGACCTCGGCGGCACCTGGCTGCGCATCCGGACCGGGTCCGGGCGGACCGTACGGCTCCCCGCGCCCAGCGTCCTCAACCGGCCCGGGGAGGATCCGGCCGCGCTCCTCGACCTGCTGGTCGAGACGCTGGCCGACACGGTGCCGGCGGACGCCCGGGTGGCGATGTCCTGCGGTGCCGCGATGGACGAGGAGCACGGCGTGCTGCACGGCTCGGGCCCGCTCTGGGGCGGTGGCCCCGAGCGGCCCGTACCGCTGCGCGCCCTCCTCGCCGCCCGCCGCCCGGACGTCAGCTGGCACCTGTACAACGACGTCACCGCGGCGCTGGCGAGCTTCGTGGAACGCTTCGCCGAGCCTCACCACCGCCGGGTCGTGTACGTCACGGTCAGCAGCGGCATCGCCCTGCGCACCGCCGACCTCACCGAACGCTCCGTCCCGGTCGACGCCCACGGCCTGCAGGGCGAGGTCGGCCACCTCCCGGCCGTCTCCACCGCCCCCGACGCCGTCCGCTCGCTGACCTGCCCCTGCGGCGGGACGGGCCACGTGGCCGCGGTGGCCGCCGGCCCCGCGCTGCCGCACGTCGCGGCCGCCCTCGGCATGGAACGTCCGGAGGCGGTCCGCAACGCCCTCCCCGGCCTGCTGCGCTCCGGGGACCCGGCCGCCCACCGCCTGCTGGCCACCGTCGTGGAACCCGTCGCCGAGATCGTGCGCACCGTGCGCTGCCTCGATCCCCGCACCGACCTCATCGGCATCGGCGGCGGCTACGCGGAAGGCCTCGGCGAGCCGTACCGCGCCGAGCTGGTCCGCCAGGTCAGCGAGGTGCGCAGCTACGCCGACCGCGACCCCGGGCGGGCCGGCCGCGGCCTGCGGCTCTGCCGCCCCGGCGAGGTCGACCCCCTGGCGGGCGCCCTCGCCCTGTCCCGCGGCGCACTGACCGTCACCAAGATCTGACGGTCACCAAGCACTGACATCACCAGGCCCTGACAGCACCGGGCGCTCACCGTCACCGAGCTCTGACAGCGGCCGCTTCGACCCACACCCTCCCGGAAGGACCTCATGCCGGCCACGGCCACCCACCGCGCGATCGTCCGCCACGGCACCACCTGCCGCATCGAGGAGGTGCCCACCCCGGCCCCGGGCGCGGGCGAGCTCCTGCTCGCACCCGAGCACGTGAGCCTCTGCGGCACCGACATCCAGATCCTGCGCGGCGACCGCGACGACCCCTCGCCCGTCGTGGGGCACGAAGGCGCCGCCCGGGTGGTCGCCGTCGGGCCGGGCGCCGACGGCTTCGCCCCGGGTGACCGGGTGGTCGTCAACCCGACCCACCCCGGCGACCCCTCGTTCCTCCTCGGACACAACGTGCCGGGCCTGTTCCAGCAGCGCGTCCTCATCGGCGCCTCGGCCGTCCACGGCGGCCTGGTCTCCCACCTGCCCGAAGACCTCCCCGCGGCCCGCGCCACCCTGGTCGAGCCGTACGCCGTCGTCCGCTACGCCCTCTCCTGCCTGGCCACGTCGGCGCCCGACACCCTGGTCGTCCACGGTGACGGCCTGACCGGCAACCTCGCCGCGCTCCTCGCGCCCCGCTTCCTCTTCCCGACGGTCCGGGTCGTGGTGGTCCACCGCAGCGAGGCCGGCCTCCGGTGGACCCGGGAGCACGTCCCGCACGCGGTGGGCGTCCTCGACACCGACCCGCTCGACCGGTACGCCACCGGCTCCGTCGCGCTCCTCGTCACCACCCACCGCGGCGGGACCGTCCGCGCCGTCGAGACCGCCCTCGGCTCCCTCGGCGAACGCCTGGTCGCCGTCCACCCCCTGGGCGGTGTCCCCCCGCGCGCCAGTACGCCCCTGCTGCCCGGGGTCGACCTCGACGGCGTCCGCCGCGCCAACACCGGCGGCTCCTGGCCCCCGGCCACCACCACCTTCACCCGTCCGGGCCTGAGCCTCACCCTGAGCGGCAACCGCGGCGTCACCAGCCCCCAGCTCGTCGCCGCCGCCGAGGCCCTGCGGACCGACGGCACCGCCGACCCGCTGCTCACCCACGTGATGGAGCTGGAACCCGGGGTGCGCCACCTCAACCGGATCATCGGCGACCGCACCCGCACCGTCGACGGCGAACTCGTCGTCCGCCTGGTCATCGACCTGGGCAACGGCGCCTCCCACCAGGACGCTGCCCGGCCGTAACCTCCCGGCGGGGTGCCGTACGGTTGCCGGTCGTCGCGCCCCTGAGCGGCGAACCGGCAGCCGTACGGCGCCCAGGAGGCCCACCGGGCGGGTGACCTCACGGTCGGACCTCGGCCCGTTCCCGCTGCTCGGCCCGCTCCTTCTGCTCGGGGCGGGTCATCAGGTACAGGGCCGGGACGGCGACGCCTGCCGCCATGACCGCCAGCAGGAGGCGGTATCCCAGGGGAGCGATCAGCGCCGACCCCGCCGCGATCGAGACGGCCAGGGGGGTGCTGGTGAACAGGTCGAAGCTCCCGTAGACCCGGCCCAGCATGTCCTTCGGTGTGGTCCGCTGCAGGAGGGTGACGACCCCGACGATCGCCCACGGGAGGCTGAACCCGGCCATGACGATCCCCGGGAAGACCAGCCACGCCGTCGGGGCCATCAGCAGCACGGCGCCGACCGCCATGATCAGCAGGGCGATGCCCACGGCCCGCCCCTCCCCGATCCGCCGGCACGCCCACCCCGCGGTCAGGGCGGCCAGGACGGCGCCGATGCCCTGGGCGGAGCTGAGGACGCCGAGGAACGTCACCGGCCGGTGCAGTCCCTCACCGACCACCGCGAACTGGGCGGTGTTGAAGAAGCCGAAGACCACCATCGCCATGCTCACCGCCACCATCACCTGCCGCATGCGCGCGGTTCTCATGAGGTGCCGGGAGCCGATGACCAGGTCGCGGGCCCAGTGGACCTTGGAGGGAGCCGGCTGCGGCTCGTCCACCTTGAGGAAGAGCAGGGTGACGACGGTGATGGCGAAGGTGGAGGCGTCGAGCAGGGCCACCGTGGCGCCTCCGAGCGCGGTGAAGGCCGCCGCTCCGACCAGTGGTGCGACCAGCCGCAGGATCTGGCGGCTGGTCTGGAGCAGGGCGTTGGCGTCGGCCAGCAGGTCCTCGGCCAGCATCACCGTGAGCAGCGCGGACTGGGCGGCCTCCGTGAGGCTGGTGGAGACGCCGTAAGCGAGCATCACCAGGTACACCACCCAGACCTGGCCGGCGTCGTGCACGAACAGCAGTGTCGGCACCACCGCGCACATGACGCCGTTGGTCCACAGCAGCAGGCGGTGTCGGCGGACCCGGTCGGCGAGGACCCCGGACAGCGGAGCGAACATCGTGCCCGCGACGAAGGCGAAGTACACCAGGCCGGCCGCACCGTTGCTGTTGGTGAGCTGCTTCACCCAGATGTCCGCGGCGAGCCACATCGCGGTGTCGCCCAGCATCGACACGGTCTGCCCCGTCATGAACAGGGGCAGTCCCGGTGTGGCGAGAACGCTCTTCACGCGGGTGTCCTCCTCGGGTCGCCCCGTTCAGCGGGCGCGGAGCGCGGGCAGTGCGGGGGAGCCGAGGACCCGGACGGTGGGGTCGGTGGCGATCAGGTCGAGGAGGTCGACGAAGTCGGCGGCGATGTTCCGGGCGCGCTGCTCGCTGAAGCGGTCGAGGCGGTGGGTCACCACGATGTGGGTGCTGCCCGGTCGGCCGGTGACGCGGACGGTGAGGGGGCGCAGCGCGTGGTGCCAGGGAGGTGCGCTGATGACCTCGCCGGCCAGGGCGTGGCCGGCCGGGAGCGGGACCCCGGCGTCGGTCTCCTCGGTGAAGAGCACCTGCTGGAGGAGGCCGTGGCTGTCCTCGGGCCGGTAGCCGAGTGCGGCGACGACCTCGGGGTACGGGAGCTCCGCGTGTTCGAAGTCGTCCACCGTCCGGTCGCGGACCTGGGCCAGCACCTCGACGAAGCGCGGGTCGCCGGTCAGCTCGGTGTGGAGCAGCATGAGGTCGAAGAGCGCGCCGGCCGGACGGTGGAACTCCGGCTGGTCGCGGTAGGAGACCGGGGCGGCCACCGTGTTGGCGCGCTGGCCGGAGTACCGGACCAGCAGGACGTAGAAGGCGGCCAGGGTGACCAGGAAGAGGCTGGCGCTGTGCTCGGCGCCGATCCGGCGCAGCGCCTGCAGGGTGGTGTCGGACAGCCGCAGCTGGTGGGTGCGGCCCCGGGTGTCGAGCACGGCCGCCGGGGTGCGGTCGGCCGGTGGCGCGGGCAGGCGCAGGTCGGCCAGTCGGCCGGTCCAGTAGTCGAGGAGTTCGCGGCGCCTGGCGGTGGTCAGCCGGGCCGATCGCCACGCGGCGATGTCGGCGGGCTGCACCCCGATCGCGGGCAGTGGCGGAGCGGCCCCGTCGGCGGCGAAGGAGGAGTAGGCGGCGGCCAGTTCCTCGGCGATCAGGTGCACGGTCGCGCCGTCACCGGCGATGTGGTGCAGCACCAGGGCGAGGTCGTGCTCCTGCTCGCTCAGGGGCAGCACGTCCAGCCGGATCACCGGGCCGCGTTCGAGGTCGAAGCGGCCGCTGAGGACGGCGGCCAGCTCTTGCTCGTCCTGACGGTCCGTCATCTCATGGAGCCGCAGGGCGACTCGGTAGTTCGCGGCAGGTTGGACGACTTGGAGCAGCTCGCCGTCCGGGGTGGTGCGGTAGAGGGTGCGCAGGGCTTCATGACGTTCGACGACGAGGTCGAACGCCCGCTGGAGAGCGGTGAGGTCAAGCCGGCCGGTGACGCGGACTCCGCCGAGCACGACCCAGATGTTCCGGCCGGGGTCGGCGTGGTGGGCGTCCCATAGGAAGCGCTGGATGGGTGCGGTCGGGTACTCGTTCTCCCCGGGGCCGCGGGGGAGGCGGGGAACACCGGTGCGCGGGGCGCGTGTCCGGCGGGCGAGCAGCGCGGCTTCCAGGCGCGCGCGGGCGGCCAGGTCCGCGGTCGGGCCGGCGGATGCCGGGGAGCCGGGCGCGGGGAGGTGTGCGGTCATGACCGGTCCGCCGGGCTCTCGGCACTGTCGGCGCTGTCGGACTCCCCGGCCCCGTCCTCGGCGAGGAGCTGCTCGAAGACGCGAGTGGCGATCGCGGCGAGCGTCGGTTCGCCGGTGAAGAGCTCGCGCAGCGGCAGCCGGATCCCCAGCTCCTCGACCAGTTCGCCGACCATCCGGACGGCGATGAGCGAGGTGCCGCCCAGCTCGAAGAAGTTGTCATGGGCGCCGACCTTCTCGACCCCCAGCAGAGCGCCCCAGATGCGCGCCAGCTCCTCTTCGATCGGGGTGCGCGGCGCGAGGTACTCCGCCCGTCCGCCGAGGGCCGGCGGGAGCGGCAGCGCCGTTCGGTCGACCTTGCCGTTGGCGGTCAACGGCAAGGCGGCGACGGGGACGTAGCTCTGCGGCACCATCCACTCGGGCAGGCGCCGGGCGAGGAAGGTTCGCAGCGCGGGGCCGTCCACCTCCTCGGCGCCCGGCGCGGCGACGAAGTGGACGGCCAGCCGGCTGCCCGCCGGGCCGTCGTGGGCGGTGACCGCGCACTCCGTCAGTCCGGGGTGCCGGCTGAGAGCGGTCTCCACCTCGCCGGGTTCCACCCGGTAGCCGCGGATCTTGACCTGATGGTCGGAGCGGCCCACGAACCGGAGGGTGCCGTCGTCCCGTCGGCGGACCAGGTCGCCGGTGCGGTAGAGCCTGGCGCCGGACCGCTCGGCGAACGGGTCGGGCAGGAAGCGCTCCGCGGTGAGACCCGGTCGGCCGTGGTAGCCCCGGCCGACCGCCGGGCCGCCCAGGTACAACTCGCCGGTCACACCGGGTGGTACGGGCTGGAGTCCGCCGTCCAGGACGTACGCCCGGGTGCCGGCCAGCGGGCGGCCGAGCGGTACGACCTCGTCCGGGGAGCCGGTGTAGTCGACCAGGGTGGCGGTGGAGGTGCAGCCGACCTCGGTGACGCCGTAGACCTGGATCAGTCGGCCGGGCCACTGGGCCCAGGGAAGCAGGCGGCTCAGGGCGGGCGCGGCCTCGCTGCCGAAGACCAGGGTGCGCAGGGTCGGCGGGATCGTGGCGCGGTCGGTGGCGGTGAAGGCGCCGAGCCTGGAGGGCGTGGTGGAGAGGATGGTGGCGCCGCTCCCGGCGACCGCCGACCACAGCTCCGCGGTGCCGATCGGCACGTCGCCCACGGGGAAGGCGACCGAACCGCCGTTCAGCAGGTGCGGGTAGAGCTCCTCGGCCACCACGTCGAAGCCCAGCGGGGCGAGTTGGAGGGCCCGGTCGTCCGGGGTGAGGCCGAAGGCCTGTACCGCGGCGCGGGCGAAGGTGGCGACGCCCCGGTGGGTGTTCATCGCGCCCTTGGGGGATCCGGTGGACCCGGAGGTGTAGATCAGGTAGGCGAGGTTGTCCGGGCCCGCCAGGTCCGGCGGAGGGCCGTCCGGCGCGGCCGTCCCGCGGGCCGACGCCCGCGGCTCGCCCGCCGCCTCCTCGCCCGCCGCCTCCTCGTCCGGCAGGACGAGCCGGGCGGCGCCCTGCGGGAGCCGGGCGCCCAGCGCGTCGGTCGTCACCACCAGCGGTGCGGCGGAGTCCGCGAGCAGATGGGTGATCCGCTCGGGCGGGTACGCGGGATCCAGCGGCAGGTAGGCACCCCCGGCCTTGAGCACGGCGAGGTAGGCGGCGACCAGCTGCGGCGAACGCTCCAGGAAGATCGCCACCGGCGTCTCCAGGCCGACCCCGTGCTCGCGCAGCCGCCAGGCGAACCGGTCGGACCACTCGTCGAGTTCGGCGTAGCTGACGCTCCGGGCGCCGTGCCGCACGGCGACGGCGTCCGGGGTCCGGCGGGCCTGGCGGGCGAAGAGCCGGTGGACGCAGTCGACCTCGGGCTCCGGTCCCCCGCCGGCCAGCAGCCGGAGCCGTTCGTCCTCCTCGAACAGTTCCAGCTGTGAGATGGGCGTGTCCGGAGCGGCCGCGATGCCGTGCAGCAGGGTGACGAAGTGCCGGGCCATCCGCTCCACGGTGGCGGCCTCGAAGAGCTCGGTGCGGTACTCCAGGGTGCCCTGGGTGGATCCGGGGCCGGGTACCAGTTCCAGTGAGAGGTCGAACTTGGCGGTCCGACCGGCCACCGGCAGGGCCTCGAAGGTGAGTCCACCGGCCGACCACTCCTGGTGCGGGATGTTCTGCAGCGAGAGCATCACCCGCGCCGGCGATCCGCCGAGGCCGGCGGTGCGGGCGGGCCTGATCTCCTCGACCAGCCTCTCGTACGGCAGGTCCTGGTGGGCGTACCCGCCCAGGCAGGTCTGCCTGGCGCGGGAGAGCAGTTCGGTGAAGGTGGGGTCGCCGGAGCTGTCCAGACGCAGGGCCAGGGTGTTGACGAAGTAGCCGATCACCCCGGCGAGTTCGGACCTGTCGCGGCCGGCGACCGGGGTGGCGACGACGATGTCGTGGGTTCCGCAGTAGCGGGCGAGCAGAACGTTGAAGGCGGCGAGCTGGAGCATGAACGGACTGGCTCCGGCCGAGCGGGCCAGCCGCTCCAGCCGGTCCATCAGCTCGGTCGGGATCCCGAAGGAGTGGACCGCCCCGGCGGTGGAGGACTCCAGGGGCCGGGTGCGCTCGCCGGGGAGCTGGAGCGGCAGGGTTCCGGAGAGCCGTTCGCGCCAGTAGTCGAGCAGCCGCTCAAGTGCCGGGCCCCGCAGGGTCTCGTGCTGCCAGACGGCGTAGTCGACGTACTGGATCGGCAGCGGATCGAGGGCGGGCTCGCGCCCCGCCGCGAACGCCTCGTAGCTCTGGGAGAGTTCGCGGACCAGGATCTCGCAGGACCAGCCGTCGGTGATGATGTGGTGCATCGTCAGCACGGCGATGTGGTCCAGTGGGCCGCGGCGCAGCAGGCGCATCCGCAGCAGCGGGCCCCGCTCCAGGTCGAACGGCTGCTCGACCTCCGCCAGGATGCGCCGGTCGAGGTCGGACTCGGTCACCTCCTCCACCGGGAGCTCGACCGCGAGCTCGGGGAGGACGACCTGCAGCAGCTCCGTCTTGTCGAACCGGAAGACGGTGCGCAGCGACTCGTGCCGCTCGACCAGGTGGGCCAGGGCCCGGTGCAGCGCCGGCACCTGGAGCTCACCGCGCATCCGCACGGCGGCCAGCACGTGGTAGGTGGGTTGCCCGGGGTCGAGCTGCTCCACCAGCCAGAGGCTGCGCTGGGCGTAGGAGGCGTCGATCACCAACGCGGCGTCTGCCATCGGTTCTTCCTTCCGCTGGTTCCGCGACGTCCGGCGACGCCCATGGTCCTGGAGCCCTGCCCCTGCCCCTGGCCCTAGGCCAGGGCCCGGCCGTGAGGGCCGTAACGGCGGTCCTCGGAGACCCTCAGGTCCGCCGCGACGTTGATCCGGCGCAGCCAGCGATCGGTACCGTCGTGACGGGCCCGGAACGGCCGACGGCCGTGCACCGCCCGCTTGTTGTCGATGATCAGCAACTCGCCGGGGGCCAGGACGACATCACGCAGCCGGGCGTCGATGGCGGCGATGACCGTCTCCAGGGCCCGCTCCGCGACCGGGTCGCCGAGGTCGCGCTTCATGAAGGCCGGGTCCATCCGGATGAACGGCGCGTCGACGGGGCCGGAGAGCACCGAGGTCAGCCGGGGGCTGCTGTTCATCTCGGCGATCTGGGCGAAGGCCCGGCCGACCCAGGCGTCCTCGTCCATGCCGGTGGTGTCCCGGTTGAAGCCCTCGGTGTGCGACTCGTCGGGGAAGATGACGAACCGCTCCTCGCCGAGCACCCGCCTGGTCTCCTCGTCCAGTTCCAGGTCCTGGACCGGTGCGAAGGTGGTGGGCACGCGGTCCGGGTTGCGCAGGCAGAACAGCATGATCCAGTCGGCCCGCAGCGGGTGGAAGGCGTCTTCGTTGTGCCACTCCAGATTGGCGGTGGAGCTGGAGCCGAGCTGGGAGTCCTCGTGTCCGGTGACCGGGAAGACGTCCAGCACCAGGCGGCCGCGCTGCTGGCTGAGGTAGGACACCGGCGCACCGAGCAGCGAGCCCGCCAGCAGCAGTGCGGCGGCCGCGCTCTCGGTCTCGTGGCCCCGCGGCTCCTCGGTGTAGCTGAGCGGGGTCGGCCCGAGGGTGTCCTGGTCGACGGGCAGACCGGCCACCACCAGGCCGCCGTACGGCCGGCCGGTGAGCCGGAAGTGGGTGAGTACGGACCGCAGCCGCACGGGCAGTTCGTGGGCCCGGACCGCGAGGGCCTCCAGTCGCTGCTCCAGTGACTGCCCGGGGGCCTCGGCCAGCAGGGCGTCGCTGAGCTCCCTGACCCGGGCTCCCTCCTCGGGAGTCAGCTGGAGGTACGGGACACCATCGTCCACCCGGATGCCGAGGTCCGCCGCTGTCTCCGCGATCGACGTCATGTCACTCCTTCTCGGGAACCGGACGATGGATGAGTGCCGATGAGTGGGCCGAATACCTCACGAGCCTGCCGAACGGGGATTCCCGGAGGAAGTCGGGAGGATTCCCGACAGTGCGCCGAGTCGCCCCGGCTCAGCGGGCCCCCGGCGGGCCGAGCGTGAGGTGATGGGTCGCGGCCGCCTCCACGGCCTTGCCGGTGAACGGCCAGGCGAGCGTGTCGCCCTTGAGCCAGAGCGCCGTCTGGTCCGTGTAGTTGGCGGAGGCGGTGTGGCCCGACTCCCCGGTGAGGTTGATCCAGCGGGAGTCGTCCAGGTGCCCGAGGTCGACCACCATCCGCATCGACGGCGCCCAGTCGACCTGGTAGCCGTCCAGCGGGAACCAGCCGGTGGCGTCCACCAGGTCGGTGCCACCGCCGACTTCGTACGGACCGCGGTTGAGCAGCCACTTGACCGGTCCGGGGCCGCCGGTGCCCAGGGTCTGGTTGGTCAGGGTGAGGGTGTGCAGCGCGCCCCAGCGCCAGTGTTGCGGGTTCTCGCCGAGCCGTCCGGACAGGTCGGCCGCGGCCTCGTCCATCGCGGTGGCCAGGACCGCGTCACGACCGTGCGGGCCCGGACGGTCCGGGCTGCTCCACCACGGGTCATCGGGGTTGCGGAGCATCGTACGCACGACGTCGAACCAGCGTCCGCCGCCGCCGGGCGCATAGGCCTGCGGGTCTCCGACCGGGCGCAGCCGCGAGGCGAAGACGAGGTCCAGCAGATGGGACCAGACCGCGTTGAAGTAGGCGGCCGGCGCGGAGTCGGCGGGCTGGGTGCAGTCCCACCCGCGCAGCAGGTCCCGGGCGGCCGAGGTCTCCTTGGCGACCGGGGCGTCGAGGAGGTAGGGGGTGAGCTCGGCGGCGTTCGGGTTGCGGGTGTCGAGCCCGATCTTCTGCATCGCGGCCGCGTCCAGCTTGCCGCCCCGGGCGATCAGGTCGGTGATCCGCTGACTGCGGTACCCCGGGCCCCAGTCGGGTGAGATCGGGTACGGGTAGTCGGGGCCGACGACGGCGTTGTTGGCAGTGACGATGTAGCCCTGCGGCGGGTTGAAGGAGCTGGGGAGCCGGTCGGTGGGCACGAAGCCGGTCCATTCGTGGTCGCCGGTCCAGCCCGGCACCGGGAGGCTCCCGTCACCGGCCTGCCGGACGGGGACCAGTCCGGGCATCTGGTAGCCGATGTTGCCGTCCACGTCGGCGTAGACGATGTTCTGGGCGGGCGCGGTGAAGTGGGCGGTGGCCGCCCGGAAGGACGTCCAGTCGGTCGCGGTGTCCATCTCGAACAGGGCGTCGATGGTCGGTCCCGGGTCGAGGGCCACCCAGCGCAGGGCGACCGCGTAGCCGCCGTCGGCCGGCGGGACTCCCGGTTCACGGCCCTGCTCGCCCGCCTGGCGAGCGGTGTCGAGGACGTCGGAGATCAGCGGCCCGTGCCGGGTCGCCCGGACGGTCAGCGTGACCGGCCGGCCGTCCGCGACGTCGATCGTCTCGGTGTGGGTCTCCAGCGGCAACTGCTGCCCCTGGTACTCGTACTGGGAGCCCTGCACCTTCTCCAGGTACAGATCGGAGTCGGCGGTGCCGAGGGCGGTGAACCCCCAGGCGATCCGGCTGTTGTGGCCGATCACCACACCCGGCATCCCCGGGAAGGTGAACCCGCTGACGTCGTACGGGCAGGACGGACCGGGCGTCCTGCAGTGCAGCCCGACCTGGTACCAGGTGCCCGGGAGCGAGGGCGCCAGGTGCGGGTCGTTGGCGAGCATCGGGGTCCCGGTCGTGGTCCTGCTGCCGGACACCACCCAGGAGTTGGAGCCGATCCCGGTGCCGGTCGGACCGAGCACCCGGGTGAGCTCGGCACTCACTTCGGTCAGGCCGGCCACCGCGGAACCCGCCCCGGCGGGGACGGCGGCGGGGGCGGACGGCGACGGGGTGGACGGCGACGGAGTGGAGACGGCCGTGGCCGGGCCGGTGATCGGGTCCCAGCGGGTGAAGTCGTACGGCGGGTAGAGCCGGTCGACGTCGGCGGCCGGCAACTTGGCGGAGAGGACCGCGCGCGATATCTGGTAATTGGTCGTCGAGTTGAGCTGCCAGGCGACCGCCTTGAGCCAGGAGACCGAGTCGGCCGGGGTCCACGGTGCCGGCTGGTAGCCGGAGTTGACGAAGTCGAGGATCGCGTACTCGACGCTCAGCTCGCTCCCCTGACGCTGTCCGAGGTAGGCGTTGACACCGTCGGCGAAGGCGGTCAGGTTGGCCCGGGTCTGCGGCGCGGCGCGCTCGACCTCCTGCTCCGCCACCCGGTACCAGCCCAGGGTCCTGACCACCTTGTCCTTGTCCACCTGGCCGGCGCCGAAGAGTTCGGCCAACCGGCCGGCCGTGATGTGCCGCTGGACGTCCATCTGCCAGAAGCGGTCCTGGGCCTGGACGTAGCCCTCGGCGAGGAAGAGGTCGTGGGGATCCTCCGCGTAGATCTGCGGAATGCCCGAACCGTCCCGCAGGACGTTGACCGGGTGCTCCAGGCCGGGCACGTCGAGCCGACCGTCCAGGGTCGGCAGCGAGCGGTGCACCGTCCAGTCGACGTAGACCGCGCCGCCGCCGCCGAGCAGCAGGGCCAGGGCGACCAGCGTCGCCAGGGTGATCCAGGGCCACCGCCGGTGCCTCCGGCGGGCCACCGGGGCAGCCTCGGGGACGACGGCTGCGGTGTCGGTGTCGGTGTCGGGCCGGGCCCCGGTCGGCTCGCCCTCCGGCTCCGAACCGGGCCCGCCCGGCATGGCTGTGGCATCGCTGGACTCTGGTGCTCCCATGCCTGGCAAGAGTGGTTAGTCGCCCCGTGATCAAACAGTCCGGGGTTCCCCCGACAGCCGGAATGTGCCGGATCGGCGCGGCAACGGGAATGCCCTGGCCGCCGGGGGTGAGGATCGGGCCCGGCGAGACCGTGATCACCGCACGGCCGGGACGACGCGAGAGGACGGGGACCGGGATGACGCACGGCGCCGGAACGCTCATCATGGGACGACGGTTCAACGGGCCGCCGTCCTCCGCCAACGGCGGCTACGCCTGCGGGCTGCTCGCGACCCGGGCCGCCGCGCGGCTCGGTGCGAACACGGTGGCGGTGACCCTGCACGCGCCTCCCCCACTGGACCGGGAGTGCGAGATCCGCGCCGCGGGACGTCGGATACACCTGTGGGACGGCGCCGACCTGCTGGCGAGCGTCTCACCCACCGACCACCCGATCGAGGCCCTGCCCGCGGTGACCGTGGCACGGGCGCGGGCGGCCGAGGCCCGGTTCGAGGGCCTGGCCCACCACCCGTTCCCCGGCTGCTTCGTGTGCGGGTACGACCGGCCCGCCCGGGACGGCCTGCGGATCTTCCCCGGGCCGCTGGACGATCGGGGTTCGGTCGCCTGCACCTGGCTGCCCGATGCCTCGATCGCCGGCCCGGACGGGCTGGTCCCGGCCGAGATCGTCTGGGCCGCCCTGGACTGCCCCGGTGGCTGGACCGCACCACACACCACACCCAGGGTGCTGGGCTGGATGACCGCCCGGATCGACTCCCTGCCGGTGGTGGGCCGGCGCTACGTGACCACCGCGGTGCTGCGCTCCCGGGAACGCGGCACCCTCACGAACACCTCCGCGCTCTTCGACCAGGACGGGAGGGAACTCGCCCGGGCCATCACCCGCTGGATGGCCGTGGACCCGGACCGGCTGGGG
Organism: Kitasatospora brasiliensis; assembly: GCF_032654805.1. Classification (NCBI taxonomy): domain Bacteria; kingdom Bacillati; phylum Actinomycetota; class Actinomycetes; order Kitasatosporales; family Streptomycetaceae; genus Kitasatospora; species Kitasatospora brasiliensis. The sequence goes on from NZ_JAUOOW010000007.1 coordinate 544,169, forward strand.
GCCTCGACGGTCGGTTCCGGCGATCGTCCGGGGAGCTGATCACCGGCGTTCCCGCGATGGCCGCGGCCCGCCGTCAGACGCGGTCGGCTGTCCGCAGCTGACCGCGGGGCGCCGGACCGGCACCGGCCGCGTCGGCCCGGCCCACGATGTGCGCGACCTGGGCGCGGGAGTAGATCCCCAGCTTCCGGAAGATCCGCCCCATGTACGTCTCGACCGTCTTGTGGCTCAACTGCAGTCTGGTCGCGATCTGTTGGTTGGTGTAGCCCGCACTGACCAGCTCGGCGACCTCGAACTCGCGCTGGCTCAGCGCCTCCAGCGCGCCGCCGGGCGACGGCTCCGGCTCCGTCGCACCCAGCAGCTCCGCCACCCGGTGCGGCCAGGGTCCGCCCGCCTCCTGGGCGGCGGCCAGGGCCTCCTCGGCCGGCTGCTCCGTGTCCGGAGCCGCGCCGCGGCGCAGCCTCGCCAGTCCGGCCTGCCGGGCCAGCGCCGCCGCCAGCAGCGCCGGGCTGTCGGTGTTCCGCGCGGCCTCCACCGCGAACTCCGCGTACGACGCCGCCGAGGCGTGGTCCCCCAGGAGCAGCCCGGCCTGGGCGAGCCCGCACGCGGACTGGCTGAGCAGCCAGCCCTGGCCGTAGCGGACGGCGAGCCGCAGGGCCCGGCGGAAGTGCCGGCTCGCGCTCAGCGGCCGCTCCAGCCGCAGTTCGGCCTCGGCCAGCCAGCGAAGCGCCTCCAGCTGACCGGCCAGCCGGTGGTCCGGCAGTTCGTCCAGCAGCTCGGCGGCCTCGACCGCGTACCGTTCCGCGGAGCTCGGGCGCTGGGCGGTCCGGATGGCGCGGGCGTCGTTGCCGGATCCCGCCGAAGGGCCCGCTCCACAGGCGAGCAGGGCCAGCGCGTGCGCCCGCACTTCGGGGGCGACCTCCTCAAGGGCCCCGGTGAGCAGCTGCGCACACGGGGGGCAGTCCTCGCGCTCCGCCTGATCCCCGGGGTGCACCGCCGAGTCGAGCACCAGCGCGGCGTGTTCCAGGACCTCGCCGGAGGAGCGGGCCGACGGGTTCCGGGGGGTGAGGACGCGCCAGGCGTGCGGATAGCGGCCGAGCAGGCGCAGGGTTCGCGCGTACCACTCGGACAGGCCCGGGCGGGCGGCCCGCCCGGTGTCGGGATACCGGGCGGCTCCCCGGTGCGGCCCGTCCGAGAGTGCCTCGGGGGGCGGCCCGTCCCCGCCGGGGTCGGCAGGCCCGTCGTGGCCGGCGAAGACGCCGGCGGCCTCCTGGAGGCGCCCGCTGAGCAGCAGGGCCTTGCCGAGCAGTGGACCGGTCCGCGGACCGGCGCCCGCCCGGTCGGCCTGGCGCAGCCAGCGGGCGGCGCGCGCCGGGGCGGTGAACAGGCTCTCCCGGGCTCCGGTGAGCAGCACGTCGACGTCGCCACCGCGTTGCGGGGCGCAGTGTTCGAGGTGGCTGGCGAGCAGAGCGGCGGAGGAGGTGGCCCGGGTGGCGCGCAGGGCGGTGACCGCACGCTTGTGCGCGCCGCGCCTCCAGCCCTCCTCGGCCGACCAGTAGACCAGGACCCGGACGGCCAGACGGCGGAAGCGGAACTCGGAGCGGGTACGGCTCGGGGTGACCAGCCCCTCGGCGATCAGCTCGTCGAGCGAGCACAGGACCTGTTCCTGGGGCAGCCGGGCGACGGCGGCCACCACCTCCGGGATGAACGGGTCTCCGCTCACCGCGGCGGAGCAGGCGACCTGCCAGGCGGGGGCGGAGAGCACCCGGAAGTCCAGGGCGACCGGCCGGAGCGCCACCGGCGGCGGTCCGGCGACCAGGTCCGTGGCGCTGTACTGCGCTTGGCAGGCCGGAGTCCCGGTGTCCCGGGCCGACAGCAGTGCCTGGAGCAGGCCGGGCACTCCGGCCGCGTCCCGGAGCAGCAGTTGATGGCGCAGCCGTCCGGTCTCGGCGGGGATCAGCCGATCGAGCTCGCGGTCGGCGAGCGGGGTGACCTCCAGCATGCGGTGGGCCGGGCCGTCACCGTGGCCGAGTCTGGCGGTCAGCAGGTCGCCGGTGGGTGAGGCGCGGTGGGCGGCGGCCACCAGCAGGGGGACGTCCGGCGGGTCCGAGGCCAGGTCACCGAGCAGGTCGAGGGTGGTCGGGTCGGCCCGGTGGACGTCGTCCAGGATCAGCACGAGGCCGCCCTGTCCGGCGAGGGTCTCCAGCAGGGTGCGCAGGGCTCGGACGGTCCGGGTGCGGGAGGGCCGCGCCTTGGCCCCGGCGGGGTCCGGCCGCGGATGGGGCCGTTGCGGCGCGGTCGGGCAGTGGACCGGCGCGGCGGCCGGTGCGCCTGCGGCCGCCAACGAGGGGAAGTATCCGGCCAGGACGTGCCGGGTCGCCTCGTCCAGCCGCAGGGCCGACTCTTCCGTCCAGCGGGCGACTTGCCGCTCCAGGGCGGTGGCGACGATCGGTGCGGCGGGGTCGGCGGCCGGCCCGGCGCCGCCCGGGAGCCGGGTGGGGTCCACGGGGGGCGCCGGCTGCGCGATCCCGACCGCGACGGTCCAGCCCTCCGTCCGCGCGGCACAGGCCAGTTCGGCGAGCAGCCGGGTCTTGCCGACCCACGGCTCACCCACCAGCTGGACCACCTGCGCCGAGTGGCGGGCGAGTTCGAGCGAGCGCCACAGGAAGGCGATCTCCCGACTGCGCCCGACCAGCGCCGGCCCGACCGCCGCGCGCCCGGTCGACTCGGGTCGCTCCGTCCCGGCCGGCTCGTCCACCGCCGGGCCGGAGGGGTGGACGGGGATCTGCAGCACCACTGGCACCACTCCGTTCGGGAAGCGAAGACGGGAGAGGCAAGTTGACGGTTCGTCAGTCCTTGGTCAGCGCGGAAGCCGCTTCGCGGACGCTCAACGGACGCATGTCGGTCCAGACTTCATCGATGTAACTCAGGCACTCTTCCTTCCTGGCCCTCGGTCCGGCTGCGCGCCAGCCCGCCGGGATCTCCCGGTCCGCAGGCCAGATCGAGTACTGCTCCTCATGGTTGACCACAACCTGATAGACGGCATCGGGGTCGTCAAACACTAATGGCCTCCACAGAGCGACAGGCGAAATCAGCTTGGACAATCGGAAGATTGCCCCGTCACCGGGACCTCCGCCAAGACTCAAGCGGTGTCCGCTAGTTGCCAGGCAACAAGATGCAGCAGAGCAGCATGGTGCGAAAGTTGTCTCAAAAGTGTCCGTGACACGACGGCCGCCAGGAGCACCCTACTCCTCGAAGACGGCCGGCAGCACGGCCAGCGGCGGGCAGCCGAGGGCGAGAACGGACCGGTGGAAGCGCTCCAGCGAGAAGGCCGGCCCGGCGGCCGCACGGGCCCGCTCCCGCAGGTCCATCATGGCCAGCTTGCCCCAGGTGTACCGGCCGTAGGTGGCGTCGAAGGTGCCTCGGTGAGCCTCGCTCTCGGCCGTGGCGCGGGGCAGCAGCGCATCGGCCATGAAACGCCGAGTGGCCTCGGCGACGTCGAAGGCGCCGGTGTGCAGGCCGATCGCGCAGGTGAGCCGGACCACCCGGCAGAGCCCTTCGAGGGCCACTCCCACGGCGAACCTCGGGTCACCGGAGCGGAAGCCCTCCTCCAGGCAGACCTCCTCGGCGTAGTGCGCCCAGCCCTCCATGAAGGTCTGCGAGAGCAGGGTCCGCCGCACCGGACCGGCCACCCTGCGCAGCGCCCGGCCATGGGCGAAGTGGCCCGGGGCGACCTCGTGGACCGTGATCGCCGGCAGCGTGGTGGCACTGAAGATGGTCAGCCACTCCTCCACCCGGTCGGCGGGCCAGGAGGGATCGGGCGGGGTGACGCAGTAGCGCGACGGCGCGTCCGACTCGTTCGGCGCGGCCCAGGTCAGCATCGCCTTCACCCAGCGCCGGGACTCGGGCGCGGGCCCGACCCGGCACTCGCCGTCCAGGTCGGGGGTGAGCCGGTGCGCGCGGGTGAAGGCGATCGCCTCCGCGGTGACGGCGGTGGCCTCGGCGATGACCCGGTCGGCGGTCGGATGGTCGGCGAGCAGCTCGGGAACGAGCTCCGCGGGCCGGCGGGCGGGGTCGATGAGCGCGCAGGCCTCGCCCAACATGTCGGTGAGGCGCCGCCGTTCTTCCTCCGCCCGGTCGGCCAGCCGGGAGAGGTCCAGCTCCACTCCCTCGGCCGCGCCCATCAGACCGGCCAGGCCCTGGGCGCCCAGGGAGGCATCGGGGTCGCCCTCCTCGGCCGCCCGCACCAGGTGGGTCAGCAGCCGCTGGTGGGCCCGGCGGGCCGCCTCGGTGGTGCGGTCCTCGCCCTGGAGGCCGTCCGCGAGGCCGCGGGCCGCGCCGAGCAGGGCGGCCGCGGCGGGGGCGCTGACCCGGTCCAGGGTGGTGACCGCCATGTCCACCGCGTCGGGCCAGTTCGCGAGATGGCGGTGGCGCGCGGCCAGGCGGTCGGCGAGCGGCGCGTACTCGCGCTCGTAGACCGAGAGGTCGAGGTTGGCCAGGTGCAGCCAGGGGTCGCGCCGGTGCAGCTCCAACTCGTGGAAGGCGAAGCGCAGTCCGTTCTCGAAGGCGGCGAGGTGGGCCTCCTCCCAGCGGTCCGGGAGCCGTTCGCCGCCCTCCGGGGCGAGACGGGCCAAGCCGGCCTTCACCCCCTCCGCCGAGAGGTCCTGGACCCGTCCGTCGTACTCGTGGCGGCCGCCTTCCTCCCGGACGGTGGCCATCGAGAGATCGCAGACGGCACGCAGGCGGCGCTCGGCGGCACCGGTCGCGGGCCGGCTCAGGGTGGGTTCGCTCATGGCTCAACTCCCGTTTCGATGAGGTGGTTCCGCTGACGGACGGCGGGCGGCGGGGCCGGCGGGCGGTGTCCGGAGCGACCTGGCGCAGTGGCCGCCCGTGCCCGCGGTGGCGAGGGGACTTTCCCTGACTGGCGAGCCACGGGCACCGCCGCGAGGCTCGACAGCCAGGCAGCACATGCCCGTACGAGGCCCCGGCGAGTCTGGAGTACAGCATGACAGCGGAACCCTCACACGTCGATGCGACGGCATCCGGCGGCGACGATCTGCGCAGCGCCTATGAGGCGCTGTCCCCGGAGCGCCGCGCACTGCTCGCCCTGGAGCTGGCCCGCAGCCAATCGCTGCGCGACGAGGGAATCCGGCAAGTTCCGCGCGGCGACGGTCCGTTGCCCGCGTCCTCGGCGCAGGAGCGGCTCTGGTACCTGGACCGGCAGGACCCCGGATCGGCGGCGTACCTCATGCCGGCCGGGGTGCGACTGCTCGGCAAGCTCGACGCGGCGGTCCTGGGCGACTGCCTGACCGAGATCGTCGCCAGGCACGAACCCCTGCGGACCACCTTCACCGAGCAGGACGGCCGCCCGGTCCAGGTGGTGCACTCCCCCGCGCCGCTGCCGCTGCCGCTGACCGACCTGTGCGGGCTCGCCGGGGACGAGGCGGCGCGGTCCGTCCACGAGCTCCACCTCCAGGAGGCGCGACTGCCGTTCGACCTGGCGACGGACCGTCCCATCCGGGCCCGTCTGGTCCGACTGGCCGAGGACGAGCACGTCCTGCTCCTGACACTGCACCACATCGCCTCGGACGGCTGGTCGCTCGGGGTCCTGCTGAAGGAACTGTCCGACCTGTACGGCGCGTTCACGCAGGGAGCCCCGTCCCCGCTGCCGCCGCTGGAGGTGCAGTACGCGGACTACGTGGCCTGGCACCACGACCGGTTCGACGAGCAGCGGCTGGCCGCCCAGCTGGAGCACTGGCGGATGTGCCTGGAGGGTGCCCCGGTCCTGGAACTGCCGGGCGACCGGCGGCGCCCGCCCGTGCGGTCGGCGGCGGCCGGTTCGGTGCCGTTCCGGCTCGATCCGGCGACGGTGGAGCGGATCGAGGCGCTGGCGGCGGCCGAGAACGCCACCTCGTACATGGTGCTGCTCGCGGCGGTCGCGGTGCTGCTGCACCGCTGGAGCGGCCAGGACGACCTGGTGCTCGGCGCCCCGGTGGCCGGCCGGACCAGGCCCGAGCTCGAACCGCTGATCGGCTTCTTCGTCAACACCCTGCCGCTGCGCATGGACACCGCCGGCGACCCGTCGTTCCGCGGGCTGCTCGACCGGGCCAGGGCGGTCTGCCTGGACGCGTACGCCCACCAGGACGTGCCGTTCGAGCGGCTGGTGCAGGAACTGCACCCCGAGCGGAAGGCCGGCACCGTCCCGCTGGTGCAGGTGATGCTGGCGCTCCGGAACGTCCCGATGACGGACCTCAGCCTGCCCGGCCTGGCACTCGAAGTGCTCGACCAGGAGACGGTGGCCGGCAAGTTCGACCTCTGCCTGGACCTGGTCCCCGGCCAGGACGGCGGCATCCACGGGCGGGTGGAGTTCTCCCACGACCTGTTCGACGCCGACACCGTGCGACGGATGGCCGACTGCCTGACGTACCTGATCGGCTCGGCGCTGGACCAGCCGGACCTGGCCGTCTCCCGGCTGCGGCTGTTCCCCGAGGAGCAGGGCCCGGAGCTGGCCGAGCGGCTGTCCGGCGGCGGTTCGGCGGCCGCCGGGCTCACCGCCGGCACCGTGCACGCCCTCTTCGAGGCACGGGCCGACCTCGCCGGTGACGCCGTCGCCGTACTGGCCGGGCGCGAGCGGCTGACCTACCGCCAGCTGGAGGAGCGCGCCAACCGCCTGGCCCACTACCTGCGGGCCCAGGGGATCGGCCCCGAGCAGATCGTCGGGGTGAGCCTCTCCCGCACCGCCGACATGGTGGTGACGCTGCTCGGCCTGCTCAAGGCCGGTGGCGCGTACGTCCCGCTGGACCCGGCCTATCCGCACCGCCGGGTCGCCTACATGGCCGAGGACGCCGGGGTGCGCTGCGTGCTCACCGACTCCGCCGCGCTGGCCCGGGGCGTCTTCGACCCCGAGCGCCCCGAGTGGCAGGGGCTGGAGTTCCCGCGCATCATCTGCCTGGACCGGGAGGAGGCGGCCCTCGCCGCCCAGCCGGCCCACCGGCCCGAGCCGTCGGTGGACGAGCGGAACCTGGCGTACGTCATCTACACCTCCGGCTCCACCGGCCGCCCCAAGGGCTCCATGAACGAGCACGGCGGGGTCGCCAACAGCGTCACCGGCATGAACCGGGTCTACGGGCTCACCCCCGAGGACCGGATGCTGGCGATCTCCTCGCTCAACTACGACATGTCGGTGTACGAGGTCTTCGGCGCCCTCGCCGCCGGGGCGGCGGTCGTCGTCCCCGCCGACATCGAGACCACCGACCCGGAGCAGCTGCACGCACTGCTGCGCGACCAGGGTGTCACCGCGTGGAGTTCGGCCCCTGCCCTGCTGGACATGCTGGTCAACCACGCCACCGAGCACGGCGGCCTGGAGGGCGTCCGGCTGCGGGTCGCCGGCGTGGGCGGGGACCGGATGCCCCCGGCCCTCCCGGCCCGGCTGACCGCGCTGCTCCCCTCGGTCAGGCTGTTCAACCTGGCCGGGATGACCGAGGTCTCGTACTGCACCACCTCCCACTTGGTACGGGCGGACGGCCCGAGCCAGGGCGCCATCCCGTGGGGCCGACCGCTCCCCAACCACCGGATCTACGTCCTGGACGAGCACTCCGATCCGGTGCCGCTGGGCATGCCGGGCGAGCTGCTGATCGGCGGCGCCGGGCCCGGACGCGGCTACTGGCGGCGTCCCTCGCTGACCGCGCAGCGCTTCGTCCCGGACCCGTTCAGCCCTGAGCCGGGGGCCCGGATGTACGCCACCGGCGACCACGCCCGGTTCCGGCCCGACGGTGTCCTGGACTTCATGGGCCGACTCGACCAGCAGGTCAAGATCCGCGGGTTCCGCATCGAACTCGGCGAGGTGGAAGGGGCGCTGGGAGCCCATCCGGCCGTCGTGGAACCGGTGGTGACCGCCCGGGAGGACGCCGGCGGCACCCGCCGCCTGGTGGCCTACCTGACCGTGCGCGACAGCGCGCCGTCCGTGGCCGAGCTGCGGCAGTTCGTCGCCGAGCGGCTGCCGGACCACATGGTGCCGAGCAACTTCGTCATCCTGGACCGTCTGCCACTGCTGCCCAGCGGCAAGTTGAACCGCTCGGCCCTGCCGGCGCCGGACGACGCGCTCGGCGCCTCGACGGAACACCAGGACCCGCAGGGGCCGCTGGAGGAGGTGCTGGCGGACATCTGGGCGCAGGTGCTGGACGCCGACCGGGTCGGAGTGCTCGACGACTTCTTCGAGCTCGGCGGGCACTCGCTGCGCGCGACCCAGACGGTGTCCCGGATCCGCGACCTCTTCCGGATCCAGCTGTCCATTCCGGACTTCCTGACCGAGGCCACCGTGCGGGCCCTGGCCTCGCACCTGCGCCGGATCGGCGCGGAACAGGGCGTCGACCCCGATGCCGTGGCCGAGCTCATCCAGAAGGTCAGCTCGCTGACCGGCGAGGAGCTGTCGGAGCAGCTGGGCGAGCAGGAGCGGTGATGAAGGGGGGTGCCCCGGCCACGGCGGCCGGGGCCCCCCCCATCATACGGTCCGAAGCGGCGCCGGTGACTCAGATCCCGTGCAGCCGGATCGCGGCGGCCGGGCAGTCCTCGGCGATCCGGCGCAGCCGCTCCTCCGGCAGTCGGCCGGCCTGCGCGCTCGGTTCGGCGAGTTCCCCGGGGCCGAAGCGGAACGCGGTCGAGTCGGCCTCCACGCAGCGCCCCGAGCTGAGGCAGGACTCCTGGTCCACCGTGACCCGCGGTCCGAGCCTGACGGGGTAGCGGGACCAGTAGCGGCGGGTGGTGGTCGGATCGGCCCGCGGCGGGTCCGCCGGGTCCAGCGACACCTCACCGCGGAACAACTCCCGGACGGCGAGCGCGACCAGACCGAACAGGTGCTGGTCGGGGTCGCTCCCGGGAGTCGGCACCACACCGGCCGCGAGGTCCTGGCCGATGCAGACGTGGGCTCCGGCGGCGAAGCTCAACCCGTACGGCATCACCCCCGCCGGGATCTCCCGGTAGGGGTCGAACTCGTCGGCCGTGGGCCCGTACGCGCTCTCGTCGCGGTTGACCGCCGCGAGGTCGATCACCACCTTCGCCCCTGCCGGGATCTTCCGGCCCGAGCGCAGCACGACCGGCTCCACCGCGCGGCGCATTCCCACCGTGCTGGAGGAGTTCAGCCGGATGGTCTCGTGCACGCACCGCTGGACGAAGAACGGGTCCGTGTGCACCAGCTCCCGGCTCCCGGGGTGCTCGGCCAGCCACTCCAGCATGTGGTGCACCGTCCGGACGAAGGCGGTGGCGCTGGTGTGGGCGGCCACCAGCAGGAAGAACGCCGTCTCCCGGCCGATCAGCCCGTCGGAGAGGCCGAGTTCGTCCTGGTGGCGCAGGAGGGTGCCGAGCAGGTCGGGCGGTACCGGACAGCCGGTCGCCCCTTCCTCGGCCAGCAGCGCGCGGCGCCGGGCCGCCGAGGGGGCGAGGAACTCCTCGGTCCAGTCGGTGAATCCGCCGGCGACGGCGGCACGGCGCTCGTCCTTGTCGAGGGTGCTCTGCGCCATGGTGAGCGCCTCGATGAACAGGTTCACTTGGCCCCGCAGCCGGGCGGTCTCCTCGGCCGTCCCGGCCGGCCGGTCGATCCCGGCGACCACCACGGCCAGGTGCAGCAGCAACTCGTGCCCCAGGCTCACCAGTTCCGCGGACCCGGCCCGCTGGTGCGGGGCGATCGCCTTCCGGGTCAGCTCGGGGAAGAGCTCCCGCTCGTAGGTGACGAAGGTCTCCCGGCGGAACAGCCGGTTCTCCACCCGCCGGCGGTCCCGGTGGGCCGCGCCGTGCAAATTCACCAATACGCCTTCGAGCAGGACGTCGGCCTGATCGTACTGAGCCTGCCGCAAGTCCTTCTGACGATAGACGTCGAGAGCTTCCGAATACGAGGTGATGACGACTTCCGACTCCATGAAGGGATTTCCTTCCAGGTGGCATCTCAGATCACAGGGCAGTATCGATCGGCCCAGCACCCCAGTCAAGGAGGGTGATCAGCGGCGGAGAACGGCTGTAGGGGTGTTCCCTGACTGGTCGTCCGCGGCGGGTTGCGAAAGATTGTGAAGCACACGGACTCGATAACTCGGAGCGAATCCAGGACGGAATCCGAGCCGACGGACGGGAATGCAATGCGCCTGACTCTTGTCCAGCCGCCCAACGGTTTCATGGACCATTACGATCTGGCTCCGCCGTTGGGTCTGCTGTCACTCGCCGCGGTGGTCCGGGAGGATGGCGTCCAGCCGACCCTGGTCGACTTCAACTTGCGGGTCATGCAGGACCCCTCGCTCGCCGACGAGAACTTCTACGAGCGGGCCGTGCGGATGATCGCCGAGACCGAGCCCGACGTGGTCGGCTTCACCTCGATGGTGGTCGAGTCGCACGTCTGCCTGGAGCTGGCCCGCCGCCTCAAGGAGCAGCGGCCGGAGCTGGTGACGGTACTCGGCGGACCGCACTTCTCCGCCATCACCGAGCAGGTGCTCACCACGTACGGCTGGATCGACTACGTGGTGGCCGGCGAGGGTGAGCGCGCCTTCCCGGACCTGATGCGCAAGCTGCGCGGCGCTCCCGACGCACCCGCCGAGCTGGTCAACGTGGCCCACCGGAGCGAGGACGGCGTCGTCCTGCGTCGAACGCTCAAGGGAATGAGCGGACTTGACGAACTCCCCTTCCCCGCCTACGACCTGGTGGACGTCGAGGAGTACTTCGCGCTCAACCCGATCCGGCTGCTCAACGTGGACCACGGCCGGGGCTGCATGTTCCGCTGCTCCTTCTGCTACAGCCCGGGCCACTGGGGTCAGGGCGAGCAGGTGAAGAGCGCGAACAAAGTCGCCGACGAGGTCAAGCGGATGTACGAGATGGGTGCCCGGCACCTGTTCTTCGTCCAGGACAACCTGGTCAACTCGGTGCAGGTGACGAAGGATCTGTGCGAGGCACTGACCGAGTCCGGCACCGGGATCACCTGGAACGCGTACGCCACCATGCAGCGGCTCACCCCGCCCCTGCTGGACGTGCTGGCCGCGGCCGGCTGCACCGAGCTCTTCGTCGGCGTGGACGCGATCACCAGCAAGGCGCAGAAGAGCTTCGCCAAGCACTTCTACAAGGGGTGGGAGTCGCTCAGGACGCGACTGACCGACTGCCTGGAGCGCGGCATCGTCCCGACCTGCGCCTTCATGATCGACCCGCCGCTCGACGGCGACCACACCGCCACGAACGAGGCGCTGACCACCGCGCTGCTGGCCCGCAATCTCGGCTGCGGCATCCGGCTCAACACGCTCACCGTGTACAACAGCACGGCAACCGAGCAGGAGTTCGAGAACGTCGAGCGCAGCTACACCGAGCTCAAGCCCAGGCTGCTGCTCGACACTCCGGCGATGGTCTACCGGAACCCGTACGCCCAGCAGGACCCGTCGCTGTACCCCTTCCACAGCACGGTCCTTCCGCCGGCGGTCTACACCCGCTTCGTCACCGGGATGCACGCCGCGTACACCCTGTTCACCAGCTTCCCCCGGACCCTCCTGCAGTACGTGATGGTGGACGGCGGATCGCTGTGGCAGCTGCTCGAACGCGTCGTCGACCAGGTCGGCGACCTGATCGAGATCGAGCCCCGCCTGCGCAGGCCGCTGGAGCGCAAGTGCTTCCAGGAGCTGTTCGGACAGCTGGAGGTCTCCAGCACCGTCCGGGACGCCTTCAACCTGGAGAGCGCCGAGCTTCGGGTGAGCCTCTCCGTACACCGGCCGACCGTCCAGGTGTACAGCGGTGGCGAGCACCGGATCTATCGCGCCGAGGCGCACGAAGTGGTGCGGCTCCATGAGTCTCTCACCGACCTGGCCCGCGACGACGGGGCCGAGCCGGTGGAGAGCCCGGGGGACTACCTGGTCCTCCGGGAGGCCGGTTCCATCAGGTACTTCCAGCTGACCGACGAGGCGGTCGGAGAGCTCCACCGGGTCCAGGCGGCCACGGTGGACTCCGGGACCGTCGAGCTGAGCGGCGAGGTCCTGGAGGAACTGGCAACCGTAGGAGTACTCAGCCCAGTGAAGGAGGTTGTGTAAATGGCTCTGCTCGCCGATCTCGGCATCCGCCGCCAGGCGCCCGTGCGCCTGGCCCAGGAGGGCATCGCCCACGAGCGTTTCGCTCAGGAGGGCATCGCCCACGAGCGTATGGCCCAGGAGGGCATCGCTCACGAGCGTTTCGCTCAGGAGGGCATCGCCCACGAGCGCTTCGCCCAGGAGGGCATCGCCCACGAGCGCTTCGCCCAGGAGGGCATCGCCCACGAGCGCCTCGCCCGGCGCTGACCTGGTGCCCGGGGGCCGCTCTGTGCCGCAGCCGCGGTGCGGGACGGCCCCCGGGTCGTCGTCCCCGAGCCTTCCCCGGCTCCGCCCGGTGGCCGCTCCCGAGCCGGCCGGGCCCGTCCCCTTCCGCAGCCGTAGCCCCGAAAGGCCCGCGCACCGTGCTGTTCCGTGACTGGACGCGCCGTCCAGGCGCCGCCCTCACCCTGCTCTGCCTTCCGCCCGCGGGCGCGGGCGCCCACCTGTTCCGCGGCTGGGCTGCCCGACTACCCGCCCAGATCGCCGTGATCGGTGTCGAACTCCCCGGCCACGGCGGCCGGTTGGCCGAGGCACCGGTGACCGATCTGACCGCTCTGATCGAGGGCCCGCTGCGCAGTGAGGTGAGCGGGCTGCTCGACCGGCCGCTCGCCGTCTTCGGCCAGAGCATGGGAGCCCACCTCGGGCTGGAACTCTGCCACGCCCTCGCCCGGGACGGAGACTGGCAGCCCGCCCTGCTGGCCGTCGCCGCGGCACCCGTCATCGAGGACCTGCCCCTGCCCCAGGACCGGGAGCTGACCGACCAGGAGGTCATCGACTTCCTGCGGTTCACCGGCGGCACCTCCCCCGACCTGATGGCCAACGACGAGTACCTCGCCCTGCTGGTACCGGTGATCCGCGCGGACCTCACCCTGATCGCCGGCCGTCCGGCGAACCCCGACCGGCCGCCGCTCGACTGCCCGGTCCGGGCCTACGGCGGCGCGTCGGACCCTGGCGTACCGGTCGAGGATCTGGAGTCCTGGCGTGCGCAGTGCACCGGCGACTTCCACTCGCGGGTCTTCCCCGGTGGGCACTTCTTCGCCCAGGAGCAGGAGGCCGAGCTGCTCCGCGAGCTGGAGCGCGAACTCCTGTCCTGTCTCGACCCGTTCTGACCGGCCCGCACCATGATCCCGCCCCGCGCCAGGGGCCCGCCCCGGGCCTGGGCCCGGTCCCCAGCCACGGAGGTGTGCGACAGAATGCGAACCGACCGACTCACCAGTGAGCAGCAGCGGCTCCTCAACCGACTCCTCGACGAGAAGGGGGTCGGCACCGAGCTGCCCGTGATCTCGCCGTGGACGGGCGACCGCACCGCGCTACCGCTCTCCTTCGCCCAGCAGCGGATCTGGTTCTTCGACCGGTTGCAGCCGTCGTCCACCCTCTACAACACGGCCGGCGCCGCCCGCCTGCGCGGCCCGCTCGACATCGCCGTCCTGCAGCGGTGCCTGGACGAGACCGTCCGCCGCCACGAGGTGCTGCGATCGACGTACCGGCTCGCCGACGGCGCGTCCACCAGCCGGGTCAATCCACCGGCCCCGGTGCCGCTCCCGGTGGTCGACCTGAGCGGACTGCCCGACCACGAACGCGAGCAGGCGGTCGTCGAGCACTGCCGCCGGGAGGTCGACCGGCCGTTCGACCTCGAACACGACCTGATGCTGCGCCCGTTGGTCCTTCGGCTGGCCGAGCACGAGCACCTGCTGCTGCTGAGTCAGCACCACATCGCCACCGATGGCTGGTCGTTGGGCGTGCTGCTGCGCGAGATCGGCACCCTGTACACGGCCTTCGCCACCGGCCTGTCCACCCCTTTGCCCGAACCCGGCATCCAGTACGGCGACTTCGCCGTCTGGCAGCGCGACCACCTGGCCGGCTCGACCCTGGAGGACCAGCTCTCGTACTGGCGCCGACGGCTGGCCGGAGCGAAGGCGCTGGACCTGCCGACCGGGCGACTGCGCCCGGCGATCCGCAGCTGGGACGGCGGTTCGCTGCCCGTGGCCCTCCCCCCGGACCAGGTGAAGGCGCTGACCGCGCTCGGCGAGTCCGAGCGGGCGACCCCCTTCATGGTGCTGCTGGCCGCCGTCTCAGTGGTGTTCTCGCGCTGGAGCGGCCAGGAGGACCTGGTGATCGGCGTTCCGGTGGCCAACCGCAACCTGGCGCAGACCGAGGCGCTGGTGGGCTGTTTCGTGAACACCCTGCCGGTGCGGATGGACGTCACCGGCTCGCCCACCTTCCGTGAGCTGCTCCGGCGGGCCCGGCAGGAGGCCCTGGACGGCTACGCCAACCAGGACGTCCCCTTCGAGAAGATCATCGAAGAGGTCAACCCGGAACGCGAGGTGAGCGCGCACACCCCGCTGATCCGGCACATGCTCGGGCTGCACAACACTCCGTCCCACGAGCTCACCCTCCCCGGTCTCGGCATCGAACTGGAGGCGCTGGACACTGGACGGGCCCGCTTCGACCTGGAGTTCGAGCTCTCCCCCGCGGCGGACGGCGGGCTGACCGGCCGGCTCTGGTACGCCTCGGACCTGTTCGCCCGGGAGACGGTGCAGAGCCTGCTGAGCGCGTTCCAGGCCCTGCTCTCCGGCGCCCTCGCCGACCCCGACGCACCCGTCGTGCGACTGCCGATGCTCACGGCGGAGGCGATCCGCCACCGGAGCGCCGCACCCGAACCCACCGGCGCCCCGGAGCCCACGGCCGTGCCGGACGGCTTGGCCGAGCGGGTGCGCGGCGTCCTGGCCGGCCGGCCCGACCCCACTCTGACCGTGGTCGGCGAGCTCGGCCCGGAACTCGCCCTGGCCCCGGCAGCCGAGGGCCGGCCGCCCATCGTGGTCCAGCACGGCGGCCGGCTCACCGCGGCCGACACCGCCCGGTTCGCCCTGCGCCACCCACGGGCGGAGGTGTACCAGTGCTACAGCCACCCCGCCCTCGGGCTGGTGGCGCTGGACCCGGTGCCGCTGGACGGTTCCACCGCCGCCCCCTCGGGGCGGATCCCGCTGCGGCGGGCACTGGGCGGCCTGCGCCTCGAAGTCCTCGACGGCCGCGGCGAGCCAGTACCGGACGGGGTGGCCGGCGAGCTCTGCGTCGGCGGTCCGGTCCGGCCGGCGGGCGACGGCCCGATGCCCGGGGAGACCTTCCCCGACCCGTTCCGGCCCGGCGCGCGGCTGCTGCGCACCGGCGACCGGGCCCGGCGCACCCCGGCCGGGCCGATCGAACTGCTCGGCCGCTACCAGGGCCACGCCGTGGTCCGCGGCCGCCCGCTGGAGCCCGGCGACCTGACCGCGGAGCTCGCCGCCCACCACCTGGTCGACCGGGCCCGCACCACCGTGCTGACCGGCCCCGACGGCAGCGCCGAACCCGTCGTCCACCTCACCCTGGCCGCGGGCCAGGGCCAGGGCCCGGCCGACGGGCGCCGCGCCTTCGTCTCCGCCTACACCCGCCAGCACCCGGAGGAGGACCCGGTCCGCGGCGGGAACGGCTGGACCAGTCCCCGGACCGGCGAGCGGCTGACCGCCGAGGCGATCCGCGAATGGGTCGACGGGGCTGCCAACACCATCCTCGAACTCGGCCCGCGCCGGGTGCTGGAGATCGGCTGCCGCACCGGCCTGCTGCTCTTCCGGCTGGCCCCGCGCTGCGAGTCCTACTGCGCCACCGACCTCTCCGCCCGGGCGCTCAAGCACATCGACGACAACCGCCACCGGCTGGCCGCCAAGGCCGCCGACGTGAAGCTGCTGGAGCGGGCTCCCGACGACCTGGACGCGCTGCCCGCCGCCTCCTTCGACACCGTCGTGGTCAACAGCCTGGTCGGCTACATCCCGGACGCCGACTACCTGGAGCGGGTGCTGCACGGAGCGATCCGGTTGGCCCGGCCGGGCGGCGCCGTCTACGTGGCGGACGTCCCCGCGCTCGCGCTGGCCCAGGCGGCGCTGCTGCCCGGCTGCCTGGCCGAGCTGCCCGGCGACACCCCGGCCCCGCGCGTGCGTACCGAACTGGCCCGGCGGGCCGCGACCAGCGGCGAGTTCGCCGTCGACCCCGCCTGGTTCCGGGAGTTCGCCGCCCGTACCCCCGAGGTGAGCCATGCGAGCGCCCTGGTCAGGACCGCCCGTCAGCGGCACGAGCTGAACCGCCACCGCTACGACGTCATCCTGCACCGCGCCGAGGCCCCGACCGGCACCCCCGCCGACGGCGGCCGCCCCGGGATCGCCTGGCGGGACGCCGGAGCCACCTCCACCGTCGAGGACGTCGTGCGTCTCCTCACCACCGAGCGGCCCGCCCTGGCCGGGCTGCGCGGCGTGCCGGACGCCGGCCTGGCCGCCGATCTCGCCCGCCTCCGGCTGCTGCGCGACCCCTCGGCCACCGCCACCGTCGCCGACCTGCGCGAGATCCCGGTGGACGCCGAAACGGGCGTCGACCCGGTCGAGCTGGCCGCCGCGGCGGCCGCGGTCGGCTACCGCGCGGCCTTCGGCCCCACCCCCGGCACCGCCGGCCGGCTCGACGTCCTGCTGCGCCACCGGGAGGCCGAGGCCGAACAGTCGCCGCTGCCGAGCCTGTTCGGGCTGGACGACCGGACGGACCGCCCCGGGCCCGACCCCCTGGTGAACGACCCGGGGTGGTCCGCCCGTGCGCGGACCGCCGAGGTGCTGCTCCGCAACCACCTGCGCGAACGGCTGCCCTCCCACGCCGTGCCGCGCCAGATCCAACCACTGCCGTACTGGCCCCTGGACAGCCGCGGCCGGCTCGACACCGCCGCGCTCCCCGTTCCGGCCGAGCTGCTCATCGACCACACCGAGCCGCCCGCCGAGCGGGACGGTGAGCCCGGCACCGCGACGGAGCGGGAAGTGGCCCGGATCTGGTCGGACGTCCTCGGGGCCGACCGGATCGGTGTCCACGACGACTTCTTCGCCCTCGGCGGCCACTCGCTCATCGGCGCCGAGGTCATCGACCGGCTGCGCGGCCATTTCGCGATCGACCTGCCGCTAGGCCAACTGTTCGAAACGCCGACGGTCGCGGCGGTGGCCAAGGCCATCGACGAACTCCGGGAGCAGCCGACCAGGAACGAGCCGATCCGGCGGATCAACCGGGCGGACTTCCTGCGCAGCGCCGCCCGCGGCACCGCGCCGACCGGAGGGGGGCCCGACGCATGACCGGCACCGCTTCCGCCCGCCCCCGGTCCCTGGTGGAGCTGCTGCGCTCCCGGGCTGAGGCCACACCCGAGCGGACCGCCTTCCACCTCCTGGCGGACACCGGCACCCGGGACCTCGGGTACGCCGAACTGGACGCCCGGGCGCGGGCCCTGGCCGCCACCCTGCTCGCCCGCGGGGACGTCCGGCACCAGCGCGCACTGCTGCTGCACCCGCCCGGTCTCGACTACCTGGTGGCCTTCTTCGGCTGCCTCTACGCGGGCATGGTGGCGGTCCCCGGCTACCCGCCCGCCGACCGGCGCAGCCTGGAACGGCTCACCGGGATCGCCGCGGACTGCACCCCCGTGCTGGCGCTGACCGACCGGGCCACCCTGGCCCGGGTGACCGCCTCGCTCGGCGACCCCGACTCGCTCCTGCCGGGGGTGGGCTGGCTGGCGACCGACGAACCGGGGGCCGACCCGGAGAGCTGGCGGCCGTACTCCCCCGAGCCCGAGCGGACGGTCTTCCTCCAGTACACCTCCGGTTCCACCTCGGCGCCCAAGGGGGTGGTGCTCAGCCACGGCAACCTGCTGCACAACGCCGCGATGCTGCGGCGGTCCCTGCGCACGGACGAGCGCAGCGTCGGGGTCAGCTGGCTGCCGCCCTACCACGACATGGGGCTGATCGGCGGGATCCTCCAGCCGCTCCACGACGGTTTCCCGTGCGCGCTGATGGCACCGATGTCCTTCGCGCGCAGCCCCATCCGCTGGCTGGAGGCGATCAGCGAGTACCGCGCCACCATCAGCCCGGCGCCGGACTTCGCCTACGCCGAGTGCGTCCGCCGGATCGGGGCGGACCAGCGGGCCGGCCTGGATCTCTCCAGTTGGCGGCATGCCCTGGTCGGAGCCGAGCCGATCCGGGCGCAGACCCTGGAGCGGTTCGCGGCCGCCTTCGCTCCGGCCGGCTTCGACCCCCGCGGCTTCTACCCCTGCTACGGGCTGGCGGAGGCGACGCTCTTCGTGACCGGCGGCCCGGCCGGCTCGGGGGCCCGGGTGGTCGATGTGGATCGCTCGGCCCTCGGCGAGGGCGAGTTCAGGGTCCGGCGACCGGAGGACCGCACCGGCGACGAGGTCGTGCGGCTGGTCGGCTGCGGGCGTGGCCACGACGAGGACACGGTGCTGGTGATCGACCCGCAGAGCCGCAAGCCGTGCCGGCCCGGCCGGGTGGGCGAAGTGTGGGTGAGCGGCCCGGTCGTCGCCCAGGGCTACTGGGGCTCGGCCGCCGCGACCACCGAGGTCTTCGGCGCCGAACTCGCCGACGGCAGCGGGCCGTTCCTGCGCACCGGCGACCTCGGGGCGCTGCACGGGGGCGAACTCTTCATCACCGGCCGCGCCAAGGAACTGATCGTGGTCCGCGGGCGCAACCACTACCCGCAGGACATCGAGCTCACCGCCGAGCGCGCCCACCCGCAGCTCCAGCCGGGTCGCGGCGCGGCGTTCGGGGTGGAGGGCGGGGCCGGCGAGCGGGTGGTCCTGGTGCACGAACTGGCCCGGGGGTTCGACCGGAAGGCGTTCGACGAGATCGGCGCAGCGGTCCGGGAGGCCGTCGTGGCCGCCCAGGGGATCGAGCTGAGCGACCTCGTCCTAGTCCGCCCGGGTGCGGTGCCGCGGACGTCGAGCGGGAAGATCCGCCGCCGCTTCTGCCGGGAGGAGTACCTGGCCGGGCGCTACGACAGCCTGCGGCTGAACACGGGCACGGGCACGGGCACGGGCACCGATACGGCGGCAGGGGCGGGCCCGGGGGCGGCGGTGCGGAGCGGGCCCGGGGCAGCGCTCAAGCGGCTACTGGCCGACGCACTGGACCTTCCGATCGAACGGATCCAGGACGAACTCCCGCTGCCATCCCAGGGATTGGACTCCCTGCGCGCGGCCCGTCTGAGTGAGCAGCTCTGGCAGCGGCTCACACTCGACGTGACCATCGAGGCGCTGCTCGGCGGGATCACCCCGGTCGAGCTGGCCCGCCTGGAGCCCGGACAGCCCGCCGGAGGGGCCGGGGCCGAGCAGCCCCGGCGCGGCGCCCCCGCGTTCGCCCCGGGCGCGGCTCCCGCCGTGTCGCCGGCCTCGCCCGGCCAGCGGCGCATCTGGGTGCTGGACCAGGCGGGCGCCGGCGCCGCCTACCGGATCGCCGCCGGGCTGCGGCTGCCCGGACCGGTGGACCGCTCCGCCCTGGTCCGCGCCCTGGTCGAACTCCAGGAACGGCACGAGGCCCTGCGGACCACGTTCCGACTGGACGACGACGGCCGACTGCTCCAGGAGGTCCGGCCGGGCGGCGACCTCGACGTGCCCCTCGTCCGGCTCCCGCCGGAGGCGGACGGGGCCTCGGCCCGCGACCTCGCCGCCGAGTGGTGCCGCACCGAGCAGGCCGCCCGCCCCTTCGACCTGACCCGCGAACTCCCGCTGCGCGCGGCCCTGCTGGCCACCCCGAGCGGTGAACACATCCTGGTCCTGACGGTGCATCACATCGCCGTCGACGGCTGGTCCTTCGGCGTCCTGCTGACCGACCTGCTCGCCCGCTACCGGGAGCGGTCGGCCGGCGAACCGACGCGATCGCCCGGCACCGCACCGCGGTTCGCCGATCTCGCCGCCTGGCAGCACGAGGTGCTGTCACCGCGCCATGCGCCGGCCGCGGCCCGCAGCCGGGAGCACTGGCGGCGGGCCCTCTCCGGGGCGGCGCCCCTGGAACTGCCCACCGACCGGCCGCGACCGACCGTGCCGTCCTCGTCGGGCGACTGGATCCCGCTCACCATCGAGGCCGAACTGGCCGAGGAGCTGTCCGAGTTCGCCCGACGGGAACAGGTCACGGTCTTCACCGTGCTGCTCACGGCCTTCGCCACGGTACTCGGCCGCTGGACCGGGCAGCAGGACGTGACGGTCTGCACCCCGGCCGCCGGCACCCGGCCCGAGGGGGCGGAGGGGGTGGTCGGCTTCGCGGCCACCACCCTGCCGCTGCGGATCAGCCTCGCCGGTGACCCGTCCCTGCGCACCCTGCTGCACCGGGCCGGGTCGGTCATCGCCGCCGCGGTCGACCACCGGGATCTGCCCTTCGAGGAGATGGTCGGCCACGCCCCCGGCGGCGGCGCGGGCCTCGCCCGCGCCGGGCTGGCACTGAACCCACCCCTCCCCCAGGTCGCCACCGGCTTCGCCGAGCCGTTCGAGATCCCGCTCCCCGGCGCCCAGTTCGATGTCTCGGCGCACCTCTCGCCCGGCACCGACGGAGGGTTCACCGGGCGGCTGGTCTTCGCCACCGAGCTGTTCGGCCGCCCGGCCGCCGAGCGGATGGCCGGAGCTCTGCGGACCGTCCTGCTCGACCTGCTCCGCACCCCGGAGCGGCCCACCGCCGAGGCGGCGCTGACCGGCGAGGCCGAACAGCGGAGGCTGGTCCACGGGCTCAGCGGCGCCGAGCGTGCCGCCCCGGTGAGCGGCAGCCTCGCCGAGCTCTTCGAACGGCAGGTGGACGCCACCCCGGAGGCGGTGGCCGTGACCGGCCGCGGCATCGACCTCAGCTACCGCGAGCTCGACTCCCAGGCCGACCGGCTGGCCCACCGGCTGCGCGCCCTCGGGGTCGGACCGGAGCACCTGGTCGCCGTTCACCTGACCCGCTCACCGGCCCTCGTGGCCACCGTCCTGGGCATCGCCAAGGCGGGCGCCGGCTATCTCCCGCTGGACGTCGACTATCCGGCGGAGCACCTGCGCTACCTGATCGAGGACGCGCGGCCCAAGGCCCTGATCACCGATGACGAAGCGGCCGCGCGGCGGCTGGCGGACGGTCTGACATCACGTCAATCACCGGATGACATCAGCCCATTGATCCTTCCCTGGCAGGACCTCACAGGGCCGGGCGGCAGGGTGAAGATGCCGGTCCACCCCGACCAGGCGGCCTACGTCATCTACACCTCCGGCTCGACCGGGCAGCCCAAGGGCGCGGTGAACACCCAGGCCGGGCTGGTCAACCTGCTGCGCCGACTGTGCGAACTCCATCCGCTGGGACCCGGCGACGCGGTGCTCCACCGCACCCCGCTCGGCTTCGACGTGTCCGTGCTGGAAACCCTCCGGCCGCTGGTCCGCGGTGCCAGGCTGGTGATCGGCGAGCCGGACGACCTGCGCGACTTCACCCGGCTCGGTCGGCTGATCCACGACCAGGGGGTCACCGAGGCGTTCTTCGTCCCCTCCATGCTGCGCGCCTTCCTGGCCTCGCCCGAGGCCGTGGCGGGCAGCGGCTCACTGCGCCGACTGCTGCTGATCGGCGAGGAGTTGACTCCGGCGCTGGCCGCCCGGACGCTGCGCCTGCTGCCCCGGACCGAGCTGCTCAACCTCTACGGTCCGGCCGAGGCCGCGGTCGCGGTCACCGACACGGCGATCCCGGCGCCCGCTGCGGACACCCCGCGGCTGCCGATCGGGCGGCCACTGACCGGGGCACCGGTCCTGGTCCTGGACGACCGGCTCCAGCCGGTGCCCGTGGGTGTCCCCGGCCAGCTCTGCCTCGGCGGCGTCCACCTGGCGCGCGGCTACCACGGCCGGCCCGGACTCACCGCGGCCCGCTTCGTGCCCGACCCGTTCCGGCCCGGCGAGCGGCTCTACCTCACCGGTGACCGCGGCCGCTGGCGGGAGGACGGGCTGCTCGAATTCCTCGGACGCCTCGACCACCAGGTGAAGATCCGTGGCCGCCGGGTGGAGCCGGGCGAGGTGGAAGCCGTCCTCGGCGGGCACCCCGCGCTGCGCGCCGCGGCCGTGGTGGCCGGCCCCGACGCCAACGGCGATCCCCGGCTGATCGCGTACGTGGTCGGCGCGGACGGCACCCCGGACCAGGCCGAGCTCCGCGCGCACCTGCTCGCCCGGATGCCCGAGCACCAGGTGCCGCGCACCTGGGTCGTGCTGCCCGAACTGCCGCTCAACCCCAGCGGGAAGGTGGATCGCCGCGCCCTGCCCGAGCCGTCCGGGCCGCTCGGCGCGGAGCGGCCCGCGCCCGAGCCGCCGAGCGACCCGGTGGAGCGTGAGCTCGCCGCCATCTGGGCGCAGGCGCTCGGCCTGGAGCGCCCGGTCGGCCGGGACGAGGGCTTCTACGAACTGGGCGGGCACTCACTGCTCGCCACCCGGATCCTCTCCAGGATCCGGGGGGCGTTCGGGGTCGAACTGTCGGTCGCCGAGGTGCTGCGCGGCGAGCTGACGGTGGCCACCCTGGCCGAGCTGGTCCGCCGGCGCCAGTTGGAGCACAGCGCGGACGCCGACCTGGCGGCCGCACTGGCCCGGCTGAACCGGCTCTCCAACCAGGAGGTCCTCGATCTGCTCGCCCACCACCGGGACGGCCGACCATGAGCGCCGCGGTGCGTCCCCGGACGCCGCTGCCCGCCCCAGCCGCACCCGTCCGTACCAGAGCGGAGGATTTCCGATGACCACGCCCACCACCGCCGACCACGTCGGCACCGTGTGGCCCGCCGAAGCCCGGCGAAGGGCGGTCCCGCTCCCCGGGCTCAGTGAGGCGCCCCTGCCCGCGGCACTCGCCGCGCTGGTCGCGGTGGTGCGGCGGCGCACCCTCCAGGAGACCGTCCGTATCGCGCTGCCCGGCGGCGGATCGGTCGGGGTGGGGCTGGACGACGACCCGTCCTTCGCCGCGCTCACCGACCGGCTGGCCGCCGCACTGGGCCCCGCCGGGCCCGAGCGGTCCGACCCCGCCGCGCCGCCACCCGACCTCGGCTACCGTGCCGAGCCCGACGCCGCACCCGCCTCCGACGCACCGGTCGAGCTGCTGATCACCTCGGCCGGTCCGCGACTGGCCCACGACCCGCTGCGGACCACGACCGCCGAGGCCGACCGGATCGCCGCCCTGTGCGCGGCCGCCTGGGCCTCCGGGCGCCGGGCGCCGGACACCCGGCTCTCCGAGCTCGGCCTGGTCTCATCCGCCGAGCGGCTCGCCATCGCCGCGCTGGAGGGCACGAGCACGCCCGCCACCCCGGTCCGTCCGATTCACGAGCTGGTGCACCGCCAGGCGCTGCGGACACCGGACGCACCGGCCGTCAGCGTCGGCCCGGTGGTGCTCGACTACCGCACGCTGGACCAGGCCGCCGACCGGGTGGCCGCGCGGCTGCGCCGCTGCGGGGTCGGTGCCGAGGAGGTGGTCGCGCTGGTCGCCGACCGCTCCCCCGACCTGATCGTCGCCCTGCTCGGCGTCCTCAAGGCCGGCGCCGCCTACCTGGCCCTGGACGGCGAGGTGCCCGCGGCCCGGCTCTCCGGCCTGCTGGCCGACGCCGGGGTCCGGCTGGTGCTGGCCTCCGCCGCCTCCGCCGCCCGGATACCCGAGGGGTTCTCCGTCCAGCCGCTCACCGAACCCGAAGCGGCGGCGCCCGCGCCGGCGGCCGAGGGCCCGGCCGGTGCCCACGCACTCGCCTACGTCAGCTACACCTCCGGCTCGACCGGCACCCCCAAGGGCGTGGCCGTCCCGCACGCCGCCGTCTCCCGCCTGGTCAACTCGCCGCGCTGGGCGGAGTTCACCGCCCAGGACGTGTTCCTCCAGGCCGCCCCGGTCGCCTTCGACGCCGCCACCCTGGAGATCTGGGCGCCGCTGTGCAACGGCGGACGACTGGCCCTGCTTCCCCCCGGCCCGGCCGACCTGGACCGGATCGCCGACACCGTGCGGGCCGAGGGCGTGACCGTCCTGTGGCTGACCGCCGGGCTGTTCCACCAGCTGGTGGCGCGGCGTCCGGACGCCTTCGACGGGCTGCGCCACGTGCTGGCGGGCGGGGACGTGATCTCACCGGCCGCGGTCGCGCAACTCTTCGCCGCCGCTCCCGGGCTGCGGTTCACCAACGGCTACGGCCCGACCGAGAACACCACCTTCACCGCCTGCGCGACCCTCGACGCGGCGGCCGACGGCGACACCGTACCGATCGGCCGTCCGATCGACGGCACCCGGACGCTGGTCCTCGACCCGCGGCTGCGTCCCGTCCCGGTCGGCGTGCCGGGCGAGCTGTACGCGGCGGGCACCGGGCTGGCCCGGGGGTACCTCGGCCGGCCCGGTGCGACCGCCGAGCGGTTCGTACCGGACCCGAGCGGCCGGGAGCCGGGCGCCCGGCTGTACCGCACCGGCGACCTGGTCCGTCGGCTGCCCGACGGCGACCTGGTCTTCCTGGGCCGGATGGACCGCCAGGTCAAGGTCAACGGCTACCGGGTGGAGCCCGCCGAGATCGAGGAGGTGCTGCTCGGCCACCCGGCGATCGGCGCCGCCGCCGTGCTCGCCCGCCCGGGCACCCCGGGCAGCGCCGGCGCCTCCGGCACCCGCCTGGTCGGCTACCTGGTGCCCGCCGACCCGGCCGCCGACCCGACCGGGCTGGTCGAGGAGGCCCACCGGGTGCTGCGCGAACGGCTCCCCTCCTACCTGGTTCCGTCCTGGCTGATCCCGCTGCCCGAGCTGCCGCTCACGCCCAACGGCAAGGTCGACCGCGCGGCCCTGCCGCCGGTGGTCAGCGCGCCACGCCCGGTCTCCAACCCGTACGTCGCCGCCCGGACCAGCCGCGAGCTGGTGATCGCGGAGATCTGGGCCGAGGTGCTGAAGCTGGACCAGGTCGGCATGGAGGACGACTTCTTCGAACTCGGCGGACACTCGCTGCTCGCCGCCGAACTGCTGACCCGTCTGCAGCTCGACCTGGGCGTCGAGATCTCCGCCCGGACCCTGTACCTCAGGCCGACGGTCGCCGAACTCGCCGAGGAAACAGACGAACGGCTCGCCGCCACGACAACCACCGAGGAGCACTCGTGATCATCACCCGCCCCGAGGGCGGCTCTGGCGCCTTCGACTTCGCCGCCGTCGACCTGGTCGACCCCACGACCTACACCCACGGCGACCCGCACGCGGTCTGGGACGCGATGCGCAGGCACGATCCGGTCTGCTGGCACCCGGTCGGCGACGACCTCGGCTTCTGGTCGATCACCAAGTACGAGGACGCCTCCTGGGTGCTGCGCGACCACACCGTCTTCACCTCGCAGCGCGGCACCCTGCTCAACCTGCTCGGCAAGGACGATCCGGCCGGCGGCCGCCAGATGGCCGCCACCGACCCGCCCCGGCACACCCGGATGCGCGAGCCGCTGCAGCGGGCGCTGACCATCAAGTCGGTGGAGAAGTCGGCGGAGCGGATCCGCCAGGAGGTCCGGCGGCTGCTCTCCCCGGCCCTGACCGGCAAGCCCTTCGACTTCGCCGAGACGGTCACCCAGCTGCCGATGGCCGTGACCGGCATGCTGATGGGTCTGCCTCCGGAGGACTGGCCGCTGCTCACCCGGCTCACCGTGATGTCGATCGCGCCGGACGACCCGGAGTTCACCGTCAACGGCGACGCCGAGGCGACCCTGCAGCTCGCCCACCGCGAACTCTTCGCGTACTTCTCCGACATCGTCCGCCACCGCCAGTCCGAACTGGACGACGGCCTGATCAGCCTGCTGCTCACCATGGAGGTCGACGGCCGCAAGCTGAGCCTCGGCGAGATCCTCTCCAACTGCTACAGCCTGCTGCTCGGTGCCAACGTCACCACCCCGTACGTTCCGACGGCCGCCTTCGCCGAGCTGATGGGCACCTCGTTGCTGGAGGAGTGGCTGACCACGCCGGAGCTGGTCGGCAGCGGCACCGAGGAGGCGCTGCGCTGGGCCTCACCCGCGAACCACTTCATGCGGTACGCCGTCAAGGACGTGACGCTGCGGGGCAAGACCATCCGCTCGGGCGACGCGGTGGTGGTCTGGCTCGGCTCGGCCAACCGGGACGAGGAGGCGTTCCCGGATCCGTTCCGCTTCGACCTACGGCGCCGGCCCAACCGGCACATCGCCTTCGGCAGCGGCGCCCACTACTGCGTCGGCCACACGGTCGCCCGGGTGAGCCTGCGGATCCTGTTCGAGGAACTGCTCACCGGCTTCTCCTCCGTCGAGTCCGCCGGGCCCGTCGAGCACCTCTCCTCGAACTTCGTCGCCGGCATCAAGCACATGCCCGTGACCGCCGCTCTGAAGCCCGAGGCGGAACCGCTGTTCGCCGCCGCCCGGACCGAACCGGTCCGCTGAGCCCGACCCCACGCCTCCAGGGAGACCCGCCCCCATGACCACACCACGCCGTTCCCGCTGGCTGCACCGCGATCCGGCGCCGGATGCCGGGGCCCGGCTGTTCTGCCTGCCGTACTCCGGCTGCGGCGCCAGCATGTACCGGCAGTGGCCGACCGCCGTCGGCGACCTCGACCTCTGCCCGGTCCAGCTGCCCGGCCGGGAGAACCGGCTGCGCGAGCCCTCGTTCGGCTCCTTCGAGGACCTCGCGAGTCAGCTCGCCGAGGAACTGCTGCCCTACCTGGACGTGCCGTTCGCCTTCTTCGGCCACTGCAGCTCCGCCCTGGTGGCCTACGAGACCACGCTGGAGCTCGCGCGGCACGGCTACCCGCTGCCGGTCCGCGTGTTCGTCTCCTCCCAGGTGCCGCCGCACCGGGGTGCGCACGGGCGCTTCCTGGAGATGTCCACGGCCGAGCTGGAGGAGGAGGTCCGCACCTTGATCACCCGGCTCGGCGGCACCCCGCGGCCGGACCTGGTGGAGCTCAGCCTGGAGGTGCTGCTCTCCGACGTCGCGGCGCACCGGCGCTACCGGCCCGCCCGGCCTGCCCCGCTGCCGTGCCCGGTCACCGCGCTCGGCTGGGACCAGGACGTCGAGGTGCCGCACGAGCTGATGGCCGACTGGCCGGACCTCGCGGAGACGGTCTTCCGCGTGCTGCCGGGGCCGCACTACGGCTTCATGTCCGCTCCGCCGCAGCTCCTCTCCGCCTTCCTCCAGGACATGGGCCGCCCCGCCGCCCTCACCGGCCTGCCGCCGGCCTGACTTCCCGTCACCCCGCCTGCCGCCGTAGCCGTTCCAGTACGCTCGGGGCCGTCCGTACCGACCGCTCCGTTCGAAGGACGTTCTGTTGGCATCCACGCCGTTCCGAATCGACATCCCAGAGCCCGTGCTGGACGACCTGCGCCACCGACTGCGCAGCGCCCGGCTGCCCAAGGGCCGCAGCGGGCAGCAGCCCTGGGCCGCCGGCACCGACCCGGCGTACCTGGCGGAGGTCGTCGCCCACTGGGCGGACGGCTTCGACTGGGCCGAGCGGCAGCGCGAGCTGAACGCGCTGCCGCACTTCCTCACCGAGGTCGACGGTACGGTGCTGCACTACCTGCACGTACGCGGCGTGCGCGCCGAGGGCGCACCCGCGCCACTGCCGCTCATCCTCAACCACGGTTGGCCGAGCAGCTTCGTGGAGATGCTGTCGCTGGTGCCGCTGCTGACCGACCCGGCCGCACACGGCGGCGACGCGGCCGACGCCTTCGACGTGGTGATCCCCTCGCTGCCGGGCTTCCTCTGGTCCCAGCTTCCCGCCGGACCGCTCACCCGGGGAGCGATGGCGGAACTCTTCCACCGCCTGATGACCGAGGAGCTGGGGTACCGGCGGTACGGCGTCTTCGGCGGGGACATCGGCGGCTCGGTCGGCTACTGGATGGCCGCCCGCCACCCGGAGCAGGTGGTCGGGGCGCACCTGATCCACCCCCCGGTGCCGCACGGGGCGCACGGAGCGGACCTCTCGGAGGCCGAACAGGCCTTCCTGGCCTGGGAGGAGGAGTACGACGAGGGCGACGACGGCTACAGCTCGATCCAGGCCACCCGCCCCGACACGCTGGCCGCCGCGCTGCTCGACTCGCCCGCCGGCCTCGCGGCCTGGCTCCTGGACAAGTACCGCGACTGGACGGACTGTTCGGGGGACCTTGAGAAGAGCATCGACCGGGACGTCCTGCTCACCGTGCTCACCCTCTACTGGGCCACCGCCTCCATCGACACCTCGTTCCGCTCCTACTACGACTACGGGCACAACGAGCCCCGGCCCCCGCTCACCGTGCCCGCGGGCTTCACGATCAGCAGGGAGCCGGTGATGCGGGACTTCCCCCGGGAGCTGAGCGAGCGGTGCTGTGCGGACATCCGGCACTGGCACGAGGCCGAGCGCGGCGGGCACTTCCTGCCGCTTGAGGAACCGCGGCTGATGGCGAGGGAGTTGCGCACCTTCTTCGGCCCGCTGCGCGCGACCGCCGTGTGACACCCGCGGTCCGTGAGGGCCCGGCTCCGACGAGGACGGGGCCGGGCCCTCTTGCGCTTCGCACCGCGGACCCCGGCGGTCGCCCGACCCGGCCCCGCCGCCCACTCACGTGAACCGACCCGAAGGTCCAGAGTTTCGTATCCCCCGTTCCTGTCACAAGATGATCTCAAGGCAGTTAGGTTGCTTGACGGGAACGTGACAGCGGAGGACGGGGGATCCAGGTGTCCAGCAGCGCGAATCGTTTGTCGAACGTCGCCCAACTCGATGAGCTCACTGCGAACGTCTACCACCGGATCGTCGAGATCGGCTACTACCGGAGGGCCGAGGCGGCAACGCGGTTCGGCCTGACCGACCAGCAGGCCGAGCAGGTGGAACGGTCGTTGACCTCACTGCGGTTGCTCCGCCCGGCGCCGGGCGAGTCCGGACAGTTCATCCCGGTGAGCCCGGACGTCGCCACCGTCGACCTGGTGGGCCACGCGAAAGCGCAGATCCTCGAACTCCAGCACGAGGTCTCGGAGATCCGGTCGATGATGCACGTACTGCGTCCAGCCTACTTCGAGGGTCGCCGCAAGCGGAACCGGGACGAGTCCTTCGACATCGTCACCGACCAGGCCTCGGTACAGGCGATCCTCCTGGAACTCGCCGAGAGCTGCCGATCGGAGATGCTCACCGTGCAGCCGGGCGGCGCCCCGCCGACCCGTGTGCTGGCCGCCGCCCTGCCGTCCAACCTCGCCATGCTGGAGCGCGGGGTGCAGATCCGGACGATCTACCAGCACACCGCGCGCAACGACCTCGCGACGCTCTCCCACGCCCACGCGATGATCGCGCGCGGCGCCCGGTTCAGGACGTCCGACCAACTCATCAACGGGCTCGTCGCCTACGACCGCGAAGTGGCCCTCATTCCCCACCGGAGCGCTCCGGATCAGGAACCGGGCGCGGCCATCGTCCGCGAGGCCTCCGTCGTCGGCTATCTCTGCGAGGTCTTCGACTACCTCTGGAATACCGCGACCCCGATCAGCCCGGGCGCCGGAGAAAGTGACGCCGATGCCGGAATCAGGCTGAAGCACTCCATCATCCGGCTGATGGCCCAGGGCCACAAGGACGAGATCGTGGCCCGCCGGCTCGGCATGTCGGTGCGCAACTGCCGCCGCTACATCGCCGAGTTCATGGAGGAACTCGGCGCCACCAGCCGCTTCCAGGCGGGCGTGAACGCGGCCCGCAGCTGCCTGCTCAACCGGGAGACCCCCGAGTCCCCGCCCGAGGCGTCCCAGGGCGGTTGACGACCGCGCCCGGGGCACCGAGCACCGATCCGACGCCGGCCACCGGACGGGCTCCGGGCCCGGTCAACCGGCCCGCTCGCCCCGCTGATCGGTCCCAGCCACTCGATGACCGGCCGCGCGCAGCGCCTCGAAGGCCCTCTCGATGTGCTCGCGCGGCACCAGCACCAGATCCGCGTGGAAGGTGGAGGCGACGAAGACCGGCACGGCGGCGTCCCCGAGCGGCCCGACCACGGCCGCCAGCATCCCCGGCAGGTCCAGGCCGTGGGCGCTGTCCCCGTACAGCGCGACCCACACCTCGGCCGGCGCCTGTGCACCGGTCGTCAACTCCCGGATCACCGTGAGCCCTTCCGGTGCCCGGACCACGGCCAGCCAGGAATCATCCACCGGCCCGCCGGCACCGGGAAGGTGCTCGATCACGAACTCGCCCGGCAGCATCCGCAGGCCTTGCGCAACAGCGGTATTCACGGTCGCCCACCCTAGTGGGGCTCTGCCGGGTACTCCAAGCGATCGTCACCGAGATGCTTGGCCCGTCGGGACCAGCGAGGCAAGGGCGAGGCGTACCCGTGCGAGCCGATGCCGAATGGCCGGCGCACGTCGATGCGGCCGAGCGCCGAGCGCCTGGGCATGGAGCATCGGCGGCTCCGGGCGCCGCCCGGCCCGCAGAGGTGTGGTGATCACGATTCGGTTCCGGTGCCCACGCCGCCATGCGGGGGCTGGAAGGCTGACCGGCATGGACGGCTGCGTCTTTCCGGTCGAAGTCATCGCGGTGCCGGTGGGGCCTCAGTTCTACCAAGTCGAGGTCAGCCACCGAGGGAAGATCACCCTGCCGAAGGTCGAGGCACAGGCCGGTCTGCTGGACGTCTCCCTCGGTTGATGTCGTCGGATCGGCCGCTGCCGGCAGCGCGGGCACGTTCCGCCCACCGCGCTCCGCGCTCGACCGGGGCCGCCGTCCCGGGACCGGTCGGCCGGTCCCGGGACGGCGGGGGGGCTCAGCGGGGGTGGAGTTCGAGGACGGCGCGGACGGCGGATTCGAGGGAGCCCTCGATCCAGGCCGGCTTGAGGCTGGTGTGCTCGCCGGCGAAGTGGACGCGGCCCTCGACGGTGCGGGTGGCGGGGTGGTGCTCGTGGAGCTGGCCCGGGGTGAAGATCGCGGCCTCGCCCAGGGCGTAGCGGGCCCGGGCCCAGGACTGGGTGGCCCCGGCTCCGGTGAACTCGGAGCGGACGACCGGGCCGAAGAGCCGCTCCATGTCGTTGAGCGCGAAGGCGTACCGCTCGCCCTCGGTCAGCGAGTCCCAGCGCATCGCGTCGTCGGACCACGTGTAGGAGGCCAGGACGACACCGCCGGGCGAGCCGTCGGGGGCGTGGGAGGGGAAGTAGGTGAACCGGCTCGGGCTGTCGGAGACGCAGCCGCCGCCGGTGAAGCCGTCCGGGCCCTTCTCCCAGAAGCGGCTCTTGAACTCCAGCAGGACCTTGGTCGCCGAGTCGTAGTGCAGCTCGGTGACGGCCCGTCGCTTCGGGTACGACATCAGGGGCTCGATGGAGCAGAACCGCAGGGCGCTGAACGGGATCGTGACGAGGGCGTAGTCGCCCTCGAAGGTCTCCACGGGGGTGTTCGGCGCGCCGTCGCAGGACTCCTCGCCGCCGCTCTCGCCGACGGTCTCGATCCGCACGCCGCTGTCGGACTGCACCAGCCTGGTCATCCGGCGGCCGAGCCGCAGGTCGTTGCGGAGCGGGCGGGCCAGGGCCTCGGTGAGGGTGTCGGTGCCGCCCTCCAGCTCCCAGTAGCGGTTGGTGGGGCTGATCACGGCGTGGTCGATCAGGGTGGGCAGGATCGAGTAGTGCAGCCGGGAGGACATGTTCTCCAGGGTGCCGGCGGCCTGGATCCGGGCGAGGTCCCAGCCCGCTTCCTCGACCAGGAAGCGGTGCGTCGAGTGGCCGTCGTAGCGCTGGAAGATCCTTGCCCAGGCGGCCAGTTGGTCGCCGATCGGCCCGTCGGGCACGGTCGTCCGCGCGAACGCCCGGGTGACGGCCTCCGCGACGGTGGTGTCGAGGTCGGTGCCGAAGGTGTCGTTGACCGCGCGCGGGGACTTCGCGTAGGCGGCCCGGGAGGTGTGGGTGCCGTTGACCGCGATCCTGGTCCGCATGACGGCGGCCGGCGCGGTGAAGGTGCCGGCCTGGTCGCCGTTGCTCCAGGTCTCGCCGGTGAACGACCGGTAGACCACCGGCGGCACCGCACCGGTGGGCTTCGCGCCGGGCGCCACGTCGGCGTTGTAGAAGGGGCGGCGCTTGAGCCCCAGCTTGTCGGCGAGCGCCAGCACCAGGGGGTGGAAGTCCGGCAGCCGCATGGCGCCGGCCTCGGCGTGCAGGCTCCGGTCGTGGAAGACGCCCCGGAAGGTCTTGATCCGCCCGCCCACCCGGCTGGCGTTGGCCTCGATGACGACGACCTCGTGCCCGGCCCGCTTGAGCAGGTGGGCGGCGGCCAGACCGGCCACTCCGGCGCCCACGATCAGCACCTTCTTGCGGCGCGCGCGGGGCAGCGGCTTCTCGTCGATCAGGATCCGCAGGTAGGAGAGCTTGAGGTCCTCCCGCTCGTCCTTGCCGACCAGCAGCATCATGCGGGCCAGGTCACGGGCCAGGGCCTCGTCGGGGCCGCCGCTTCCGGCGGAGGGCGGCAGTGCCGGCCCGCCGTCGGCGGCGACGGCGCGGTCGGCGAACCGGGTGGCGCCGACCAGCGTGGCCGCCGTCGCCGCCGTGACCGAGCCGACCACGGTGCGCCGGGAGACTGGGGGCCGCGGCTCGTCCGAGGCGGGCCGCTGCTTGCTGAGCTGTTCCATGGATACTCCGAATAGGGGAACCGGACAACAAGCTGCGCAACTCCCGCGGCCGGACGAGGACACGAGCCCGTCGTACAGGTCCACCTATCCGGGTGGCGAAGGCACGGGCATTTGACGTTCCGACGGCGTCAGCCGACCACGGGACGGCTCACTCGCGCCCGCCGATCGCGTCGGCCGGCGCGTGCGGCGAGGTCGGCGACGAGCACCACGTCGCCGGGCCCGGCGGGCGCGCTGCCCGTACGCGGCGAGAACGGCCCGAGCGCCGCCCCGGACCAGCCGCCCGACGCGGCGGATCACCACGCGCCCGGGTGCGAGCGGATCGACCGGTCGACAGCCACGGCGGGTAGCGCGAAGTCGGACCTGCCGAAGCGCCTAACCACTCAAGGAAGTTGACCTTCGGTTCATGAACGCGCCCATGCGCACCGAGCGGCTCGCCGGCGGTCGGGTGGCCGGCTTCGGCGGGAGTCAGCCGAGGGTGCGGTCGAGGTTGAAGGCGGCGCTGATCAGGGAGAGGTGGGTGAAGGCCTGGGGGAAGTTGCCGAGTTGTTCGCCGGTCGGGCCGATCTCCTCGGCGTAGAGGCCCAGGTGGTTGGCGTAGGTGAGCATCTTCTCGAAGGCCAGCCGGGCCTCCTCGACGCGCCCGGCGCGGGCCAGGGCCTCGACGTACCAGAACGAGCAGATCGAGAAGGTGCCCTCGGCTCCGCGCAGGCCGTCCGGGCTGGCCTCCGGGTCGTAGCGGTAGACCAGCGAGTCGGAGACGAGCTCCGAGCCCAGCGCGTCCAGGGTGGCCAGCCACTTGGGGTCGTTGGGCGAGATGAACTTGGCCAGCGGCATCATCAGCACCGAGGCGTCGAGGACGTCGTCGCCCAGGCTCTGGGTGAACGCCCGGCGGTCCGTCGACCAGCCGCGGCTCATGATCTGCCGGTAGATCGTGTCCCGGCTCCGCTGCCAGCGCGGGAGGTCGGCCGGCAGCCCGCGCCGGTTGGCCATCCGGATCGCCCGCTCGATCGCCACCCAGCACATCAGCCGCGAGTAGAGGAAGTCCTTGCGGCCGCCCCTGGTCTCCCAGATGCCCTCGTCGGGCTGGTCCCAGTGGTCGCAGAGCCAGTCCACCACGGCCCCGACCTCGTCCCAGTGGTCGCTGCTGATCGGCTGGCCCCACTTGTCGTACAGGTAGACGGAGTCGATCAGCGCTCCGTAGATGTCCAGCTGGAGCTGGCCGGTGGCGGCGTTGCCCACCCGCACCGGCGCGGAGCCCAGGTGCCCCTCCAGGTGGGGCAGTTCGCGCTCGGGCAGGTCGCTGCGCCCGTCGATGCCGTACATGATCTGGAGCGGCCCCTCGACGCCGTCGCCCCGCAGGACCCCGCGCTCGGAGAGGAAGCCCATGAAGGCCTCGGCCTCCTCGGTGAAGCCCAGCCGGAGCATGGCGTAGACGCAGAAGGCCGCGTCGCGGACCCACACGTAGCGGTAGTCCCAGTTGCGGCCGCCGCCGATCCGCTCGGGCAGGCTCGTCGTCGGGGCGGCCACGAAAGCGCCGGTCGGCGCGTAGCTGAGCAGTTTCAGCACCAGCGCGGAGCGGTGCACCATCTCGCGCCACCGCCCGTGGTAGCGGGAGCGGGACAGCCAGTGGCGCCAGAACCGCACCGTCGCCGCGAACTGCTCCTCCGCCTCGGCCCGGGGGCAGGCCCTCGGGGTGACCTCGCCGCCGACCCGGTCGAGGGCGAACACCGCCGACTCGCCTTCGAGCAGCTTGAACTGCGACCACACGTCCACGCCGTCGCGTTCGAGCGGGACGGTGGCCGTCAGCGCCAGCGCCAGCGACGGGGACTCGAAGACGGCCTGGTGGGGCTGGAGGCGTACGGTGTGCGGCTCGGACCCGAAGTCGAAGCGGGGGGCCACCCGGGCCCGGAACGGCAGCGTTCCCCGGGCGCAGACCACCCGACGGATCAGCCGGTGCCGGCCGGCCTCGCGCGACTCGTCCACCACCGGCATGAAGTCCTGGATCTCCGCCACCCCGTCGGTGGCGAAGAACCGGGTGATCAGGACGTTGGTGTCGGGGAAGTAGAACTGCCGGGTGCGCGTCGGCACGTCGGCGGCCAGCTCGAACGAGCCGCCCCGGTCGGCGTCGAGGATGGACGCGAAGACGCTGGGGGCGTCGAAGCGCGGACAGCAGTACCAGTCGATCGTGCCGTCCGTGCCCACCAGGGCGGCGGAGCGCAGATCGCCGATCAGGCCGTGCTCGGCGATCGGCAGGTAGCGCGAGCCGTCCGCGCGCCCGAATCCGGCATCGTTGAATGCCATACCGGCCTCCCTACAGCCGTGCCCGTTCCTGCTGGAACGCCGTCACCGCGGGCCTTGTTCCGGCTCACCCTCCGTGTCGGACAGGCCGGACGCGGGCCCGGGAGACAGCGTCCGGGCGAGCCAGCCGCGGATCGCTTCCGCCGTGGTGGCCACGTGCTCGTCGAGGATCGAGTGGTGGTCGCCCGGCACCTCGCCGGCGCGCAGGCGCAGGGTGGGGACGGTCGTCTTCCCCTCCCAGTCCAGGAAGATCCGGGCGTAGGCGCCCATCGCCGCGAGGCCGGGCTCGTCCAGCCCGAGCGCGCCGGGGGCCGCCAGTTCGGTGAGCCACTCCTCGTCCCGGACGGGGTGGGTGTCCACCAGCACCACGGCCTCGGCGCCGACGCGCTCGGCGACGGCCTGGGCGACCAGGCCGCCGGTGGAGCGGCCCAGCAGCACCACCGGCCGGTCGAGCCGCCGGATCGAGGCGGCGTGGGCCCGGACGAGGGCCTCCACGCCGTCCGGGACGGGGCCGCCGTCGTAGCCCGGGTGCGGGAGGAGCCACAGGCCCGGCAGGTGCTCGGCGAGGCGGCCGTACTCCCCCGGGGGTGAGGCGAAGGCGGGGAAGCAGACGATGGCGGGACCACCTCCTCCACGGCTGAGCCCCTCGCCGCTGAGCCGCTGCGGGGCGACGGACGGCGGCGCGGCCGCCGAGGGCAGCGCCCAGGAGGCGGAGACCAGCAGGTGCATGGCCTCCCGGGACCGGCCCAGCTCGCACAGCTTGCGGTAGAGGAAGCCGAGCGTCCCCGGGGCCGGCGGCGGGCGCAGCTGCTCGGCGAGGGCCCTGGGCGTGGGGACGTCGAAGACCACCGTGGCGGGCAGTCGCAGGCCGAGCCGCGCCTCCAGGCGGTTGCGCAGTTCGAGCGAGGTCAGCGAGTCGAACCCGAGGTCGAGGAGCGGGGTGTCCGGGTGGACGTCCGGGTAGCTCAGGACGGCGGCGACCTCGGCGCAGACCAGTTCCAGGGTGTCGGTCGGTGAGGGCGGTGTCTCCTGCGTCCTCGGTGATTCCGGCGGGGACGGCAGGGGCGGGCGGCCCTCGAAGGCGATCGGCACCAGCACCGGTTCGTCGGTGCGCAGCGCCGCCTCCAGCAGGGCCACGCCTTCGGCGGGGGTGAGGGGCGTCAGGCCGGGGGTGGCCGGTCGGCCGGCCGCCATCCCGACCGTCCACGGGCCCCAGGCCAGGGAGTGCGCGGGCAGCCCCGATCGCCGCCGGTGGCGGGCGAGTTCGTCCAGGTAGCTGTTGGCCGCCGCGTAGTTGGCCTGTCCGGCGTGGCCGAGCACACCGGCCGCCGAGGAGAACAGCACGAAGGCGTCCAGCTCCCGGTGCGCGGTCGACTCGTGCAGCTGCCGGGCCGCTTCGGCCTTGGGGCGCCACACCGTCGCCAGCCGCGCCGGGGTCATCGAGGACAGGATTCCGTCGTCCAGCACCCCGGCGGTGTGCACCACGGCGCGCAGGTCCTCGATCGAGTCGACCAGCGCGGCCAGTGCCGCCCGGTCGGTGACGTCCACGGGCGTCTCACCGCTGCGGCTCGCGACCACGACGCGCACGCCCTTGCCGCGCAGGTGGTCGGCGACCGCCCGGCCCAGCGCGCCGCCGCCGGTGATCAGGACCGTTCCGCGCCAGTCGAAGGCCTTGCCGGCGCCGCTCGGCACCGGGACCAGCTCCGGGCGCTCGGCCACGATCTCGCTCCGCCCGTCGTGGAGTTCGGCCAGGGTGAACCGGCCGGGGTGCTCGCTCCGCGCGACCCGGACCAGGCCGGACACCGCCGCTCCCGCCAGGTCTCCCGGGTGCACCAGGACGGTGAGGTGCTCGTGGCCGGCCTGCAATTCCCGCAGGGCGAGCGCCAGTGCGGCGGGTGCGTCCTCGCCCGGCGGCACCTCATGGATCCGGCCCCGGGGCCGGCCCGGAGTCCGGTGCCACTCGGGGCGGAACAGCGCGCCCCGGCCGGTGCCCGGCGCGGGATGCGCGGTGGGGCGCACCGTGAGGGACTCGACGGCCGCCACCGGCCGCCCCGCCTGGTCGGTGACGTCGATCCGCCCGGCACGGATGCGCACCCGCAGCGCCGTGGCGCCCCGCGCCAGCAGGCGCACCCCGCGCAGCGCGAACGGCACCCCGTCGGCGAGCAGTCGCGCCGGGTGCAGCGCCGCGTCGAACAGGGCCGGGTGGAGGCCGAAGCGCCCGGCGTCCGGGAAGTCGCCGCGCACCTCGCCGAAGAGTTCCCCGCCGCGGCGCCACATCCTGGTCAGCCCGCGGAACGCGGGGCCGTACTCGCCGTGGTCGACCTCGATCTCCTCGGCGTCCGGCGGGGGCCAGGCGCCGGTGTCCACGCGTGGCGCCGGGCGGGCGGCCAGCCGGCCTTCGGCGCACCGGGCTCCGTTCGCGTAGACCTCGAACGGCCTTGTGTCGTCGGCCTCTTGGCGGACCACGAGCTCAGCGCGCCGGGTCCGCGGCAGGGGCATCGGCGCGTGCAGGACCAGTTCGTCGACGGTGTCGCAGCCGGCCCGTTCCCCCGCGGCCAGGGCCAGTTCCAGGATCGCCGTGGCGGGTACGACCGCCGTGCCGTCGACGATGTGGTCGAGCAGCCACGCGGGGGTGAGGTCGGCGGTGCACAGCACCTCCCCGGAGCCGGGCACGACGACGGTCGACTCGATCAGCGGGTGCTCCGCGGGGCGGTCGAGCCAGTAGCGCCGGCGCCGGAAGGCCCGGGTGCCCCGCGGTCTGGGCGCCGCCGCTTCCGGTTGCTCGTACTCCTCGACGATCACATGCGCGTTGGTCCCCGAGATCCCGAAGGCGGACACTCCGGCCCGCCGCGCACGGTCCCGGGCCGGCCAGGGCGTCGGCTCGGTGACCAGGCGGACCGCGCCGGCCGACCAGTCGACGTACGGGCTGGGCCGGTCGAGGTGCAGCGTGGCGGGCACGGTGTGGTGCCGCATCGCCAGCACGGCCTTGATCACGCCCGCGACCCCGGCGGCCGCCTGGGTGTGCCCGAGGTTGGACTTGACGGTGCCGACCAGGACCGGATCCGAGCGGTCCTGCCCGTACGTGGCGAGCAGCGCGGCCGCCTCGATCGGATCCCCCAGGGCGGTGCCGGTGCCGTGGGCCTCGATCATGTCCACCTCGGCGCCGGTGAGCCCGGCGTCGGCCAGCGCCCGCTGGATCACGGCCACCTGGGCGGGGCCGCTGGGCGCCGTGAGGCCGTTCGACGCCCCGTCCTGGTTGACCGCGGAGCCGCGCAGCAGGGCCAGGACCGGGTGCCCGTTGCGCAGCGCGTCGGACACCCGCTCCAGGACCAGCAGCCCGACCCCCTCCGACCAGACGGTGCCGTCGGCGGCCGCGGCGAACGGCTTCACCCGTCCGTCCGGGGCCAGGCCGCGCTGCCGGCTGAACACGACGAAGCTGTCCGGCGTGGCCATCACCGTCGCTCCCCCGGCCAGGGCCAGGTCGCACTGGCCGTCCCGCAGGGCGCCGGCCGCGAGGTGCAGGGCGACCAGCGAGGAGGAGCAGGCCGTGTCCAGGGTGAGCGCGGGCCCGTGCAGCCCCAGGTTGTGGGCGATCCGCCCGGAGGCGACGCTGCCCGCCGAGCCCAGGGCGAGCTGGGCCTCCAGGGGGTGTCCGGTGCCCTGGAAGCGACCGCCGTAGTCGTTGTACATGACGCCGACGAACACCCCGGTGTTGCTGCCGCGCAGTGATTCGGGCGCGATGCCGGCCCGCTCGGCCGCCTCCCAGGCCGTCTCCAGCAGCAGGCGCTGCTGGGGGTCGGTGGCCAGGGCCTCGCGCGGCGACATCCGGAAGAACGCCGCGTCGAAGTCGGCCGCGTCGGTGAGGAAGCCGCCCCGGGTGACGTAGCTGGTGCCGATGTGGTCCGGGTCCGGGTGGAACAGTTCGTCCAGCGGCCAGCCCCGGTCCGTGGGGAACTCCGTGATGGTGTCCCGGCCGGTTTCGAGCGCCCGCCAGAGGTCCTCGGGGCTGCCGATCCCGCCGGGGTAGCGGCAGGCCATGCCGACGATCGCGATCGGCTCGGTGGAGGTGCGGGCGGGCGGCGGCGCGCCGGTGACCCCGCCGGCGAGGTAGTCGGCCACCTGCTGGGGCGTGGGGTGGTCGTACACCAGGGACGGCGAGAGGGTGACGCCCAGCTCCGCGCCCAGCCGGTCGCCCAGCCGGACGGCGCCGAGCGAGTCCAGGCCGGCTTCGGCGAACGGCTGGTCGGCCTCGGGCGGCCGGCCGGTGATCCCCTCGGCGGCCCGTCGGACGAGGTCGAGCAGGTACTGGAAGCGCAGCCGCCGCCGGGCCGGCTTGCCCGAGGAGGTCTGCGGAATCCGGCTGATCAGGCGGACGGACTCCGGCACCCGGTGCGCCGGCAGCCGGCGACGGCAGAAGGCCAGCAGCGCCGCGGGATCCGTGTCGCCGACGACGTAGGCGACCGGCACCTCGCCGAGCAGGTCGTCGGGCTCGCCCGCCACGGCGACCTCCCGGACGCCCGGGGCGTGGGCCAGCACCCGTTCGATCTCCGCCGGGTGGATGTTCTCCCCGCCCCGGATGACCATGTCACCGGCGCGCCCCGTCACCACCAGCCGGCCGTTCTCCTGGTGGCCCAGGTCCCCGGTGGCCTGCCACCGGTCGGCGCCGGGCAGCCTCAGCAGGATCTCGCCGTCCACGAACCGGGTGTCGATCCCGGGCAGGACGACGCCGTCGACGGAGATGTTCCCGGACGCCTCGGTGCTGCCGTAGGCGTCGTGCAGCTCACGGCCGGTCGTGCGGCGGAAGCGGGCCCGCAGCTCCTCCGACAGCGGGGCCCCGGCGGACAGGCAGAGCGGCGGCAGCGGGGCTTCGGCGTCCAGGAGCCGGCTGAAGACCGTCGGCACGCCGCCGAGCGCGGTGAACGGCGCCTGCCGCAGCAGGGCGGCGGCCCGGTCGGCGGTGAAGCGCTCCATCACATGGGCGCTCGCCCCCAGGGTCAGGACGCCGACCAGGCACATCGAGTGCCCGTACGCGTGGAACAGCGGCAGCGGCCAGAGCAGGTGGTCCTCGCCGGACATGCCCAGCAGTTCCCGGTAGGAGTGGTCGGCCGACCGGAGCCACGCCTCCTGCGCCGAGGGCACGCCCTTCGGCTCCCCGCTCGTCCCCGAGGTGTAGTGGATCCAGGCGGGCTCCTCGGGCCCGAGGTCGTCCCGAGGGCGGCCGGCGGAGGGTGCGAGCAGGTCGTTCACGGTGACGACCCGGGCACCGGCCACCCGCCGTACCCGCGCCAGGTGTTCCCGGTCGGTGACCACCACGTCGGCGCCGCTGTCCGCCAGCCGGTACCGGAGGTCGTCGTCGGTGCCGCGCGGATCGAGCGGGACGCCGACGGCGGCCGCGCGGCAGACGCCGAGGGTGGCCGTGATCGCGGGCACGCCGTTGGACAGGCACAGCGCCACCCGGCCGCCCCGGTCGGCCCGGAGGTTGCCGGCCACCCGGGCGGTGCGGCGGGCGAGTTCGCCGTAGCCCACCGCGCCGTGGGCATCGGCGAAGGCCGTCTTGC
This sequence comes from Kitasatospora brasiliensis, assembly GCF_032654805.1. Classification (NCBI taxonomy): domain Bacteria; kingdom Bacillati; phylum Actinomycetota; class Actinomycetes; order Kitasatosporales; family Streptomycetaceae; genus Kitasatospora; species Kitasatospora brasiliensis. The sequence continues at coordinate 584,458 of NZ_JAUOOW010000007.1, forward strand.
CCTCGGTGTCAGCGGCGTGACGGAGGATCAGCTCGTGGATCGGCTCTTGCACTTCGCACCTCTGGGGGTTGGTGGACGAAGTCATAACACACGCCTCCGACAACGCTCCGCGAAGAGCCGGGAGGGCGGGCCGCGGCGGCCCGCCCTCCCGTCGTGCGCGATCACCCGGTCAGGGCGCCGGGGTCACCCGGAGCGGGTCCGACACCGACTTCACCGTCATGCCCGGGAACTCGCCGCCGTGGCCGACCGTGTTGAGCGCGACCACCCGGTAGAGGTACGGCGTGGCCACCGACGCCGACAGGTCGACGAAGGAGCGGGTGCCGTGGGTGTTCGGCTGGTCCAGGGGCGAATCGACGGTGCCGGCGTCAACCCAGGTGGTGCCGTCATCGCTCGATCGTTGGATGACGAAGCCGGTCTCGTTGATCGAGTTGTCCTGCCAGTCCAGCCGGATCCGGGCGTTGTCGCCGCTGCCCATGACGGTCGAGCTGAGCCCGGTCGCCTTGGCCGGAGGCAGCGCCAGAAGCTGGGGACGCATCATGTCCATCTCCTCGTGGCTGAGGATGTGGCAGTGGATGACGTACTCCCAGCCGAAGTTGACCAGCCGGTTGACGATGGCCGCCGTCGGGTTGCCCTGCGGATCGGTGTTGTTGAACATCGCCGTGCTGCCGAGCGGCATGGTCGGGTCCAGCGGCCGGACGGAGTTCGGCACTTCGAACGGCACCGTCGGCACGGTCGGCCGCAGCGCGACGATCGTGTCCTCCAGTGGGCTCATCCGCACCGTGTCCTTCCAGCCCAGCTCGTTGGCGTCCGGTTTGATGACGATGTTGTCCCAGGTCACCCGGTTGAGGACCTGGACGTCGTAGAGGTGGAAGTGCATCGGGTGGGTGTCCACCCCGTTGTGGGTGAACCGCCAGATCTGCGTCCCGTCCTCGGTGGTGCTGATCGGTGTCACCTTCAGGTCCGCCCTGGGCAGGGCGGTTCCGTCGATCAGCTCGGTCGGCGGGTTGACGTACGGGTACAGCGTCACGTTCTGCGCCCCCGGCGTCGGCGGCGAGGCCTCGACGCCGAGGTTGGCCGACATCCGGCCGTACTCGTCGAAGGTCGAGGCGTTCATCTCGTCGTGGATGGCCTTCGGCTGGAGCGGCAGCGACGTCTTGGCGGTCGGTGCCTTGAGCGTGTTGAAGCCGAAGGCCGATGTGTCGTTCACCCGGACCAGGCCGTCGCAGCTCTTGACGGTGCTGTTCTTGACGTTGCAGTTGCCGCTGGCCGCGAAGCTCGTGCCGTACGCCGAGTTGTAGGCCGCCTGCCCGACGATCACCGGGTTCTGCCCGGACTCGAAGACGCCCGAGCCGTCCGCGTGGTGCTTGAACGCGGCTTGCAGCTTGGCCAGGTTGAAGGCCGGGGCCGGGGCCGTGTCCGCGATGGTCACCTGCATCACGGTGCGGGTGTTGGGACCGTACCCCGGCAGGGTCTTCGGCGCGCCGCCGTTCCCGGTGAGGTCGGGGCCGCCCGTGTAGTAGTCGTACGACGAGATGCGGGCCGGGAAGGCCGCGGGCGCGTCGTTGTAGAGGATCAGCGTCTTGCCCGCGAACTTCGAGAAGTCGACCAGCACGTCGGCGCGTTCGGCCGGGGCGACGGTCAGCGCGTGCTTGTCCACGTTGCCGACGTCGAAGCGGGTCGGGTCGGTGATCCAGGTGGTCGGCTGCTGGCCGTCGATGACGGCCGGGGCGGGCAGGAAGCCGCCCTCGTTGGCGATCTGGATCCAGTCCGGCCCGGCGGCGTCGTTGTTGGCGTCCGCCGGGGTGGGTGACACGTTCGGGTCGGTCTGCGCGGCGGCCAGCTCGTCGGCGTTCAGCGCCACCTCGGTGGTGCCGTCGCCCTGCTTCGGATCGGCCTTGTACCACTGGAAGTTGAAGAACCGGTCGTTGGCGGCGTTGAGCAGCCGCATCCGGTAGGTCTTCGGCTGGAGCGTCACCTTCGGGTAGGCGACGCCGTTGACGATGGGCGTGTCGTTGAACTGCTCCATGCCCATCGAGATGTTCGGCGTGCCGGGGATCTGCTCCGGCTCGCAGTACGGGGCGCTCTGGTACTGCCAGGTCGCCGCATCGTCCAGCTTGCACGTCGGGTCGTAGTACGGGTTGGCGATCGGCCCGAACTTCGTGTCCCCGGCCGGCGGCCAGAACCACGGCCCGTACATCCAGCGCCCGTACGAGCTCATGCCCGACGGATCGCCCGGGTTCTGCGCGGGCATGTAGACGTGGTGGTACCAGAAGCTGCCCTTGCCGCCCCAGCGCTTGGTGTCCCAGGTCGGGTCCTGGCCGTAGGAGGCGGTCTTGCCGTCGGCGTCCTCGCGGTCCTTGAGCTGGGCGTCGTCCGGCACGAAGGTGCGGTCCTGGACGAGCAGCGGGATGGTGTCGGCCGCGTCCGGGATGGTGCCGCCGGCGACCAGCGCCTTCTCGGTGTCGTCGGTGATGGTGTAGCCCGCGGCCTCGCCGGCGTACACGTTCAGCCGGGTGATGCCGTAGCTGTGGTCGTGGTAGAACATCAGCCGCGCGCTCTGCTGGTTGGTGTAGTAGAAGGTCGAGCAGCCGTCGTCCTTCGCCTCGCAGAGCACCGCGCCGCCGCTGTCCACCATGTCCGGCACGTTCTGCACGCTGACGCCCTGCGGCCACGAGGTGGTCTCGCCGGCCGGGGTGATCCACTGGTGCGGGGTGCCGTCGCTGATCCACGGCGTGACGCCGCCGTGCAGGTGCAGCGTGGCCCGGTTGTCGGTGAAGCAGCCGGACTTGTCATTCGTGCACGAGGGGTTGCGCACCTCGTCCGTGACGGTGCCGTCGTTCTTCGGCGGCGGCATCGTCATCGGGACCATGCCGGCGCCCATGCCGCTGCTGTCCACCGGCAGGAACAGGTTGCCGTCGGCGCCCTTCGGGAGCAGGTTGCGGAACACGATCCGCACCGGCCGGTCCTTGGTCGCGGCGAGCAGCGGGCCCATCCACTGCGGGGAGGTCACGCCGGTGTACGGCAGCGGCTGCCGGGTGCCGTCCATCAGCTCGTTGTAGAGCGGGACCTTGCGGCCGGGCACCGCGTCCGTCGACAGCTGGACGTAGCCGCGCACCAGGGTCGGTGGCAGGTCGGAGGAGAACCGGGTGAGGTACTGCACCAGGCCGATGACGTACTCGTCGGCCGGCTTGCCGCTCGTGGTGACGGACTCCGGCACGGCCACCGGGATGAACTTCTCCGAGGGCTTCGTGGTCGGCGCCTGCGACTGCGCGACGTCCGGGCAACCGGTGCCGTCCGCCCCGGGGTCGCAGGTCAGCGGCAGGGTGTCCTGGAACTTCTTCATCCCGACCGTGAGGTAGCCGGCCCCCGGGCTGATGACCTCGATGCCGCTGATCGCGCCGCGGTCGATCACGGCCGTCGCCGTCGCCCCGGTGCCGCCCTTGCCGGTCGGGTCGGTGACGGTGACGGCGGGCGCCGCGCCGTAGTCGGAGCCGATCTTGTCCACGGTGACGGCGACCAGCTTCAGGCTCGCGGTGGCCGTCGCCTTCGTCGCGCCGTTGATCGGGGCGGCGAGCGTCCCGTTGCGGATCACCACGCCGGGTGCGGCGCTGTAGCCGCTGCCGGGCTCGTCGACGGTCACCTTGGCGACCTTGCCGTCGGCGGTGAGGTCGGCCGGGTCGACGTGGCCCTTGGCCGCCGTGCCGTTCGGGTCGTCGGGGAGGTCGAAGTCGACCGTCGGCATGGTGTAGCCGGACCCGCCGTCGGTGACCGCCACGGCGTCCACCCCGCCGGAGGCCGTCGCGGTGGCGCCGCTGCCGCCACCGCCGGAGATGCCGACCGCGAAGCCGCCGTAGCCGCTGCCGCCCGCGTCGACGGTGAGGCCGACCACGGCCCCGGTCGCCTTGACGGTGGCCTTCGCGGTCGCCGCCGTGCTGCCGCCCGCGATGGTGACGGAGGTCGCGCCCGGGGTGTAGTGCCGCCCGGGCGAGGTCACCTCGATGCTCGCGATGCCGCCGGTGCGCGGGTCCACGGTGGCCGTCGCGGTGGCGCCCGTCCCGGCGCTCGCCGGGAGCACCTGCGCCCCGAAGGAGTACGTCCGGTCCTGCGCCGGGTGGCGCGGGTAGGCGCTCGACCCCAGTGTCACCGTGCCGCCCGCGGCCGGTGGCACGGTGGTCGGCGGGTTCGTGGTGCTGTCCACGCCGGCCGGGTACAGGAAGGCGTCGGTGGCGGCGCCGACGCCGGTGTCGACCGGGACGCCCTGGCCGTAGAAGCCGATCAGGTCGCCGGACCGCACGGCGACGTCGGGGACCTCGTAGGTCGCGACCTCTCCGGCGGCCGTGCTCGGCTTGGGCACCGTCTTCGGCCCGCTGTCCGCCACCACGGTGAAGGTGTCCGGCGCGCCCGTCGGCCGCAGCACGTAGGCGTGGAAGAGCCCGCCCTCGGAGGCCGAGGGGCTGCCGGCCGGCTTGGCCTGGTTCCAGGTCTGGAAGCTCTTCAGGGTGCCGGCGGGCAGCGGGGAGCCGCCCAGCACGACGAGGACCGGCCCGAGCGTGCCCGGCGGCGTCGCGAAGTCCGTCGCGAACGCCCGGTCGACCAGCGGGTTTCCGACCGGCATCGCGGTGGAGGCGATGGACACCTCGGCCTTCGACCGGGTCAGCGGGCTGTTGGCCCAGTTGCCCCACGGTCCGAAGTAGTGCGGTGTCGTCGTCCCGTCCGTCGCGCTGCTCGGCCCGCCGGAGGCGGCTGCCTCCTGCGTCTGCTGGAGCGGCGCCGGGGGCAGCCCCAGCAGGGCCGCCACCATCGTCCCGACGCCGGCCACGGCGATGGTGCGCCGTCTGCGGCGCGCCGGCGCTCTCATTGCCCGTGTGGTGAACACGGTCTGTGTGGTGAACACACCTTTCCTCTCCCCTTGGTGGTCTGCCCCCGCTTGCGCACCCGGGTGACGCGCGCGCGACAAGCTTGTGGCCGAACCATCGGGAGCGGGGCGAAGATGACAGGCCTCTCATCAAGCTGTCATGAGCGGTGAAGCGCTTATAGGATCTGACGCGCCCTGAGAGGGGCGAGTGCGGCAGGGGAGGAGACGGAAGCCCACCATGGCCCGGCTGTTGGTCGTCGAGGACGAGGCACGACTGCGCACCTACCTCCATCGCACGCTGGAGGCGGACGGCCACCTCGTCGACGGCGCGGGATCCGGCCCGGAGGCCGTCCGGCGCCTGTGGGACGCCGAGTACGACCTGGTCGTGCTCGACCTGATGCTGCCGGGGTTCGACGGCTTCGAGGTGATGCGGCGCGCCTTCGAGCGGCGGCCCGACCAGCGGGTCCTCGTCCTGTCCGCCGTGATGGACGTCGCCACCCGGGTCCGCTGCCTGCGACTCGGGGCCGTCGACTTCCTCGGCAAGCCCTTCGCCACCGTGGAGTTGGTGGAGCGTGTCCGCACCAGGCTCCGCACACCCGCCGCCGGTGCCGCCCAGCGGTGGCTCCACGTCGGGTCGGCCGCCCTCGATCTCGACCGGCAGGCGCTCAGCCTCGGCGGGCGCGAAGTGCCGCTGTCGCACCGCGAGTTCATGCTGCTCGGCCATCTGATGCGGCGGGCGGGCGAGGTGTGCAGCCGGCGCGAGCTGCTGGCCGGCGTCTGGGGCCACACCGACGACCTCGGCAGCAACGTGGTCGACGCGACGGTCCGCCGGATCCGCGGCAAGGTGCCCCGGCCGGTCATCGAAACGGTGCGCAACGTCGGGTACGCCTTCAGTGCCGGCTGAGCGCGGGCGGCGGCTGCTGTTCGCCGGATGGGCACTGTTCGCCGGGTGCGGCCAGCTGCTGCTGCTCGTCGAACCCGCCCTCGAAACCCTGGTGTTCCACCTGGTGTGGATCAGCATGTCCATCGTCTACGGCCTCCAGAACTGGTCCCCCCGCCGCACCGCCGCCGTCCTGGCCGCGGTCACCCTGGTCACCGGCGCCGCGCTGGGCCGGTTCGTCGCGCAGGGCCACGCCGAGTGGGACGAACTCGCGGAAGTCCCGCTGATGGCCCTGGTCTTCCTCAGCATGGTCTGGCACGTCCGACGACGGGCCGCCGCCCTCGCGCAGACCCAGGACCTCGTCGAGCGCGAGCGCCGCGCCCAGGAGGTCAAGGAGCTGTTCGTGCGCAACTGCTCCCACGAGATGCGCACCCCGATCACGGTGGCCCGCTGCTACGCGGAGCTGGTCCGGGGCGAGCTGGCGACCCCGGAGAGCCGGGACGACCTCGACGTGGTGGTGGACGAACTCGACAAGCTCGCCGGCCTCGCCGGGCGGCTGCTGGTGCTGGCCGACGCCTACGAGCCCGCCACCTTCGACCGGGCCCCCGTCGACCTCGGCGCCCTGCTGCGGCGCACGGCCCAGCGATGGCGGCCGGCCTCGGACCGGGACTGGCTCCTGGACGCGCCCTCCGTCCCGGTCCACGGCGACGAGTCCCGGCTGGAGGCCGCCCTGGACGCCCTGGTGGAGAACGCCCTGAAGTTCACCACGGACGGGGACACCATCGCCCTGCGCTGCCGCGCGACCCGCGACGGCGCCGTGCTGGAGGTGGAGGACGGCGGCATCGGCTTCGCCCGCTCCCGGGCCGACGACGGAAGCGGCCACCCCCGCGCCTCGGGCCGCCCCGGCACCGGGCTCGGCCTGGCCATCGCGCGCGCCGTCGCCGAGGGCCACGGCGGCGGTCTCAGCGTCGTCTCCGAGCCGCCGAGCGGTTCGCTGCTCCGGATGACGCTGCCGCCGCACCCGCCGCAGGGGCCCTAGGTCCGCGCAGGTCAGGGGCTGTTGTCCGTTGTCCCGTCGGGCCGACAACAGGCAACGGGTTGTACCGGTCCTGTCATCGGTCGGAGACTGAATGTGACGGGGGTCGGCACCACTCGAACAGGACGGCGACTTCATGAACGCGTTTCCGGCCGATCTGGGCCCGGCCCGCCCGGTCCGCCCGATCCGGCCACGCAGCGGCGGCCGGCCGCGGCTCGCCACCGGGCAGGACGTCGCGCTGGCACTGGCGGTCATCGTCTTCGAGGCGTTCCACTGGGGCACCCCGCTCGGCCCGCGCACCCCGGTGGGCGACCAGGCGCTGCTGGTCGCCTTCGCCGCCGCGGAGTTCCTCGCCCTGGTCCTGCGCCGACGGTGGCCGGTGCCGGTGTTCGCGGCCGTCTGGGCCGTCACCGTCGGCGCGGGCGTGCTCGCCGTCTGCACCGGCTTCACGTTCACCCCGTACTTCGGGCTGCTGCTCGCCCTCTACACGGTGGCCCGGCAGGCCGATCGGCCCCTCGCGCTCACCGCCCTCGCGCTCACCCTCGCCCCCGTCGGCGCGAGCCTCTGGCTCACCGCCGAGACGCTCCGCTACCCGGGCGACGAGACGGCGCTGCTCGTCAGCGACATGGCCTTCTACCTGCCGATCACCATCGCGGCCTGGAGCGCCGGCCGCTGGGCCAAGGCCACCGTGGCCGCGGCCGAACGCGACCAGCGCGAACTCGCCGAGGCCCGCCAGGCCGTCACCACCGAACGGATGCGGATCGCCCGGGAGCTGCACGACATCGTGGCCAACACGGTGGCCGTCATCGTCATGCAGGCCGACACGGCCCGCAGCACGGCCCCCACCGAACCGGCCCGGCTGACCGAAGCGCTGGCCGGCATCGAGGACCTCGGCCGCGGCGCCATGGCCGAACTGCGCCGTCTGCTCCGACTGCTGCGCTGCCCCGACGCGCCCGCCCCGAAGACCGCGGGACGGAGCGGACTGGCCGACCTCGCACCGCTCCTGGACGACGCCCGGCGGGCCGGTGTCCTGATCGGGCTCGACGTGACGGGCACCCCCACCCATCTCGACGACAGCGTCGACCTCACCGCCTACCGCACGGTCCAGGAGGCCGTCACCAATGTCATCAAGCACGCCGGCCCCGGCAGTCACGCCTCCGTACGGATCAGCTGGTCCGACGTGCTGACCCTCGACGTGGTCGACGACGGCGCGGGCCGCCGCCCAGAGGTCCGGCGGGAGCTCTCCACCGGCCACGGCCTGCTCGGCCTGACCGAGCGCATCGCGCTGTTCGGCGGTGAGCTGACCGCCACGCCCTACCGGTCCGGCTTCCGGGTCACCGCCACCCTGCCGCTCTCCCCCACCGGGGACGATCCCCTGCTCCCCGGCCCCCGCTGTGAAGTCCGGCGGTGACGTGTTCCCGGATGCGGCGTTGATCGGGTGGTTCGTCATCCGACGGCCGGTGCGCAGAGGGGCGTGGAGTGAGCGATGAGTCGGCGGAGGAGAGTTTCGGTTCGGCCTTGCGGCGGTTGCGCGAGCGGGCGGGCCTGTCGTTGTCGGGCCTGGCCGGGCTGATCCACTACAGCCGTGGTCACATCAGCCGGGTGGAGAACGGGACCAAGCGCCCGAGTGAGGAGTTCGCCCGGCTGTGCGACGAAGCGGTGCGCGCCGGAGGACTGCTGCTGCGGTTGGCCGCGGCGAGCCGGCCACGACCGACGGCAGCGGGCTCGGTGCCGCGCCAACTTCCGCCGGACGTCGCGCAGTTCACCGGCCGGTCGGCGCACATGGAACGGCTCGTCGCCGGCCTCACGGCGCGGCAGGGGGCCGCCGGCCCTCCGCTCGCACTGGTCGACGGCATGGGCGGGGTCGGAAAGTCCGTCCTGGCCGTGCACGTCGCCCACCTCGTCGCCGACGACTTCCCCGACGGCCAGCTCTACATCGACCTGCGGGGCAGCACCCCCGGGCTGCCGCCGAGGGACAGCACCGCCGTTCTGGTCACCCTCATCGGAGCGCTCGGCGAGGTGCCGCCCGCGAGCGAAGACGCGGCGGATTACGTCGGCGCCTACCGCTGCGCCACCGCGGACCGGCGGGTGCTGCTGGTCCTGGACAACGCGGTCGACGCCGACCAGGTGCGGCCCCTGCTCCCCTCGGGAAGCGGCTGCTCCGCGCTGGTCACCAGCAGGGTGCCGCTGGCGGGCCTGGACGGCGGCACCCGGCTCCACCTGGAGAGCTTCACCCCGGCCGAGGCCGAGGAGTTCCTCGACAGCAGGCTCGGTGACGACCGGGTCGCGCGTGAACCCGCCGCGGCGCACGAGGTCGCCGTCGCCTGCGGCTGCCTGCCGCTCGCCCTGCGCATCTGCGCGGCGCGACTGACCCGGCACCCGCGCTGGCCGCTCTCGGCGATGGCCGATCGGCTTCGCCGGTCGCGCCGCCTGCTGGACGAACTGTCCGTCACTGAGCTGGAGTTGAGGAGCTGCTTCGAGATCAGCTACCGCGCCCTGGGGCACGGCGGCGCGGTCGAAGCGGAGGCGGCCCGGATGTTCCGGCTGCTCGGCCTGCTGGAGACCACGGACATCACCACAGCGGTCGCCGCCGCGCTGCTCGACGTCTCCGAACCGAGGGCGGAGCGCATCCTGGAACGGCTGACCGACGTCCAACTGCTGGACACCGCCGCCCCCGGGCACTACCGGCTCCACGACCTGCTGCGGATGTTCGCCCGGGAGCACGCGCGGGAGGAGGAGACCGCCGACCGGTGCCGACAGGCTCTCGACCGGGTGCTGGGCTCCTACCTGGCCTCCGCGCGCCAGGCCGACCTGCCCACCGTGCTGCTGCGCCGGTCGGTCACCGCACTGCTCGCCGCGGAACACGCCCGGGCCGACCGGTACATCCACGACCCCTACGCCTCCCTGCTGGCAGGCGAAGAGGGGGCCCTGTCCGCCAGCCATCGACAGCTGGGATACGTCCTGCTCTACCTGCGCTTCGGCGACCACGCCGTCCGGCGGGGGGTGACCGCCGGGATCCGTCAGGTCGTGGTCTTCACGGCCTCACTCGACACCAGGCCCTATCGACTGCCGCTTCCGCCGGAGGTCCGGTGGTACGAGGTCGACCTCCCCGACATCCACGCGTTCAAGCGACAGGTCATGGACCGCGAGGGCATCAGGAGCCCCCTCGTTCCACGGGCGGTCGAGTGGAACCCCGGGGAGGACTGGGGGCAGGCGTTGAGGGGGGCGGGCTTCGACCCCGCGCAGCCCGCGGTGTGGCTCGTCGAGGGCAAGCTCTCCTTCATGACGATCGGTCATGCTCGGGAGATGATCGAGGAGTTGACCGAACTGTCGGCGCCCGGCAGCCTCCTCAGCCTGAACTGGGTGCATCCGGAGCTCTACCGCGACCCGAAGGACGCTCCGTTGCTCGCACAGCTCGCCGAACGAGGCACCCCGCGGTTGTCGGGCTGCGCCGACCCGGCGAGGTGGCTCGCATCGTACGGCTGGAACGCCCGGGCGTACGGCACGGACGACCTGCGCGCGGGAGCGTGCCCCTGGCTGGGGCCGGTGCCGGAACGGGTCCTCGCCGAGGCCGAGCACGGCTGGTTCGTCCACGCGTCCCTGGACGTCGCACCCGCGCCGCGGGCGTGAGCGGAGCCCCGGCGGAGGGCTCGGACGGGCCCTCCGCCGGGCGTTCGCTCAGCTGCCGGCGAGCTGTGCCGCGAAGATCGCGTGGTCGAAGTAGGCCTTGGCCTCCTGGATGAGCCCGTCGCCGTTCAGCTGGTAGACGTTGATCCCGGACCAGTTGACCGGCTTGCCGTCGGTGGAGACGGCCGCGCCGCGCCAGGACACGGCGGTGAACTCACCGACGTTGTGGGCCTCCAGCGGGGTCAGGCCGAGGAAGGGGTCGAAGTCGGGGATGACGGACCTGATGAAGGTCCGGATCGCCTCGCGGCCCTCGATCGGCTCGGTGCCCACCGGGTCGTGGAAGAGCGCGTCCTCGGCGAAGGAGTCCGCCCAGCGGTCGGCGTCGCCGGCCTGGGAGGCCTCGAAGAACTGGAGGACGGCCCTGGGCATCGCGGGAAGGGTCATCACAACGTGCCTTTCGGTGTGGGTGTTTCCTGACGGCTGTCCGTCGGACAGGCCTGGTGGCGGGGGTGGGAGCCGGATCAGCCGACCGGCGGGTTGAGGCGGTCGTGGCGGCGCATCAGGGGGACGGTCAGCAGGCCGATCACCGCGAGGACCGCTTGCACGGCGCAGACCCCGCCCCAGCCGTAGGCGCCGAAGCAGGCGCTGGCCACCGCCGCCGAGATCGCCCCGCTGAGGAAGACCGCGACCATGTAGACGGTGTTGGCGCGGCTGCGGGCGTTCGGGACGTAGGCGAAGATCCTCGCCTGGTTGGCGATCTGGCTCCACTGCACCCCGATGTTGGCCAGCACGATGGCCACGATCAGGGCGATCGGCTTGGTGCCGCCCAGCGCGTAGGCACCGGCCGAGACCAGGGTGAGCAGCAGGGAGGCGACGATGATCAGGTGGGCACCCCGGCGGTCGATGGAGCGTCCGGCCCAGGGCGCCGCGACCGCGCCGGCCAGGCCGAACAGGCCGAACAGACCGGCCACCGCGCTGCTGTAGCCGTAGTGGTCGCTGGTCAGCACCAGCACCAGCGTCGTCCAGGTGGCGCTGTAGGCGCCGAACAGCGCGCCGTGCTGCACGCAGGCGTGCCGGACGGACGGCTCGTCGCGCACCAGCCGGGGCAGCGAGGCGAGCAGGCCGGTGTAGCTCATCGCCGGGCGCGCACCCTCCTTGGGCAGCAGGTGGACGGCGAGGGCGCCGGTGGCCGCGGTCAGCACGGCGGCCAGCAGGTAGACGGCCCGCCAGCCGGCCAGCTGCCCGACGGCGCCGCCGATCACCCGGGAGCCGACGATGCCGGTCATCAGGCCGATCTGGACGTTGGCCACCACCGCGCCACGCTTCTCCGGGGGCGCGAGTTCGGCGGCCAGCGGCACCAGCACCTGCGGGATCACGGTGGCGGCGCCGATCGCGGCGGTGGCGGCGGCCAGCACCCAGAGTTCGGGGGAGGCGGCGGCGAGCAGCAGGAAGACGACGGTGACGGTGAGCAGCACGGCGAGCAGCGGCCGGCGGCGGCGGACGTCGCCCATCGGGACGAGCAACAGGATGCCGGCCGCGTAGCCGAACTGGGCGCAGGTGACCACGATGCCGGCCGAGGAGTGCGGGACCCCGAGGCTGTCGCTGAACAGCTTCAGCAGGGGCTGCGCGAGGTAGATGTTGGCGACGGCGGCCCCGCTGCACACCGCCATCACCAGGAAGAGCAGTGGGCGGACGGGTGCGGGGCGGGGCGGCGCGTCGACGTCGCGGGGGAGAAGCGAAGTGTCTGTCACGGCCGATGTTCTATACCAACCAGATAGTTTATTCAACTGGTTGGTTTACCCCGCTGACCGGTATAAACTGATCAGTCACCCCTGTCCGACAGCCGTCCCCCGCCGCCGAGATCCGAGGATGGGCCCATGACCTCACGCTCCGAACAGACCCGAAACCGGATCTACCAGGCCGCGCTGGCCGAGTTCGCCCGGTACGGCGTCGCGGGCGCTCGCGTGGACCGGATCGCCCGGGAGGCCCAGGCCAACAAGCAGGCCATCTACCTCTACTTCGGCGACAAGGAGACGCTCTTCTCCACCGTCCTGGAGCGGGTCCTGGGCGAGCTGGCGGCCGCCGTACCGCCACCGACCGCCGACGGGACGGTGGACGTCGCCGAGTACCTGGACCGGCTGTTCACCTACCACCAGGAGCACCCCGAGGTGACCCGGCTGCTGCTCTGGGAGGCACTGGAGTACGGCGACCGACCGGTGCCCGACGAGGAGTCACGGCGGGCCCACTACCAGCGGAAGACCGCCGCCCTGGACGGCGTGCGCACCGCCGCCTCCGAGCAGATCGCCGCGATCGACGCGCCGACCCTGCTGCTGATCTTCACCGGGCTGGTGGGCTGGCCGCTGGGCGTCCCGCAGGTCCGACGCATGATCGTCGGCGAGGGGGAGGACGCGATGGACCGGGTGAAGGCCGCCGTCATCGCCGCCGGCGTGACCATCGCCGGGCAGAAGTAGCACCGGCCAGAAGTAGCACCGGGCGCCCCGCCCAGGGCGGGGCGCCCGCTCTCGGGCCCTCGGGCCCAAGCCGTCAGACCGTCAGGCCCGCCGTCGCACGGCGATGACCACCGCGCCCAGGACGCACGCGACGGCGGCGGCGAGGTAGGCGAGGTGGTAGCCGGCCAACCGGTCCTCGCTGCCCGCCGCGACCAGGACCAGCACCGCGACGCCCGCGCTCGCGCCGATCTGCTGGGTCATCACGTTCACGGCTCCGGCCACCGCGTGCCGCTGCTCCGGGACACCGCTCAGCGCGGCGGAGGTCATCGACGGGAAGTTCAGCCCCTGGCCGATGCCGCTGACCACCAGGCCGGGCATCACGTGCAGCAGGTAGCTGCCGTCCTGCGGGGTGCCCAGCCACAGCCCCGTCCCGACGCCGATCAGCACCAGGCCGACCGCCATCAGGGTGCGCGGGGCGAAGCGGGCCAGCAGGCGCCCGGTGGCGAAGTTGGCGGTCAGGAACACGGCCAGCGACATGGGCACCAGGGCCAGGCCGGACTCGAACGGCGAGTAGTGCAGCATCCCCTGGAGGTACAGCGGCGCGAAAAACAGCTGCCCGACCGACCCGGTGTACTGGAGGAAGGCCGCCAGGCTCGCGGCCCGCACCGGGGCGAGCCGGAACAGGCCGAGCGGCAGCACCGGATCGGCGGTGCGGTGCTCGCGCAGCACGAACAGCGCCAGGCAGAGCACCGCGGCGCCGAGCACGGCCCAGGAGAGCGCGCCGTCCGTGCTCACGCCGACGACGAGCAGGGTCAGCCCGAGGGTGCCGGTGATCGCGCCGGGCAGGTCCAGCCGGCCGCGGTGCCCGACGCCGTCCGGCAGTCCGGCCCGGGTCGCGGCCAGGACGGCGAGCCCCAGCAGCACCGAGAACCAGAGCACCGAGCGCCAGCCGAGGAACTCGGTGAGCACACCGCCCAGCAGCACCCCGCCGCTGAAGCTGGCGGCGCCGACCGCCGCGTACACGCTGAACGCCCGGTTGCGCGCCGGGCCGGCCGGGAACGTCTCGGTGAGCAGGGCCAGCGCGGCCGGCCCCGACAGGGCTGCGCCGATGCCCTGGGCCGCGCGGGCACCCAGCAGCACCGCGGTGTCCGGCGCCAGCGCGCCGATCAGCGCGGAGACGGTGAACAGCGCGACCCCGGCCTCGAACACCCGCCGCCGCCCGAGGACATCGGCCAGCCGGCCCCCGACCAGCAGGAAGCCGGCGAAGGTGACGGCGTAGGCCGTCATGACCCACTGCAACGCGGAGTCGTCCAGGTGGAAGCGCGTCCCGACGGACGGCAGGGCGGCGTTGAGCACCCCGAGCCCGCTCACGTCCAGGGCCAGCGCCCCGGCCAGCACACCGAGTGCCAGGCCCGGCCGGCGCGACGGGGAGTCCGGGGCTAAGACGCCCGCGGCGCCGTCCGACGCCGCATCAAGATTCTCAACTGCCATGCGCACAGCTTGCAGTGGACGCTCGTTCGTGTCCACTCCCCGGCGCCAAACCCGACGCGGTCGAATCGGACACTTTGACGATCAAATTCCGCCACTGCTTCACCCGGCGATCGAAGTACGCCATCCTGTGGTCTCGGCGCTGCGGAATGCGCGGCTGCGATTTACCCGACGGGCCGCTCGGCAATCGGCCGCACGCGCCGGTGAGAATTCCACAGTGAGCCGCTGGATTGCGATCGCTCAAGTGCCCTCGAAGCTCCTGGTCCACCCCCTGCTCCGGCCCGGGACGCCCCGGTGACCGGCTGCCCGGACGTATGACCATCCCCCCCCCGGCCCTGCGGCCGTGAAGCTTCACTTGTCCATTCGGTCCACCCTGCTGAGGGAGTCGCCATGCCCCGAGAACGCGCGGTGCGGGACTTATCCGCCGTCACCGATTTCCTGTTGTCCCGTGTCACCGAACTCCTGGACGTGTCCGCGAACGCCGTGGACCGCTGGGCGCCACTGCACCGGTACGGGCTGGACTCGCTGAAGTCGGTGGCCCTCGCGGCCTCGCTCTCCGAGTTCCTCGGCCGGCAGGTCCCGGCCACCTGGATGTGGCAGTACCCGACCGTCGACGCGCTGGCCCGTGCGCTGGTCGACGGCCCGGCCGCCGAGCAGCCCGCTCCGGGCACCGGGCGCCGCGCGCCGTCGCAGGAGCCCGTCGCGGTCGTCGGCATCGGCTGCCGCTTCCCCGGCGGCCCGGACCCGTCCGCGTTCTGGCGGCTGCTGGTCGAGGGCGGCGACGCCGTCGGGCCCGTCCCGGCCGCGCGGCGCGAGCTGCTCGACGACCGGGTCCGCTGGGGCGGGTTCATCGAGGGCATCGACCGCTTCGATCCGCTGTTCTTCGGCATCTCACCGCGCGAGGCCGTCCAGATGGACCCCCAGCAGCGCCTGGTCCTGGAGCTGTGCTGGGAGGCGCTGGAGGACGCGGGCATCGCGCCGCACAGCCTGGTCGGCAGCGACACCGGTGTGTTCATGGCCTCCTGCTGGGGCGACTACGCCGCGCTGGCCCACTACCGCGGCCCGGACGCGCAGATCACCCCGCACACCGCGACCGGCATGCACGACGGCATCATCGCCAACCGGGTCTCCTACGTCCTCGGCCTCCAGGGCCCCAGCATGGCCATCGACGCCGCCTGCGCCGGATCGCTGGTCTCGGTGCACGTGGGCTGCCAGTCGATCCAACTCGGTGAGAGCGACCTGGTGTTGGCCGGCGGGGTGAACCTCAGCTTCGTCTCCGACTACTACACCGCCATGGAGCGGATGGGCGCGCTCGCCCCGGACGGCCGCTGCAAGTCCTTCGACGCCCGCGCCGACGGCTACGTCCGCGGCGAGGGCGCCGGCGTCGTGGTGCTCGCCCCGCTGAGCGTGGCGCTGGAGCGCGACCTGCCGGTGTACTGCCTGATCAAGGGCAGCTCCTCGCAGAACGACGGCCTGAGCAACGGCATGACGGCGCCCAACCCCCAGGCGCAGGAGAAGATGCTCCGTACCGCCTACCGGCGGGCGGGCATCGCCCCCCACCTGGTGGACTACATCGAGTGCCACGGCTCAGCGACCCCGCTCGGCGACCCGATCGAGGCCAACGCCATCGGCGCGGTGCTGGGCGGCGGCCGCTCGGAGCCGCTGCGGCTCGGCTCGGTCAAGTCCAACGTGGGCCACCTGGAGGCCGCCGCCGGCATCGTCGGCCTGGTCAAGCTCGCGCTGTCGCTGCGCAACGGCGTGCTGCCGCCGAGCCTGCACTTCAGCGCGCCGAACCCGCAGATCATGTTCGACGACTACCAGTTGACCGTCCAGGACCGGCTGGCGCCCTGGCCCAGACGCTCCGACGCCCGCCGCGGCGGCGTCAGCTCCTTCGGCTTCGGCGGCGCGATCTGCCACCTCGCCGTGGAGGAACTGCCGCGCCCGGAAGCCTCGTTGCTGCTGCTGGCCGCCGACTCCCGCGAGGAACTGGCGCAACGGGCGCGGACCGTACGGGACGAGACCGACCTGCGCGCGCTGTGCGGTCGGACGCCCGGCGAGGGCACCTTCCGGCTCGCCGCCACCGCCCGCGACATGGCCGAACTCCGCACCGCCCTGGACGCGTTCGGCAGCGGTGCGAGCGCCCCCGGGCTGAGCGTCGGGGAGGCGGGCGACCGCACCCCACGGGTGGCCTTCCTGTTCTCCGGCAACGGCTCCCAGTGGGTCGGCATGGGCCGCCAACTGCTGGCCGGCCTGCCGGTGTTCCGCCGCTCCCTGATGAGGTCCGACCGGCGGATGCGGGAGCTGCTGGGCTTCTCCCTCGTCGACCAGCTGCTCTCCCCCGACGGCCGCCTCGACGACATGGACGTCTTCCAGCCGCTGCTGTTCTCCCTCCAGGTCGCGCTGGCCGAGGCCTGGCGCTCGCTCGGGGTGGAGCCGGACGTCGTGGTGGGCCAGAGCGTCGGCGAGTTCGCCGCCGCCCACGTCGCCGGCGCGCTCGGCTTCGAGGACGCCTCCCGGTTGGCCGCCCACCACGGCCGGCTGCTCCAACAGCTGGCCGTGGGCCGCGGCGAGGGCATCGCGGTGATGACCGCCGCGGCCGAGGTCGAGCCGTATCTGACCGGCGGGCTCACCCTCTCCGGCCGCAACGGCCTGAACTCCACCCTGGTCACGGGCACCCCGCGGGAGATCGACGACCTCGTCCGGCGGCTGACCGAGGCCGGCGTCACCAGCCACCGGGTGCGGATGGGCCACGCCCCGCACTCCCCGCTGGTCGACCACGTCCTCGCCCCGCTGCGGGTCGAGCTCGACGGCATCCGGCCCCGGAGCACCCGCATCCCGATGATCTCCACCGTCACCGGCGAACGCGTCGACGGCGCGGAACTCGGGCCGGACTACTGGGCGGACAACCTGCGCCGGGAGATCCGGATGGTCGACGCCCTGACCGCGCTGGGCGAGTACGCCATCGACGCGGTGGTCGAACTCAGCCCGCACCCCCTGCTGCTCAAGTCGGTCTCCGAGATCCTGCCGGCGGCCACCCTGCCCTCGCTGCGGCGCGGCGCCGACGAGGCCGCGACCCTGCTCGGCTCGCTCGGCGCCCTGTACACCGCCGGACTGCCCGCGGCCGCCCACCCGTTCCTGGCCGGCGACCGGGGTCGGCACACCCCACCGAGCCACGGCGACGCCCAGGACGGCGACCGGGTGCACCTCGTCCCCGTCACGGCCCGGACGGCGGAGGCGCTGACCGACACCTGCCGGGCGCTGTCCAACCACGTCGAACGCGACCCGGGCCTGCGGGTCGGCGACCTCGCCTACACCCTCGCCGCCCGGCGCACCCACCACAACCACCGGGTCGCGCTGTTCGCCCGCGACCGGCAGGACGTCCTGGACGGCCTCGCCCACCTCGCCGCCGGCCGCTCGCACCCCGACGTCGTCACCGGCACCGTCTCCGGCGCCACCGACCGGCGGGTGGCGCTGGTGTTCTCCGGCGGCGGCACCCAGTGGGTCGGCATGGGCCGCGAACTCCTGCGCAGCCACGCCGGTTTCCGCACCTGGATGACCGCCTGCGACACGGCGGTGCGGGCGGCCGGCGGCTGTTCGGTGCTCGACCGGCTCGCCGCCCCGGCCGAGGAGTGCGGGTACCAGGAGATGGACGTCCAACAGCCCGTGCTGTTCGCCCTCCAGGTCTCGCTGGCCAAGGTCTGGCTGGACCTCGGCATCCAGCCGACCGCCGTGGTCGGGCACAGCCTGGGCGAGGTGGCGGCCGCCTGCGTGGCCGGCGCGCTGTCGCTGGAGGACGCCGCGAGGGTGGTGGTCGCCCGGTCGCACCTGTTGGAGCACAAGGCCGCCGCCGGGGCGATGATCTCGGTCGACCTGCCGGAGGCGGAGCTGCTGCCACGGCTCGCCCCGTACGCCGAGCACGCGGCCGTCGCCGTGGTCAACAGCCCCACCAGCGCGGCGGTCTCCGGCACGCCCGAAGCCGTCGCCGCCCTGGCGGAGGAGCTCCGGCGGGACGGGATCTCCACCAGGACGATCCGGGTCGAACGGCCGGTGCACAGCCCCGGCATGGACCCGCTGCTCCAGCCGCTGCGCGAGGCCGTCGACGGCATCACCCCGCTGACGCCCGGCATCCCGTTCCACTCCACGGCGCTGGCGGGCACGGTGAACCCGGTCGCCGACGTCGACTACTGGGTGCACAACCTGCGCGACCAGGTCCGGTTCGCCGAGACCATCGGCGCGCTGGTCGACCAGGGCATCGGCACCTTCCTGGAGATCGGCCCGCACGAGACGCTGCGCGGCGCTGTCGAGGAGATCGCGCTGAGCCGTGGCGCCCGGGTGCACGCCGTCAACTCGCTGCGGCGCGAGGAGAGCGACGTCCGCTGCCTGCTGGGCGCCGCCGCCTCGCTGTTCGTCCGGGGCCTGCCGCTGGCCTTCGACACGCTGTTCGGCGATGACGTCGAGCTGGTGGAGACCCCGCTCGTCCAGTGGCAGAAGGAGCGCTACTGGCTCGACACCGAGCCCCGGCCCTCGGCCGCACCGGCGCCGGTCGTCGCGGACACCGTGGAGACCTCCAAGACGGCGGAGACCCGGCCGGTGGAGGAGGTCGTCCTCGCCGAACTCGCCGACGCGCTGGGCGTCCCGGTGAGCAGGTTCGACGCCGACGCCGAGCTGCGGGACTTCGGCCTGGACTCGATGCTGGCGATCCGGCTGGTCAACCGGATGCAGGCACTGTTCGGGCACCGGGTGTCGCCGGTGGTGTTCCTGGACGGCCGGTCCATCGCCGAGGTCGTCGCCCACGTCGCCGGGACCGTCGCGCCCTCCCCGGCCGCCCTCTCTCCCGCGCCCGCACCCAGGACCTTCCTGGACGAGCTGTCCGACCTGGACGCCGAGGAACTGCTGGACGAACTGGACGCCCGCGGGCTGCTGGAGGCCACCGACGCCCCGGCGCGGGACCAACTGCGCGCCGAAGGCCACGGGTTCACCCTCGCCCCCGTCTCGCACGGCCAGGCCTCGCTCTGGTTCATGCAGATGGTCGACCCCGACGCCGTCCCCTACAACTTCATGCTGACCGCCCGCATCCCCACCGCCGTCGACCAGGAGGCCCTGGACGGCGCCGTACGGGCCGTGCTGGCCCGGCACCCCGCCCTGCGCACCCTCTTCGCGGAGGCCGGCGGCAACCCGTACCAGGTCATCCTGGACGAGCCGCTGTACGAGTTCCTCGTGGTGGACGGTACCGACCTGGACGAGGAGCAGGCCCGCGAGGAACTGGCCCGCTACGGGCACCAGCCGCTGGACCTGGACCACGGGCCACTGGTGCGGATCGTCCTGCTGACCCGCGCACCGGCCGAGCACTACCTGCTGGTGCTCGTCCACCACATCGCCTCGGACGCGGCCTCGGCCGACGTCATGGTCCGCGAACTCCAGGAGCACTACCAGGGCGCCGCCCCCTCAGCCGGTGAACGGCCGTCCCCGTACACCGAGTTCGTCGACTGGGAGCGCCGGTGGCTGGCCTCGCCGGCGGCGGACGCGGCCCTCGGCTGGTGGTCGCAGCAGCTGGCCGAGCCGCCCGCCCACCTCGATCTCTCCGCCAAGGAGCGGACGCCGGGCGTCAGTTACGAGGGCCGCGACCTCGCCTTCCGCTGGAGCGCCGAAGAGTCGCGCCTGCTGCGGGAGTTCGCGGTGCGCGAGGGGGTGTCGCCCAGCACCGTGGTGCTGGCCGGGTTCTTCGCCACGCTCAACCGCGCGGTCGGCACCGAGGACGCCGTCCTGGCCACCGCCATCGCCCAACGGGCGGAACCCGGCTGGGAGTCCGCCATCGGCTACTACCTCAACACCGTGCTGGTCCGGGCGAGGCCCGCGGGCGGGCGCAGCTTCCGTGACCTGCTGCGCGAGGTCCACGCCTTCTCGCTCGGCCTCCTGGAGCACATGAACTACCCGCTCGACCTGCTGGCCTCCCAGCTGAAGCCGCCGCGGGCCGAGGGCCGCTCGCCCTGGTCCGACCTGGTGGTCAACTGGCTCTCCGCGGAGGCCTTCCCGCGCTCGGTGAAGCTCTTCCACGGTGTCGGCGACACCCTCACACCCGGCGGTGCGCTGCCCCTCGAACCGGTGCAGGTCCGCAGGCACATCGCCAAGTTCGACCTGGAGATCTCGATGGCCGAGATCGACGGGCGGGTGGCCGGCCACGTCCAGTTCAAGCCCGGCTTCGTCGACCGGGAGACCGTCGCCACCCTGCTCGCGCACTACCGCACGGTGCTCTTCGACTCGATCGCCCGACCCGACCTGCCCCTCGGCGACCTCGCGCCGACCGGCCTCCCGGAGGAGACGAACCAGTGACCAGGACCCTGCACTCCGAGTTCGTCGAGCAGGCCGTCAAGAACCCCGGCGCGATCGCCGTCCTCTCCGACGCCGGCACCCTGACCTACGGCGAACTGAACGAGCGATCAAGGGAGTTGGCCGAGCGGTTGGCCGCCGAGGGCGCGGGCCCCGGCGTCCCGGTCGGCATCTGCGTCGAGCGCACCCCCGATCTGCTGGTCGCCGTCCTGGCGGCCCTGCGCTCCGGCTCCTGCTACCTGCCGCTGGACCCGAACTACCCCGCCGACCGGCTGGCCTTCATGGTCCAGGACGGCGGCGCCAGGCTGCTGCTCACCACGCCCGCCTCCCGGGCCAGTTGCCCGCCCGGACCGACGCTCGTGGTGCTGGGCGAGGACACGACCACCCAGCCCGGGGCGCGGCCCGTACCGGTGGTGCCCGCCGACACGGCGTACGTCATCTACACCTCGGGCTCCACCGGGCAGCCCAAGGGCGTGGCCGTCCGGCACTCCGGCGCGGTGGCGATGCTCGCCGAGATGGACCGCGTTCTGGAGGGCTGCGACCTGAGCGGGGTCTCGGCGGCGAGTTCGGTCTGCTTCGACATGTCCGTGATGGAGCTCTTCAACGCGCTGTGCCGCGGCGGCACCGTCGTGCTCGTCGAGAGCGCCGTGCACCTGGCGGAGAGCCGGTACGCCGAGCGGATCACCCACCTGACCGTCGTCCCCTCGGTGATGAACGGCCTGCTGGACGCCGGAGCCCTGCCGCCCAACGTGCGCTCGGTGGTGTTCGGCGGCGAGGCGCTGCGCCGCAAGCTGGTGGACCGCACCTACCGGGAGACCGGCGCCGTCCGGGTGTTCAACGCGTACGGCCCCACCGAGGGCACCGTCTTCTGCACCTTCGGTCCGGTGCCCGAGGGCGGGGACGACGAGCCGACCATCGGCCCGCCGACCCTCACCGGCCGGGTCCGCGTGCTGGACGAGCGGCTGAACGAACTCCCGCCCGGCACGCCCGGCGAGCTCTACCTCGGCGGCGCCGGCCTCGCCCACGGCTACCTCAACCGGCCGGCCACCACCGCGGAGCGCTTCGTGCCGGACCCGTTCCGCCACGGCGAGCGGATGTACCGCACCGGGGACCTCGCCGTCTTCACCGAGGGCGGCGAGCTCCGCTTCCTCGGGCGCGGCGACCACCAGGTCAAGCTGCGCGGCCACCGGATCGAGCTGGAGGAGGTGGAGGCCCGGCTGACCGGCTGCCCGGAGGTCCGGGAGGCGGCCGCCGCCGTGCGGGGCAACCGGCTGGTCGGCTACGTGGTGCCCGCGGGCGACGGCACGACGCCGGACGCCGAGCTCCGGGGCGCCATCACCGGCCGGCTCGCCGCCGCGCTGCCCGACTACCTGGTGCCCGCGGCGCTCGTCCTCCTGCCCGCCCTGCCGCTCGGGCCGGGCGGCAAGCTCGACCGTGCCGCGCTCCCCGAGCCGCCGGCCGCCGACACCGGCGGGCCCCGGACGCCGGCGAGCACGCCGACCGAGGTGGCCCTGTCGGAGATCTGGGGCCAGCTGCTGGACCTCGATCCCTCGGACATCGATGTGCGCTCCGCCTTCTACGACCTCGGCGGCGACTCGCTGCTGCTGGTGCGCCTCGCCCGGCTGATGACCCGTCGCTTCGAGCGCCGGGTCCGGGTGCCCGACCTGTTCAGCTTCCGCGACATCTCCTCCCTCGCCCGCTGGCTCGACGACGAGAGCGGCGCCACCCCCGAGGCGGTGCGCTCCGCCCGGGCGCGCGCCACCGCCCGCCGGGCCGCCCTGCGCGGACGCGGCGGCAGCGGCGCCACCGGCGCCACCGACCGCTGAGCCACCCCCACCCCCCGACGAAGCAGGAGCCCTCATGACCGACCGTCTGACCGACCTCCCCGAGCCGGACTACGACCCGGGCGACGTGGCCGTCATCGGCATGTCCCTCCGGGCGCCCGGAGCCCGCAGCAAGGAGCAGTTCTGGGACAACCTCGTCCACGGCCGGGAGTCCGTCTCCTTCCTGGCCAAGGAGGACATCCAGGTCGACGAGACCCTGATCCACAACCCGTTCTACGTGCGGGCCTGCGGCCTGCTCGACACGTACGACACATTCGACCCGTCGGTGTTCGGCATCAGCGACCGGATGGCGGCCGCGATGACCCCGGAGAACCGGCTGTTCCTGGAGAGCGCCTGGGAGTCGCTGGAGGACGCCGGCTACGACCCGGAGCGGCTCACCGCCGAGGTCGGCGTGTACGGTGCCAACAACCCGCAGACCGCCGCGCTCTACAGCTCCCCGCCGGACCGGGTGTCGGTCGGCCCCGAGGCGATCGAGGCCAGTCTGGCCTGGTCGCCGGACACCATGACCTCCAACGCCCTGTACTACCTGGGCCTGACCGGCGAGGCCGTCACCGTCGCCGCCGTCTGCGCGGGCTTCCACTACGCGGTGCACCTGGCCTGCCAGTCGCTGCTGCTCGGCCAGACGGACGTGGCGATCGCCGGCGGCTCGATGGTCCGGCTGCCGCACCCGCGCGGCCACCTGTGGGAGGAGAACCGCGTCCTGTCCAAGGACGGCCACTGCCGCCCGTTCGACGCCAACGGCACCGGCACCGCGCTGTCCAGCGGTGTCGTCACCCTGCTGCTGAAGCCGCTGGGCCAGGCCGTCGCCGACCGCGACCACGTCTACGCGGTGGTCAAGGGTTCGGCCGTCAACAACAACGGGGTCAGCGCGATGGCGTACGGCCTGGCCCAGCCCGAGCGGCTGAGCGCCTGCATCGCCGCCGCCATGGAGGTGGGCGGGGTCGCCCCGGACACCGTGTCGATGTACGAGGCCAACGGCCTGGGCCTGCCGATGACCGACGAGCTGGAGGTGCACGCGGCGAGCATGGCGTTCGGGAAGCGGACCGGTACGGCCTCGATCGGCGGGGTCAAGGGCAACGTGGGCCACGGCGGCGTGGTGTCGGGCGGCTTCGGCGCGCTGAAGGCCGCGCTGGCCCTGTACCACCGGACGCTCCCGGCGACGATCAACCTGACCGAGGTCAACCCGGACCTCGACTTCCCCAGCACCCCGTTCGTGCCGCAGCTGGAGGCGGCGTCCTGGGAGCCGGAGGCCGGCATCCGCCGGGCGGGCATCACCTCGATCGGGGGCGGCGGCTACAACGCCCACCTGCTGCTGGAGGAGGCCCCGACGGCTGCCGAACGCGCCCCCGAGTCGACAGGCAAGCCGCGACTTGCCTGTCTGTCCGCCCTGGACGACGAGGCCCTGGCCCACCAGCGCACCCGGCTCCGGGAGCGACTGGAGGCCGACCCCGGACTCCGGCTGGACGACGTCTGCTTCACCCTCAACCTCGGCCGCAAGGTCATGCCCCGCCGCTGGGCGGCCGTGGTCCGCAGCCGCGCCGAGCTGATCGCCGCCCTCTCCGACGAGGCCGCCGACGGACCGGCCGCCACCACCGCCACCGCCCCGCCGGCCGCCCCCGGCTCCTTCACCCGCACCGAGCACGGGATCGTGCCCTCCGGCCACGACGCCCGGGCCCTGCACGACCTGGCCGCCGCCTGGGTGGCGGGCCACCAGGTGGACTTCGACGCCCTGCACTCCGACGGGGCCGCCCACCGCGTGCCGCTGCCCACCTACCCGTTCCGGCCGCGCCGCTTCTGGCGGACGGACTGGTGACCATGAGCGCACCGGCACTGGACACCGTGGACCTGGGCGACCCGGCCACCTTCGCGGAGCACGACCTGGACGGGTTCTGGCGCACCCTGCGGGACACCGCCCCGCTGCACTTCAACCCCCCGGTCGCCGGCCGCCCCGGCTTCTGGGTGCTCTCCCGCCACGAGGACATCCTGACCGTCTACCGGGACGACGAGCACTTCACCTCCGAGCGCGGCAACGTGCTCGTCACCCTGCTGGAGGGCGGCGACGCCGGGGCCGGCCGGATGCTGGCCGTCACCGACGGCCACCGGCACCACGAGCTGCGCAAGATCCTCCAACGGGTGCTCTCCCCCAGGGTGTTGGACGAGGTCGCCCGGACGGTGCGGCTCAACACCCGGCGGTGGATCCGGGAGGCGGTCGAGTCCGGCGGCTGCGACTTCGCCGAGCGGATCGCCGCCCGCATCCCGATGACGACCATCTCCAGCCTGCTCGGCGTGCCCGAGCGGGACCGGGAGTACCTGCTGAGCCTGACCAGGACCGCGCTGTCGGCGGACGACGAGGACATCGACGAGGTCGATTCCGAGATGGCCCGCAACGAGATCCTGATGTACTTCATGGACCTCGTCGAGGAGCGCCGCGAGTCCCCCGGCGAGGACGTGGTCAGCATGCTGATCGCCAGTTCGATCGACGGCGTGCCGCTGTCCGACGAGGACGTGGTGCTCAACTGCTACAGCCTGGTCATCGGCGGCGACGAGACCAGCCGGCTGACGATGATCGACTGCGTCCGCACCCTCGCGGCCCGGCCCGAACAGTGGCGCCGGCTCAAGCACGGCGAGGTCGCGGTCGGCACCGCCGTGGACGAGGTGCTGCGCTGGGCCTCGCCGACGATGCACTTCGGGCGCAGCGTCACCAGGGAGACCGAACTGCACGGCGTACGGCTGCGCCCCGGTGAGGTCGTCACGCTCTGGCACGCCTCCGGCAACCGGGACGAGCGGGTCTTCGACCGGCCCGGGGTGTTCGACCTCGGCCGCACCCCCAACCGGCACCTGGCCTTCGGCTACGGCCCGCACTTCTGTGTCGGCTCGTACCTGGCCAAGGTGGAGATCGCCGAACTCCTCACCGCGCTGCGGGACTTCACCACCGGGTTCGAGCAGGCCGGGGAGGCGCGGCGGATCCGGTCCAACTTCCTGACCGGGTTCTCCACCCTGCCGGTGCGCTTCGAGCCCGACCTCGCCGGGCTGAGGCTCTCCGTGCTGAAGGAGGACGGATGAACATCTACCTGTCGGGCCAAGGGGCGTTCGCGGTGCAGGTCGCCCAGGCCCTGCTGGACGAGGGGCACAAGATCGCCGGGGTGGCCGCGCCCCGGCTGCGCAAGGGGCGGACCGACGAGGGCGACGCGATGTCCTGGGACCGGCTGCGCGCCTGGGCGTTCCCCCGGGACATCCCGTGGACGGACTCGGTCGAGCTGCGCGCCCGGCACGTGCCGGACGGGGTGGACGTCATCCTCGCCGCCCACTCGCACGCCTTCCTCGGCCGGCAGACCCGCGCCCGGGCCGCCGTCGCGGCGATCGGCTACCACCCCAGCCTGCTGCCGCTGCACCGCGGGCGGGACGCGATCCGCTGGACGGTGCGCGACGGCGACAAGGTGACGGGCGGCAGCGTCTACCACCTCACCGAGCGCACCGACGCCGGCCCGCTCGCGGCCCAGGAGCACCTGCTGGTGCCGCCGGGTTCGACCGCGCAGAGCCTGTGGCGCGACCATCTGGCGCCGCTGGGGGTGCGCTTGCTGCTGCGGGTGGTCGCCGACCTCGCCGCGGACCGGCGGATCGAGGTGCCCCAGGACGAGAGCCTGGCGACCTGGGAGCCGGCCATGGGCGCGCCGCCGCTGTTCAAGCCCGAGCTGGTGGAACTGCCCGGCACCGCCAGGGTCGACGGCAACCGGCAGTCCCTGCACCGGAGTTGAGAACACCGGAGTTGAGAAAGGCCGTGGCCTCGCGCACCCCACATGCGCACGAGGCCACGGCCGCCGGTCAGGCCAGGGTGACCGAGACCGGCAGCTTCTTGATGCCGTTCACGAAGTTGGAGCGCACCCGCGGGACGTCACCGGCCAGCTCGATGCTCGCCAGGCGCGGAATCAGCTCCTCGAACATGATCCGGATCTCGGTGCGGGCCAGCAGGTTGCCCAGGCACAGGTGCGGGCTGCCCTTGCCGAAGGTGACGTGGTCGTTGTCCTTGCGGGTGACGTCGAAGTCGTAGGGGTTGCCGAAGACCTCCTCGTCCCGGTTGCCGGAGGCGAACCACATGACGACCTTGTCGCCCTCCTTGATCCGCTTGCCGCCGAGCTCGACGTCCCGGGTGGCGGTGCGGCGGAAGTGGTAGACCGGCGAGGCCCAGCGCAGGAACTCCTCCACCGCGCCGGGGATCAGCGACGGGTCCTCCCGGAGGCGGGCGAGCTGCTCGGGGTGCTGGAGCAGGGCGAGCATCGAGTGGCTGATGGTGTGCCGGGTGGTCTCGTTGCCGGCCACCACCAGGAGCAGGAAGTAGTTGTCGAAGTCCTGCGCCGAGAGCGGCACCCCGTCCTTCGGGGTCTCGTTGACCAGGCGGGAGATCAGGTCGGTGCCGTCGCCGCCGCGCCGCTGCCGGGCGAGCTCGCGGCCGTACTCGAAGACTTCCAGCGAGGCGGGCGAGCGGAACGGCAGGTCGCGGTACTTCTCGCTCTCCTCGCTGTGCAGCAGGACGTCGGCGTAGTCCGGGTCGGTGTTGCCGATGATGCGGTTGCCCCAGTCGATGAGCTGCTGGTTGTCCTCCGGCGGCACGTCCAGGAGGCGGGCGAGGACGTTGATCGGGAAGTCCGCGGAGACCTCCTTGACGAAGTCGAAGGTGCCCTTGGCCAGGGCGGCGTCCAGCGTGCTGGCGGTCAGTCCGCGCAGGAAGTCGGCGTAGCTGTTGATCACGTTCGCGCCGAACTGGCGCTGGAGCAGGCTGCGCATGGCCCGGTGGCGCACGCCGTCCAGCTCCAGGATGGAGGCGCGCTTCTTGATCTGGTCGTCGTCGACCTCCTCCAGGTTCACGAACTTGGTGGAGGTGAAGGTCTCGGCGTCGCGGTCGACCCGGGCGATGTCGGCGTGCCGGGTGATCGACCAGAAGCCGGAGTTGGGCGCCTCCTCGGGCTGCCAGTGGACCGGGTCCTCGTGGCGCAGGGTGTGGAACATCCGCCACGGGGTGACGCCGTCGGTGAAGTTGTCGAGGTCGGCCAGGTTCACCTGGTCGAGGGGCATCGGCTCGTGGACGGCGCCGGCGGGCACGGTGGGCACGGTGGTCATGGGTTCGCTCCTCGGCTTACAGGTGGTAGGCGTACTCGGTGAACTCCCAGTCGGTGATGTGCCGATGGAAGCGGGCGACCTCGTCGCGCTTGTACGAGAGGTAGGCGGTGGTGAAGTCCTTGCCGAGCACCTCGGTCAGGGCGGTGTCCGCCTCCAGCGCGTCCAGGGCGGCGGGCAGCGACATCGGCAGGACGGCGGACTTGGCCGGGTCATAGCCGTAGCCCTCCAGCGGGGCGGCGGGCTCGTCGCCGGCGACGACGCCCAGCAGCGCGGCGGCGAGGGTGCCCGCGATCAGCAGGTAGGGGTTGGCGCTGGCGTCCCCCAGCCGCAGTTCGAAGCGGCTGCCGGAGCCGCGCTCCGGCGGGATGCGGACCATGGCGCTGCGGTTGTCCAGCCCCCAGTCGATCAGCCAGGGGGCGAGGGTGTCGGGGCCGAACCGCTTGTAGGAGTTGACGGTCGGGTTGGCCAGCGCGGCGAGGGCCGGGGCGTGGGCGAGGACGCCGGCCAGCGCGTGGCGGGCGGTGGCGCTCAGCCCGTACGGCGCGGCCGGGTCGGCGAAGACGTTGCCGCCCTCGTCGTCCACGCAGGACAGGTGGAGGTGGAAGCCGGAGCCGCCGGCGCCCTGGAAGGGCTTGGCCATGAAGGTGGCCAAGCGGCCTTCCTTGCGGGCCAGTTCCTTGACCGCGGACTTGAAGCGGAAGGCGCGGTCGGCGGCCGACATGGCGTCCGAGTGGGTCAGGTTGATCTCGAACTGGGAGCCGTCGAACTCGTGGTTGCCGCTGGTGACGCCGATGTCCAGGCCGCGCAGCAGGCGCAGGGTGCGCAGCAGGTGGTTGTCGCCGTCGGCGCGCAGGCCCGCGGTGTAGACGACGCCGGCGGCCTCGCTGTAGCGGCGCCAGCCGCGCTCGGTGCCGGGCGCCTCGTCGCACAGGAAGTACTCCAACTCCGGGCCGACGACCGGGTGCAGGCCGTACTCCCGGCAGCGTTCGACGACGGAGCGCAGCAGGTCGCGGGGCGACTCGGGGGCGGGGCGTCCGGTGGCCGGGTCGGTGACGTCGCCGAGGCAGGTGGCGACGCCGGGCTCCCAGGGCAGGGCGATCAGGGTGTCGAGGTCGGGGCGGACGCTGATGTCGGGCAGGCCGGCGTCCAGGCCCCCGGGGACGGGGACGGTGTCGCCCTGGGGGCTGGTGTGGTAGACGGCGCGGCAGAAGGCGAGGCCGTGGTCGCAGGCCGAGGGCAGGTGGTCCAGCAGCACGTCCCGGGCCCGTTCGGTGCCGATGAGGTCGGGATAGGTCACCCGGACCACGTCGATGCCCTCGGCGGCCAGCCGCTCCTGGTGGTCGCGGACGGGTGGGGTGGTGGATGCGCTCACCGGTGTCTCCTGGGGGAAGTGGGGGCGCCTCCCAGCGCTCGCGGCGCGGGGGGAAGGAAACCGCGGCGGCTTCGCACTGCGTGGGGTCGCAGGATGCCGCTCGCTGCTGGTGGCAAACGGTATGGACGCGGGTCACCGTCCCGCAAGGGGTCTGACGCAGAAATTTATCCATCTGGATAGCTATTGACCGGGGGCCCGCCCGCTCCTACGTTATTTGGCACCAAACGTTTTGGCGGCTGCCACCGCCGATCGGCGTACGCCGCCCCCGGCCGGAACCCGGCCCCAGCGGGCCCGCGCCCCCTTCCCTCCCCTTTCCCGACGTTCCCCCACAGCACCAGGAGGACCGGCCATGCAGGTCGTCGTCGACATGAACAAGTGCCAGGACCACGGCCAGTGCGTCTTCGCCGCCCCCGACGTCTTCCGCTTCGACGACGACGGGCGCCTCGCCTACGTCGCCGACCCCGACGAGGCGCTGCGCGCCGACGTCGAGGAGGCCGCCGATGTCTGCCCGCTCCAGGCCATCCGGATCGAGGACTGAGCCCCGTGACCGCACCCATCGTCGTGGCCGGCGCCTCCATGGCCGGCCTGCGCGCCGCCGAGCAGCTGCGCGCCGCGGGCTGGGACGGGCCGATCACCCTCGTCGGGGACGAGCCCCACATGCCGTACAACCGGCCCCCGCTGTCCAAGGAGGTGCTGGCCGGCAAGGCGACCTTCGAGTCGCTCGCCTTCCGCCCCCGGGCCGGCGTCGCCGACGTCCGGTGGCGGCTGGGCACCACCGTCGCCCAGGCCGACCTCGACCGCCGCACCGTCGAACTCGACGACGGCGAGACCCTCGTCTACCGCGGCCTGGTGATCGCCACCGGCATGCGGCCCCGGCGGCTGCGCTGCCCCGGCCCCCTCGCCGGCCGGCACACCGTGCGCACCCTCGCCGACGCCCGCGGCCTGCGCGAGGCGCTGACCCGCCCGGGCGTGCGGGTGGTCGTGGTCGGCGGCGGCTTCATCGGCTGCGAGGTGGCCGCCACCGCGGTGGCCCTCGGCGCCGCCGAGGTCACCGTGGTCGACCCGCTGCCGCTGCCCATGGTCGGCCCGCTCGGCGAACTGCTCGCCGGCGCGCTGCTCACCCGGCACGAGCAGCGGGGCGTGCGCTTCGCCCTCGGCACCGGCGTGACCGGCTTCGAGGGCGAGGGCGAGGTCACCGGGGTGGCCCTGTCCGACGGCCGGGTCCTGCCCGCGGACGTGGTGGTGGAGTCGGTCGGCTCCCTCGCCAACACCGAGTGGCTGGAGGGCAACGGACTGGACCTGTCCGACGGCGTGCTCACCGACGAGCACCTGCGGGCCGGCGGACGCCCCGACGTGATCGCCGTCGGCGACGTCGCCCGCTTCCCCAACGCCCGCTACGACGGCGTCCCGCGCCGCGTCGAGCACTGGTCCATCCCCACCGACACGGCCAAGCACGCCGCCCGGGTGCTCACCGCCCACCTCACCGGCACCGAGCACGGCCTGGAGCCGTTCGCCCCGCTGCCGACCTTCTGGAGCGACCAGCACGACTTCCGGCTCCAGTCCTTCGGCTCCCCGGCCGTCGGCCGCGACGACGTGCGCGTCCTGGACGGCGAGCTCGACGGCGACGTCCTGGTCGGCTACCACCGGGACGACCGCCTGGTCGGCGTCGTCGCCCTGGGCGGCCGGAGCGCCGCGGCCGCCGCCGCCCGGTACCGCACCGAACTGCTCCGGCAGCCCGCCCCCCAGCACCTCTCCCCCACCGCGTAAGGAATCCCAAGTGGCCAGTGTCCGTGGATACTTCCACCCCAAGACGGCGACCGGCGCCTCCTCGCTGATCCCCTCGCCGCCGTGGCGCTACTCCGGCGACCTGCTCACCATCGAGTACCGCACCGACCCGGACCGGGTGCGCGAACTGCTGCCCGAGCCGCTGGAGCTCGCCGACGAGGACCCGGGCGCCGTCGCGCTGATCTGGGCCGACTGGCAGTCCTGCTCCGCCTCCGGCCAGGAGCTGCTCGACCCGGTGCTCGCCCAGTACAAGGAGGCGTTCGCCGTCGTCCGCTGCAAGTTCCAGGGGCAGACGTACAGCCGCTGCGTGTACATCTGGGTGGACAAGGACTTCGCCATCGCCCGCGGACTGCACCAGGGCTACCCGAAGAAGCTCGGCTCGATCCACCAGACCCGCCCCCACCCGTACGGGCCCGCACCGCGGATCGAGGCCGGCGCCCGGTTCGGCGCGACCCTCGCCGCGGCCGACCGCCGGCTGGCCCAGGCCGTCGTCACCCTGCGCGAGCCGTCCGAGACCAACGGCTTCGTCAACGGCCACCCGATGGCCCACCACCGCTGGCTGCCCTCCATCGAGAAGGGCGGCGGCCTCGCCCTGGACGAGCTGATCGCCTCCGGCGCCTCCTCCTTCGAGGCCGGGACGCCGTGGGTCGGGGACGCCGACCTGGAGCTGTTCGAGTCGCCCACCGAGGAGCTGGCCCGGCTGGAGGTCCGCGAGCCGATCGCCGCCTACTACCGGCAGGTCGGGGTGGTGTGGGACGGCGGCAAGCTGCTGGCGTCCAACGCCTCCGCCGCCGAGTGAAAACCTGCCGAACCAGTACGAGGAGCCCCAGGTCATGAGCGACCACACCACCACCGTCGCCGGCGTCGCCGTCGACACCCGGCACTGGATCGGCGGCGAGCGCGTCGCCTCCGCCGCGACGTTCACCGACGTCTCGCCCATCGACGGCAGCGTCCTCGGCGAGATCGCCCGGGGCACCGCGGCCGAGGCCGAGGCGGCCGTCGCCGCCGCCAAGGCCGCCTTCCCCGGCTGGGCCGCCACCCCGCGCGAGGAGCGGGCCCGCCTGCTGCACGCCATCGCCGACGGCGTGGAGCGCCGGCTGGAGGACCTGGCCGTCGTGGAGACGGCCGACAACGGCGCCCTGCTGCGCTCGCACCGCCGCGGCGTGATGCCCCGGGTCGCGCACAACTTCCGGTTCTTCGCCGACTGGCTGCTGAGCCTGGGCCACGAGGACTTCGACACCCGCGGCCACACCAACCACGTCAGCTGGGACCCGGCCGGCCCCTGCGTGCTGATCACCCCGTGGAACGCGCCGCTGATGCTGGCCACCTGGAAGGTCGCCCCGGCGCTGGCGGCCGGCGACACGGTCGTCCTCAAGCCGGCCGAGTGGTCGCCGCTGACGGCCTCGCTGCTCGCCGAGATCGCCGCCGAGGCCGGGCTGCCGGCCGGCGTCCTCAACGTGGTGCAGGGCCTGGGCTCCGAGATCGGCGACGCCCTCACCTCGCACCCGGACGTGCGCCGGATCAGCTTCACCGGCTCGGTGCCGACCGCCAAGCACATCGCCGCCTCGGCCGCCGCCAACCTGACCCCGCTCAGCCTCGAACTGGGCGGCAAGTCCCCGCTGTTGGTCTTCGCCGACGCCGATCTGGACCTCGCCGTCGACCTCGCGGTGGAGCAGTACGACAACGCCGGCCAGGTCTGCCTGGCCGCCACCCGGCTGCTGGTCGAGGAGAGCGTCGCCGAGGAGTTCACCCGCCGCTTCGTCGAGAAGGCCTCGCGCATCGTGCAGGGCGACCCGCGCGACGAGGCCACCGGCATCGGCCCGAACATCCACCCGCGCCAGCTGGAGAAGATCGACGGCTTCGTGCGGCGGGCCGTGGAGGCCGGTGCCACCGCCGTGATCGGCGGCAGGCGCCTGGAGGGCCAGTTCTACGCCCCGACCCTGCTCACCGGCGTCGCCCAGGACTCGGAGATCGTCCAGGAGGAGGTCTTCGGGCCCGTCCTGACCCTCCAGACCTTCCGCGACGAGGAGGAGGCCGTCCGGCTGGCCAACGACACCCGCTTCGGCCTGGCCGCCACCCTGGCCACTGGCGACCAGGACCGCGCCCGGCGGGTCACCGGGCAGCTGGTGGCGGGCACCGTCTGGGTCAACTGCTTCTTCGTCCGCGACCTCCAGGCCCCGTTCGGCGGCTCCCGCCACTCGGGCGTCGGGCGCGAGGGCGGCACCTGGAGCTTCGACTTCTACTGCGACGTCAAGAACACCGTCACCGCCCCGAAGGGCTGGGCGGACCATGGGTGAGATCGTCGGGGCGGGCCTGCTCGCCCACGTCCCCACCGTGGTGCTGCCCGAGGAGATCCGGCTCGAACTGAACGAGGGCAAGGAGATCACCCTCGTCACCGGCCTGCGGCAGCTGCGCGAGGAGGTCTTCGCCCGGGACGACTACGACACCGTCGTGGTGCTGGACTCCCACTGGGCGACCACCGTCGAGTTCGTCGTCACCGCGCAGGACCGCCGGGCCGGGCTGTTCACCTCCGAGGAGCTGCCGCGCGGCATGTGCCGGATGCCGTTCGACTACCCCGGCGACCCCGAACTCGCCCGCAACATCGCGAAGTTCGCGGACAAGCACGGCACCTGGATCACCCCGATCGACGACGCCTACCTGCCGGTCTACTACGCCACCATCAACCTGTGGAAGTTCCTCGGCGAGGGCCTGCCGGACAAGCGCTGGGTCACCATCGGCGTCTGCCAGACCGGCGACATGGAGGACCACCTGCGGCTCGGCCGCGCCCTGGCCGACGGCATCGCCGCCACGCCGGGCCGACGGGTGCTGCTGATCGCCTCCGGCGCCCTGTCGCACACCTTCTGGCCGCTGCGCGAGCTGCGCGGCCACGAGTCGAGCGACCCCTCGCACATCTTCACCCCGCAGGCCCGCGCGGCCGACGAGGAACGGATCGCCTGGTTCAAGGAGGGCCGCCACGACAAGGTCCTCGACACCATGGACGAGTTCTGGCAGTACAAGCCCGAGGCCCGGTTCTTCCACTACCTGATGATGGCCGGCGCCCTCGGCGAGCGGGCCTGCACCGCGCAGGCCCGCCAGTACGGCGCGTACGAGAACTCGATCGGCACCGGCCAGGTCCACCTCTGGTTCGACCGCCCCGCCGACGGCTGGACGGGCACCGGACTGCCCGCCCCCGCGCCCGGCCCCCGCAACCCCCACAGCCTCATCTAGAAAGGCCCCCGCCATGCCCGAGTACCGCCGCATCCTGCTCGACGGCGCCGCCGTGGAGACCGTGCGCGAGGGCGACGAACTGGTCGCCGGCGACGGCCGCCGCGTCGCGATCGAGGACGCCCGGCACCTGCCGCCCGTCGTCCCCTCCAAGGTGATCGCCGTCCACCTCAACCACCGCAGCCGGGTGGACGAGTTCCGAATCGACCTGCCGGACACCCCGACCTACTTCCACAAGCCGACCTCGGCGCTCAACTCCCACAAGGGCGCGATCGTCCGCCCCGAGGGCTGCACGTGGCTCAACTACGAGGGCGAGGTCGCCATCGTCATCGGCCGCACCGCCCGCAACATCTCCCCGGAGGAGGCGGGCGACTACATCGCCGGCTACACCGTGGCCAACGACTACGGCCTGCACGACTTCCGGGACACCGACGCCGGCTCGATGCTGCGTGTCAAGGGCTCCGACACCCTGTGCCCGCTGGGCCCCGGGCTGGTCACCGACTGGGACTTCCGCGGCAAGAAGCTGCGCACCTACGTCAACGGCGAGGTCGTCCAGGACGGCTCCACCGACGAGATGACCTGGGACATGCACTACCTGGTCGCCGACATCGCCCGCACCATCACCCTGTACCCGGGCGACGTGCTGCTGTCCGGCACCCCGGCCAACTCCCGGCCCGTCCAGCCCGGGGACGTCGTCGAGGTGGAGGTCGAGGGCCTCGGCCGACTCACCAACCACATCGTCACCGGACCGACGCCGATCCGCACCGACGTGGGCGCCCAGCCGACGGAGTCCGAGGAGGTGCTCTCCACCGCCCTGGGCGGCGACTGGGAGTTCCGCGGCATCCGGCCCCCGAAGCGCTGACCGGCGCTCCCCGGTAGGGTCGCCCCCATGACCGACTCCGTCGAGCCCGTGGAGCCCTCGCAGCCCGCCGGCCCCGCCGAGCCGTCCGAGCCCGCCCGTAGGCGCGGCGCGCGCAAGCGCGTGACGAACTACGGGACGGGCCGGACGGCCCTGCTGGACGCCGCCGTGCGCGTGGTGGCCCGGGGCGGTCTGCGGCAGCTCACCTACCGGGCCGTCGCCCAGGAGGCCGGTGTCACCCACGGGCTGGTGGTGCACCACTTCGGTTCGCGGGACGCGCTGATCGAGGAGGCCGTCGCCCACGCCGTCCAGTCCTCGCTGAGCACCAGCGCGCTGGGCTCGGGCGCCGGCGGCGTGGCCGACTTCGCCGTCGGCCTCATCGAGATGGTCGAGGCCGGCCCCGAACTCCAGGTTTTCCAGTACGAGTTGCTGCTGGAGGCCCGGCGCCGCCCGGAGCTGCTGACCCATCTGCGCGGCGTCTACGAGGAGTACTTCGAGGCCAGCCGCAGCGAGCTGTCCCGGATCCTGCCCGGCCCGGTCAGCCGTGGCACCTCCCGGCTGGTCTTCGCCGCGCTGGAGGGCCTGGTGCTGCACCAGCTGGTGTTCGGCGAGCGCGAGGCCACCGAGGAGGCGCTGACCGAACTGCGCGGTCTGCTGGCCCGGCTGGCGGCGGAGTCCGGCGAGCGCTGACGCCGGGTGTTCCCGCCGCCCAACCCCTTGCCAAACGGATAGTTGCACCCCACGATGAGGCAACTCGTTTGACCTGAAACGATCCTCACCCTCCCCCACTCCCCTCTGGCAGGTGATCCCTGTGGACAGTCGGACGACTTCCGCAGAGCGGACCGAGCGCGACGCGGCCCCCACCGCGAACACGCTCAAGCCCAACGCCCTGGGCGTCCTCGGCATCCTCTTCTTCGTCCTGTCCGGCCAAGCCCCACTGACCGGCATCGCGGGCGCCGCCCCGCTCTCCGTCGCCCTCGGCAACGGCTCCGGCACCCCCGCCGCCTACGTGCTGGCCGGGGCGGTGATCCTGCTCTTCTCGGTCGGATTCATCGCGATGGGCCGCCACGTCGTGGACGCCGGCGCCTTCTACACCTACATCGGGGCCGGACTCGGCCGGGCGGCCGGCGCGGGCAGCGCGGCCGTCGCCCTGTTCTCCTACTGCGTCATCCAGGCGGGCATGTACGGCCTGTACGGCTCGATCGTCAGCGGACTGGTCGCCGACCACACCTCGCTCCACCTGCCCTGGTGGGTCTACACCCTGGCCACCATGGCCGTGGTGCAGGCCCTCGGCGCCCTGGGGATCGAGATGGGCGCGAAGGTGCTGGCCGCCTTCGTGCTCGCCGAGTTCAGCATCCTGGCGCTCTTCGGCCTGGCCACCCTCGTCAAGGGCGGCGGGCCCGAGGGCCTCGGGTTCGCCGACAGCTTCTCCCCCTCGGCCGCCCTCCAGGGGGCGCCCGGCGTCGCCGTCATGTTCGCCCTGGCGTCGATGTTCGGCTTCGAGGCCACCGCCATCTACGGCGAAGAGGCGAAGGACCCCAAGAAGACCGTGCCACGGGCGACCTACCTGTCGGTCATCGTGGTCACCGGCTTCTTCGCCCTCACCTCGTGGACGCTGATCTCCTCCTACGGCGCCTCCAAGGCACCGGAGGCGGCGGGCAAGGCGCTGGAGGCCGGCGACTCCGCCGGATTCGTCTTCGCCCCCGTCACCGACCTGTTCGGCGGCTGGCTCGGCGCCGTCCTGCCGGTGCTGCTGGCCACCTCGCTGTTCGCCGGCGTGCTGACCTTCCACAACTCCGCCAGCCGCTACCTGTTCTGCCTCGGCCGCGACGGCCAACTGCCCGCGCCGCTCTGCCGGTTGAACGGCAAGCACGCCCCGGCGATCGCCGGCCGGGCGCAGACCGTGATCGCCGTCCTGCTGGTGGTGCCCTTCGCGGTGGCCGGCTCGGACCCGGTGCTCACCCTCTTCTCCTGGTTCAGCGGCCTCGCCGTGCTCGCGATGATGCTGCTCTACCTGCTGACCTCGCTGTCCGTCGTGGTGTTCTTCCGCCGCCGGCGCGTCGACACCCGGGCGTGGAACACCCTGATCGCCCCCGTGCTGGGCGCGCTCGGCATCGCGGGCGCCATCTGGCTCATCCTGGCCAACTTCACCACCCTGATCGGCGGCGAGGTGAGCACCGCCCTGTGGCTCGTCCTGTCGGTGCCCGTGGTCATGGCGCTCGGGGTGGCCAACCACCGGATCCGGCGCCGCCGTACCTGAATCCCGAGGCGCGCGCCCGAAGCAGCGGGCGCGCGCCACCCATGCCCCTCTGGAGGACCGCATGACCCTCGCCACCCACGACGACTGGCTCCGCCGGGCCGAGGCCTTCCGCCCCGCCGTCGAGCACCTGATCGACGGCGCCGACGAGGCCGGTGGCGGCGGCACGTTCTCCGTGGTCTCCCCCCGGGACGGCCGAGTGCTG
The DNA here is from genome assembly GCF_032654805.1 of Kitasatospora brasiliensis. Classification (NCBI taxonomy): domain Bacteria; kingdom Bacillati; phylum Actinomycetota; class Actinomycetes; order Kitasatosporales; family Streptomycetaceae; genus Kitasatospora; species Kitasatospora brasiliensis. The sequence continues at coordinate 621,783 of NZ_JAUOOW010000007.1, forward strand.
GCCGAGGTCGCCGACGCCGGCCAGGCCGAGGTGGACGCGGCCGTCGCGGCCGCCCGCCGGGCCTTCGACCACGGCCCCTGGCCGCGGCTCGCCCCCGCCGAGCGCGGCCGGGTCCTGCTGCGCTTCGCCGAACTCCTGGAGGAACTGCGGGCGGAGCTGGCGCTCACCGTCAGCCTGGAGATGGGCAAGCCGGTCACCGACGCCCACGACATCGAGCTGCGGGCCCTGATCACCACCTTCCGCTGGTACGGCGGGCTCGCCGACAAGCTCACCGACGAGGCCCCCCGGACGGCCCCGGACGCCCTCGCCCTCGTCACCCGGGAGCCCGCCGGGGTCGTCGGCGCCGTCGTCCCCTGGAACTTCCCGCTCACCCTGGCCGGCTGGAAGATCGCCCCGGCGCTGGCCGCCGGCTGCACGGTGGTGCTCAAGCCCTCGGAGAACTCCCCGCTGTCCGCCCTGCTGCTCGGCCGGATCGGCCTGTCGGCCGGGCTGCCGCCGGGCGTCCTCAACGTCGTGGCCGGCGACGGACCGGTGGCCGGCCGGGCCCTCGGCCTGCACCCCGACGTCGACGTCCTCGCCTTCACCGGCTCCACCGCCGTCGGCCGCCACTTCCTGCACTACTCCGCCGACTCCAACCTCAAGCGGGTCTGGCTGGAACTGGGCGGCAAGTCCCCCAACATCGTCCTGCCCGACGCCCCCGACCTGGCCCAGGCCGCGGCCACCGCCGCCTGGGGCATCTTCTTCAACCAGGGCGAGATGTGCACCGCCCCCTCCCGGCTGCTCGTCCACTCCTCCGTCGCCGAAGAGGTCACCGAGGCCGTCGTGGCGCGCGCCCGCGCCCTGCGGGTCGGCGACCCGCTCGACCCGGCCACCGAGATGGGCGCCCTGGTCGGCGAGCAGCACCTCGGCCGGGTCCTCGGCCACGTGCGCACCGCCCTGGACGACGGCGCCCGGCTGCGCACCGGCGGCGAGCGCACCCTGACCGCCACCGGCGGCGCCTACCTCCGACCGACCGTCTTCGACCGGGTCGCCCCGGACAGCCGGCTGGCCCGCGAGGAGGTCTTCGGCCCGGTCCTGTCCGTCCTCACCTTCGACGACCTGGACGAGGCCGTCGCCCTCGCCAACGCCACCGAGTACGGCCTCGCCGCCGGCCTCTGGACCTCCGACCTCTCCACCGCCCACAAGGTCTCCCGCGCCCTCAAGGCCGGTACGGTCTGGGTCAACTGCTACGAGGAAGGCGACCTCACGGTGCCCTTCGGCGGCATGAAGCAGTCCGGCAACGGACGCGACAAGTCCGCCCACGCCCTGGAGAAGTACACCGAACTCAAGACCACCTGGATCCAGCTGTGAACCACCGTCCGCTGATCGCCGTTCCCGCGCGCTTCGCCGCGTCCACCTCCGCGCTGCGCTACGCCGCCGAGGTCAACGCCCGGGCCCTGATCGAGGCCGTCTGGCGGGCCGGCGGCGAGCCCGTCACCCTGCATCCGTACGCTCCCGGCGGGACGGCCGATCCGGCCGAAGTGGCCGCCCGGCTGGCCCGGTTCGACGGACTGCTGCTGCCCGGCGGCGGCGACCTCGCGCCCCACCGCTACGGCGCGGCCGACGCCCATGAGGCGGTCTACGACGTGGACGAGGAGCAGGACGCGTTCGATCTGGAGCTCGCCCGGCAGGCCCTGGCGAGCGCGATGCCGCTGCTGGCGATCTGCCGCGGGCTCCAGGTGGTCAACACGGTGCTCGGCGGCACCCTGCACCAGGACATGGGCGGCCCCGGGCGCGAGCACCGGCACGTGCGGCAGTCCGTCGCGCTCACCCCCGGCTCCGCACTGGCCCGGATCGCCGGCGGCGAGCGGGTCGAGGCGTCCTGCTACCACCACCAGCACGTGAACCTGCTCGGGGAGGGCCTGGCCGTCACCGCCCGGGCCGCCGACGGGACCATCGAGGCCGTCGAACTCCCCCGGCACGACGGCTGGTTCGCCGCCGTGCAGTGGCACCCGGAGGACACCGCCGACGAGGACCCGGCCCAGCAGCGGATCTTCGACGCCCTGGTGCGGGCCGCCGGCTGAGGGATCAGCCGCGGGCGGGGCGCCGGCCGCTGCGGCGCGGGGCCGGCTCCTCGCCGTTCAGCAGCGCGCGGCGCCGCTCCTCGCCCTGCTCCTCGACCTGGAGCACCACCCGGCGCAGCCCGTCGGCCAGGCTGACGCACTCCTCGTCGCTCAGCCGCGAGGTGACGAAGGACTCCTCCTCGTTGAACGCCGGGAACACCTCGCGCATGAACTCCTCACCCTCCTCGGTGAGCGCGAGCAGCACCAGCCGTCCGTCGGTGGGGTGGTCGACGCGCCGCAGCAGGCCGCGCGACTCCAGGGTGCGGGAGACCCCGGTCAGCGTGCCCTTGGAGATCCCGGCCTCCTCGGCGACGTGCCGGGTCTCGGACTCGCCCCAGACCCAGACCACCCAGAGCACCACGAAGGCCGTCCAGGTGAGGTCCGAGCCGCGCAGCACGGAGTTCTCCAGGTGCTGGCGCACGGCGGAGGCGGCCCGGTAGATGTTGGCCACCGCGGCCATCCGCTCCCGGCGGATCGGGCTGCCGCCGAGCTTCGCCTGGACGAGCCTCTCCGCCTCGTTGATGGACCGCTGGCTGGGCACCGGTGCTCCCTCGTCTCGCCGTCACCTGAGTCGCCGGTGCGGAGCTTCGGGCCCGTTCCGGCGACTCAGGCATCCTAGGGCCTGACTGTCGGATCCTTGCCGGGTCCGCGACGCCGGGTGCCGGAATCCCGCCCGCCGGATGCGCCCGCGAGTCCTTCACATCCAGGCCTCCGAGGCGACCTTGTTTGATCGTCAACCTGTCGCCTATGGTGAACGAAGCACTTCGCTCCGTGTTCCACCTTCTCGCATTCCAGGGGTTGGGAACCACCTTTGGCCTGCGCTGTTCACACGCTTGACACGTCCATGACATGAAGCATGGCGTGACGCATTCCCGGATACCGCCCGACAGCTTTCTCCGGACGTGAAGAATGACCGACCGCCTGGACTTCAGCCTCACCCAGCTACGCTATTTCGTCGAATCGGCCGAACTCGGGAACATCTCGGAAGCGGCCGAAAAACTCAGAGCCTCGCAATCGACCGTCTCCTCGGCCATCATGCGGCTGGAACGCCAACTCGGCGTCCAATTGCTCCTGCGCCACCACGCCCGAGGAGTCTCCCTCACCCCCAACGGGCGGCACCTGCTGCTCGGCGCCCGGGCGCTGCTCGGGCAGGCCAGGGACCTCCAGGAGCAGGGGGACGCCCTGGCCGGCAACATCGAGGGCCGGCTCGGCATCGGGTTCCTCACCGCGCTCGCCCCGTTCCTGCTGCCGCCGACCCACCGGATCACGGCGCAGCGGCACGCCGGGCTGCGGCTGAGCACCCATGAGGAGCGGGCCGACCCGCTGCTCGCCCTGCTCCTGGAGGGGCAGTGCGAACTGGCCGTCACCTACGACTTCCTCAGCGGCGGCTGCCGGTTCCTCCCGCTGGCCGAACTGCGCCTTCAGGCCCTCCTCCCGGACGATCCGGGCAGCAGTCGGGACGATGGTCCCGTCCCGCTGGCCCGGCTCGCCGACCGGCCGCTGGTCGCCCTCGACGACCCGCCGCTGCTGCTCCACTTCGAGAAGTGCTTCGCCGATGCCGGAGTCCCGCTGCCGCCGGTGATCACCGCGGCCGGCCCGGAGACCGTCCGCGGCCTGGTGGCCGCCGGGTGCGGGTTCGCCCTGTCCTACCAGCGCACCCATCGGCCCGCCACCCTGGACGGCGGCCGGATCCGCGCGGTGCAGCTCGACGGGCCGGCGCCGACCGCCGCCCTCGGGGTGGCCACCGCGCCCTCCCTCGCCCTCGGCCGACGCGGCCGGGCGGTGCTGAACGTCCTCAGATCGGTGGTCTCGACCGGCCGTCCCTGAGCAACCCCTCTCCCCGACCTTCCCCCGACGAAGTGGAGGAACGCGTGTTCGCCATGCTCTTCGCCGGTCAGGGCAGCCAGCACAAGGGAATGGGGGCCGAGGTCTTCCCCCGCTACCCGGGGCTGGTCTCCTTCGCCTCCGACCTGCTGGGCTACGACCTGGCCGCCCTGTGCACCGAGAACCCGGACGGCCTGCTCTCCCGCACCGAGTACACCCAGCCGGCCATCTTCGTCGTCAACGCCCTGCACTCCTTCGAGCGCGCCCACCGGGAGGACCGCCCCGCGGACTGCTACCTGGGGCACAGCCTCGGCGAGTACAACGCCCTGCTGGCCGCCGGGGTCTTCGACTTCGAGACCGGGCTGCGGCTGGTCGCCAAGCGCGGCGAGCTGATGGCCGCGGCCTCCGACGGGGGCATGGCCGCCGTCATGGACACCCCCGAGGAGCGTCTGTGGGAGGTGCTGGCCGCCCATGGGATCGACGGTGTCGACATCGCCGGCCTGAACACCCCCTCCCAGCTGGTCATCGCGGCCACCCCGCCGGTGCTGGCCGCCGCGCTCGGCTGTCTGGAGGAGGCCGGCATCCGGGTGGCCCGGCTCCGGGTGAGCGCCCCGTTCCACTCCCGGTACATGGAGCCGGCCCGGGTGCGCTTCGAGGAGTTCCTCACCGGTTTCACCTTCGCCGCGCCCGCGACACCGGTCGTCTCCAACGTCACCGCCCGGCCCCACCGGCCGGAGGAGACCGCCCGGCTGCTCGCCGAACAGCTCGTCACCCCGGTGCGCTGGACCGACTGTGTCCGAAGTCTGCTCGATCCCGGCGACCCGCCGGAGTTCACCGAGATCGGGGGCACCGCCCTCACCCGCATGGTCCATGCCATTACCAAGGGAGTCTGACCGATGGAATCGACGACAGAAATCATCCGAAGCTATCTGGAAGAGCGCTTCCTCTTCGAGTTCGACGAGGAGATCACCCCCGACACCGACCTCTTCAAGGCCGGCGTCATCGACTCCTTCGGCTACGTCAGAATGATGAAGTTCCTGGAATCCGAGTTCGCCGTCACCATCGACAGCGACGAGATCCTGATGGACGTCCTGGTCTCGCTCACCGCGATCGACGTATTCATCCAGAAGAAGCTCGCCGAGATATAGGGGGACCATTCATGTGCGGACTGGCTGGGTTCCTCTCGACCCCACCGGCGTCCGGAGCGGCCGCCGAGGTGATCACCTCGATGCTGTCGACCATCCGCCACCGCGGACCGGACCAGGCCGGCTACTACCTGGACGACGGGCTCGCCATGGGCACCGTCCGGCTGGCGATCGTCGATCCCGCCGACGGCGCCCAGCCGATGGCGGACCCCGACGAGCGCCACTGGATCTGCTTCAACGGCGAGATCTACAACCATGTCGAGCTGCGCGCGGAGCTGGAGGGCCTCGGCCGCCCGTTCCGCACCGACCACTCGGACACCGAAGTGGCGCTCCAGGCCTGGATCCAGTGGGGCCCGGCCTGCTTCGCCCGCTTCAACGGCCCCTTCGCGCTCGCGATCAGGGACAACGTGACCGGCCGGCTCGTGCTGGCCCGCGACCGCTACGGCAAGCGCCCGCTGTACTACGCCGAGCAGGGCGGCGCCCTGCTGTTCGCCTCCGAGATGAAGTCCTTCGGCGCCTTCCCCGGCTTCCGCTTCGAGCTGTCCCCGCAGGACCTCGCCGCCATCTACGCGGTGTGGACGCCGCTGCCCGACCGTACGCCCTTCGCCGGTGTCCGCCAGCTGCCGATGGGCTCCTACCTGGAGGTCGACGGCGACCGGCGCTCGCTGCACCCGTACGAGGAACTCTCCTTCGACGTCCCGGGGTTCGACGGCACCGAGGCGCAGGCCGTCGAGTTCGTCCGGGAGAGCCTGCGCACCGCGGTGGAGCTGCGGCTGCGCTCCGACGTCGAGGTCGGCGTCTACCTGAGCGGCGGCCTGGACTCCTCGGTGGTGACGAGCCTGGCCACCCAGCTGTCCCGGCACCAGGTCCGCACCTTCTCGGTGGCGTTCAAGGACAAGAACTTCGACGAGTCCGACAGCCAGCTCCTGGTCGCCGAGCACCTGGGCACCGAGCACTGCGCCGTCCCGGTCACCGGCGCGGACATCGCCGACAACCTCCCGGCGGCGGTGTACCACGCCGAGATGCCCACCTTCCGGACCTCCTTCGTCCCGATGTTCCTGCTCTCCCGCCACGTCCGGGACGCCGGCATCAAGACCGTGCTCAGCGGCGAGGGCTCCGACGAGGCCTTCCTCGGCTACTCGCTGTTCCGGGAGACCATGCTGCGCGAGCGCTGGCACCGGCTCGACGACAGCGGACGGCGCGCCGCGCTCGCCACCCTGCACCCCGAGCTGGCGCACTTCGGCCCGGCCCACCAGAGCCATCTGCTGGGCCTGTACCAGCAGTTCGCCACCGAGCGAATGCCCGGCCTGTTCTCCCACGAACTGCGCTACCAGAACGGCAGGTTCGCGGCCCGGCTGCTCGCCTCCCGCGAGGACCCGTTCGCCGGCCTGCTCGACCTGGTCGCCCACGCGCCGGGCTACCGGGCCATGTCCGCGGTGCAGAAGGCCCAGTGGCTGGAGTACAAGACCCTGCTGCCCGGCTTCCTCCTCTCCACCCAGGGCGAGCGCGTCGCGCTGGCGCACAGCGTGGAGAACCGCTGCCCGTTCCTGGACCCGGCGGTCGTCCGGGCCGCCTCCTCGGTCAACCTCCGCTTCGACGACGGATGGAACGAGAAGGCGCTGCTGAAGAAGGCGTTCCGCGCCGAGCTGCCGCAGTGGACCACCTCCCGCCCCAAGCAGCCCTACCGCGCGCCGGGCAGCGAGGCGTTCAAGGAGAACCGCCCGGACTACCTCGAACTACTGCTGTCCGACGCCGAGTTGGGCAAGCTCGACTTCCTGGACCAGCGGTTCGCCCGCCGCCTGACGGACCGGATCATGACCTCGCCCGTCGAGGAGGTGAGCACCAAGGAGGACCAGGCCTTCGTCTACCTGCTCACCACCGCCGTGCTCCACCGCCAGTTCGTGCTGGACGGCGCGGGCCGTACCAGCGGCGCCCCGGCCGGGGCGCTCGACCTCAAGGTGACCGTGGACCGGCGCCGTTCCGTCCAGACCGTGAAGGAGACCCAGACCCGGTGACCACCGACGGCACGGCCATCATCGGGCTCGCCCTGCGCTTCCCCGGGGCCGACACCCTCCCCGACCTCTTCGACCACCTCGCCGCCGGACGCTCGCTGATCACCGAGGTCCCCGCCGAACGCTGGTCCAAGGAGCGCTACTTCGGCGACCCCCGCAGCGGCGGCGAACGGACCAACAGCATCTGGGCCGGGTTCATCGAGAACGCCGACCGCTTCGACGCCGCCTTCTTCAACATCTCCCCGCGCGAGGCCGAGACGATGGACCCGCAGCAGCGGATCGCCCTCGAACTCGCCTGGAAGGCCATCGAGGACGCCGGCTACCGCGCCAAGGACCTCGCCGGCAGCCGCACCGGCGTCTTCATGGGCCTGTGCCACGCCGACTACGCCGAGCTGATCGAACGCGACAACGTACCGACCGACGCCTACCTGCCGACCGGGACGGCCTACTCGATCGTCGCCAACCGGCTGTCCTACTACTTCGACCTGCACGGCCCGAGCATCGCCAACGACACCGCCTGCTCCAGCTCCCTGGTGTCGCTCTACGAGGCCGTGACCGCGCTGAACAACGGGGACTGCGAGCTGGCGCTGGCCGGCGGCGTGAACCTGTGCTGGTCCCCGAAGACCTTCATCGCCTTCAGCAAGGCCGGCATGCTCTCCCCCACCGGCCGGGCGCACGCCTTCGACCAGGACGCCGACGGCTTCGTCCGCGGCGAGGGCGGGGCGGTGCTGCTGCTCAAGCCGCTCGCCCGGGCGCTCGCGGACGGCGACCCGATCCACGGGGTGATCCGGGGCGTCGGCACCAACCACGGCGGCCGGACCAACTCGCTGACCGTGACCAGCCCGACGGCCCAGGCCGCGCTGATCGAGGACGTCTACACCCGGGCCGGCGTCGCCCCCGGCACGGTCGGCTACATCGAGGCGCACGGGCCCGGCACCCCGGTCGGCGACCCGATCGAGGTGGTCGGCCTCAAGCGCGCCTTCCGCAGCCTGCACGAGGCCGCCGGGACGCGGCCGACCCCGGGCACCACCGGCATCGGCTCGATCAAGACCAACATCGGGCACCTGGAATCCGCCGCCGGAGTGGCCGGCGTCGTCAAGGTGGTCGCCGCCATGGCGGCCGGCGAACTGCCCACGACCGTCAACTTCCAGGCCCTGAACCCGCTGATCTCCCTGGACGGCAGCCCCTTCTACATCGTCGACGGCACCCGGCCCTGGCCCGCCCCCGACGGCACGCCCCGCCGGGCCGGCGTCAGCTCCTTCGGCTTCGGCGGGACCAACGCCCACGTCCTGCTGGAGGAACCGCAGGACCGGCCCGCGCCCACCGACGGCCCGGGCCCGTACGTCGTCCCGCTGTCCGCCCGCAGCCCCGAGCGGCTGCGCGCCCTCGCCGGGCAGCTGCGCGAGCACCTGCTCGCCCCGGAGTCGGCGCTGCGGCCCCGCCTGGGCCTGGCCGACATCGCCCACACCCTGCGGGTCGGCCGCGAGCCGCTGGCCGTCCGGGCGGCGCTGGTCGTCGCGGACCGGGAACAGCTGGTCGCCGCCCTGGAGTCGCTCGCCACCGGGGAACTCCCGGCGGGCGGGCACGCCGACCCGGCCGGTGCCGCGCCGGAGGTGACGGCCGCGGTCGAGGACTGGCTGGGCGGCGGCGAGGCGCGCTGGCCGCACCACCCCGGCGCCCACCGGGTGCGGCTGCCCACCTACCCGTTCGCCCGGGACCGGCACTGGTACCGGGTGCCGGAGCCCGTCGGCGCCGCGGTGCCGGGGCAGCTGCACCCGCTCGTCCACCGCAACACCTCCGACCTGGCGCAGCAGCGCTACACCTCGGTCTTCACCGGCGCCGAGCCCTTCCTGGACGACCACCGGGTCGGCGGCCGCCGGGTGCTGCCCGCCGCCGCCTACGTCGAGATGGCCCGGGCCGCGGTGGAGTTCTCGGCCGCCGCCGAGGGCACCGTCCGGCTGCGCGACGTGGCCTGGCTGCGGCCGGTCACCGTCGACGACGGACCCGCCGAGGTGCTGGTCGAACTGACGCCCAGGAAGCAGGGGATCGCCGTCGAGTTCCGTCTGGACGGGACGCTGCACGCCACCGGCCACGCCGAACTCGTCCCGCCCGCGCCGCCGGCCCCGCTCGACCTGGACGCGCTGCGCGCCTCCTGCCCCGACCGGGCCGACCCGGCGGAGATCCACCGGCGGCTGCGCGCCCAGGGCCTGGAGTACGGCCCGGCCATGCGCGCCCTGCGGGAGCTGCGCACCGGCGCGGGCCGGGCGCTCGCCCGCATCCGGGCGACCGAGCCCGAGAACGGCGGGCACCTGCTGCCGCCGAGCCTGCTGGACGCGGCCTTCCAGGTCTCCGTCACGCTGATGGGCGATTCGGACGGTCCGACGCTGCCGCTGGCCCTGGACGAGGTCCTGGTCCACCGGCCGTGCCCGGCCGAGAGCTGGGCGTCCGTCCGGCGCAGCGGCGGCTCGGGGGCCGTGGCCACCTTCGACATCGACCTGTGCGACCGGGAGGGCGTGGTCCACGCGACCCTCCGGGGGCTCACCCAGCGAACCACCGCCGGGTCCGGCCCGCGCGGGGCCACCGCCTCCGGCTCGCGCGTCGTCACCGCCACCACCCGGTGGATCGACCGCCCGGCCTCCCCCGGCGGCACCGTCCGCACCGTCCACACCCCCGAGCTGCCGCAGGTCGCCCCCGCCGCCCCGGCCGAGGGCATCGACGCCGTGACGGACGCGGTGTTCGCGGCCGTCCGGGCCGTGCTGGCCGACCGGCCCACCACCGAGCACCGGTTCGTGGTGCTGGTGGACGGGCGGGTCCCGGCGCACTTCCACCGGCCGCTGGCGGGCCTGTTCCGCACCGTCGCGCTGGAGAACCCGCTGGTCTCCGGCCGGGTGGTGCGGGTCGACGGCCTGGCGGCCGCGGACCGGGCCGCGATCGAGCGGATCGTCGCCGAGGAGTGCGCCGACGAGAGCGCCGACAGCGAGGTGCGCCGCCGTGCCGACGGCGTCCGGCAGGTCCTGGAACCGGAAGAGCTGCCGCTCGGCGACGGCCCGGCCGTCCCGGAGCTGCGCACCGGCGGGGTGTACTGGGTGACCGGTGGCCTCGGCGGCATCGGCCCGCACCTCGCCCGCTACTTCGGCCGGGCGCAGGCCACCGTGGTGCTCAGCGGCCGCTCCCCGGCCGGCTCGCTCGACGCGCTGCGGGCGGACGGCGTCGACGCCCACTACCTGCCGGTGGACGTCACCGACGCCGAGCAGGTGCACGCCGCAATCGAGACGATCCTGCGGGACCACGGCTCGCTCCACGGCGTCTTCCACGCGGCCGGGCTGCTGCGTGACCAGTACCTGCTGCGCAAGGACCTGGCCGACGTCCGTACCGTGACGGCGCCGAAGGTCCGCGGCACGCTCAACCTGGACGCCGCCACCCGCCACCTCGGTCTGGACCACTTCGTCCTCTTCTCCTCGGTCGCCGGGGTGTACGGCAACCCGGGCCAGTCCGACTACGCCGCGGCCAACGCGTTCCTGGACGCCTTCGCCGCGCACCGGCAGTCCCTGGTGGACGCCGGGGAGCGCAGCGGCCGTACCGTCGCGGTGAGTTGGCCGCTGTGGGCCGAGGGCGGCATGGCGATGGACGAGGCCGGCCGGGAGGCGATGCGCCGCGAGCGGGGCTGGGAGCCGCTGCCCACCGAGGCGGGCCTGCGCGCCCTCGGCCGGGCGCTCGGCGCCGACGCCCCGGCCCACCTGGTGGTCGGCTACGGCGCGGGCGCCACGCTCGCGGCCCGTCCCGCCACGCCTCCGCCGCCCGCTGCGGCGCCGACGCGGGAGGTCGCCGACGGCGGGGACCTGACGGCGCGGACGGAGGACCTGCTGCGGCGGATCGTCGCCGAAGTCCTGCGCCACCCGCCGGAGCACCTCGATCCGGGCACCGATCTGATCGAGTACGGCATCGACTCGCTGAGCATCATGGGGGTGACCACCGAGCTGGAGAAGCTGTTCGGGCCGCTCTCCAAGACGATCTTCTTCGAGTATCTGAACATCGCCGACGTCGCCGCCCACTTCGTGGCGACCCGGCGGGAGCAGCTGGCGGCCGTCCTCGGCGAGGCGGAGCCGGCGGCCCCCGAACCCCTGGAGGCCCCCGAGCCTCGGGAGCCTGCCGAGCCGCTGGAGGCTGCCGAGCCGCCGCGCGCCTTCGAGCAGCACAGCACCGAGTCCGCGGCGCCCGTGGAGCCGGCCAGGCCCCGCGACGACCGGCACGACATCGCGATCATCGGGATATCCGGCCGCTACCCCGGCGCCGAGACCCTCGACGAGCTGTGGGAGCTGCTGGAGAACGGCCGGCACAGCTTCGAGGAGGTCCCCGCCGAGCGCTGGGACCACCGGATCGTCCACGACAGCGACCGGTCCGTCCGCGGAAAGAGCGTGATCCGCACCGGCACCTTCCTGCGCGACATCGACGCCTTCGACCCCCGGTACTTCCGGATCTCCAAGCGCGAGGCCGAGCAGATGTCCCCGGAGGTACGGCTGTTCCTCCAGGCCGGGGTGCAGGCGCTGGAGGACGCGGGCTACTCCCGGGAGACCATCCGGCGGCGCTACCAGGGCGACGTCGGCGTGCTGGTCGGCACGATGAGCAACCACTACAACCTGTACGGCTTCCAGAACAGCCTCACCCGGGGCGCGCCGCAGAGCGGCAGCTACACCGGGACGATCCCGAACATGCTGTCCTACTTCTACGGCCTGACCGGCCCGTCGATCTTCCTGGACACCATGTGCTCGGCCTCCTCGACCTGCGTCCACCAGGCCGTGCAGATGCTGCGGGCCGGCGAGTGCAAGATGGTGGTCGCGGGCGGCATCAACCTGCTGCTGCACCCGTACAACCTGATCACCTCCTCGGAGGAGCACTTCACCACCGGCACCTCCGACGTGATCCGCAGCTTCGGCGTCGGCGTGGACGGCACCATCCTCGGCGAGGGCGTCGGCGCGGTGGTGCTCAAACCGCTGGCCGACGCCGAACGGGACGGCGACCAGGTGTACGCCGTGATCAAGGGCACCGCCCTGTCCAACGCCGGTGTGCGCAACGGCTTCACCGTGCCGAGCCCGGCCATGCAGGCCCGCGCGGTCGAGAAGGCCGTCGAGGACGCCGGGATCGACCCGAGGACGATCGGCTACGTCGAGGGCCACGGCTCGGGCACCGCCCTGGGCGACCCGATCGAGGTGCGCGCCCTCACCTCGGCGTACCGGAAGTCCACCGCGGACAGCCAGTTCTGCGCGCTCGGCTCGGTCAAGGCCAACCTGGGCCACCTGCTCGCCGCCGCCGGCATGGTGGGCATGGCGAAGGTGCTGCTCCAACTGCGGCACGGCAAGCTGGTGCCCTCGCTGCACAGCACGGAGCTCAACCCGGACATCGACTTCGCCGACACCCCGTTCCGGGTCCAGCAGACCCTGGCCGACTGGCAGCCGGTGGTCACCACGGTCGACGGCCGGCAGGTCACCCACCCGCGCCGGGCCGGGATCACCTCGATCGGCGCCGGCGGCATGAACTCGCACATCATCCTGGAGGAGTACCCGCCCCGGCCGGTGCGCCAAGAACCGTTCGGCGAGCAGCTGTTCGTGTTCTCCGCGATGAACGAGGCCGCTCTCGGACGCTATCTGGCCGTCTTCCGCGACTACGTGGCCACCGCCCGCGAGGCCGACCTGCCCGACATCGCCTTCACCCTGCGGGTGGGCAAGAACGAACTACCGCACCGCTGGGCCTTCGTGGCCGCCGACCGGGCCGCCGCGCTGGCCGCCGTGGACGGCTACCTGGCGGGGCGACGAGACGTCCCGGACCACGAGCCGGCCCGGACCTGGCTCGCGGGCCGCAGCGTCGACTGGGACCAACTGCCCTCCGCCCGAAGGGTTTCGCTGCCCCCGTACCCCTTCGACAAGGTGCGCTGCTGGATCGAGCAGGACCCGGACGCACCGTCGGTGCTCGCCCCGCTGGCCTTCCGGGAGCGGCTGCACCCGTTCCTGGGCCGCAACGAGTCCGACGTGCGGGGCCTGCGCTACACCGCCGACATCCGGCTCGACGACCTCCAGGACTACACCTACCGGCACGACCGGCTGCCCGTCGTGGCGCCCACCTTCGCGCTGGACCTGGCGCTCGCCACCGCGAAGGTCACCGGGTACGCCGAGGAACCGGCCGTCCACGACCTGCGGGTGCTACGGCCGATCGACTGGGCGGCCACCGAGCGCCTGGTCACCGAGTTCGCCGACGGCCGCGGCCTGGTGCGGGCCGGGGACGGGCCTCCCGCCGTGGAGTTCACCGTACGGGCGGGCACCGCGCCCACCGGGCGGATCGACCTCGGCGGGCTGAGGCCGCTGCTGGACCGGGCGGGCTTCCTCGCCGAACTGGCCGAGGGCGGGGTCGTGCCCCGACCCGCCTCCTGCGCCGTCGACGGGGTGTCCACCACCCCGGACGGGCGGACCGTGCTGCACCTTTCCCGCCCCGAGTTCCAGCAGGACCACGTCCGACGGAACGTGAGCATCGAACCGTCCGTGCTCGCCGCGATCGCCCTCGGCGTGCAGTGGACGGCGCGCCGGGCCGGGGAGACCGACTGGCCGCGCGTCGCACCCCAGCGGATCGGGGCGGTCAGCGTCCGGGCCGGCGGGCCGGTGGCCCACCTCGTCCTCGATGCCCTCGATGCCTTCGACGGCGGGCGGATCGTGCTGGCCGATGGCTCCGGCGAGGTCCTCGGGGTGCTGGACGGCGTGCGGTGCGGCAGCGAGGCGAGCGCCCCGACTGCCGCTTCCGTCAAGCAAGTTCAGCCTGAGCCGCCCAAGGCCTCCGGGGTGGTGGACGCGCTGCGCGAGATCGCCGCCGGGCTGCTGAAGTTCGAGCCCTCGGAGCTCGATCCCCGCAGCGGCCTGGACGAGTTCGGCTTCGACTCCATCTCGCTGGTCTCCTTCGCCCGGCAGATCGAGGAGCGGTTCGGCGCCAAGGTGAGCCCGGCCGTCTTCTTCGACCTCCACACCCTGGAGGCGCTGGGCACCCACCTGGCCGAGGAGTACGGCGTCTCGGCCGCACCCGCCGTACCGGTGGCGACGGCCGCACCCGCGGTAGCGGTGGCGACGGCCGTACCGCCGCCGCCCGCCGTCGAGCCGCGGCCGCAGCCGCGTCCGGTCCGTCCCGACATGGACCCGCGCGCGCCGATCGCCGTGATCGGCGCGGCCGGCCGCTTCCCCGGCGCCCGCGACCTCGCCGAGTTCTGGGCGAACCTGCTGGCCGGGGCGGACTCCGTCACCGACTTCCCGCTGGACCGGTACGACGAGGCGCGGCGCCGGGCCATCACCGCCCTGGACTTCCCCCGGCGGATGGGCGTCCTCGGCGAGGTCGACGCCTTCGACGCGGCGTTCTTCCGCATCCTGCCGCGCGAGGCCGAACTGATGGACCCGCAGCAGCGCCTGGTACTGGAGACGGTCTGGCAGGCGCTGGAGGACAGCGCCCTCCGGCCCGGCCAACTGCCCGCCGACACCGGGGTGTTCATCGGTGTCACCGGCAACGACTACGCCACCCTGCTGACCGCCGACGGGGTTCGGCCGGACGCCTTCACCGCGACCGGCAACACCCACGCGATCCTGGCCAACCGGATCTCCTACCTGCTCGACGTGCGCGGCCCCAGCGAGCCGATCGACACCGCCTGCTCCAGCTCGCTGGTGGCGGTGCACCGCGCCATGGAGGCCATCCGCTCCGGCGCCTGCGAGCTGGCGATCGCGGGCGGGGTGAACGTCCTGCTGGACGCCGGCACCTTCGTCAGCGCCCACCGCGCGGGGATGCTCAGCCCGGACGGCGTGTGCCGCACCTTCGACACCGACGCCAACGGCTACGTGCGCGGCGAGGGCGTCGGGGCCGTGGTCCTCAAGTCGCTGGCAGCGGCCGAGCGGGACGGCGACCCGATCCTCGGAGTCCTCCGGGGCAGCGCCTACAACCACGGCGGACGGGCCAACTCGCTCACCGCGCCGAACGCCGACGCCCAGGCCGAGTTGGTGACGGCGGCGGTCGGCGAGCTCGACCCGGACACCATCGGCTACATCGAGGCCCACGGCACCGGCACGGCCCTCGGCGACCCGGTCGAGGTCCGCGCGCTGCGCACCGCGTTCCGCCGGCTCGGCCGGAGCGACGACGGCGCCTGCGGGCTGGGCTCGGTCAAGACCAACATCGGGCATCTGGAGGCCGCCGCGGGCATCGCCGGGCTGCTGAAGGTGCTGCTCGCGCTCCGGCACGGGGTGCGGCCCGCGACCAGGCACCTGCGGCGAGTCAACCCGTTCGTCGAACTCGCCGACGGGCCCTTCCACTTGGTGCAGGAGAACGAGCCCTGGCCGCGCCCCCGCGACCGGGACGGCCGGGACGCGCCGCGCCGGGCCGGGGTGAGCAGCTTCGGCTTCGGCGGCGTCAACGCCCATGTCGTGGTCGAGGAGTACGTCCCGGCCCACCCGGGCGGGGAGGAGCCCGCCGGGGAGGTCCTGGTGCCGCTGTCGGCGCGCACCGCAGGGCAGTTGACCGACCGGGCCCGTGATCTGCTGGCCTTCCTGGAGGCCTCGGACGGGGTGTCCCTGCGCTCGCTGGCCTGGACCCTGCGGGCCGGCCGGGAGGAGATGGCCGAACGGGTCGGCTGGACGGTCTCTTCGGTCGACCAACTCGCGCACTGCTTGCGGGCGTTCGTGGCCACCGGCGAGCGCGGCCCGGCCGCCGGCCGGCTGGCCCGCTGGCTCGCGGGTGAGGACGTCGGCCTGGCGCAGTGGTCCGACGGCGGCCCGTCGCCCGCCCGGCTGCGGCTGCCCGGCTACCCCTTCGCCCGGGACCGGTTCTGGTACCCGCGGCCCGAACCGACGGCCGCCGCGCCGGAAACCGCCACGTCGACCGAAGCGCAGGAGGCCGTCACGACCCTCTCCACCCCGCGCTGGGCTCCCGCGCCCGCCACTGCGTCGAGCCCCCGCCACGACCGCCGCGACCGCCACGAGCGCCGCATCGTCGTACTGTGCGGCGTCGACGGGGACATCCCCGGGGCGATCCGGCTGGACACGGCCAAGCGGCGGCCCGAGAGCCGGTTCCGCGATCTGTCCTGGAAGCTGCTGGAGACCGTCCGGCCCCTGGCGGCCGAGGGCGGCACGGCGCTGGTCCAGGTGGTCACCGACACCGCCGCCCTGGCCGGGCTGCTGCGCTCGGTGGCCAAGGAGCACCCCGGATTCCTCGGCCAGGCGATCGTCCTGGACCGCGCCACGGCCGCCCGCCCGGCGGCGATGGCGGCGGCGGTCGAGGAGAACGCCGACGGCGCGGACGACCTGGTCCGCTATCTCGACGGCGTCCGGCAGACCCGCACCTGGAGCCCTGTCGCCCCCTCCGCCACCGACTCCGCCCCGCCGTGGCGCGACGGCGGCGTCTACCTGGTCACCGGTGGGGCCGGCGGCATCGGCGCCGCGACGGCCCGCCGGATCGCCGCCGACGTCCGGCGGCCCACCCTCGTCCTCGCGGGCCGCTCACCGGCCGACGAGAGCGTGACGGCGCTGCTGGACGAGCTGCGCCGGGCCGGCGCGGTGGCGCGCTACGTGCGGGCCGACCTCTCGCGCTGGGAGGAGGTCCGCCACCTCGTCGCCGAGGCGGGCGAGGTCACCGGGGTGGTGCACGCCGCCGGTGTGGTCCGCGACGCCCTGCTCACGGACAAGACCGAGGCCCAGTGGCAGGAGGTGCTCGGTTCGAAGGCGGACGCCCTCGTCCATCTCGACCGGGCCACCGAGCACTGCCCGCTGGAGTTCCTGATCGCCTACTCCTCCGGCGCCGGGATCACCGGCAACCCGGGGCAGTGCGACTACGCGGCCGCCAACGCCTTCCTGGACGAGTTCGCCACCACCCGGAACGCCTCGGTCGCCCGGGGCGAGCGGCGCGGCCGGACGCTCTCCGTCGCCTGGCCGCTGTGGCGGGACGGCGGCATGGCCGTGGACGACCGCACCCGGGCCTATCTGTGGGAGGACCGGGGGCTGCTGCCGATGCCGACGGAGACCGGGCTCGCCGCCCTGGTCGACGCCTGGCACACCGGGGCGGACCAGGTCTGGGTCCACCACGGCGCGCCCGTCCCCGTACCGGCGCCCGTGTCCGCTCCCGCACCGGGGCCCGTGCCGGCGTCCCCGGCCGTGCTGGACCACCTGCGCCAGGTCTTCGCCGAGGTCAGCAAGCTCGCCCCCGAGGCGGTGGATCCGGACCGGTCGTTCGTCGACATCGGCCTCGACTCGGTGATGGTGATCCAGCTCAACCGCGCGCTCGCCCCGTTCTACCCCGGCGTCTCCTCGACCCTCTTCTACGAGCAGCCCACCCTGCGGGCGGTCGCCGCCAAGCTCGGCGGCGACCGACAGCCGGAGCCCGCCCCCCGGCCCGCACCGGCGCAGCGCTCCACCGCCCCCGACGAGCCCATCGCCGTCATCGGGCTGAGCGGCCGCTACCCGGGCGCCAGCGACCTGACGGCGTTCTGGGCGAACCTCCGCTCCGGCCGTGACTGCGTCCGGGAGCTGGACCGGTGGCCGCTGGACGGCTTCTTCGAGGCCGACCGCAACACGGCGGTGGCCGGCGGTCGCAGCTACAGCAAGTGGGGCGGATTCCTGGACGGATTCGCCGACTTCGACCCGCGGTTCTTCGGCATCGCCCCGCGCGACGCCTACGCGATGGACCCGCAGGAGAGGCTGTTCGTCCAGGCCGCCTGGGAGGTGCTGGAGGACGCCGGGTACACCCGGGCGCGCCTCGCCCGGCAACACGACCACCGGGTCGGGGTGTTCGCCGGCGTCACCAAGGTCGGGCACGCCCGGCACGGCGCGGGCCGACTGCCCTCGGGCGAACTCGTCGTCCCCGGGCTGTCGTTCGCCTCGCTGAGCGCCCGGGTCTCGTACCTGCTCGACCTGCGCGGACCGAGCCTGACCGTCGACACCATGTGCTCGGCCTCGCTCACCGCGATCCACGAGGCCTGCGAGCAACTGCGCAGCGGTGCCTGTGAGGTGGCGATCGCTGGTGGCGCCAACGTCTACTCCCACCCGCTGGACTACGTCGAGCTGTGCCGCTCCGGCATGCTCTCGGAGGACCGGTACTGCCGCAGCTTCGGCTCCGGCGGCCACGGGTTCGTCCCGGGCGAGGGAGCCGGCTGCGTGCTGCTCAAGCCGCTGTCCCGGGCGCTGGCCGACGGGGACCGGGTGCTCGGACTGATCCGCGCCACCGGCGTCAACCACGGTGGGCGCAGCACCGGTTACACCGTGCCGAGCCCGACCGCCCAGTCGGCGCTCATCCGCGAGGTGCTCGACCGGGCCGGCGTCTCGGCCCGGCAGATCGGCTACGTGGAGGCCCATGGCACCGGCACCGAGCTGGGCGACCCGATCGAGGTCGCCGGGCTGACGGGCGCGTTCCGACAGGACACCGCGGACCGGCAGTACTGCGCGCTCGGCTCGGTGAAGTCCGGCATCGGACACCTGGAGGCCGCGGCCGGCGTGGCGGGCCTCACCAAGGTGCTGCTCCAACTCGGACACCGGGAGCTGGTGCCCACCCTGCACGCCGAACAGCCCAACCCGAACATCGACTTCGAGTCCTCCCCCTTCCGGCTCCAGCGCGAACTGGCGCCCTGGCACAGTGACGGGCCGCGGATCGCCGCGGTGTCCTCCTTCGGTGCCGGCGGCTCCAACGCGCACGTGATCGTCGAGGAGTATCCCGTGCAACCCGCAGACGGCACCGAGGACGGCGCCGAGCAGGTCGTCGTCCTGTCCGCCCGGACACCCGAGCAACTCACCGCCTCCGTCGACCGGTTGGCCGCGTTCCTGGACCGGGAGCCGCGGACGCCACTGGCCGACGTCGCCTACACGCTCCAGACCGGCCGGGAGGCGATGGCCGAGCGGTACGCGGTCGCGGTCTCGTCGACCGCCGAGCTGCGAACCGCGCTGCGCGACGGCCGGGGCCACCGCGGCAGCGCCGGGGCCTCCGACGGGCTGCTCGCGGAGCTCGCCTCGGACGGCGAGTTGCAGGAGCTGCTCATCCAGCGGTGGAGCGCCGCCGGGGAGTTGTCCAAGGTCGCGGCGCTCTGGGCGTCCGGCGTCGACATCGACTGGCGGCGGCTGTACCCGCGGGCCCGGCGGACGGTCTCGCTGCCCACGTACCCGTTCGCCGCGGAGCGGTTCTGGATCGGCGACCTGCCCCCGGCCGGGGCCGAACCGGCTGCCGCGCCCGCGGCCGTATCCGTACCCGTATCCGCTGCCGCGGCCGTATCCGTACCCGTATCCGCTGCCGCACCCGTGGCCGTATCCGTACCCGCTGCCGCGCCCGTACCGGAACCACCGGTAGCGGTCAGGGAGCCCCAGCCGGTCGACCTGGACGAGCTGGTGCCCGCCCTGGTGCGGGAGAAGGTCGCCGCCGCCCTGGCGATGGACGCCTCGGAGGTGCTCGACGGGCTGGCCTTCGCCGACCTCGGCCTGGACTCCATCCTCGCCGTCCGGGTCGTCCACGAGCTCAACACCGCGCTCTCGCTGGACCTTTCGACCACGGTGGTGTTCGACCACAGCACGGTCGACCGGCTGGCCGCGCACCTGCTCGCCGAGCACCGCGAGGCGCTCGCACCCGCCCGTGCCGAGGAACCCGTCCGTACCGTCGAACCCGCCCCCGCACCCGTACCCGCACCCGCACCCGCACCTGCCAACCCAGCCCCCGGGCGCGGCCCGATCGCGATCGTCGGCATGAGCGGCCGCTTCCCCGGCGCCGACTCGCTGGACGACCTCTGGACCCGCCTGGAGCACGGCGACGACCTGGTGACCGGCGCCACCCGCTTCGGGCTCGACGGCGTCAGCCCCTGCACCCGGGGCGGCTTCCTCGACCGGATCGACGAGTTCGACGCGATGTTCTTCACCATCTCCGGCACCGAGGCCGCCGCGATGGACCCCCAGCAGCGGCTGCTGCTGGAGGAGTCCTGGAAGGCCCTGGAGGACGCCGGCTACGCGGGCCGGATGGAGCACCGCCGCTGCGGCGTGTACGTCGGCGCCTGGGCCGGGGACTACCTGGAGCTGCTCGACCAGGACGCCCCCGCGCAGGCCCTGTGGGGCAACATGGCCTCGGTGATCCCCAGCCGGGTCAGCTACGCCCTCGATCTCAAGGGCCCGGCGATCGCCGTCGACACCTCCTGCTCCAGCTCGCTGGTGGCGCTCGACCTGGCCTGCAAGGACCTCTGGTCCGGCGAGACCGAGATCGCTCTGGCCGGCGGGGTGTTCGTCCAGTCCACACCCCGGCTGTACGGGCTCGCCGGGCGCGCCGGGATGCTCTCCCCGAGCGGCCGCTGCCACAGCTTCGACCACCGGGCGGACGGCTTCGTCCCCGGTGAGGGCGTCGGGGTGGTGGTGCTCAAGAGGCTCGCCGACGCCCTGGCGGACGGCGACCACGTGCACGGCGTGATCAGGGCCGTCGGGGTCAACCAGGATGGCGCCACCAACGGGATCACCGCCCCCAGTTCGGTGTCCCAGGAGAGCCTGATCGGCGACCTGTACGAGCGCTGTGGCGTCGACGTGGAGCGGATCGGCCTGGTCGAGGCGCACGGCACCGGCACCCCGCTGGGCGATCCGATCGAATTCCGGGCGCTGGACCGGGTGTTCCGCGCCCGCACCGACCGCACCGAGTACTGCGCGCTGGGCTCGGTGAAGACCAACATCGGGCACGCCCAGTTCGCCGCCGGCATCGCGGGCGTCCTCAAGGTCCTGCTGGCACTGCGGCACCGGCGGATCCCCGCCTCGCTGAACTTCGAGGCGGCCAACGAGGCGGTGCCGCTGTCCGGCAGCCCGTTCTACGTCAACACCCAGGCCCGCGACTGGACTTCGCCCGAAGTCGGCGGTCCGCGCTGCGGCGTGGTGAGCTCGTTCGGCGCCAGCGGCACCAACGCCCATGTCGTGATCGAGGAGGCGCCGCCCGTCGAGCGGCCGCCGGCGCCGCGCACCGACCTCCCGGTGGTGCTGTCGGCGCGCACGGCGGACCAGCTCGCCGAGCAGCGGCGCCGCCTCGCCGCCCACCTGCGCGCCCACCCCTCGGTGGGCCTGGGCGACCTCGCCCACACCCTCTGGGTCGGCCGCAAGCGCTTCGAGCACCGCTTCGCCTGCCTGGTCTCCGACACCGCCGAGCTGCTCGCGGTCCTCGACGGCACCGCCCCCGCCCGCCCGGCCGCCGACACCCCGGCTCCGCCCGCGGCCCGCCTCGTCCCGCTGCCGACGTACCCGTTCGCCCGGGACCGGCACGGGCCGGCCGCCGGCCGCGACCGGCTCACCCTCGCCCGTACGGACGGCCTGCTGCGCGACCACGTCGTCCAGGGCCGGCACCTGCTGCCCGCCGTCGCCCACCTGGAGCTGGCCCGCCGCGCCCTGGGCGGCACCCGGCTCCGGATGACCAATGTGACCTGGGTCCAGCCGCTGGAGGTCGGCGAGGAGCCCGTCGAGGTGCTGGTCGACCTGCGCCCGACGGCCCGTGGCGGCCACCGGTTCGAAGTCTCGACCGGCGGGACCGTCCGCTGCGAGGGCACGGTGGCGCACTCGGACGCGCCGCGCCCGGCCCGGGTGGACCTCGCCGCGCTGCGCGCGAACTGCCCGGAGACGGTGACCGGCGAACAGATCCACCGGGCGCTGCGCTCGAAGGGCATCGAGCACGGCCCGAGCCTGCGGGCGATCCGACGGGCGCACGTGGGCTCCGACACGGTCCTCGCCGAACTGGCCCTGCCCGATTCCGCCGAGCCGGGGGCGCTGGCCCCCGCCCTGCTGGACTCGGCGATCCAGGCCACCGTGGCGGCGCACCTGACGCGACTGAGCGACACCGCGGTGCCGTTCGCGCTGGAACGGCTCGACCTGTTCGCCCCCTGCGTCCCGGCCATGACGGCCGTGGTGCGGGGCATCGGGGCCGGGCCGCTCGGCCGGCTCGACATCGACCTGGTGGACGAGGACGGCGAGGTCCGAGTGCGGCTGACGGGCTACAGCTCCCGCCGGACCGAACCGAAGGCCGAGCGGAAGGCCGAGAAGGCCGAACCCCTGGCCCGACCGCAGGCCGAACCGCGCGCCGAGGAGCCCGCCGACCCCGCCCTCTACGCCCCGGTCTGGGACCCGTTCCCCGCCACCGGCCCCCGCGTCCCCTCCCCCTCCGACCGCGTCCTGGTCGTCGGCGGCCCGACCCCGCTCGAAGGCGCCCTCGGCTGGCCGCTGCCGGCCTCGGCGACGATCGAGGAGGCGACGGCGGCGCTGCGCGGCCTCGGCCCGATCGACCACCTGGTGTGGGCCGCGCCCGAGAGCAAGCTGGCGCCCACCGACGCCGCCGGCTACACCGCCGCCCAACAGGACGGCGTGGTCGCGGCGTTCCGCCTGGTGAAGGCGCTGATCGCGGCGGGCTACGACGCCAAACCGCTCGGCATCACCCTGGTGACGACCCGCTCGCTCGCCACCCACCCGGACGATGCCGTCCAGCCCGCACACGCCGGACTGCACGGCCTGTTCGGCTCGCTGGGCCGCGAGTACGGCCACTGGACCGTGCGCCGGGTCGACCTGGACGGCTCCGGCTGGCCCGCCGACCTCACCGAACTGCCCGCCGACGGCCCCGACGACTCCTGGGTCCGCCGGGCCGGCCAGTGGCTCGCCCGCCGCTGGGCCCCCTGCGAGGCCCCGCAGCGCACGGTCTACCGGGAGGGCGGCGTGTACGTCGTCATCGGCGGCGCCGGCGGCCTGGGCTCGGCGTGGACCAGGCAGGTGGTCGACCAGCACGGCGCCCACGTCACCTGGATCGGCCGCCGGGCGCGGGACGCCGAGATCACCGAGCGGATCCGTACCGCCGGCGGGCCCGAGCACGTCCGCTACCTCCAGGCCGACGCGGCCGACCCGGCCGCGCTGCGCCGGGCCCTGGCCGAGGTGCGGCGCGAGCACCCCCGGGTGCACGGCGTCGTCCAGGCGGCCCTGGTGCTGCGGGACCGCACCTTCGCCCGGATGGACGAGGCCGACCTGCGCGCCGCCCTCTGCGCCAAGGTCGACGTGACGACCGCGATGGCCGAGGCCTTCGACGGCGAGCCACTGGACTTCGCCGTCCTGCTGTCCTCGATGCAGTCCTTCACCACCGCCGCCGGCCAGGGCAACTACGCGGCCGGCTGCACCTTCAGCGACGCCTACGCCCACGCCCTGGGCCGGCACTGGGACACCCCGGTGCGCACCATGAACTGGGGCTGGTGGGGCGGGCTCGGCAGCGTCACCTCCGAGTTCTACCGGGAGCGGATGACCAGGGTCGGGCTGGTGTCGATCGAGCCGCCCGAGGGGCTCGCCGCGCTGGACGCCCTGCTCGGCGGCGCGCAGCGCCAGCTCGCCTACATCCGCACCGACCGGCGCAACACCCTGCCCAACTTCGACCGCGCCACCCGGGTCGCCGCGCCCGGCCCGGCCGCGTTGCCGCTTCCCGGCGCGCTGCCGACCGGCTTCGACGACGCCGGCGCCGACCTGGACGAGGTCGTCCGCTGGCGCCGGGCCGAGCGGGACCCGTGGATCGCCAAGGTCCTCGCCGCCCAACTGGCCGGTGTCGACCGCGCATCCGTCCTGCCGCAGTACGCGCAGTGGTGGGAGCACTCGGAGCCGGCCCTGGTGCCGGCCGATCCGGTGGATGTCGTGCTGGCCCGCTGGGACCGGCAGTGCGAGCGCTGGTCGGTGGACGCCGACCGGGCGGCGGAGCTGCGGCTGGCCTCGGCGATGCTCCGGGCCCTGCCGGACATCCTGACCGGCCGTACCCGGCCCACCGACGTGATGTTCCCGCGCGGCTCCATGGAGCTGGTGGAGGGCTGCTACCGGAACAACCAGGTCGCCGACCTGTTCAACCGCGCCATGGCCAGGACGGCCGCCGCCCTGGTCGCCGACCGGCTGCGCCGGGAGCCGGACGCCCGGCTGCGCGTCCTGGAGATCGGCGCGGGCACCGGCGGCACCAGCGTGGGGATGTTCAAGGCCCTCCAGCCGTACGAGGGGAGCATCGAGCGCTACGTCTACACGGACGTGTCCAAGGCCTTCCTGAACCACGCTCGGGCCTCCTATGGTCCGGACGTCCCGTACCTGGACTGCCGGTTGCTCGACATCGAGCGGCCGCTGGCCGGGCAGGAGATCGACGAGGGCGCCTTCGACCTGGTCGTCGCGGCGAACGTGCTGCACGCGACCAGGGACACCCGCACCACCCTGCGCAACGCCAAGGCGGCGCTGCGGCCCGGGGGTTGGCTGCTGCTGAACGAGCTGTCGGCGTTCGACCTGTTCAGCCATGTGACCTTCGGCCTGCTGGAGGGCTGGTGGCTGTTCGACGACCGGTCTCTGCGGATTCCCGGCTCGCCGGCGCTGTCGCCGGAGAGCTGGCGGGACGTGCTGGCCGGCGAGGGCTTCCGCAGCGTCGTCTTCCCGGTGTCCCGGGCGCTGCCGCTCGGGCAGCAGGTCATCGCGGCGGAGAGCGACGGGGTGTCCCGGCAGCCGGTGGCTGAACCGCCGACGGCCCTGCCCGCAGCCCCTGCTGCGACGCCACCCGCGGCTGTGCCCGCCGCCCCGCCCGCCGCCACGCCCGTGGCCACGCCCGTGGCCACGCCCGTCGCCACGCCGCAGGCCGATGCGGCCGCGCTGATCCTGGCCAAGGCCGCGACCGTCCTCGGCATCCCGGCCGAGCGGATCGACGCCTCCGCGCCGCTCACCGACTACGGCCTGGACTCGATCCTGGTCCTCCAGCTCACCAACGCCCTGCGCGAGGACTTCGGCGAGGAGGTCTCCCCCACCCTGCTGTTCGAGGCCGAGAGCGTCGACGCCCTCTGCGCCCGCCTCACCGGCGCCGCCACCGGCCGCCAGTGGCCGCTGTCCAGCGGGCAACTGACGATGTACCGCGACCAGTTGCGCTGCCCGGAGTCCATCGCCTACCACCTCCCGATCCTCTTCGAGGTGCACGGCGAGCTCGACGAGGCGGCGCTGGAGCGCGCGGTCCGGGAGCAGTCCCGGATCCACCCGCTGCTGGGCGCGGTGATCACCGAGCGGGCGGGCGTCCCGTACCTGGCGGTGGATCCGGCCCGGGGCCCGTCCTTCACCCGGGTCGAGCTCACCGCCACCAGCCGGGCGGGCCGGCTGGCCGCGCTGCGCGAGCTGGTCGGCGTGCCCTTCGACCTGGCCGCCGGACCGCTGGTCCGGGCCCACCTGGTCGCCCTCCCCGACGGCCGGCTTCTGCTGCTGCTCACCGCGCACCACATCCTGCTGGACGGCACCTCCACGGCGGTGCTGGTCCGCACCCTGCGGGACTGCTACCTCGGCCGGGGTCGACTGCGCGGCGCCGAGTTCGGCGAATTCGTCGCCTGGGAGCAGGAGTTGCTGTCCGGCCCGCGCGGCCGACGCCACCGCGACCACTGGCTCGCGGAGCTGGACGGCGCGGACGGGACGCTTGACCTGCCCTACGACCGTCCGCCGGTCGCGGGGCGGCTGCCCCGGGCGGAGGCGATCGCGCTGCGGCTGCCGGCCGAGCTCGCCACCGAGGTCGCCTCGGCCGCGAAGCGGCACCGGGTCAGCGTCTCGACCGTGCTGCTCGCCGCCTACACCCGGCTGCTCCACCGGACGACCGGTCAGGAGGAGCTGATCACGGGCGTCACCACGGCCGCCCGCTACGAGGAGCGGTTCCAGGACGTGGTCGGCCAGTTCGCCAACTGCCTGCCGATCCGCTCCACCGCCATGGCGGACATCGCCGGGCAACTCCGGTCGCTGCACCGCCGGGTGGTGGCCGGGATCGAGCACGGCGCCTACCCGCTGGCCGAGATCACCCGGGCCCGGGGCGGCGACCCCGCCACCCTGGTGCGGACCAACTTCCTGTTCCAGAACTTCGACGGTGCCCGGCTGCTGACCGACGGATCCCCCACCGGGCCCGGCGAGTTGGACCTCCGCACCTTCGACGACCTGCCCTACCCGGGCGAGTACCCCCTCGCCCTGGAGGTCTACCAGGACGGCGACGGGTTCAAGGCCTTCCTCAAGTACGACACCCGGCTCTTCGAGGAGGCCACCGCCCGGCGGCTGGCGGACGGCTGGCTGGCGGCCGTCCGCGAGGTCGTGGACGCCGACTGACACAGAGGGGCCGGGCCCGCAGCGACTCGCTGCGGGCCCGGCCCCGTTTCCGATGGTCGATCAGTCGAGCTTGGCCAGCACCGCGGGGTCGTACGGCACCGCCCCCGCCAGCTCGCCGCCGAGCGCCCGCGCCGCCCAGTCGGGGTTGGCCAGCAGCGGCCGGCCGACCGCGACCAGGTCGAACTCGTCGCGCTCCAGGCGCTCGACGAGGTCCTCGATGCCGGTCACCCCGGACGCCCGGGTGAAGCCCTGGGCGAACTCGCCCTCGCCGTACTGCCGGTCCAGCCCGACCGAGCCGACCGTCACCGTCGGCTTCCCGGTGAGCTTGCGCGCCCAGCCGGCCAGGTTGAGCGCACTGCCCTCGAACTCCGGTTGCCAGTAGCGCCGGGTGGAGGCGTGGAAGACGTCGACGCCCGCGTCCGCCAGCGGGGTCAGCAGCTGCTCCAACTCGTCCGGGCTCTCGGCGATCCGGGCCTCGTACTGGTTGACCTTCCACTGGGAGAACCGGAAGAAGACCGGGAACCGGGGGCCGACGGCCGCGCGGACGGCCTGGACGACCTCCACCGCGAACCGGGCCCGGGAGGCCGGGTCGCCGCCGTAGCGGTCGGCGCGCCGGTTGGTGCCGCTCCACAGGAAGTCGTCGATCAAGTAGCCGTGGGCGCCGTGCAGTTCGACGCCGTCGAAGCCGAGCCGCTTGGCGTCCGCGGCGCCGCGGGCGAAGCTCGCCACGGTGTCGTCGATGTCCTGCCGGCTCATCGCCCGGCCCGCCGGGCCGCCGTCCAGTCCGATCCCGGACGGCCCCTCGGCGGGCGGCTCGGTGCCCGGGCGCTGGACCCCGGTGTGCCACAGCTGCGGGATGATCCGGCCGCCGGCCGCGTGCACCCGCGCCACCACCCGGGCCCAGCCCTCCAGGGCCACCTCCCCGTGGAAGTGCGGCACCCCGTCGTAAGCCACGGCGGCGGCGCGGTCGATGTAGGTCCCCTCGGTGACGATCAGCCCCACTCGGTGGGCCGCGCGCCGGGCGTAGTACTCCGCGACGTCCGGGCCCGGCACCCCGCCCGGGGACTGCATCCTGGTCATCGGCGCCATCACGATCCGGTTCGGGACCGTCAGGCCGCCCACGGTGAACGGCTCCGCCAAACCCGCCATTGTTCCTCCCGATTTCGTCCGTCAATTCCGACCGTCGAATATCGAGGATTATCCGTTCCGCCGTTCCCGCCGTCCAGCACACACCCCGGCGCCACCGATGGACCGCCCGAGGCGATGCACTGCATCGACACAATCGTCTTGACCCTGCGGAAGGCCCTCCAGGATAGTGGTCCGCAGTGGCTCCGCGCCGCCCGTTCGATTTCGCGAGAATGCGCCGGAGAGCGTCGCGGACAGATTCTCCGACCCGACGGAAGGCGGCGGAAGCGAATTGGATCAGGAATTGGCCGGAAAGCGCGCGGTGGTCACCGGCGGAAGCCGCGGCATCGGTGCCGCCATCGCCCGGAAGCTGCTGACGTCCGGCGCCACCGTCGTCACCACGGCGCGCAAACCGACCGAGGACACCCCGCCGGAGAGCACCTTCGTGCCGTCCGACCTCAGCACTCCGGCCGGCGTCCGCGAATTCGCCGACACCGCGCTGGAGCTGCTCGGCGGCGTGGACATCGTGGTCAACAACGCCGGCGGCTGCCGGTCCTTCCAGAGCGCGCTCGACATCGAGAAGGACTGGCAGTACACCATGGACATCAATTTCCTGTCCGCCGTCCGGCTCAATTCCGCACTGGTGCCCGCGATGCGTTCCGGCGGTGGCGGCGTCATCGTCCACATGTCCTCGATCGCCACCGTCTCGTCCTATCCGATGATCCTCCACTACGCCGCCGCGAAGGCCGCTCTGGAGGTCTACCAGAAGGGGCTGGCGACGGAACTGGCACCGGACGGAATCCGGGTCGTCGCGCTCTCCCCCGGGAACGTCATGACGCCGGGCGCGGACGAGGCCAGGGACCTGATCGCCGACTACCTCGGGACGACGGAGACGGCGGACTGGGCCGAGGGCATCCCGCTCGGCCGGATCGGACGCACCGAGGACATCGCCGAGGCCGTCGGCTTCCTGGTCTCCCCGCGCGCCTCCTGGATCACCGGCAGCAACCTCGTCATCGACGGCGGGCGGATCGCGGCGCTGTGACCGCCCGCCCCGGGAACGGAAGGACTGACACCATGACCGCCACGAACGACGGGCCCCGGGCCTATCCGTTCGGCCCGACCCACCGGCTGGACATCGACCCCGAGCTGGCCGCGGTCTGCGGCCGGCAGCCCGTACTGAGGGTCCGGCTGCCCTTCGGCGGGGACGGCTGGCTGGTCACCCGCCACGCCGACGTCCGCACCGTGCTGGCCGACCCCCGGTTCAGCCGGGCCGAGGCGGTCGGCGACCACGTGCCGCGCACCGTCTCGGCCGGTCTGCCCCGCACCTCGATGCTGAGCATGGACCCGCCCGAGCACACCCGGCTGCGGCGCCGGGTGGCCAACCCGTTCACCGTCCGCCGGGTCGAGGCGCTGCGCCCGCGGGCCCAGGAGATCGTCGACGACCTGCTGGACGCGATGATCGACACGGGCTCGCCGGCCGACCTCACCAAGGCGCTGACCTGGCCGCTCCCGGTCACCATGATCTGCGAGCTGCTCGGTGTCCCGGTCGCCGACCGCGACCGGTTCAACTCCTGGGTGGACGGCCTGCTGACGCTCTCCGACCCCGAGCTGTCCGCCCGCGACCGCGGCCACCTGAACGACTATCTGGCCGGCCTGGTCGCCGAGCGCCGCGAGAACCCCACCCCCGACCTGCTCGGCGAACTCGCCGCCGTCGAGGACGAGGAGAGCCGGCTCACCGAGGAGGAGCTGGTCGGCCTCGGGGTCAGCCTGCTGTCCGCCGGCCAGGAGGCCACCGCCAACCAGATCGGCAACTTCGTCTACACCCTGCTGTCCCAGCCGGAGCTGTGGCGCGAGCTGGTGGCCGACCCCGGGCTGATCCCGGACGCGGTCGAGGAGCTCTCCCGCTTCATCCCGATCAGCGCCACCGCCGGATTCACCCGGATCGCCCTGGAGGACGTCGAGCTCAGCGGGCAGACGATCCGCGCGGGCGACGCGGTGGTCGCCGAACTCGGGCTGGCCAACCGGGATCCGGAGGTGTTCAAGGAGCCCGACCTGATCGACTTCCACCGCCCCTCCGCCCCGCACGTCACCTTCGGGCACGGCATCCACCACTGCCTGGGGGCGCAACTGGCCAGGATGGAGCTGCGCACCGCGATCGACTCCCTGGTCCGCCGACTGCCGAACCTGCGCCTGGCCGTCGAGCCCGAGCGGATCAACTGGCGGACGGAGCGCCTCATCCGCGGGGCCGAAGCCCTGCCGGTCGCCTGGTGACGCCCGCCCCCGCCGGGTCGGGCCAGTCCGAGGCCGTGCGCGCCGCGCTCGCCGATCCGGCGACCGGTCCGGCCGAGATCATGGCGACCGTCATGGCGGCGTACGGGGACCGCCCGGCGCTGGGCGAACGCGCCCGCGACCGGGCGACGGGGCGGCTGCTGCCGAGCTTCGACACCATCAGCTACCGGGAGTTGTGGACCCGGGTGCGGGCGCTGGCCGGCGCCTGGGCGCACGAGCCCGGGTACCGGCTGGCCGCCGGCGACCGGGTCTGCACGCTCGGCTTCAGCAGCACCGACTACGCCGTCCTCGAACTCGCCTGCGTCCACCTGGGCCTGGTCTCGGTGCCGCTGCACGCCAGCGCGCCGCTCGCCCAGCTGGCGCCGATCGTCGCCGAGACCGAGCCGCTGGTGCTCGCCACCAGCTGCGAACGGCTGGACACCGCCGTCGCCGCGGTGCTCGGGCAGCCCTCGGTCCGCCGGCTCGTGGTCTTCGACTACCACCCCGAACTCCCGGACCACCGCGAGGCGTTCGCGGCCGCCGAACGACAGCTGGCCGCAACCTCCACCGTTCTCGACCCCCTCGGCGAGGCGGTCGGGCGCGGTGCCCTGCTGCCGCCGCCCCCGCTGCACGTCCCCGCCCCGGGCGAGGACCCGCTCGCCCTGCTCCTCTACACCTCCGGCAGCACCGGGGCGCCGAAGGGCGCGATGTACCCGCAGCGCCTGGCCCGCAACGCCTGGTGGGGGTTCGTCTACGGGCCCGCCGACATCCCCTCGGTCGTCGTCCACTACATGCCGCAGAGCCACCAGGCCGGCCGGATGTCGGTGCTGGGCACGCTGGCCCGGGGCGGCCTGGGCTGCTTCACCGCCCGCAGCGACCTGTCCTGCCTGTTCGAGGACATCGGGCTGGTCCGGCCCACCGAGCTGACCATGGTCCCGCGGGTGGCGGACATGCTCTTCCAGCAGTACCGGATCGAACTCGGCCGCTGGGGCGGCGAGCCCGGCGACGCGGACACAGCGGTGAAGAAGCACCTGCGGGAGACCTTCCTCGGCGGGCGGGTGGCGAAGGCCTTCTGCGGCACGGCCCCGCTCTCCGCCGAGGTGGCGGAGTTCGTCGAGTCCTGCCTGGGCCTGCACCTGTACACCGGCTACGGCTCGACCGAGGCCGGCGGGGTGCTGCTCGACACCGTGGTGCAGCGCCCCCCGGTGCTCGACTACAAGCTCGCCGACGTCCCGGAGTCGGGCTGCTACCGCACCGACCGGCCCTACCCGCGCGGCGAGTTGCTACTGCGCACCAGCGCCGCGATCCCCGGCTACTACCGCCGCCCGGAACTCACCGCGTCCGTCTTCGACGAGGACGGCTA
Organism: Kitasatospora brasiliensis; assembly: GCF_032654805.1. Classification (NCBI taxonomy): domain Bacteria; kingdom Bacillati; phylum Actinomycetota; class Actinomycetes; order Kitasatosporales; family Streptomycetaceae; genus Kitasatospora; species Kitasatospora brasiliensis. Next base: position 652,731 of record NZ_JAUOOW010000007.1, read on the forward strand.
CTACCGCACCGGCGACATCATGGCCGAGGTCGCCCCGGACCGGCTGGTCTACGTGGGCCGCACCAAGGACGTACTCAAGCTCTCCCAGGGCGAGTTCGTCACCGTCTCCCGGCTGGAGGGCGTCTTCCTGGGCAGCCCGCTGGTCCGGCAGGTCTTCGTGTACGGCAACAGCGAACGCTCCCATCTGCTCGCCGTGGTGGTGCCGACGCCGGACGCGCTGGCCCGCTGCGACGGCGAGCCGGAGGCGCTGCGGCGGCTGGTCGACGGCGAACTGCGGCGCACGGCACGGGAGAACGGGCTGCACCCGTACGAGGTGCCGCGCGACGTCCTGATCGAGACCGAGCCGTTCAGCCCGGCGAACGGCCTGCTCTCCGACAGCCACAAGCCGCTGCGCCCCAAGCTGGTGGAGCGCTACGGCCCGGCCCTGGAGCGCCGCTACGCCGAGCTGGCCGAGGAACAGGCCGACCAGCTGAGGGAGTTGCGGAGCGCCGGCGCGGACCGGCCGGTCCGCGAGACGGTGGACCGGGCGGTACGGGCCGTCCTGGGCCGGGTCGACACCGGCGCGGACGGCGGCGCCCGCTTCACCGACCTGGGCGGCGACTCGCTCTCCGCGCTGACCTTCACCTCCCTGCTCAAGGAGGTCCTGGACGTCGAGGTGCCGGTCGGCGTCGTCATCGCTCCGGCCACCGACCTGGCCGGGGTGGCGGCGTACATCGAGGCCCGGCGGGCCGCCACGGCCACCCGGCCCACGGCCGCCTCCGTGCACGGCGTCGGCGCGACCGAACTGCGGGCCCGCGACCTCACCTTGGATCGGTTCATCGACGCCCCGGCCCTGGCCGCGGGCCCCGCGCTGCCTCCGCGGACGGTGCTGCTCACCGGCGCCAACGGCTTCCTCGGCCGCTTCCTCTGCCTGGAGTGGCTCCGCCGCCTGGGCCCGTCCGGCGGCCGGCTGATCTGCCTGGTCCGGGGCGCCACCCCGGCGGAGGCGGCCGAGCGGCTCGCCCGATCCTTCGGCTCCGATACCGAACTCGCCTCGTTCTACCGGGAGTTGTCCGACGGGACGCTCACCGTCCTGGCCGGCGACCTCGCCGAACCGCGCCTGGGCTTGGACCGGGCGGTGTGGCACGGCCTGGCCGAGTCGGTGGACCTCGTCGTCCACCCGGCCGCCCTGGTCAACCATGTGCTGCCGTACGGCGAGCTGTTCGGCCCCAATGTCGCGGGCACCGCCGAACTCGTCCGGCTGGCGCTGGCCGAACGGCTCAAGCCCGTCAGCTATCTGTCCACCGTGGCGGTGCGCGGCGCGGCCGATCCGGCCGCCATGGACGAGGACGCCGACATCCGCGAGACGCTCCCGCGCCGGCGCCTGGGCACCGGCTACGCCGACGGGTACGCGGCCGCCAAGTGGGCCGGCGAGGTGCTGCTGCGGGAGGCGCACGAACGGTACGGCCTGCCGGTCACCACCTTCCGCTCGGGCATGATCCTCGCGCACAGCCGGTACCCGGGGCAGCTGAACGTGCCCGATGTGCTCACCCGGCTGCTGCTCAGCCTGGTGGCCACCGGGCTCGCCCCGCGCTCCTTCCACCGCGGCGGCGCGCCCGCCCACTACGACGGCCTGCCGGTCGACTTCCTCGCCGAGGCGGTCACCGCGCTGGGCACCGCGGCCCCGGGCGACTACCGCACCTTCAACGCGTCCAACCCGCACGAGGACGGCGCCTCGCTGGACACCTTCGTGGACTGGCTGATCGAGGCGGGCCACCCGATCCGGCGGATCGACGACTACCAGGACTGGTTCGGCCGCTTCACGACGGCCGTCCGCGCCCTGCCGGAACGCCAACGCGCCCACTCGGTACTGCCGTTGCTGCACGCCTTCGAGCGGCCCGCCGAGGGCCGCCCCGCCCCGGCCCCCCGCTTCCGGGCCGCCGTCCGCGCGGCCGGCCTCGGACCCGACCGGGACGTGCCGCGGCTCGCCCCCGCCCTGGTCGCCAAGTACGTCGCCGACCTGCGCGGCCTCGGCCTGCTCTGAATGGAGATTCCCTTGAACCAGGACCAGAACCAGAACCTCGACGAGCTGGTGTCCGCCGGCCTGCGGCGCCTGGAGGCGGGCGACCTCGCCGGCTTCCGCGCCCTGTGCACCCCCGGCGCGACGGTGTGGCAGAACGACGGCCTGGGCACCCAGTCGATCGAGGACCGGCTGAAGCGGATCGGCGAGTTCTTCACCGACGCGGAATCGGTGCGGTTCGAGGTGGTGCGCCGGTTCCACAAGCCCGACGAGGTGTTCCAGCAAAACGTCCTGCACCGGGTGGCACGGGACGGCTCCCTGAGCCGGGTCCACGGCAGCACGCACTTCCGCTTCGAGGGTGAGCTGATCGCCGCCATCGAGGAGTACCTCTACGAGGTGCCCGAGTCGCCGCTGAGCTGACCCGCCTACCGCGCCAGAGGCCGGCCGACCCGTCCAGGGTCGGCCGGCCTCTTCGCGCCGCGGGCGGACGGCGTTCCCGCAGGCCAGGGGCATTAGCTGATATGAATGGCGCAGGCACTTCCATTCACGCCACTTGACGCACCGTCACGGACCGAGCAGACTCGCCCTCACAGTGTTAGCTGATGTGAATCGCTTGAGATCATCGCGTTCACCGCAGTTCTTCAGCCCTGCTCGCTCCTCCCCGCAAGCGTCAGCCCGGCTGGTCCGCGGACCGCCCGCCCTCCGCGTCTCAGGAGTTCAGCATGCCCTCGAAGACCCCACCCGAAGTCGCGGACCCCGTCCTCCCCTGGTCGTGCGTCAACCGCGCACCGCTGACGGGGAGTTGGTGGGCACGTGGCCTATGGCTGGCCGAGCGCCTGGCCGCCGGGGGCGAGCCCGGCCCGGTGCCGGACAGCCCGGCGGAGGGCAGCCTCGGCTGGCGCGCCGACCGGCGGTTGGCCCGCTGGCGCACCGCGTACCCGGACCACACCCCGGACACGGCCTCCGCCCAGGCCCACGCGCTCGGTCTCGATCCGGAGCGGTTGCGCCGACTGATCGCCGAGCACCCCGACCAGCTGGCCGCGCGCAGCGCCAAACCGGCCTGGGCGCGGTTCGTCGAAGGCGTCATGGCCCGGGCGCCCGAACTGCCCCCGGCGGCACCCGAGCGCGAGCCGCAGGCCGGGGCTCACCGGCACTGGTTCACCGACTTCGCGGTGATCGTCGAGCCCTTCCTCGCCGAGGCCCGCCGCCTGCTGGGCACCGACACCCACGAGGCGGTACAGCGCTCACTCGACAGCAGCCTGCGTGAACAGCTGGTCGCCCTGCTCGGCCGCGCCCTGGTGCTGGAACTCCATGTGGCAAGACTGTCCGGCCAGTTGGCCGGCGACACCCCGAGCGAGCGCTTCCACGCCTTCATCGCCCGGCAACGCCGGCCCGAGCAGCTGGCCGCCCTGCTGGACGAGTACGCCGTCCTGGCCCGGCTGGTCGCGTACGCCACCGAGAACGCCGCCCACGCCCACCGCGAGTTCCTCCGACGCTTCACCGCCGACCGGCCGTTACTGGTCGAGCGGATCTTCGGCGGACGTGACCCGGGCGAGCTGACCGCCGTCCGGATGGGCGGCGGCGACGGCCACGAGGCGGGCCGCTCGGTCGCGCTGCTGACCTTCTCCTCCGGCGCCCGACTGGTCTACAAGCCGCGCCCGCTGGCCGTCCACGAGCACTTCAACGCGGTGGTCGACTGGTACGACACCGCGCTGCCGGGCCTCGACCTGGGCACCGTGACGGCCTGGGACCGGGGCGAGTACGGCTGGACACAGTTCGTGGAGCCGGCGCCGTGCGCCGACCACGCGGCGGCCGAGCGGTTCTACCACCGCCTCGGGGCGCTGCTCGCCCTGCTCTACGCGCTCGCCGCCACCGACTTCCACTTCGAGAACGTCATCGCCGCGGGCGAGCAGCCGATCGCGGTCGACCTGGAGTCCCTGTTCCACGTCGGCGTTCCCCTGCTGACCGGCAGCCCGCTGGTCGACGAGGACCCGGCCCAGCACCTGCTCGCCCACTCGGTGCAGCGGGTCGGCCTGCTGCCCTCGGTGCTGGTCGGCGACGGCGGCGCCGTGCTGGACGTCGGCGGGATGGGCGCGGACAAGGGCGCCGCGATGCCGTTCAAGTCCCCCGCCTGGGAGGGCGACGGCACCGACGAGATGCGCCTGACCAGGGTGCGGCTCGCCTTCGAGGGCAGCGCCAACCGGCCGCGCCTGGACGGCCGGGACGTCGACCCGGCCGACCATCTGGCCTCGCTGCGGGCCGGGTTCGCGGCCGGCTACCGGGCGATCGCCGCCCACCGCGAGGAACTGCTCGCGCCCGACGGTCCGCTGTCGCGCTTCCGGGAGGACACCAGCCGCACCATCGTGCGCGCCACCCGCGTCTACGCCCACCTGCTGAGCGAGAGCACCCACCCCGACGTCACCCGCGACGCGCTCGACCGCGACCGGGTGCTCGGGCTGATCTTCGCCCAGTCCGCCGAGAACCCCGCGATCCAGCCGCTGCTGACGCTTGAGGCCGAGAGCCTGTGGAGCGGCGACGTACCGCTGTTCCGCTCCGTCGTCGGATCCCGCGAACTGCGCACCCACAGCGGCCGTTTGTTGCCGCAGGCGCTGCCCGAATCGGGGCTCGACCGCTCCCGGCGGATCATCGCCGCGATGGGCGAGCAGGACCTCGCCACCCAGGACTGGATCATCCGGGCGGCCTTCGCGGCGCGCGCCTCCAACTCCCCGTCCGGCACCCCGCAGACCGCCGAGCCGACCTCCACCGACTCCGACCGCTCCCCCGCCGAACGCGCCCTGGCCCTCGCCCGCTCCGTCGCCGACCAGCTGACGGCCGACGCCCACCGCACCGACGGACGGGCCGGCTGGCTCGGGCTCGACCTCAACCGCGACCAGTGGCGGGTCACCGCCCTGCGCGACGACCTGTACGGCGGCTACGCCGGGCTGGCCCTGTTCTTCGCCCAACTCGCCGCCATCACCCGGGAGGAGCGCTACGCCCAGTGGGCCCGCCGCATCCTCGCCCCCTTCCCCGAGCACCTGGCCGCCCACCGGCTGCGCGCCGCGAAGCGCCCCTGGGGCGCGTTCGGCGGCCTGTCCGGCACCGCGTACGCGCTGGACTGCGCCGCCGTCCTGCTGGACGATCCCGCCCTGGCCGCGCCCGTACCGGACCTGCTCGAAGCGGCGGCCCGCGACCTGGACGAGGACGACCGGCAGCTCGACCTGATCGGCGGCTCCGCCGGCTGCCTCGCCGTCGCCGAGGCGCTGGCGCACCGGCACGGCGCCGTCGCCCACGCCTGCGCCCGGCACTGCGCGCGACTGCTGATCGGCAAGGCCGAGTCACAGCCCGACGGCACCGCCGTCTGGCGCACCGCGATGACCGCCGAACGGCCGCTGCTGGGCATGTCCCACGGCACCGGCGGGATCGGCTGGGCCCTGCTGCGCCACGCCGCCCGCACCGGGGACGCGGCCGCGCTGCGCACCGGGCAGGCCGCGCTGGCCCACGAGGACGCCGGCTTCGACCCCGCCATCGACAACTGGCCGGACTTCCGCGAGCTGTCCCCCCGCCCCTGGCAGGCCGCACCGCCGCCGGGCACCACCGCCCATGTGCACGCCTGGTGCCACGGCGCCCCCGGCGTCGGCCTGCTCCGGGCCGATCTGCCCGCCACCACCCGCACCCGGGCGAGCGAGCAGGCGCTGCTGCGCGCCGTACGCTCGACTGCCGCCGCCCGGACGGACGGCGACAGCCTCTGCCACGGCCGCCTGGGCAATCTGGAGCTGTTCGCGGTGGCGGCCCGCGCCGGGGTCGCCGAGGCCCGCGAGCACTACCCGCGGGCCCGGGACGCCGTGCTGGCCGCGATCGAGCGCCGTGGGCCGCTCTGCGGCACCCCGGGCGGCATCCCCACGCCCGGCCTGATGACCGGCCTGGCCGGCATCGGCCACGGCCTGCTACGGATCGCCGCGCCCGAGCTCATCGCCCCCGTACTGCTGCTCGCGCCGCAGGAGGCCCGGTGACCGCCCCCGCCGACGCCCCCGAGCGCCGTCGGCGCCGCTCCCACCGGGTGCCACAGCGCCTCCAGTTCACCCGCACCGAATGCGCCGCCGCCTGCCTGGCCATGGTGCTCAGCCACTACGGGCGGGACTCCACGGTGGCCGACTGCCGCCCGCTGCTCGGCGCGGGCCGCGACGGCGCCTCGGTGGCCGTCCTCATCGACGCCGCGCACCGGGCCGGCCTGACCACCCGCGTCCTGCGCGGACCGGACGCGCTGGCACAGCCGTCGAACGGCCCCGTCATCGCCTACCTGACGAGCCATCACTTCGTGGTCCTGGAAAGGTTCGACGGCCGGACCGTCCGACTGGTCGACCCGACCGCCGGACGCCGCCAGATCTCCCGGCAGGACTTCGACCAGCTCTTCGGCGGCGTGGCCGTCGCCCTGGAGCCGAACGAGCACTTCGAGCCCCGGCACACCCGGCTGCGCGACCGCCCGATGGTCCGCTACCTGCGGCGCTTCCTCGCCGCCCCAGGCGGCCGCTCACTGCTCGCCATGACGGCACTGGTCACCGGAGCGCTCCAACTCCTGGGCCTGGCCCTGCCGTTGCTCACCCGTACGGTGGTGGACTCGTTCCTGCCGCAGCACCGCACCGACCTGGCCGCCCTGCTCGCCCTGTCCGCCGTCGCCATCGCCCTGCTCACCGGCCTGTTGACGGCCCTGCGCGCCCTGGCCCTGCTCGGACTGCGCCGACGCGGCGACCTGGTGCTCACCCGCTCCTTCGTCGAGCACCTCTTCCGGCTGCCACTCCAGTTCTTCCTCGACCGGGGCCGCGGCGACCTGCTGATGCGCATGTCCAGCGTCTCCAGCACCCGGGAGACGCTGACCCAACAGCTGATGACCGTCGCCCTGGACGGCGTCCTGCTGGTCGGCTACCTGGCCGCCGTGGTGGTGCTGCAACCGCTGTACCTGTTCGCCGTCGCCCCGCTGTTCCTGCTGCAACTGCTGCTGGTGGTCCGCGCCCACCGCCGTTTGCGCAACCTCGCCCAACTGGAGCTGGTCGCACGGGCGGAGGAGCAGAGCTACCTGGTGGAGGCGCTGGAGGCGATCCTGCCGCTCAAGGCGAACGGCGTGGAGAGCCGGGCGGTGGAGCACTGGCAGGGGCTCTTCACCCGCTACCAGCGGGCGATGCTGCGGCGCGGCCGGGCCACCGCCCGACTATCCGGCCTGCAAAGGTCGATGACGGCGCTCGGCCCGCTGCTGATGCTGGGCGTCGGCGCCTGGCTGGTGATGACCGGCCGCTCGACCCTGGGCACCATGCTGGCCGCCAACAGCCTCGTGCTGTCCCTGCTGGCACCGCTGGAGACCCTCTCCACCACCGGCCAGCTCTACCTCACCGTCAACGCCCAGGTGGAACGCCTCTTCGACGTCCTGGACGCACCGACCGAGACCGGCGGACAGCTACGGCTCGCCGCCGACCGGGCCACCGCCGTGGACGTGCGCGAACTCACCTTCCGCTACCAGCCGTCCGGCCCGCCGGCCCTCAGCGGCATCGATCTCTCCGTCGCCGCCGGAGGCAAGCTCGGCATCGTCGGCCGGACCGGCTCCGGCAAGAGCACCCTCGCCCTGCTGCTGCTCGGGCTGCTCCGCCCCGAGGAGGGCGCGGTGCACCACGACGGCGTGCCGATCGACCAGCTCGACCTCTCCGACCTACGAGCCCACTGCGGCGCCGTACTCCAGGAGTTGAGCCTCTTCGGCGGCAGCATCCGGGACAACCTCACCCTCGGCCGACCCGACGCCGAGGACGCCGAGGTGATCCGGGCCGCGCGCATCGCCGGGCTCCACGAGGACGTGCTGGCCCTGCCGATGGGGTACGACACCCCGGTCGGCGAGAGCGGCTCCGCACTGTCGGCCGGGCAGCGCCAACGGGTAGCCCTGGCACGGGCGTTGGTGCACCGACCCCGGCTGCTGCTGCTCGACGAGGCGACCAGCCACCTCGATCCGCAGACCGAGCGCCATGTCGACGGCGCACTCGCCGAGTTGGCCGTCACCCGGATCGTCGTCTCCCACCGGCTCAACGCCGTGCGCAACGCCGACCTGATCCTCGTCCTGGAGCACGGCCGGATCGTCCAACGCGGCCGCCACGACGAGCTGATCGAGCAGGACGGCGTCTACCGACGGCTGTTCGGCGACACCTCCGTACGCCCGGCCGCCAGCCACTGAATCCGACGGGCCGCCCCGCCGCCGCCCGTCCCACCAGCCCCGGTCGGCCACCCGGCCGCCCGGCCACGGCACCATCGCCATCGGAAGGCAGGACCGCCATGAGCGACGACAGCACCGCCCGCGCCTGGAAGGACCCCGAGTCCACCGCCCGCGCCACCGCCCCCGTCCACCCGGCCGGCGAGATCGACCTCGGCTTCCTGGTCGGCGGCCTGGCCGACGAGGAGGACGGCAGCGAGGCCCTCGGCTCGGCCGGCTGCTGCCCCACCTGGGCCACCGGCACCCACTGCTGAACCCCCACCGGAAAGGCGCACCATGAGCAACGAGGAGACCGTCCGGTCCTGGAAGGACCCCGAGACGGCCCACACGCTGCCCGGCCACCCGCTGGGCGAGGTCGACCTCACCGCCCTCAGCGGCGGCGAGCAGGAGATGACCATCTTCGAGATGTGCACCGGCCAGACCGCCTGCGGCACCTGCGGCGGCTTCAGCTTCGGCTGCTGCTGAACCCCTCACCGGAAAGGCACACCATGAGCAACGAGCAGATCGCCCGGTCCTGGAAGGACCCCGAGACGGCCCACACGCTGCCCGGCCACCCGCTGGGCGAGGTCGACCTCACCGCCCTCAGCGGCGGCGAGGAGCAGATCACCGTGTACGACATCTGCACCACCAACATCACCGGGTGCGGCACCTGCGGCAGCTTCAGCTTCGGCTGCTGCTGATCCCCTCCAGCGGAAGGCACGCCATGAGCAACGAGGAGACCGTCCGGTCCTGGAAGGACCCCGAGGCGGCGCACACCGCCCCCGGCCACCCGATCGGCGAGCTGGACCTCACCGCCCTCAGCGGCGGCGAGGAGGCCTGGACCAACAACGACATCTGTAGCACCACCGACCAGAGCTGGTGCGGTACTTGCGGCAGCTTCAGCTACGGCTGCTGCTGACCCGCCGCACGACACCGCACCGGACGTCGGGTCCGGCCCTCCCCCGGGGCCGGGCCCGCGTTCGTTCCTCGGTCGTCCACCGCCGGACCCGACGCGACGCCCGAAAGCTACGATGGTCCCCCGGCGGCCGACCCGAGTACCCCCAGCGCCGCCGGAACCGGCAGTGGCGGCGCAGGAGGCGGAGATGGCGGGAGTCGAGACGAGTACGCTCGCTCAGAAGATCGAGGCGCTGTTCCGCACGGTCCGGCGCCCCAACCGTGAGCAGTACAGCAACGAGGACGTGGCGCGCGCCTGTCGCGAGGCGACGGGAGAGACGTTCTCGGCCACGTACCTGTGGCAGCTGCGCACCGGCAAGCGCGACAACCCCACCAAGCGGCACCTGGAGGCGCTGGCGCAGTTCTTCAACGTCTCGCCCGCGTACTTCTTCGACGACCGCTCACAGGAGATCGTCGCCGAACTCGCCCTCCTGGAGGCCCTGCGGGACGCCGGTGTCCGAAACATGGCGCTGCGGGCGGTGGAACTGTCGCCCGAGGCACTGGACACGGTCTCGGATGTGATCGAGACTATCGCTCGCCGGGAGGCTGCCAGGGACAAGCCCTCCCGCTGAGCGCACAGTTGGACCGGCAGCGCTGGCCCCGGCGTACCGGGGAGGCGTGCATTGCGGTGGATCCGACGGCATGGCGGGCTGATGCGGCGATGTCGCGCGATCAGCGAATCCCTCGAACTGCCCGAACCGTTCGACGCCGCCGAGCTCATCGCCCGTCTCGCCACCAGCCGTGGCCGCCCGATCGACCTGATCGCCGTGGCGGCGCGGCCCGGAGCGCCGTGCGGGCTGTTGGTCACGACCGGGCAGGCCGACTACATCGTGTACGCCGAGGACACCAGCGCGCTGCACCGCCAGCACATCCTGGTGCACGAGTACGCCCATCTGTTGCTGGGGCACACGTCCGAGCCTTCGCCGGATCCCGGCCTCACCGGTGGTCTGTTGCCGAACCTGTCGCCGGATCTGGTGAAGAAGGTGCTCGGACGGACGGTGTACCTCGAACCCCAGGAGCAGGAAGCCGAGTTGCTCGCCTCGCTGATCCTGAAGCGGGCCCTGTTACCGGGCGGCCGGACGCGCGGCGACGAGTGGGCCCACCGGCTGTCCCCGCTGTTGGGATCGCGCCGCGCCAACGGCCCGCATGACTGACCCCGTCCTCGCCTGCGCGGCAGGCCTGTTGGTGGTGCTGAGCACGTACCGGTTTCTTGCCGACCGGCGCCGCGACGCCTCGCCCGCGCGTCGGTACACCTGCTGCTTCAGCTGGTGCTTCGGGGCGTTCCTGGCGCTGATGGCCTCGGGGCAGGCCGGGTCGGAGGGAGTGTTCGGGCTGCTCGCCGACCTCCTCAAGATGAGCTCGGCCGGATATCTGGCGCTGGCCGCCGTCGCCATGCGGCGACCCGAGGCCACGCCTCGGACGCTGCGCCGCCGAAGCATCGGGATGGCGCTGGCGATGGTGGCGGCGGCGGGGCTGTACTTCCTCGCCGGAATCCAGGACGACGGCACCCAGATGGTGCCGACCGGCGTCGGCGGCCGGGTGGCCCTGGCGGGCTTCGACCTGGTCATCACGGGCTACGCGGGCTACTGCCTGGTCACCCTGTTGCGGCAGACCTTGCACTGGACGCGCCAGGCGGACACGGTGGCGCTACGGACGGCGTTGCGGTTGATCTCCCTGACGACCGCCTTCGGCCTGCTCTGGGTGGTGTGGGGACTGGACGATGTGATCGGGACGTTGCACTCCGGCCGCCAACAAACCGCCGAGGACGTCATCTCCCTGGCCCTCGGCCGCCTGTGCGCGGTGCTGTTGCTCGCCGGCGCCACGACCCTGCTGTGGGCCCGCGCCGGCCAGGCCGTTCGGCAATGGCGTTCGGCCTACCGGAGTTACCGGGCGCTTCGCCCCCTGTGGAGTGCTCTGCACACGGCCTTCCCGCAGATTGCGCTCACCGCTGGACGGATGCCCCCCGCCGACGCCGAATTCGCCCTGTACCGACGGGTGATCGAGATCCGGGACGGCCTGCTGATCCTCCGCCGATATCGCGTCGCCGCCGAAACTCCCCCGGAGTCCGCCGACGCCGCGCGGACCGAGGCCGCCCACATCGCCGACGCCCTCACCCGCGCCCAGGCCCCCGACAACAACCCGCCCTCAGCCGAGCCCCACGTCCCGCACACCGGCGACATCGAGGCCGAAACCCGCTGGCTGGCCCAGGTCGCCCAAGCCCTGCGGACGATGGAGAACTGAATTCGTCACCCTGGCCGCGAACACGCATAGGCCAGGTGGACCGCCGTCTTGCGGACTTTCGGGACTTCGCCTATCGGGTTGTCAAGGCCCGGCTTCCGGCCTGAATCACAGAAATCGAAAATCACTCGAATGCTGTCATTTAAATGACAAACATATGAGCCGGAGCCTCTTAGCATTCGTGCGAACCGCCATGGGTTTTTCGAACAACGAGGCGGACTCTTCATCCCATCGATCATGGGAAGCTCCGGAGGTAAAGCATGGGCAAGGCAGGTGTGGATCGCACCGGCGGCAAGGCGCCGGGCGGTCGGTCGTGGAAGTGGCGGAGGTGGCGCGACCCCGGGAGCTCAGCCGGGTGCCCGCCGAGACCGCCGACCTGGCTGCACCGCTGGTGGATCGCCGTGGTGGCCGCGGTCGTGGCGTGCGTCAGCCTGCCGGCCGCCGTCGTGCACGCCGCCACGCTGCTCACGGTGGCGCTCTCACCGGTGACGACTCCGGTGAACTCCGGCGACGTGGTGAGCTACCTGCTCAACGTGCAGTGCTCGAACCCGACCGGGTGCGGAACCATCACCGCCACGATCCCCGCGCCGCCCGGCTGGAGCAGTGCCGCCGGCACGCCCACGGCATCGCTCAGCCCCGCCCAGACCGCGGTAGGGATCTCCGCCACCGCCGGGCCGACCGGGACACTCACGCTGACCTGGCCCAACGCGGCCGCCGGTAACTCCCAGCAGATCCAGGTCAACTGGCCGACCCTCGACTACCTCACGACCCCCGGCCCGCAGACGGTCACCGCGAACGCCAGCGACACCGCCGGCGACACGTCCGCGCCCGCGAGCGCCACCGTCGACCTCAACGCGGTGCCCGTCCCGCAGATCTACAAGAACGGGCCCAGCGCTGCGACGGCCGGTAGCACGGTCTCCTACCTCATCACGGCTTCGAACGTGCAGACGAACCCGACGACGGCGCAGGGCGGGCTCGCCCTGGAGAACGTGGTCATCTCCGACCACCTGCCGACCGGGGTCACGTTCGTGAGCTGTGACGGCTGTTCGTACGATGCCGGCACCAACACCGCGACCTGGCCGACCATCGCGTCGATGGGAGGCCAGCAGCCCACCGTCCACGGGATCGAGTACACGCTGCCGGCCGGGGCGGCTCCGGGCACCAGCTTCACTGACACGGTGTCGATGGAGGGCACGCCGCTGGGCTCGACCACGCCCATGACGGTCTCCGCCCAGGCAACCACGACGATCCCGACCGGCCCGCCGGTGGTCACGGCCACCACCCGGAAGGACGGCGGCTACGGCATCGCGGCCGTCGGCGGCCAGGCCGTCTGGAACCTCACGTCGGGCAACGACGGCACCGTCGACGCGACGCTCGTCATGAGCGACGACATGCCCGTGGGGTACGTCGCGACGGACATCGCCTCGATCGCCAACGCCGACACGAACGCCCAGCCGCCCAGCCCCACGACGATCCTGGTGACCTACAGCGACGGATCACAGCAGACGTTCACCTGGACGGGCGTACGGCTCGGCCTGGGCAAGGACAGCCTGCGCATCACCAACATCACCGTCACCATCCCCGACGTCGGGCCGTCGACCAGATACGGCATCATCATCAACGGCTCGATCGCCCCCGATGCGACGCCCGGATCCACCCTGCAGAACTGCCAGGTCACGACGCTCTCGGCACCCGGCGTCGCCGACGACACCTCCACCGCGTGCGCGACGATGGACATCCGGGCGTTCATCAGCGACGCGTTCCTCAGAAAGTACCTGGCCACTCCCAGCCCGGTCGCGCCGGAAGCCGAGTTGACCTGGGGCTTGAGCATCAACTACGACCCGAGCCTGGCAACCACGCCGCTCCAGCCCGAGATCATCGATCTGATCCCGCCCCAGCTGACCTACCAGCAGGGTTCCTTCGCCCTCGGCACCAACCAGCCGGCGGACTGCCCGGTCGCGTCCGACTTCGCCGTGTCGCTGGTGCCGAACTATCTCAACGGCCGCACCGCGTTGATCGCGACCACTGCCGGCTCCGGTGCCACCGTGCCGATGCAAGCCACCTGCATCTACGTGTTCACCACGACCGTCAATCCGGGGACGCCGGCCGGCACCTACGGCGGCGACGCCGGCGGCGCGCCGCCGACAGACCCCACCTACCCCGTCCTGCCGACCTACCAGGGCAACGTCGCCTACCTGTTCGACACCCGCGGCTACCTGCTTCCCGCCGACTTCGGCAAGACCCAGGACGCCGCCGATGTGAACCGCAACGGCAACATCACCGAAGGCGTCTCGGCGACCACCGCTGACTTCGCCGTCGCGCGGTCGGCGGCTCTGGGCGTCACCAAGGAGGTCATGGGCGACAAGGACACCAACTTCCTCGGCTCCGCGGAAAAGGACCCCACCCAGGTGGGAACCTCCTCCGTGGGCGGCACGGTCACCTACCGCGTGTCCCTCGCGGACGAGGGCAACGAGCCCATGACCAACTTCGTCGCCTACGACCTGCTCCCGTACCCCAACAACACCGGTGTGACGGCGCCCCGGTACAACGACCGCAGCGACATCAACCAATGGGTGCCGACGCTGACCGGGCCGATCAACACCGGTAGCGACCCGGTGACCGTCTACTACTCCACCAACCCCGACCCCTGCCGGCCGGAGATGGACTCCACCACCAGCGAGCCGTTCTACTGCGGCGGTGCGTACAACGCCCACGGCGACTGGACCACGGCGGCCGGGGTGACCAACTGGGCGGCGGTGCGGGCGGTCCGCTTCGACTACGGCAGCACGGTCGTCGCGCCCGGTACGAGCTTCACCTACACGTGGACCATGAACGTCCCCACCACCACCGCTGACGGCACCGCGTTCGTCGGCGGCGAGCGGACCTGGAACAAGATCGCCGCACAGGCGGCCAGTGACGTGTCGGGCGTGCTCACCGAGCTCCTTCCCACCGAGGCCCCGTGGGTCGTCGACCAGGTCATCCCCACCGTGGAGCCGGCCAGCCTCGGCCTCACCAAGACCGCCGACAGCGCGGGTCCGTTCCACGTCGGTGACACCGTCCCCTACACCTACACCGTCACCAACACCGGCGGAACCCAGGTCAACAACATCACCGTCACGGACGACCACGTCACCCCGGTGACGTGTGACGCCACGACTCTGGCCCCGGGCGCGAGCACGCTCTGCCACGGCAGCTACGTCATCACGGCGGCTGACGTCACGGCCGGGCAGGTGACCAACACGGCTGTCGCCGACGGCACCGATCCGGCGGGTCAGCCGGTCCAGAGCCCGCCCGCTCAGGCGACGGTTCCGGTCATCGGCGTGGCCTCCCTCGGCCTCACCAAGACCGCCGACAGCGCGGGTCCGTTCCACGTCGGTGACACGGTCGCTTACACCTACACCGTCACCAACACCGGCACCGCCGCCGTCAACAACATCACCGTGACCGACGACCACGTCACCTCGGTCACGTGCGGCGCCACGTCCCTGGCCCCCGGCGCGAGCACGACGTGCCACGGGACGTACGTCATCACGGCTGCTGATGTCACGGCCGGGCAGGTGACCAATACGGCTGTCGCGAACGGCACCGACCCGCAGGGTCAGCCGGTCCAAAGCCCGCCGGCTCAGGTGACCGTTCCGGTCATCGGCGTGGCCTCCCTCAGCCTCACCAAGACCGCCGACACCACCGGCCCCGTCCACGTCGGCCAGACCGTCACCTACACCTACGCGGTCACCAACACCGGTACCGCCGCTGTGAGCAATCTGACGGTGACGGACGACCACGTCGCGTCGGTGACGTGCGATGCCACGACTCTGGCCCCCGGCGCGAGCACGCTCTGCCACGGGACGTACGTGATCACGGCGGCTGACGTCACGGCCGGGCAGGTGACCAACACGGCTCACGCGGATGGCACCGACCCGCAGGGCCAGCCGGTGCAGAGCCCGCCGGCTTCGGTGACGATCCCGGTCGTCGGCGAGGCCGCGCTGGCGATCGAGAAGGTTGCCGACAGCGCGGGTCCGTTCCACCTCGGTGACACCGTCGCTTACACCTACACCGTCACCAACACCGGCACTGCCGCTGTCACGAATGTGTCGGTGATGGACGACCACGTCACCTCGGTGACCTGCGACGCGACCTCTCTGGCTCCCGGTCAGAGCACGCTCTGCCACGGGACATACGTCATCACGGCGGCTGACGTCGCCGCTGGTCACGTAACCAACACGGCTCACGCGAACGGCACTGACCCGCAGGGTCAGCCGGTGCAGAGCCCGCCCGCCGACGTCACCGTCCCGGTTGTCGGCGAGGCCATGCTGGCGATCGAGAAGGTCGCCGACAGCGCGGGCCCGTTCCACCTCGGTGACACCGTCGCCTACACCTACACCGTCACCAACACCGGTACCGCCGCTGTCAACAACATCACCGTGACCGACGACCACGTCACCTCGGTGACCTGCGCTGCCACGTCTCTGGCCCCCGGCCAGAGCACGACGTGCCACGGCAGCTACGTCATCACCGCTGCTGACGTCACGGCCGGG
>NZ_JAUOOW010000008.1:0-371747 GCF_032654805.1 Kitasatospora brasiliensis
AGTTGTAGGCGCCGGTGCGGGTCTCGGAGGCGGGCACGCCCAGGCAGCCGCCCTGCCAGGAGCGGGAGGCGACGGCGACGAGCTCGGCCTTGCCGTTGACCTCGCGGAGCACCGGGGCGCCGGTGTCGCCCTTGCAGACCGCCGCTCCGCCGGTACCGGTGGTGCCGATACCCGCGGGGTTCACCGTGTCGACCGAGAACGCCCCGGTGTGGAGCTTGAGCGGCGCCCACTCGTCCCCGGTCCGCCCGTACGCGGGAACGCGCAGGGTCTGCCCGGCGGTCGGGGCCACGGCCGCCAGCGTCAGCGGGGCGATGCCGTCCACCGGCGCGGCCAGGCGAGCCATGACGAGGTCGCGGTCGGCACGCGGCACCAGTTCGGCGATCTCGGTCGTCTTTCCGACGGAGGTGGTCAGGTCGGTGCGGCCGATGGTGGCGGTGGTCTTCCACTTCGGCGCGCCGGCCGCCAGGGCCTGCGGCTGTGCGGTGTCGTCGGCGAAGCAGGAGGCGGCGGTGAGCACCCAGTTGCGGTCGACCAGTGCACCGGTGCAGGCCCGCAGGTTGTCACCGATCACCAGACGGGCGGTGTAGGAGTAGGAGCCGTCGGCGGCCGCGTCGCCTGGAACGGCACCCGCCGGGAGCACGGTGAGAGTGGACAGGGCGCCGGCGGCCAGGGCGGCGACCAGTGTGCCCGTCCGCAGGCGGAGAAGTGGGGAAGTGAGAGGCATGGATGGGGTTCCCAAGTGCGAGAGGTGGATGCGGGCGGGCGACGCCGGCAGGTAAGGTTCGGTTAGAGGCTGCTTGTGGATATTGGGTTGGTGCCTTCGCCGACGGTCTCGACGCGGTCCTGCGAGCGTCGAGGGCCGCAGGACATCGCCGGCGGTGATACCCGGCCCGTGTGACCCGGGCATCGTCGGCATGGAGGGCGAGGCCTGGACGGTTGTGGCTCCTGAGGAGCATTCGTCGCGCTTTCGTGGTGCTTCGGCAGAACTTCCTGTCGAGAACGCCCGGACACGGCGATGGTTAGCCGGTGATCCGCAGTTCGACGACGGTGGTCGGTTCCTGTCCGAGTCCTTCGCCCACACCCGCAATGCCGTCGGAGGCCACATCGATGCCCTTCTTGATATCGGCAGCGGTGAGTTCGGCGTGCAGGGACCGTCCTGTGGTCTGTACGGCGAACAGGTCTGCCAGCTGCAACGTGAGCTGGCCGGTCGTGGACGTGGCGGTGAAGCACACCTTGTTGTCGGGATTTCCAGGAGCGCGGGTCCACAGCTGGATCTGAGAGGGTTTGGCACAGTCGGCCAGCATGATGTGGCCGTCACCGCGGAGCAGCTTGATACGGGAGATCGTATTGGCGCCGGGATAGTTGAAGTCCTCGACGGCGGGAGGGGCGGCGTTGTCGCCTGTCGTGGGCGGAGGAGGCGTGGTGTCGGCCGATGCGAGCACCGTTACGCCGGCTGCGAGGCCGAGTACGGCGATGAGTGCCATGAGCAGGCCGCGGAGGCGGTTGGTCACTCCAGGTCCTTTGAGCGTGTTCGGGTGATGCTGATGCGGCTCTGGGGCGGCCGATTCGGATGGTGTCGGGCCCGTCAGCCCGTGACACGCAGTTCGACGAGCGTTGTCGGCTTGAGCCCGACGTACTCTCCGACGTTCCGCATGGTGTTCTTGGGGATGTTCACGGCGGTGGCGGCTCCCTCGGTAGTGAGGGTTGCCTGCACCGGGCGTTCCGTAGTCTGGATCACGGACGTTCTCGGCAACTGGAGTGCCAGGTAGCCGACGTTTCCGGTGACACGGAAGCAGATCTGCTCGTGGATGCTCTGCGGGAGCTCGGGGCTCCAGATCTGGATCTGGGTGGCTGTATGGCAGTCGGCCAGCATGATGTGGCCGTCACCGCGGACGAGCGTCAGGGCGGGGTACGGCGAGTCCAGAGGGTAGACGAAGTCCTCGACGGCCGGCGGGGGAGTGCTGGCGTCCGGGGCGGCCTGTTCCGTGGATGCCATAGCGGTGGATCCGAGAACTGCCACAACAGCTGCGGCGATACCGGCTGTCGTCCATCTGTATACGGCCTTCATGGTTGACCTCTCGATATGTATTGCGTTGTTGGTGAGCCACCGTTCGCAGACCACCAATGAAGGTGACGTCACGTCATCTTTCCTGTAACGATCACGCATCGACGGCTAGTCAGCGAATTGTGGCCCAAAGTCTAGGCCACGGATCACGGCATCCGAGGCCACCTAGGACCTTGGATCACATGGAGAGAAGGCGGATCTGGCGCAGATACAAGGCACCCAGGTGGCAATCCTGTCGATTTGCCCTTTATGTCCATCTTATTTGCTTGATGCCCTTTGGTTGGAATTTGAATGACATTCAGGTTTCGTAGCGTCAGCCGTTTCGGGTCTCGGGCTCCGGCGTCAGCTGGTGCCGTATAGGCTTCCGCCCGCAGCAATAGCTGTCTGTGTACGGAGATGTGAGATGACATCAATAAGAAATAATTGGGCTACAGTTCGCCGCAGGGGGTGGCAACGACGGCAGCTTGCATGGCGACTGTGTCTGCTTGTGCTTCCGCTCGTACTCGTGGCAGGCGGACTGGGGTCTGTGCCTGCCTTGGCCGATGACTCGGTCGGCACCGATCCGGCACCCGTCCCGCAGTCTGATCGGAACCGGATCGTTGCGCTATGGAAGGAAGGCGGCCCCGGCGTCAAGGCTGCGGCTGAGGCCGCGCTGATCGGCACCGACGCCGCTGTGCGCAAGTTCCTCGATGCCGATGTGAAGGCCGCCCAGCTGGCCGACGACCGGGTCAGCGCCACCCAGATCCACGACCTCGGTGGCAGGGCTGTACGCGCGGCGGCGGTCCAGGCCCTCAACGGCACCCCTGAGGACCTTCAGGCCTTCCTCGCCACCGGCTGGCAAGCACCGCTGGAATCCGACCAGCGCATGCAGGCAGCCCAGCTGCGCAATGGCGCGGGCCGCGGCGTCCAGGAGGCCGGCCGGGCCGCGATCAACGGGTCAATCGACGATATCCGCAACTTCCTCAACGACGGGCAGTACACGGCCAGGGAAGCGGACGACCGCGTCCAGCTCGTTCAGATCCTCAGCACTGGCGGACCCAACACCCAAGCCGCGGCACGGCTGGCACTGAACGGCTCCATCCAGGACGTCCGTGACTTCCTCGATGTCGGCCAGCACGTCGCTCACGCACGAGACGCCGAACGCGCCAGCGTGAGCCAGCTGATCCAGCAGGCCAAGGACGCCGCCTACCAAGCTGTACGCGAGGGTGAGGCGGCCAAGCAAGCCTCCGCGAAGGCGGTGGAGTCCTCGGCCCTGGCCAAGCAGGCCGCGGCGACCGCCGCTGCTGAGACCCAGGCCGCCCAGAACGACACTGCGGCCGCAGGAGCCGCGGCGGACCGTGCCGCCCAGGCCGCGACCCGCGCAGGCGAGGCCGCACAGGTGGCGATCGTGGCGGCCAAGGCTGCCACCAACTCCGCCCGCACCGCCGCCAGCGCCGCGGCTCAGGCCGCCGCGGCGGCAGCGGCCGCATCCCAGGCAGCTGCCCGCGCACGCAGCGCCGCCGCGAATGCCGCCACCGACAGAGGCAAGGCCAAGGCCGCACGGGAAGCCTCAGAGGCGGCCTCTCTGGCGGCCCAGACCGCCAACTGGTTCGGCGATGGGCTCGACCATGGAGACCTGCAACCGCCGATTCCCGACGATCCGGTCAACCCGACGGGCTCCTTCGGTCTCGCGAAGATCTCCCTCGCCGAGGCTGACAAGGCCAGCGCAGCAGCGGACGACGCCGGCCAGAACGCCTATGCCGCGGCCGTCTCAGCCTCCCAGGCCGGAGCCAGCGCCGGAAAGGCTACCGCTCAGTCCGCCCGTGCCAAGCAGGCCGCCGCATCCACTACGCGGCATGCCCAAGAGGCTAGCCGGGCCGCGGCCGCGGCCGGGGCACTGGTCAGGGACGCCAAGCAGGCTGTCTCCGATGCACAGGCCCTCGTCGCCTCT
This sequence comes from Kitasatospora brasiliensis, assembly GCF_032654805.1. Taxonomy (NCBI): domain Bacteria; kingdom Bacillati; phylum Actinomycetota; class Actinomycetes; order Kitasatosporales; family Streptomycetaceae; genus Kitasatospora; species Kitasatospora brasiliensis. Next base: position 3,996 of record NZ_JAUOOW010000008.1, read on the forward strand.
GCCGCCACCCACGCCAGCGCTGCGGCGAAGGCTGCCGCCGAAGCCGCGCTGCACGCCGGCGAAAGCGCGACCGCCACTGCCGCGTCGAAGGCGAATGCCCAGGCGGCCGCCGAAGCGGCCCAGGCCACCAAGGACGCCGTCGCCAAGGCAAGGACGGCTCGCGACCTCGCCGACCGGGCCGAAGCCGAGGACCTCACCGCGCGTACTGCGGCCGCGCTCGAAAAGGCACTGGACGCCAGAGCCGCCTACGACGATGACCAGAAGAACGCGGGCGAGGCCCTTCAGAAACTGCGTGCACTCCAGGACGAGGCCAACCGCCTCGCCACCGCCGTAGCCCAGCCGGGTACGCCCACCGCCGACATCGTGACGGACGGGCGCAAGCTCGCCCTGCTGTCCATGAAGATCGCGGGCGGTCCATGGGAAAGGGAGGCCTCGGCAGCAGCGCTGTCCGGTTCGGACCAGGCAGTCCTCGACTACGTCAGGAACGACCGCCACCAGGCCCTCGAACAGGACGAACGCGACCGCGTCGCCAACCTGGCGGTGAACTCGGAGATCGAGGCGGTACGGACCGCCGCCACCGAGGCGCTCAAGGGCGACGCCCAGACGATCACCGCGTTCCTGTCCGCCGGTCAGTACGAGTCCGCAGCTTCGGACCTGCGCGCCGCTGTCGCCCGGACCCGCAACGGAGCCGACCGCGCGGTCGACGCGGCAGCCCGCGCCGCTATCAATGCCGGGACGGCCAAGGCCCTCCACGAGTTCATGGCCGTCGGGTACGCCGAGGCCCAGGCCAGTGACGACAACCTGCGTGCCGCCCAACTGCGCAACGGTGCAGGACCTGAACTTGAGGCCGCGGCACGCGTGGCTCTCCAGGGTTCGCCGCAGCAGTTGCAGGCCTTCCTGCAGACCGGCCAGTACGCCGCCAAGAACAAGGACGCGCTCGGGGCCACCCACAAGGCCGAGATCGAACGCCTGCTTCTGGAAGGCGACGCGGCCACCGCACTCGCCCAGCAAAGCGCCTCCGAGGCCGCACAGGCAGCGGCGATCGCCGCTGGGGCCGACAGCGAGGCCAGGGCCGCAGAAGCAGCGGCCAAGGACTCGGCCGGCAAGGCCGCCTCCTTCGCCGCCCAGGCCCAGGAGAAGGCCAAGGCCGCGGAAGCCAGCGCCAACCAGGCCGTGGCATCCGCCAAAACCGCATCCGACGCGGAGGCAACCGCCCGCCGCCAGGTCGCCTCCGCCACCCTCTCCGCCAAGCGTGCACAGTCCTCCGCCACGACGGCCAACTGGGCCGCGGCTTCGGCCTACCGAGCGAGTGTCGAGGCCCGGGCGTCTTGGGAAGCCGCCAAGACCGACGCCGACGGTGCAGCCGTGGCCGCGACCAAGGCCTGGCAGGCCTACAAGGACCAGGTCGCCGACTGGGAGCGCATCGGGCAGGAGATGCGCGACGCGAACCTCGCCTTCATGCAGGACGCAGCGGCCCAGCGTGCCGCTGAACAGCAGGCCGAGCAACAGAAGCGTGACATCGAGGCCCAACTCGCCAAGGAGCTCAACGACCCTTACCGCGACTACAAGCCCGTAGACACTAGAGGCCTTCTGCTCGCGATCGCCCATGGCGTCCTCGACTTTGCGGGAATGGTTCTACCTCCCGGCTGGTCCTCCGCGGCGGATCTCCTCAACTGCGGCCTCTACGCCCTCCAGCGCGACGTCGAGCACGCCAAGGCCTCCTGCATCAGCGCGATCCCCATCGTCGGCGAAGCCAAGGCCTTCGAGAAGGCCATGGAGCTCCTGAAGAACACCGGGCCTCTCGGCAAGAAGGTCGTCGAGTTCATCGAACGGCTCTTCTCGAAGATCCCGGGAATCTGCGAGCCCAACAAGAACAGCTTCCCGGCCGGTACCAGCGTTCTCATGGGTGACGGAAGTCGCAAACCCATCGAGAAGGTCAAGGTCGGGGACACGGTCCTGGCCACCGACCCGGACCTGGGCCGAACAGCGGCGAAACCGGTCGAAGCCGTCATCTACACACCGGACGACCGGAACTTCACCGATCTCCAGATTCAGGGCGATCAGGGAACCGGTAGCCTCACCGCGACCGGCCACCACCCCTTCTGGGTCGAAAAGGACCACAAGTGGGTCGATGCCGCCGACCTCAACGTCGGCGACACCCTTCGCACCCCGAACGGGCCGGCAGCCGCCGTCACCGAGGCCAAGCAGCGCAAGGGCCACGAGCCCACCTACAACCTGACCGTCCGGGACGTTCACACCTTCTACGTCCTGGCCGGGCCGACGGCCGTCCTCGTACACAACGTCGATTGCTTCGCCCCGTTCACGCGCGAGAACATCGGTGCGATCGCGACCAAGGTCGGGCTCAAACCCTATTCGGGAAGCGGACCCACCACAGGGTTCGCAAGAGCCGGAAACAAGATCATCGATGATCTGTCGAGCGGCCGAGAAAAGGATGAGGCTGCTCTGGTCGCCTGGGTGAAGACTGCCACCAAGGAACTGCGAGGCACCGTCAGCGGACGCGCTTCCGACCTTGAGGTAAAATTCGTTGCTAAGATGCACATCGACGGCATTGACGATGCCGAGCTTGTGATCAACATGTGGGACGGGCCATGCGTCGAGAAGAACGGCTGCAATGAGACGCTGGACGGCCTCCTTTCTAGGGACAAGAAGAACCCGAAGGGTCTCACTGTTTATTTTCCGAATTCGAGCGGTGCGTGGGACTGTCTAGTTTACGGCACCCACCGGGTGAAGGGGCGTGGCGGAAGTGGCGGTAAGTGCCGAAATTCGATATAGGGCAAGTCAGGCTGGTCGGCCAGACTATCTCCACTCTCTTGAGGAGGCCGATGCCCTGATCGACGCACTCCTGGCGGGGCCGGCGAACGAGAATCTGGCGCAGATTATCCATCTGGATCGAGAAGAGTTTAAGCCGGGAATTCCGGATCACGAATTCCAGGTGGGAGTCGACAAGGAGCTGCAGGTTGGCATTCTGCTCTTTATAGACGCCAGTGGAAACTTCGTCTCCGCGGGTCCACCGGAATCCAGAAACTCCCCCGAGTACTACCTTTGCAGGCACTGGACTCAGTTCCGAGACCAGACAGAGATTCCCCTCGACTTGGTCAGGAAGGCTCTAAGGGAGTTCTTGGAGTCCGGAGGGCAACGCCCGACCTGCGTATCCTGGAAGAATCAATACCTTGACGACTAGTCAAAAATGAGAAGCTGACACCCTGGTGCTCTGCTCGAATCCGAGCCGAACATCGGGGTGTCAGCTTTCTGATATCGAGGCCCAGCGCTCCCGCCTCGCGGTGGAGGCCGCGCAACTGGCGGACCGGATCGACCCCGGCACGACTCGGACGCCTACTCGCCCAGCCATGGCGGACACTGGCACCAGGCCCTCACCACCACGACCCACGCCCTGGCCCTCGGCAACCAGCCGGACACCACCGACATCCCCCAGTCCTGCTGCGCGCAACACCCGAGCGCGCGGGTTCAACGACCGGGCGAACAGCGGCTTCTGACGGCAGGGCGGCGGCCGGGCCCGTCGGCGGATCTTCCGCTCGAAAGGCCTGGACCTTCGGACGATCATCGGCGATAGTCAGGTGCTCGACGATCGATCGTCCTTTCTCGACCATGGGGGGTTCCTTTGAACAGCACGTCGAACGGCATGTCGCGCGCCGCGTCCGCCAAGCGGCGCGGCGCCTTCCTGCTCGCGGCCACCGCCCTGGCGACCGTCGGGGTCGCGGGCACCGCCCAGGCCGTGCCCAACTCCGGCTCGCTCTGGGTCGGCTACGGCAAGGCCAACGCCTACAGCAGCGTGCAGTGCGTGCAGCAGATCTCCAACAGCCTGCACTACCAGACCGGTTACCCCACCATCGCGGTGGACGGCGCCTTCGGGCCCGACACCTACGGCGCGGTCATCGCCCTCCAGCGGTGGGCGGGCCTGCCCCAGGACGGCGTCGTCGGCCCGCAGACCGGCGACTACATCCTCACCGCGACCAAGGACGAGTACGGCTGCTACTGGAACCTGCCCTCGCTCCACTGACGCCGCGCCGAACGCCTCCTCCCGACGGCGGGTCTCGCACTGTGCGAGACCCGCCGTCGGGCACCGCGGCGGTGCGCATGACGAGCGGCGGGGCCCGAGGACGGGCCCGGTCCGGGCTGGTGAACGTCACTGCGGCGATCTTCGCCACGGGCACGCCCTGCGCCGGCAGCAAGACCATCTGGGCCCGCCGCCGGGTCACGACCGAGCCGGTGCCTCTGCGGATGATCCGCAGCCATCCATGGGACCTCGGCTGGGCCACCTCGACCCCGAACGACGTGCGCTCCGGCAACAGGAGTTCCTCGCCGCTCCGCGGCGGAGGACCGTTGCCCCCGGGGACAGGCCGTGCTCGGATTCGGGGGCGCAGGCCGCGTTCACAGGAGACGGTGTGCGGCATGGTTGATCTGTCCGTTGTCGACTTCCGCCTGACCGATTCGGCGCACCTGGGACGGCACGAGGCTCGGGGGCCTTCGGTGGAGGAGCTCTCCGCGAGGCTGCGTGGCCTCGCCGCGACCCAGGAGAGCCTGGTTCGGGTACGGCAGATCGGCATGTCCCGGGAAGGGCGCGCGCTGGAGGTGTTCTCCGTCGGATCCGGGCGGCAGGCCGTGCTGGTGATCGGGGGCCCGCACCCGAACGAGCCGGTCGGCTATGCCACGATCAACGTCCTGGCCGATGTGGTGACCGCGCACGCAGAGCTACGGGAGGGCCTGTCATGGCATTTCCTCCCGTGTGTGGATCCGGACGCCGCCGCTCTGAACGCCGGTTGGACGAGCCTGCCGTTGGAACTCCTCGCACAGCACCGTCACTTCTACCGCCCGGCTATGGCGGAGCAGCCCGAGTGGACGTTTCCGGTTCCCTGGGGGGAGGGGCTTCACCACTTCGGGTTGCCCGAGAACCAGGCGCTGGCGGATCTCGTCGACGAGTTGCGGCCGGCTGTTGCGGTCTCGCTGCACAACGCCGAGTTCGGTGACCCGTTCTTCGTCCTGAGCCAGGCCGTGCCGGGTCTGGCCCAACGGCTGGCCGCCGTGTCGGCCCGGCACGGCCTTCCGGTCGCCCAGGCCGCTCCCTCGGACGTCGTCGGGTGGCCGGTGCTGGGCCGCGGCGTCTTTCAGATGCCCTCGGTCGAGCAGCTGGTGATCCGCGACCACACCCACCGGGCGCCCGCGTACGGTGCGCACCTTGCCCACTACGCCGCACGGTACGGCACGGTGACGCTGCTGCCGGAAGTTCCGCGCTGGTACACCGGCACCCGGTTCGACAACGCGCCGTCGACCGAACTCACGGCGCTGGCGCAGGCTCTGACCCGCGAAGCCGACGAGGTCCAGCAGCTCATGGAGCAGGCCGTCCTCCCGGACGGCATATTCACGCGGGCTGCCAGGGACACCCTCGCGGTCAGCACCACGGTCGCCCGTTCGTGGCAGCAGCGCGCCGCCGACCCCACTCCGGTGTCCGGCGCAGCACTGGCCGAGGCGCACTTCATGCGCGTCATGATGACCCTACGGTCGGCTGGAATGGCTCTGCGCGCCGCGAACGGGGCACGGGGCGGCGGCTCATCCGTCCCGGCCGTGCGGTGCAGGTTGGACGAACTGTTGGCTGAGCGGGCGAGCCACTGCGCACGGCTCCTGCAGCCCACACCGATCGAGTTGCGGCGCCTGGTGGCAGTGCAGGCCGACGCAACGCTCGCCGCGGTCGGCCTCGTCGTGTGAGGAGGGTGCTTCGGCCCTGCCGTGTGTCCGCCGGCCAACAGCAGGGACGGAAACCCAACCAGCGGTGAACGCGGCCGCTCCGAACCGGACTTATCCACAGGACAGCAGAACATTTCCGCGCGAACCCGCGAGGTGTGCTCCGCTGTCCCGGACCGTACCCCACCGAAAGGACTCCCCGTGAACCCGCCCCCCAATGCCGCCCAGGACATCGAGCAGTCTGCCGCAACCACCCTGCGACTCGCTGCCACGGCCGCCCGGAGCCTCGCCAGGACCGCCGTTCAGGACTCCCGTTACGACGAACTCGCCGCGCTGGCGGCCGCCGCCTCCGCCACTCAGGCGACCACCTACCTGCCGCTGCCGGACCACCTGCCGGACGAGGACCAGCAGGAGATCGACCACGACAAGCTGGTCAACCGACTGCTGGAGATCGCCGACGGCTTGGACGAGCTCGGTCGCCGAGCGACCGAACCGCAGCAGGTACAGGACCACCACATGGCCGCCCTCCACAGCCGCGACACGGCCATCGCGCTGCGCAACGCCCCTCCGATCGAGGAGGGTTCGGTCGGATGACCGAGGCAACCTGGCAGGAGAGCATCAGTGGTGATCGGAGCAGCCTGTTCACACGATCCGGTGAACCACCTCCCACCGCGGGCGGGTTTGTCCACAGGCCATCAGGATGTCGCCCCGTCTGACCCGCGGAACGTGATTGTCTGCCGCCGAACGCCCATTCACCCCGGAGGACCGAATTCCGATGACCCCGAGCCCGCTCAATGCCCAGGACGTCGAACAGGCCGCTGCCGCCCTCCTGTCGTACGCGACCACCGTCGCGCACGGTCTGGCCGAACTCGCTGTCCGGAACGAGCGCTACGACGAACTGGCCGCCCTCGCCGCCGCCGCCCACGCCGACCAGGCGAGTTGCCACCTGCCGCTGCCGGAGGGTCCCCCTACGGACGCCGATCGCGGGATCGACCACCACGAGCTGATCCGTCGTATGGAGGCCGCGGCTGACGCCCTCGATGAACTCGGTCGCTGCTCGGCCGATCCCCGGGAAGTGCGGGACCGCCACACGGCCGCCTTTCATGCCCGCGCCGCGGTCGTCGCGCTGCGCAACGCCCTTCCGGTCGAGGAGGGGGCGGTCGGATGAGACGGGACGTCACCTGGGGTGACTTCACCGCCATGGCCGCCTTGCGGCTGGAGGTCGCGCTCGCGGCCGTGACCGATGCCGAGGGGCGAAGCACGCCCGGCCGACACGCATCTCGCAGCGGCGCCTTGGCCGGTACCTGCCGTCTGCTGCACCAGTACGCCGGCCGCTTCGGCCCCCTCGCCCACGACCCGCTCGGCATCGACGAGGACGATGTCGCCCGGCTGAGGGGCAATCTGGATGCCCTCGGGCGGGCACTGCGAGACGAGGCGGCGTACGCCTCCCCCGAGCGTGACCCGGTGTCCCGCCACATCGCGGACGCCACCCGGTTCCTCGCCTTCGGCAGCGACCTGCTCGCCAGCCACCACGGTCCGGCGGGTCAGCCCCGCAGTCCCTACGCCGCCTACCTGAACAGCCCGACGGTTGCTCGCCACGTCATCGCCGAGACCGCCGAACTCGCGAGCACCGCCGGGCGTCTGGCTGCCCGTCTCGGCCAGTCGTCCCCGCCCTCTCGGGATGCGAGCGACAGCCGTTTCGCGGCCCGCAGGCTCGCGGGGCCGGCCGTGCTGATCGAACAGGCCGCGATCGGCATCCACCGCGGGCTCAACGCCCCTCGCCCAGCCAACCCGGCACCAGGCCTCACCCACCTCCCCGTCGCGGTCACCGCACCTCCGCCTCCGGTCCGGCCGGGAGAACCACGACACGAAGCGCTCCTCGCCGTGGCCACGGGCGCGGACTGGCTCGCCGCGCACACGGCCCGGAAGACGGCCGAGCGTCCGTCCACCATCGGCGAGTTGCCGGTCATCGCCGACCACACCGCGGCCGCCCATCTCCTCTCCGCCCGTCTGCTGGAGCACACCAGCAGTCTTCTCGTCCCGGATCCGGGCACGTGTGACGCTCTGACCTCCGCGGCCCATACGCTGCGCGCTGCCGCACAGGCCTGGAGACGGGCCGCGGACAGCTGGAAGCAGGCGGCTCTCCGCAGCGCGCCGCAGATCTCGGATCCCCACTTCGTCCGGGAAGCCGAGTTCGCGGGCGTGCGGCTCGGCCGGACCCTCTTCTCCGACGGCTGGACCCACCGCGACGGCACACGGCGAACCCCTCGGGCCCCGCAGGACATCGTCGCCACGCGGACCGACAGCGCGGCCCTCCTCGCAGCCGTCCACGCGGTCCCCGCTGCCGGACAGGTCCTCGCCGAACACACCCCCTGGATCGCTGCCGCCGCGGTCGAACACGGAGTCCTTCTCAGCTCCGACCTCGCCCACAACCCCCGCGGCGGCACGCCCGCCGACCAGTTCCAGGACCGCTGGACCAGGTGGTACCCAGCTCTGCCCCAGCAGGTCGTCCCGGTGACGGCTGCCTACAACGCGGCCCGTCAGGCATCTGGGGCTGCCCAGTCGGCGGTCGCGCGCGCCGCCGAGGCCGCCGGGCATCCCATCGGTCGCGCCGTGCTCGATGCCGACCGGCGACGCACCCTCGGCTTCACCGGGGACCCAGCCCACGATGCCCGGCGGGTGAACGCGGCTGCCGCGCGTACCCGCAGCGGGACAGCACGAGGTCCCTGGGAGTCCGTACGTCCGCCCGGACGTCGAGCCGCCGAGCTGGCCCGCGAGGTCGGCGCCCTTCACCCGCACCGCGGGCGGGGCAGATAGGGCCGCCCCTCAGTCGTCCAGATGCCAGGCGCTGGGCACTCGCCCGGGGAGCCGGTGCTCGGTGCGGTGCTCGCCCTTGGTGCAGCCGGCGAAGGGTCCGCCGGGGCGGCGCAGTTCGGTCATGCAGGGCCGGTAGTGGTCGCGGTGCCAGACGCTGGGGCCGGTGTAGCCGCAGGTGGCGGGGTCGGTGAGTTCCTGCCAGGCCAGCCAGAGCGCGTGGAGGTGGGCGACGGCGTCCTCGTGCTCGATCCACAGGTGGCACCAGCGGGCGTCGGCGCTCGGCTCGCCGAGGTAGCCCGGGACCAGGACGCCCTCGACCCACTCGGCGAGCAGCCGCAGTTCGTCGTCCCTGGCCTCGCCGTCGAGCAGGAGGATGAACGGCGGGTACCGCCACTGCGTGCCTTCCTCCTCGACGGGGGAGTCCGTCTGTTCGTCCCGTTCCACGCGCAGTGCCGCCACTTCGGCGCGCAGGCCGGCGAACCGGGCCTTGAGGTCCTCGACGTCCTCGGCCAGCGCGGCAGCCGGAGGAGTCCCGTCGCGGTCAGTCACGGCGGGACTCCTTCCGTTCCTCCCAGGCCGCGGTGGCGCGCTTGGTGATGGCCTTCTCCTCGGCCTTCATCGCCGGGCCGAGGTGCGCCATGGTGTCCTCGTCGTACCAGGGCCGCAGGGCGATCCGGGCGACGGGCATGCCGGTGGAGAGCAGCAGCGCGGTGCCGCGCTTCATCGCGCGGATCCGGGCGGGTTCGAGGATCTGCTCGCGGTGTTCGGTGACGGAGGTGGAGCCGCCGCCACGGCTCTTGGAGTAGGAGCCGCGGGTGATGTCGTGGTTGCCGACCAGGGTGGCGATGTCGGCGACGAACCTCGGGTCGTCCAGGCCGACGCCGATGATCTTCTTCGTGGCGGCGCCCCACAGCGCGTCCATGCCGACCTCGCCCCACGCCTTCACGCCCTGCCGGTAGGACTGGAGAATCGTCACGGGGGTGATTCCGCGTGAGCCGAGGTGGCTGTAGAGGTCGGGCAGGTCCTCGATCCGGCAGATGTTGGCGGCCTCGTCCAGGACCGCCCGCATCGGCTCGGGCAGGCGCCCGCCGTGGCGCTCGCCGGCTTCGGCGGCCGCGGTGAGCACCGAGTCGGCGAGCGCGGCGACGACGGCGGAGGCGGCGCCGCCCTTCTTGCTGAGCAGGTACAGGGTGTCCCGGCTGAGCGCGAACTCCTCCGGCCGAAACTGCGGCCGGTGCCGGTCGGGGAGCATCCAGGCGAGCACGTTCTCGTCGCGCAGCGCGCTGACGGCGGTGCGGGCGTTCTGGTAGATGCCGGACTGGGTCTCCTCGGCGATGTTGATGGAGCTGTCGACCTGCTCGGCCAGGACTTCCTCGTGCTGGTGGAGGATCCGCAGCGGGGCCCGTTCCCTGGGGTCGGCCAGCCACCGGAGGACGTCGCGGACGGTGGCGCCGTCCCACCAGGCGGCGCGGAGGAAGCCGGTGAGCAGGTCGCCCGCGCCCTGGGCCCAGAACGGGTCGGCGGCATCCGACTTGACCTGGTTGACGAAGTGTCCGGCGAGGCGTTCGGCGCGGTCGAGGGTCTCCGCCTCGGCGACGATGTCCCACCACCAGGAGCGCTGGATCCGGGCGACGCCCTGGGTGTCGAACGGCCAGGTGGTGCCCGCCCTCGCCCGGCTGGCGAGGGTGGCCGCGTACACATCCGGCTTGTTGCTGGTCATCAGCAGTGCCGCCGGGGCCTCTTCGGCGATGGGGATCGCGACGGCCGTGGACTTGCCGGCGCGAGGTGCCATGAGGGCGAGGTAGGTGTCCTCGTCGGATCCGCGCAGTTCGACGCGGGTGGGCAGGTGGTCGCCGAGGAGGACGCCCCGGTCGCGGGGGGCGACGTCGCGTGGCCTGACGTCGCTGAGCGAGGCGCGCAGGCGGGTGGCGGTGCGGGCGGCGTGCTTGGGGGTGAGGTCGCGCACCTGGTGGAGGGTGGCGAGGTGGGAGGCGTGGTGGAACCACCGCAGGCCCGCCCACAGGCCCCAGGCGATGCCGGCGACGACGGCCGTGTCGAACAGGGCGGCGCCGATGCCGCTGGCGATCGGGGAGCCCGGCCAGGTTGCCTCCCAGTCGCACGCCATCTCCACGACGGTGTACGGGGCGAGCGGCGGGGTGTCGGCTCCGGCCAGGACGGCTCCGGCGGCGCCGCCCGTCCAGGTGGCGGCGGACAGCACGACGGCTCCGCCGACGAGGACGCCTCCGCCGAGCCACATGCGGTCGTTCTCGGTCATCATCGGCGGGCGCCCTCCACGGGCTCGGTGTTCTGGTCGGTGTGGTAGAGCCGCCGCTCGGTGCCGGTGAGCTCCATCGCGGCGGCGATGCCGGGACGGGTGCCGAGCTTGATGAGGTACTTGCCGCGGCCGGGGTGCACCTGGTCGGAGCTGTCGAGACCGGTGCTGGTCGCGGACGCCCAGGAGGTGATCATCATCCGCTCCTGCTCGGTGAGGGCCCGTTTTCCGGAGACCCGGCCCAGTTCCTCGTCGGTCGAGCCGCCGATCACCCAGGTGTCGCAGCGGTCCATCAGCCCCCTGGCCTTGGCCCGGTCCTCCTCGGTGGGCAGGGCCTCGACGTCCTCCAGCGAGTGGGTGACGTAGACGGTGACGTCGTCGGTGGTGCGGTTGAGGCGGCTGATGGAGTCCATGGCGTCGACCAGCCCCGGGCCGGAGCGCAGGGCCCGCCACATCTCGTCCATCGGCAGCACCAGCCGGCGCCGCACGACGCCGAGGCTGCGGGCGCTGTCGATGGTGTTGTAGGTGTAGGCCCAGCTGGCGATCATCCCGGCGGAGACGACGTCGTTCCCCCGGGCGCGCAGCGCGTTGATGTCGACGGAGACCGCCGGGGCGTCCAGCCCGAGCGGGGTCGTGGTCGGCCCGTCGAACATGCCCTTCAACGGTCCGTCGACCAGACAGTCCAGACCGGCGACCACCGAGCGGGTGAGGCCGAGGTAGGTGTCGCCGTCCGCGGCCAGCTTGGCCCGCAGGGCTTCGGGGGCCTGCCGCAGCACGGCGATCACGTCGGGGATGACCGGGTCGGTTCCCGGCGTGGCGTCGGCGGCCAACTGTACGGCGGTGGTCAGCGCGGAGCGCTCGATCTCGTCGGGCTGGCGGCCGAGCCCCACCCGGGTGGCGAGCAGTGCGCCGAGGGTCTCCAGACGGCGGCCGTTGAGCACGTCGAGCAGGGCCTGGCGCTCGGCGGCGGGCAGGGCGGTCAGACGGTGCTTCAACGGGCCGGAGTCCAGCGGGTTGATCCGCTCGGTGCCGGTGCCGATCCGCAGCACGCTGCCGCCGAGTTCGCGGATCAGCGTGCTGTACTCGCCCTTGACGTCGGCCGGCACGCACATCATGCAGCCGTACGCCACGTAGATCAGGCAGATGCGCTTGACCAGGGCGCTCTTGCCCACGCCGGGCTGGGCCATGACCCACACTCCCGGATTGGTGGTCAACTTCCCCGTCCAGCCCGACGGGTCGATGCACACCAGCTCGCCGGTGAGCACGTCCCGGCCGACGGGCACTCCTCGCGGCGGCAGGCCGGAGCCGAGCAGGAACGGGTAGATCGCGCCGACCTGGGTGGAGGGGCCGGTGTAGACGGTGCCGGTGTCCTCCACCGCCGCCCGGCCGCCGTACCGCCCGCCCCACCCCAGCCGCGGGGCGTGGATCCGGCGGGAGCGCGGCTTGTACTGTCCCATCGAAGTGTCCCTACTTCACCAGCGGCTGGTAGCCGATCGGCAGACCGGCCATGAAGGTGGCGGCCTGCGCGCCGAAGGCCGGCCTCATACGGATCCCCTTCGTCGCCTTCACCGCGCGCTCCAGCTCCTGCCGGGCGCCGGGCAGGTCGGCGGCCCGGCGGGCGGTCGTGGTGACGCGCAGCGTCCAGTCGACGACCTGGGCCCCGCTCGCCGCCTGGTGCGCGGCACGCTCGGCCCGCTGGCGGTCCGCCTTCTGACTCCACGTCGCACGGCCGCGCACCTGGGCGGTCGCCGCCGCGCGCTGCTCGGCGTTGGAGATCTCGCGTTCCAGCACGGCTTCGCCCTCGCGCGGGTCGAGCACCCGGTAGGAGAGGGTGACCCTGCGCTGGAAGCGTCCGGGGCTCAGCAGGGGCAGCAGCACGCTGTACGGGATGGGGCGGCGCGGCATCTCGCGCAGCACCCAGCTCACGGAAACCGAGCCGTCGTGGACGTACTCCTCCTGGAGGTCGTCGGCGGCGACCGGGCCGCACTCGCCCCAGGACAGCTCGGCGAACTGCTCCTCCCGGGCGTCGTGGACGCCCGGGTCGAAGGCGCAGCGCACCAGGCGGCGCAGGTCGTCGGGCGTGGCACGTCGGACGATGTCGGCGCCGGTGCCGCTCATGTCGAGCGTGTCAACCACCCGCAGGGCTTCGGCGACCTGCTCGGCGAGGTCCACCGGCGGGTTCGCCGTCGCCGTCGGGTCGACACTGACGCTCATCCACTGCGTCACCGAGGCGGTGGCGCGCGGGGTGGTGCGGACGAGTTCGTCGATCGTGTCCAGCGCCAGGCGCGGGGCGTCCGGCCGGCGGCGGGCCCGGACGTCGTCGGCGAGGGCCTCGCCCGCGCCGGGGGTGATCTGGATGGTGACCTGGGCGCCCAGGATCTGCTCGTCGATGCTCATCTCGTCCAGGACCGAACTCCAGGTGCGCACTCCGGCGCGCACGGCACTGGTGGGGGCCATGAGGGTGCCGCCGGGGGCCAGCAGGGTGGTGACGGTCATCGCGCCGGTGGAGCGGTCGTGCACCACGCCGACCGGGCGGTCGGTGGTGGGGTCGTGGGCCGCGACCAGGACGGAGCTGGCGCCGACGCCGGGCAGGTCGAGGGCGTACGGCTGCGGCAGGAGGACCCGCCGGTAGGAGGTGGCGCCAGCGCGGTCGGCTCGCCGCCATGCGAAGACGGCCCAGTAGTAGGCCAGGGCCGGCATGCCGTGGCGGCGGGCGGCGGTCAGGCCCGCGAGGGCGAGGGTGAGCGGCACCGTGACGAGCAGGCTGCCCGGGAACCGAGCGCCGAGGGTGCCGTCGGCGATCAGCACGAGGGCGGCGGCGATGGTGGCCTGCTGGGACATCGCCGCGAACCCGAAGCTGCGTCTGGTGCGGAACCCCTGCACCCGCAGCCCGTCCGGCACGTCATGGGTGGTCACAGGTCGCCTCCGTTCCCGATCTCGTCGGCGCCTCGCTGGGCGGCCTGGTGGAGGCCGTCCAGTACCTGGACCGCGGCTCCGGCACCGGTCGCGGCTCCGGCACCGCCGACGGCACCGCCGGCGCCGGCGACTCCTGGCGTGTCCGCGGCTCCGGGTTCCGTGTTGTCTCCGGCTTCGGCCGGGTTGGGAATCCGCCCCGCGCCGGTGCGGGCCGCTTGGGCCAGCGCGTCGCCGCAGGCGCCCGAACCGTCTTCTCCTGCGCTGCCCTTGGACCTGGTCTGTTCGACGTGCTTGGCGTGCTCGACCGCCGTGGCCGGTTCGCTGCCGCCGTCTCCGTCTCCGCCGTCGCCTGCGGCTGCCTCGCCGCCACCGCGTCTGGCCATCGCGCTGACCGCCCCGACGGCGCCGATCGCTCCGGAGCCGGACACGGCCGATCCGAGCTCCTCGCACAACGGGGCGAAGATCCGGGTGAGCGGAGCCGGGGCGAGGATGCCGAGCAGCAGCGTGGCCAGGCCCCGCAGCCAGGCCGAGAACCCGTCCGCCTTCCCGAACTCGGTGAAGCCCGCGCAGATGATGACCGCGAGGACGGGCTTGTAGGCGATGCCGACGAGGATCGAGGAGAACAGCCTCCCCGCCCACTTCCGGGTGGCGTCCCCGCCGGCCCTCCCGGCCCCGGCGATCGGCAGCAGGAGGCACTGGATCGGGATCGCGCTGTTGCGCAGGAAGACCAGCACCAGCTGGACGAAGCCGACGACGATCAGCACCAGGGCACCGGAGGCGACGATCACGGGATTCACGATCCCGTCGGGGACCATGGTCGTGATGATCTTGTCGAAGGCGGTCTTGTCATCATGGAAGACGCCCTGGACCAGACCATCGGTCATCAGGTCCCCGGCCGCCAGCAGCAGCGACACCAGCCACACCCCGCAGAAGCAGAGCATCGTGTTCTGGGCCCACCCGCCCGCGGCGCGCCACAGGTGCCCGGCCTGGCCCGTGACGGCCATCCGCCCCGCCTGCCACATGAATCCGAGCGCGGAAATCACGAGGCCGAACCAGGTCATCATCCCGGCCAACGCGGTGTTCCCGCTCCACAGGCCGGTGTTCTCCAGCTTCAGCGACGGGCCTCTCAGGGCCATCGTCAGCGTCGCCGCGATGAGCGCCTTGCACATCTCGGTGGCCGCCTTGAGCCACTCGCCAATGGTGGACTTCCAGATGCCGTTCCATTCCTCGTCGAGTGCCTTGTCGACGGACTTGCCCGCGTCCCCGCACCAGGTGGTGTCGAGCATCTGCTCGACATAGCCGACGGCGCTGTTGTCGCAGCCGAACTCGACGATGCTGCCGATCACGCCGTCGGAGGCGGCGGCCGGCGACGCGTCGACCGCGCCGGCGCCGAAGACGGCCGCGAGCGCCAGGAGCAGAGCGGCGATCCGGCGCTTCACGCGGCCTGCCTGATCGCCGTCCAGCCGGCCGTGTTGAAGGCCGCGTCGCCGGGGGCCGCAATGGGCGGCTTCTGGCTGTTCCGCTCCATGGCGGCCTTGGTGGCCTGCGCGGACAGCCGCCAGTCCCCGTCCTGCCATACGGCTGCGAGGATTCCCACGGTGTAGACCGTCTGCTCCGGCTCCATCTCCCCTGCCTTGACGGTGACGGCCGAGAGCACGTAGGCGGTGACCAGGGTGGGAGAGGTCTCGACGGGCTTGAACCCGATCATGGTGGTCCGCGTGAAGGCGCCGCCCGGCAGGGGCCCGGTGACCGGCAGGCCCAGGGCGGCGCGCTGCGAGGCCTCGGCCCGCTCCGCACCCGCCCGGACCTTCTGCTCGGCCGTCGGAGATCGGTCCGCAGGCAGCATGTAGGTGTGGTAGGAGTCGAGTTGCTGCTCGGCCAGCGTGCCGAACCCCTCGACGTCGACCTGGTCGGCGGCCACCAACATGCCGATCGCCCCTTCGAAGGTGCCCGGAAAGCCGACCTCCCGCTGGCCCCCGGCCACCTTCCGGATGCCCCTGGCCGCGGCGAGCCACCGCTTCGGCTCGGTCCAGAGCGCAGGGGCCGTGTACATGGGTACCGGCTTCCGCGAGGCGGACCCGGTCAGTGCCGCCGACGGCGCGGACGCGGCGGACGTCGCACCGTCGATCGGGGTGTCCGGAACGTCGCCGCCCCCGGACAGGGCCGCGTACCCGCTCAGGCCGACCATGGCCGCCAGCATCGCGCCCGCGCCCCACACCGCGGCCCGGGACAGGGGCCCGCTCCCTCTGGGCTTCCGCATGTCAGCCCGCGATGCCATTGAGGATGGAGATCAGCGATCCGGCCAGCAGCACGGCCGCGATGCCGCCGCCCATCCACTTGAAGGGCTCGGAGCCGCCCCCGTGGCGGGACTTGTCGGCCATGGCGAGCTTGAACACCCCGACGCCGGCGCCGACCACCCCGGCCAGGAGCAGCAGCCACAGGCCGTAGCCGAACAGCGTGCTGACCATGCCGTCCATCCCCGGGATCTTCGTCGGCTTGGCGCCGGGGATCAGCTGGGGCTTGGCAGGGTCCTCGGTGAGGAACATCTTCATCTTCGTCACTTCCCTTCGAGCCGGGCGCGGAGTTCGGCGGCGGCCCGACAGACGGCCTTGTCCTCGAACGCGTCCTCCGGGCGCTCCACCACGCGCAGCGCCGGGAGGTAGGGGAGGTACGCGACGCCCGCCAGGCGGCCGCTCAGGGCCCGCAGGCGGTAGCGGGCGGCTGCGGCCGGGCGGGCGGGGACGTCGGCGGCGACGACCAGCCAGGGCCTGGACACGTCGTTCGCGGGCCAGGTCCTGACGATCGTCTCGACGAGCACCGTCCCGAAGACCGTGCTCGGGGTCAGCAGCACGGGCCGGACGCCGAACGGCACGGGTTCGCCCGGCTGGAGCCCCCGCGCCCGCCGGCCTCGGCCGTCCTCACCGTCCAGCATCCGCAGCACCACGGCGGCCGCGATGTCGTAGCCGTGCACGGGCATGAGGCCGAAGACCGTCCCGGTGGCCCGCTGCTGGGCGGGCACCACCGGATTGGGCGTCATACCGCAACCTCCCCCCGCTGCCTGCGTTGTCAGGATCGGCTTCCCGACCGGCCACGGAGGGTGGCGCCGTCGTTCGGCCACGTGGCGTAACTGCCGTGGTGACGCGAACGGCACGCCGTTCCACCCATTCGGGCTCCCATTCGGCTCGACCACCGCAGGGGGATTCGTGAAATCGGCACTCGTCGCGTGCGGGGCGGTCCTCGCCCTGGCCGCTACCGGGTTCGGCGCCCTGGTGATGCTGCTCGTCCCCGCGGAGGCGGCCTCCGAAGTTCCTTCCGTTCCGCTCGCGACCGTCCCGGAGCCCTACCGGCCGTGGATCGAGCGGGCCGCCGCCGACTGCCCGCGCACGGAGATGACCCCGGCCCTGCTCGCCGCCCAGCTGGACGAGGAGAGCGGCTTTCGCGCCGATGCCCGCAGCACGGCCGGTGCCGAGGGGCCCGCCCAGTTCATGCCGGGCACCTGGGCGGTGTGGGGGCACGACGACGACCACAACGGCGTGGTGTCGCCGCACGACATCGGTGACGCGGTCATGGCCCAGGGCCGGTTCATGTGCAGCCTGCTGGGACAGGCCGGCGCCTCCGGCATCGCGGACGACCTGCGGCGGCCGGCGCTCGCCGGGTACAACGCGGGTTGGGCGGCGGTCTCGGAGCACCACGGCGTGCCGCCCTACCCCGAGACGCAGAAATACGTCAGCGACATCATCGGCAACCTGCCGCGCTTCGAGGGGGCCACCCTGGTCTCGCGGATCGGCGGCAGCGGCGATGGCCCGGACGCCGTCCGCCGGGCCGCCGGCCAGATCGGGGTGCCCTACAGCTACGGCGGCGGCAGCCCGGCCGGCCCGGGCCCGGGCCACTGCGCGGACGGCGCGGGCTTCGGCGACGGCCGCTGCCAGGCCGAGACCACCGTCGGCTGGGACTGCTCCTCGCTGGTCCAGTACGCCTACTGGCCCAGCCGCCGGCTTCCCCGCACCGCCGCGGAGCAGTACACCGCCACCGCTCAGCGCCCGGTCACCCGGGACGATCTCCAGGTCGGTGACCTGCTCTTCTGGCGCCACGGCGACGGGCACGTCTACCACGTGGCCCTCTACGCCGGCGACGGGCAGATGATCTCGGCACCGAAGACCGGAGACCTCGTCAGGCGCGGCGCGATCACCGACATGCCGACCACGGACTACCTGGGCGCCACCCGCCCGTAGCCGCGCCCGCGACCTGCTCCGAAGTCCTTCGGCCCTACCGCTTGCGTACGGCGGCGGGGGTGGTCGGAGCCCGGTGTGGGGTGGCCGTGGGCCCGGCGGGCGCCGTGCCCTTCACCCGCGACCTGGTAGGGCCCGGAGCCGACCCCGCCTTGGCGGCCGCGGTGACCACCGAGGTCTGCCTCAGCTCGCTGTAGGTGGGCAGCTTCAGCGCGGCGCAGGCGGCCTGGAGGAGACGGCTGCGCAGGAGTCCGGCCTGACCGACGTCCCATGACCGGTCGCGCATCAGCCGGGACAGGTGCTCGGTGACCGATCGGCCCTGGTCCTCCATCCTCGCCATCTCGGCGGCGAGCAGCGGCCACTGGTGGGACGCCACCAGGAGGCCCGCCTCGTGCTCCTTGCCCGGCATCGCGTCACGCACCCACCGGACGTAGCGCTCGTTCTCCGCGCGGGAGACACCAAGCTGGGCCAGGGCGCGCTCACGGTCACGCAGGTCGAGGTCCTTGGGCAGGTCCAGGCCCACCGTCAGCGGCCCGTAGGCGCGCACCACATCCCGGCTCGGGCTGGGGACGGTGCGGGGTTCGGCCGTCTTGTCCTTGCTCTTCGCCATGACCCGGGCGACGGCTTGGTCGACGCCGACGCCCTCCGCGTGGGCGGCCAGCAGGACGGTCCGGACGTCGACGCCGCGCTCCTGGAGCGCCTTCATCGACGCGGCGATGTCCGGCCAGGCAGGGGAGGCCAGGATGGCCTCGCGCACGGGGCCTGCGGGCATCGTCTCGCGCAGCAGACCCGCCCACTCCTCGGCGCCGGCGGCCGCGATCTTGACGGCGTTGGCGGCGACCGCGTCGCGTACGGACAGCGCGATCTCGCCGACTCGCGGCAGGAACTCGTCGAGGTCGACGCCGGCCCGGCGCAGGGCGACGATCTGCCGGGCCATCACCGGCCAGTCCGCCCCCGCCATCAGTGCCATCGCGATGTCTGCGGCGAGCACCGCCTTGAGCTCCCCCGCGGCCTCGGGGACGGCCTGGTCGGCGGGCGGCAGCGGCTCCTCCGCGCCGCTCGCCTTCCTCTGCGCGGCCCGTCGCACGACGTCGGCCACGGCAAGGATCAGCCGGATCGCCATCGTGGAGGTCTGCGCCGCCTCGGCCAGCGCGTCGGCGAAGGGCTCTCCGGGAATCGGTGCCGTCATCTGGTCCTCCTGGTCGCGGTCCTGGTCGTGGTTCATCGGGCCCGCCGAGGGCCCTTCTGCTCTGGGTCCGGTCTGTGGCCGGCGGTACTCCCCAGCGTCCGCGAAGCCTGCGCGCCGCTGCCCGGAACCGGACCGGCCGGCGGCGCCGGCCTCGGCCTGCCGCGGGCGCGTAGCCAGCCGTCGAGGCGCCAGCAGAGGACCTCCGCGACGGAGTTCGCCGAGCCGAGTTCCCGTCCGGCGGCGACGTGCGCCAGTACCCGCGCCGGGTCGTCACCGCGTCCTCCGACACCTGCCAGACGCTCATGCAACGCCGGCCACGCGGGGTCGGCAAGGACGGCTGCGGCGTGTTCGGGGATCGTCTGCCGGACAAGGGCCGCGTTCGGCTCTCGTCCGCCGCTGCCCACGGCCGGAATCGGCGCGGACCAGCGAGCCTCGGCACCTCGTCGCGCGCAGGGCGTTCGGGGATCGAAGTCGCGGACGGCCGCCGCTCCGGAACTCACCTCCACGGCCTCTCTCAGCAGCTGGCCCGCGACGCTCGCCGCCTGCGCCTGCGCCCGCAGGTTCCGCGCCTCGTGCCAGCGTTGCGCCGCCGCGACCGCGGTGACCAGGGCGAGCAGCACACCGAGGAAGGCAGCCGTGTCGTTGTGCCCGGCAGCCGCACCCGCCCCCGAGAGAAGCTTCGCCGACTCCCGCCACAGGGCCCTCGCCTCACCGTCGAGCGCGCGCGGACCGGGCGCTCGCGAGGCCCGTTCGAAGGCCGCCGCCGAGCGCCGCAGCTGCTCTCGCACCGGGCGCGGCGAGTTCGCCGCGAGGACGACGACCAGGTCGCCGAGCGCGGCGACGTCCCCGGCACCTTGGTGGGGGCCGCCGGCGCCGAGCCGTACGGCGGCCAGCCGGACCTTCGTCTCGACCGCCTTCCACACCTGGTCGGTGGGTACGGGGCTCTGGGGGACGGCGTCGACCCAGCGCTCGCGCACCCGTGGCAGTGACAGGTCGTAGGCCAGCCGCGACCCGGAGAACCACACCGGGCGCGCGGCGCCGTCGCGGTCCCCGGGCAGCGCGACCGAGTAGCCGGACGCCTGCCCGTCCGGTGCGATCCGCGGGTTGACCCGCAGTCCGGCGGCGGCCAGCCTGGCGAAGAAGTCCTCCTCGTTGCCCGCTGTCGCCGCGGCCTCCCGTACGGCCTGTTGCAGCGTCTCCCGGGCCGTCCGCGGAAGCTGCCGGCGCGCGGCCTTCTCCGCTTCCCCGGCCTGTGGCCACCGGTTCGCGGTGCGGTCCCCCGAGTCCAGGCACCGCAACTCCCAGCGCGCCTCGAAACGCCGGGCCGCCGCGTGCATCTTCGGGATGTCGCGGTGCAGGTTCGGCAGGCCGCCTCCTTGCCGGGCCCGGGTCGCGACGATGTGGATGTGGTCGGCCGCGTGGCGGATCGCCACCCATCGGCAGCCCTGGTCGTCGCCGTGCGCGGCGAGGCCGGCGGCGTTCATCATCTCGCGCGCCACTTCCGCCCACTGCTCGTCGGTCAGGAGACGGTCCTCCGGCGGATTGCGCACCGCGACGTGGTGGACGTGCAGGGTGGGCCGCTTCCCGATCAGGGCGTGGACCGGGGCGTCCAGCAGCAGTGCCAAGTCCCCGATGGTCACGCCGGCCGAGCGTGCCGGGTCCTTGATGCCCGGCGCCCACGCGGCCACCATGCGCGGATCCACGTGCTCGTCGCGCCGCCCCGGCCCGTACAGGTACCGGAGCAGCCCCGCGGTGTCGTTCCCGGCCCGCGCCTTCTTCGGGATCACGACCGCTGCTGCCGTTCGCGCATCACCTGGAGCGTGGCGTCGTCGACTCGCTCCAACGCCTTCTCGACGAGGCTGCCGACCGCGTCGGACCGCGGCGGCGCGGCCTCCTCTCCGGCGTTCGGTACGCGGGCGATCCGACTCCACTCGGTGCCGATCCGGCTCAGCTCGTTGCGCGCGCGGATCAGCTCCCGGAGGACGTCCGTCGCGTCGGCGGACACCGGCATCAGGGTCTCCTTGGCCACCGCCAGCACCGCCCGGGCGGCCCAGGCCCCGGGCGCCAGCTTCTCCCGGCCTGCGGCCGCCTGCACGATCGCCAGCTCGGCGTCGTTGTAGGCGAGGTACACCCGGTGCGATCGCGGCGCGTCCGCCCTCCGTTCCCGGCGCCGGGCGAACGGCCGGCCACCTCGGTTGCTGTCTGCCACGGAGACCCCCAGGGTCCTCGCACCGGCCGCTCTCGGATCGGCAGCCGGAGCCGCTTATTGGTGCAATAAGCGATAACTCGCTTCAGACGGTTATCGCGTTTTCGCAGCGCGGATTCGCCACTACGGGCGAAGAAGACCCCCGCAGCGGACGAATCCCCGGCGGTGCTTCCACCTGGTCTTCGCGACGGCGCACCTAGCATCCGCGCCATGACGACCAACGAGGAGTTCCTGGCGCGCATCCGCGAGATCCAGGCCGCACGGGAGAACGCCATCGGACCGCTCGGCGAGGTCCTGGCCGAGCGGCAGCGACTCGCCGCACTGATGGCCGACACCGACGAGCCGTACGGCCGTGCCTACGAGAACGCGCTGACCGCCGGCTGGCGGGAGGACGAGCTCGCCAACCTCGGCGCCCCGCCGCCCGTGTCTCGGCCCAAGGGGCGGCCGAGGAAGACCTCCAGGCCGAAGAAGGCAGTACCGGTCCAGGCCGCCGCAGTGCACGACGGGTCGGACGACGAAGTCGTGGCGGTGAACGGCTCGGCCGGTTGATCCGAGGCGGCCGCTCCACCTTCAGCGGGCCGTAGCCCATCGTCAGGTCGCCCTCCCGCCGGCGCCGTGGTGGCCAGCCGAACGGGTCGAGGGTGTGGGGGCGCGCTGCACGACGCATGCCGGGGATGTGGATGGCCGTGGTGGAGGGCGCCGGACTCCCCATGGCCGTGCTCGCACCGCTCACCGGTGGTGCTGGTCAGGACCAGCAGTCACGCTGGTCCGCGGCCTCCTGCACCGGGGCGGCTGTCCACCGCACCACCCAGATCAGTGGTAGGAGGTGTGGCTATGGCGTGTCGGTGGCGATCACGGTCCACGCCCTGGCCGAGGTGTCGTCCAGCCGCAGGTCGAAGCTGAAGGCGATCGGCCTGCGCTTGTGCGCGTCGCCGCGCAGTACCTGTTCGGTGCGGCGGTCGACTTCGTAGTAGACGCCCTGCGCGTCGACCGCGACACGGAAGACGACCGGGTCGCGCGAGACCAGCGAGCTCACCGTGACCGACGTGACGGCGGCCTCGCGCAGGACGGTCCGGCGGACCGTGCGGACGGGAGTGAAGTCCAGGCTGCCGTCGTTCATGACCCACTCCTCCAGGAACCGCTCGACGGCGACCTCAAGAACCGCTCTGTCGAAGCGGCCGTCGAGGACGCTCAGATCGCCGGCGGCGGTATCGGCGTCCGTGCTCCACGAGATGGTGGTGAGGGAGAGGACGTCGCTCCCCCCGGTGACCGTGCTCTTGTGCGCGACCTCAAGCACCGCGTCCCGGGCGACCTCCTTCTGGTCCCAGCCGTCGGTCTCGATGGCACTGCTCAGATGGTGCGCTCCCTCGGCGGCCTGCTCGACCGAGGACACGATCCACTCGCCGGCCGCGCTCTTGCGCAGCGTCCAGTACTCGACCGGGCGCGTCGAGCCGTCCTTGCGCACGGCCTGCCGGCCGTCGCCGCGGCGTACGTAGTCGCGGAGCGTCGCGGTGATCCGGAAGGTGACGGTGTCGTTCAGCTCACCCGCCCGGTTGGCGACGTCGACCAGCTCGACCACCGGACCGTCGACGACCTCCACGACGTTGACCTCGCCACGGGACTCGTAGTCGCGCAGCTCCTCCGCCCACTTGCCGTACAGCACCGGGGACAGAATCCGCTGCAACGTGGCGTGATCGTGGCCGGTCCACGCCCGCTGCGCCGTCTCGTACAGCCACACCGCGCGGCGCTCCAGCGCCTCGCGGTCGAAGGTCGCATCGGTGACGGCAAGGGCATCGACCCGGGCCGAGACCTGGGCAGAGCGCTCCCGCGCCCGCGCGTCCGCACGGTGCGCCGTACGGTCCGAAACCGTGTTCAGGCCGCCTGCCCGCGCCGCCTTGCCACGCCGGGACCTGAGCCACAGGATCAGCAGGACCACGGCCACGATCACCAGCACGGCGACGAGCCCACCGCTACCGGCCCCGAAACCGGTCACGAAGCCGACGCCGGAGCCGCCGCCAGGCGACCCGTGGAAGCCGCCACCACCATGGCTGCCCCCGCCCCCGCCGCCCCCGAACCCGTGACCGCCGCCCCCACCGCGGGCATAGGCAACCGTCGGGCTGCTCAGCACGACCGCCCCCGCGACCCCATATATCCACCGACGGACGCGCACCGGGCCTCCTACCAAGAACCGCAGACCTTCCAGACGAACAAGCGTACAAGCCGGGGGTGTGAGGGAATTTCGAGACCTTCAGCCGTCCGGCAGGAGGCTCCGGCGGGCCCGCCGGGCGGGGATCCCAGCCGGGTCCGCCGCAGGCTGGGCCACCCCGGTGACCGGCACGCCCACGGCGCTGCGGCGACGGTGACCCGATGAGCCGCCGACCGGTCTCCCCGGAGACGGAGCGCGGCCTGGCGCTGCGGGTGCCCGCCGCGCCGACCTGCACCGCCGTGCACCCCGCATACAGTTTCCTGGTGACCCGCCCCGACCCGTACGACGTCCTCGCCCAGTGGCTCGCCGCCGGCCTCGGCAAACACGGCCGCGCCCTCCAGGGCACCACGCCCGTCCGCTACGAGGCCGACCTGCGGGACTGGCTGTACTTCACCGAGGAGACCACCGGCATCGGCGCCTGGAACGCCGACGCCTCCACGGCCACCACCTGGGCCTACGCCCCCGCCCTGCGCCGCCCCAACCCGGACCGGCCCTCACGCCGCCCACTGGCCCCGCGCGTCTCCCTGCACAACCCCGCCCGGCGCCTGGCCGCCCTCGCCGCGTTCTACGCCTACGCCACCGGCGCCGGCCACATCCCCGAGCCCCCGTTCAACGCCGCGCTGCTGCGCCCCGCCCCCACCGCGCTGCCGCGCACCGCGCCGCTCAGCCTCGAACAGGCCGCCGCGATGCTCCACGCCGCCGACGACATCCTGCCCGGACGCCACCGCCGCGGCCCGTACGACACCGCCCCGCACCGCGACCGCCTCCTCGTCCACCTCCTCCTCGACGGCCTGCGCCCCCGCCAGGCCGTCGGCATCGACCTGGAGGACCTCCACGAGGAAGACCCGCACCGCCGCATCCGCACCCTCGGCTGCCCCGCCCCCAAAGGCGACGGCACCATCACCCACCAGCCCTCCCGCGAGGTGTGGCAGGCCATCGCCGACTACCTGCCGCACCGCACCGAGGGCCGCGACCCCGACACCGGCCGCCGCCCCCTGCTGACCAGCCGCAACGGCAGGCGCCTCGACTCCAACACCATGCCCGGACGCATCGTCAAAGCCATCGCCGCACGCGTCCCGGAACTCATCTTCGAACCCAACACCGTCACCCCCGACCGCCTCGCCATGGCCCCCGCCGTCCTCCTCGACCACCCCCTCCCGGCCCCCGCCCCCGACGGCTGGTCCCCACCCGACGCCCCACCCCTCGAACGCCTGCGCCTCGACCTGCGCCACGCCCTCGACGCCGCCCCCCTCTGCCCGCCCACCACCGGCGGCTGCCCCGCCGACTGCGAACGCTGCGCCGTCCGCAAACGCCTGTGGTCCCAGTGGGAACAGCGCTGGAGCACCTCCGCCCCCGCCTACCTCTCCTGGCCCGTCCCGCCCTACGACCACCGCCAACGCCCCGCCGACCGCCTCCTCGCCTACCACCGCGGCCGCTGCGCCATCTGCGGCTCCCTCCCCACCCCCGGCCGCCCCGCCCACACCGAGGACCACGACCCCCACACCCACCTCACCCGCGGCCTCCTCTGCCACCGCTGCCACCCCCAGGCCGCCCCCGGCGCCTCCCCCTTCTGGATCCGCTACCACCAACAGCCACCCACCACCGTCCTCGGCCTGGAACTCCGCTACCCGGCGCTCACACCGAACCGCCCGTGACGACCCCGGGGTCTGGATTCCGTGCCCTGGCATCCCGTACAACGACGGTCGCAAGGTCAGCGGCGGTGAAGCCGCCAGGGTGCGACTCAAACTGCCGTCCCGGGCGGGGATCGCACGACTTCTCAGGGCCGTCGAGGCCGCTATCCCGAGGGTGATGGCGGAGGTGTGCACGGTGTTCACCGGCACGTTGAGGTCGGCCACCGCCGGCACCCGGTTGATCAGCAGCGGGTTCAACGCTATGCCGGATTGGTTGACGAGGAGAACCGCATCCTCGAAGCCAAGCATCGTCTGAGGTGACTCACGGAGATGCCCCTCGCTCGACTACTGCTCGTAGGCCCATCCTCGCCCTGTCTGTCGGTACTGCTCGACAGGGATTGGGTCGATGTCGGCCCGCATGCGGGCGGTGTAGAGCAGGCCGTCGAGGTGGTCGATCTCGTGGTGGATCAGCCGGGCGAGTCCGCGTTCGTACGTGGTGGTCGCCACCCGGCCTTCCAGCGCGGTGGCCTTCACGGTGATCCGCAACGGACGGGGGACCATGCCGCGGACATCGAAGAAGGACAGGCAACCCTCGAACTGCTCGTCCGCCTCGTCGGAGCGGTCAGTGATCCGGGGATTCAGCAGGATGATCGGCGGGGCGTCCGGCTCGGCCGGCTGGACGATGGCGGCGGCCCGGCCGATCCCGATCTGCGGTGCCGCGATGCCCATGCCCTTGGCGAAGGGGTGGACCTGGCCGATGCGCTCCTTCGCGGTGAACAGCTTCTCGACGACCTCCTCGGCGCTCTGGCGCTCGGTGGGCAGGTCGAACGGTCGAGCGGGCTCGGCGAGGATAGGAGCGCCCTCCTGGACGACGCCGAGGTCGCGCATCTGGTCGCTGGGCCGCACCTGGATCACCTGAACTCCCCTTGGTTCGTGTCGCGTTCGGGTCGGGCCCGGAATCGCCATTCCAGACGGTACCGGGCATGGAGGGCGGGCGTGGACGTGCTCCAGGAGAAGAGCCGCACACCGGCCTCGTCACGCCGCATCGGGGCGGTCCGCAGCGGCACCGCTTCGGCGGTCATCGACGTCTCAGTGCCCCAGACCGCCGGATCGAGCTCGGCGGGGAAGGCGAGTTCGACCTCCAGGTGCGCGGTGGGCAGGCGGACCGCCCGCTGGAACCAGCGGCCCCACTTCTCCTCGCCGATCGAGTAGGCGTACTCGATCCACACCGACTCGTCCGGGTACAGCGGGAAGCGGCCCTGCTCGTTCTCGAAGAGCAGCCAGACCTCCTTGAACGCGTCGCGGTCGTGCTTGGCCTGCCAGTTCTCGCCTCCCCGCGGCAGGTAGCGGTCAGCCAGCTGACCGCCGACTCCGGCTTCACCTTCGCCGACCTGCTGGCCCCGGCCCTGGTGGACGCCGGGGTGGAGGTGACCATGGCCTCGCCGGTCCCGGCCGGCGACGAGCGCGTGTACTTCACCCGGACCGCCTCGCCGGCCACCAAGTACCGGGCCCGTTTCAACCCGGGCATGGGCACGATGGTGCGACTGTTCCGGCGCCACCGGCCCGAGGTGGTCGTGGCCAACCAGATCGAGGCCGCCCCGGCGATCCGGGCCGCACTGCTGGAGGCCGGGGTGGACGCGCGGATCGCCGGCTACTGCCACTACCTGCCGTTCTCCTTCACCGACACCGGCAAGCTGGAGCTGGACCCGGCGATGGACGACGGCGGGTTGGGCCGCCGCGTCCTGCTGGCCTTCGCCGCCGGCCTCGCGGCCTGCGACCGCGTCCTGGTCCACTCCGGCACCGCCGCCTCTTGGACCAGCGCGGCTGCCGCCCGCACCGGCGTGGAGCTCACCGAGAAGTTGCACGTGGTCCCCGCCCCCAGGGACGTACGTCTGGTGCGCGACCCGGCCGACATCACCCCGCCGGAAGGGCGGGCCACCGGCATCTACAACCACCGCCTGTACGCCCACTACGGCACCGCCCGCTTCACCCGGCTCGCCCGCCACCTCGTCGCCGAGGCCCCGGTGCGGCTCACGGTGATGGACCTGTTCGGCACCCGCAGCCCCGAGCGCATCCGGCTGGACCCCAGCCCCGAGCGGCACCTGGAGGAGCTGGCCGCCGTCGACGGCGTGGCCATCGCCTCCGACCGCGGCGACCGCATCCGCTACCGCAACCTGCTGGCCGAATCCCACTTCGGCATCGCGCCGTTCCGGCCCGGCTGCCCCTGGTCCATGTCCGTCATCGATTGCCAGGCGATGGGCTTGCCCGTCATCGGCCCGCGCACCGGCTGGCTGGCCGAGCACATCGACCCCGAACTACTGTTCGAAACCGACGACCAGGCCGCGCCGGATTCCGATGCCGCCGTGGGAGGACGAGGGCGCCAGCCACGCGGACTACCTGGGCGAGCGTGCCTCGACTGGGGGCGAGGTCAGCACCCCGGTCATCCATCCGGCGGTTATGTCTCCGCTGCTGGTCTGGGCGATCCGCATGGTCACTGAACTGGCTCCTGACATCCTCGCCGCTGTGCGCGAGCGAAGGCGCCTGCTGGCGCGGATGGCCCCCGGCGCGGTCAAGGGCGGCCGGACCACGATCAGGGAGTACTTGAGGCGGCTGGTGGACAGCGGCCGGAAGATCCCAACCGATGATCGCCGGGAGATCGAGCCGAGGTTCGGCCTGCCGGATGCCGATCCAGCCGCGAGGCAAGGGGCGGGCAGGCTGCCGGTCGCCGCGCAGTACCTGGCGGGCTTGCTGGAAGTGTCACCGAGCCAGGTGAGCAAGCTCGTCTGTGAGAGCGCGGAGAAGTTCCCGCCGCACCTCTTCGGCCGCGGGGCTCCGCTCGACGTCCCGGTCACCGCGAAGATCGGCGACCGCCCGTGGACCGAGAAGATCGACTTCGCGCAGGTGCCCGATCTCGCGGTCTGCCTGGCCGCTGCCGCACGAGCAGTCCCGGTTGCACGACCGCCCGAACGAGTTCATCCCCGAGGACCCGGACGGCGCGGTGGTCATGGTGCGGTTCAGGCGCACGGTCGCGTGGTTCATCTACCACCGCCCCGGCGGCCGGGTCGCCCTCGGGGTCCAGTACGGCCATGTCGAGAGCACCATGGGAGAGTCTTACGCCGGCCGCTCCAAGGCCGACATGCTCCAGATCCTGAACTTCGAGCAGGGCCTGGCGATGGCCGATTCCCTCGCCGAGGCGTCCGACCGGCTCGCCTCGGGCGAGGGCGTCAGCGGGCCGGCCGCCGAGCGGTATCTGGCGGCGGTGAGCGAGTTCGGGAACAAGTACGCGGGCGCCTTCGTGACCACGCGGCAGCTGAAGGCGATCCGGGGCAATCCGAAGCTCCAGGTGTTCGAGCATGAAAGCTCCCTGCTGGCCTGCAACTTCGACCCCTACACCGCGCTGTGCCAGCGCGAGCGGCCCGGCCAGGAGCCCGTCCAGCGCACACCGAGCCACGACCGGTGCCAGGCCGCCTGCCCGAACATCGCCCGCACTGACACCCACATCGAGCGCGCGAAAGCGGAGATCTCCGAGATCGACGCCGAGTGCACTGACGGCCTCAACCCCCTGCCGATCACCCGGCGTCTCGAACAACGGCGCGCGACGCTCGCCGAGATCATCGACAAGCACGAGCGCACGCGCATCCACCCCGCCCCGACCGCCGGAGACCGGACGTGACCCAACCCGATCCGCCCACCGCCGAGGAGGCCGGCACCGGCTCGAAAGGCCTGGCCGCCGACATCGCCCAGGTCATCGGCACACTCCTCGCCCAGAGCGCCGAGGTGTTCCAGGCCGCCAAGGCCGACGACGCCCAGGAGATCCAGGCGATCACCGAGGCGATGATCCGGCTGTTCGTGGGGGCGCCCCTGCGGTCAGACGGGCAGCTGACCGTGAAAGCGCTGGCCGAGGAAGCGGGCCTGCGGCGCAACAAGCTGACGCACAAGCACACCGGGTTGAAGGATCTGTTCTACGCGCTGGTCAAGACCCTGGACCGGCCGGCCGTCCCTGCTCAGCGCCAGGCCCAGGACGACGACCTCAAGCGCCGCCACAGCGAGCTGTGGGGCAAGCACCAGCAGCTCAAGCGGGAGGCGGCCCAGATGGCCCGGGTCATCCACGTCCTGGAGGTCGAGAACGACCAGCTCCGCAAGCAGGCGGCCGAAGGCCACGGGAACGTCCGTTTTCTGCCGAATGCTCGCTGAGACCAGCGCGGTCGGGCACCCGGAAGGTGCCCGACCGCAGCGGCGCCGGCCACAGGCCCCAGACGGGGTCAGCAGGTCAGCAGGCCACGTACAGCGTCGCTCACCTCGGGCAGCTCGCCGGGGAGGGCCCACTGGTGGGCGTCGTGCTCGGTGAGGACGACGGGTTCGGTCTTCTCCACGGTGACGGCGAAGTTGAACTGACGGGTGGTTCCGCCGCGGCTGTTCTGGTAGTCGAAGTGCCCGATGTAGCCGGTGACCTGGTCGACGGTCAGGCCGGTCTCCTCAGCGGTCTCCCGGTAGAGGGCGTCCAGGATCGTCTCCCCGGCCTCGACCGTGCCGGAAGGGATCTCCCACATCCCGCCCATGTAGTCGTCGGGGTTGCGCCGCACGAGCAAGGTGCGGCCGTCGTGGTTGATCACGGCGGCGGCGACGAAGCCGGTGATTCCGGCGGCTTCGGCGTCGGCCGCCAGGCCGGCCACGAACTCGGGGGAGGTGACGGTCATTGCAGCTCCTTGTGATGGTCGCTGATCTTGACGGCCGCGCGGACGTACTGCTCGGCCAGTTCGAGATCCTGCTCACGATGCCAGACGGGGAGCTTGATCGTGTGAGCGTGGGCGTGCTCGGCGACGGGGAAGTCCCCCGGCTTGTACCGGCGGTGGGAGTGCGGGTGGCCGGGAAACAGCGGGGTGGGCTGCTGGTACAGCGGCAGCTGGTTCATCGGGCAGGTGGAGCCTGGCCGGTCAAACTCGGTGGCGCCCTCGGCGATCAGCGCCTGGTGGAACCGCTCGATCGGCAGGCCGCCGAGCTCGTCGGGCCGGTAGGTGAGCGTCAACCCGTACCAGGACGGGATCACCCCTTCGGGCATGGCGGTGACCTCCAGGCCGGGTATCCCGGCCAGCTGGCCGGTGAAGTAGCGGGCGATCTCCGCCCGGCCGGCGAGGTAGCCATCGAGGTGGCCGAGCTGGTCGTGGGCGATGGCGGCGGCGAGGGGGTGGATGCGGAGCTTGAGGCCGGCCCCGGTGACCGCGTACCGCGCGAGCGGATGGCCTTCCGGGATCTCGGACTTGGCCCGCTTGTTGTAGTGCGCGAGCGTGATGACCCGGTGGTAGGTGTCGTCGTCGTCCGTGAGGACGAACCCGCCCTCGCCGCCGGACAGGGGCTTGGGGCCGTTAAGGGAGAACGCCGAGGCGAGTCCGAAGGTGCCGACCTTCTGCCCGGCGATGCTCGCGCCGTGGGCGTGGGAGCCGTCCTCCAGCACGAGAAGGTCGTGGGCGTTCGCGACTGCGACGATGTCGGTCATGTCGGCGGGCTTGCCCCACAAGTGAGTGACCATCACCGCCCGGGTCCGGGGGGTGATCAGCTCCTCGATCCGGCTCGGGTCGATGTTGCCGTCCGGCCCGGTCTCGCACAGCACCGGCACTGCGCGCAGGTGGAACAGCGGGGAGGCGGTGGCGTGGAACGTCCAGGCCGGGACGATCACCTCGTCACCGGGCTTGATCCGCGCGGCCCAGTAGGTGGCGTGCAGGGCCGCGGTTCCGGAACTGGTGGTGACCGCGTGTCGGACGCCGAAGTACTCCTGAAGGCCGTCCTCCAACTCGGCGACGACGCCGGACCGGCCGGGGATGGAAATCGACTCCTCCAGCTGGGCGGCGACCTTGGCGCGGGTGGTGTCGTCGATCGGCGGCCAGGTGAAATGCGGGCCGCCGGAGGTGACGGCGGGCTCGCCGCCGAGCAGAGCAAGTGCGCTGGTCACAGCATCTCCTTCGGGTCGATGTAGCGCCCGGCCGCCTTGGACCGGTAGCAGGAGGCGATGAACGCGGCGTGTGCGAGGTGCTGGTCCGGGCCCGAGGTGTTGGGCCGGTCGCCGTCCAGGACGCGGCAGAAGTAGTCGATCTGCGCGGCCGACGCCGAGGCCGGCGCGTGCGGGCGGGTCAGCTCCTCCACGACCGCGCCGCCCAGGTCGAGCCGCTGGACCTGGCCCTTGGTCAGCAGCACCGAGCCGCGGGTGCCGATCACGTGCAGGCGCTCGGTCTTCGGGGCCACCCACCGCGACAGCAGCACCGAGCCGTACAGGTCGCTGTCGTAGCCGAGCTGGATGACGGCGGTGTCCTCCGCGTCGTAGCCGCCGCCGGGGACGGCGGTGGTGGAGAACTCGGCGATGACCCGGCTGGGCAGGCCGAAGTACCACAGCAGCAGGTCGATGAGGTGGTAGCCCATGTCGATGATGCAGCCACCCCCGGCCTGGCGGACGTCTCCGCGCCAGCCGCCGCCGGGGTCGTCGGTGTGGAAGGTGTACTGGCCGTCGATCAGGAACGGGGTGCCGATCTGGTCCAGCAGCCCGGCGACGCTGGTGTAGATCGGGTTGAAGCGCCGCTGGAGGGTGACCATAAGCTCGACCTGTCCGGCTCGGCAGATTTCGGCGAGGTCCTGGGCCTCCAGCACAGAGGTGGCGAACGGCTTCTCCTTGAGGACGTGGACGCCTCGGGTGGCGCACTCCTGGACGACTTCGCGGCCGGCGTGGTGCGGGACGGCGACGACCACGAAGTCCGGGGCCACCGCGTCCAGCAGGTCACCGGCACGGGTGAATCCGGGGACCTGGAGCTGTTCCTGCCGCTGCCGCAGGGTGTCGGGGTCGCTGTCGCAGACGGCGATGAGTTCGGCCCTGCTGGAGGCGAGCAGGCCGGGGAGGTGATCTTCGATTGCCTGGTGGCCAAGGCCGATGACCGCAGCGCGTCGTTTCATGCGCGGACTCCTTCCGCTTCGTGAAGGAACTTGTCGGTGCACGACGAGTAGAGCTCAACTCGCAGTCACCAACCAGGCGTTGTCTGTAGTCCCGGGGTAGTCCCGCCCGCACGCGCAGTAGGCTCACGGTCACCGTCGATGATGGGATTGGCCCGTGGACGACCAGATCCGGCACCCCCTCGCGTACGCCCGCGCGCTTCGCGGCTGGTCCCAGACCGACCTCGCGGACCGCATCCACCACGCCGCCAGGAACAGGCCCGAGGGCCTTCGCTCCGGCACCGACAAGGCCGCCGTCAGCAAGTGGGAGAACTGGCGCAAGACGCCCAGCATCGAATCCCAGCTCCTGATCGCCGAAGCCTTCGATGTCCCGATCGCCGACCTGGAGACCTTCGAGTGGCCTCACTGGCTGCCCGGCCAGGAACAGCCGGTGCCGCTCGGAGTGGTGTTCACCGTCCACGCCCTTCGAGACGCACAGAGAGCCGCAATGGACCATCGCCGCCGCACCTTCATGACCTTCAGCGCGCTCGCGCTGGCCGGACTCGCCACCCAGTGGGCCGCCATCGAACCCGACCGGCTCACCACCGCGCTGAACGGCAAGCGCGTCGACGGTGAACTGGTCGACTGGCTGGAGGACACCAGTGCCAAGCTGACCGCCCTGCCCACCGAACAGCGCCAGCACACCGCCAAGCTGATGGACGCACACCTGGACACGGTCACCGACCTGCTGGAACACGGCCGCTACACCGAACCCATCGGCCAGCGCTTGCACCTGCTCGCCGCCTCCCTGGCCAGCACCTGCGGCTGGCACCGCTTCGACCAGGGCCAGCACTTCGCGGCGGGCAAGCTCTGGAACGCGGCCCTGGCCAACGCGCACGCCGCCCGCGACCGCGACCTCGGCGCCGGCATCCTCTCCGACTTCGCCTACCAGTCGATCTGGCTCACCGAGCCCGGCGCCGCCGTCGAACCGCTCAGCCAGGCCCTCATCCACACCCGACACCCCACTGCCCGTTCCCTTCTCCATCTTCGCCGGGCTCGCGCGCACGCCGCCCTTGGCGCCGCTTCCGACTGCCACCGCGACCTGTCCGCCGCCGAAGCCGCCCTGCTGACCGACAGCCCAGACCCGGCCCCGGCCTGGTGCCGGTGGATGAGCACCGCGGACCTGGCCGTCGACTCCGGCCAGTGCATGCTCGATCTTGGCCGCACCGACGACGCACACGCCCGGATCGGCGAGGGCATGAGCCTGCTGCCGCGCTCCCGCGACAAGACGCGCGGAATCTTCATGACCTACGAGGCCCGCAGCCTCCTCCAGGCCCGCGACGTGGAACAGGCCCTCGCAGTGACGAACCAGTCCCTCGACCTCGCGACCCGCATCGGCGCCGAACGGTGCGTCACCCTGCTGCGCGAACTCGCCCCGTCGTTCAAGCCCTACCGGCAGGTCGATGGCGTCGCTGACCTCATGGACCGGCTCAGGGCCAGCTGAGCGGGGCGAGCCGGAACAGGATGGGTAACCCGACCGGACCAGTTACCTGCACGGGGGCGGTCGTTCGAGGCGGGGCAGTCAGAGACCCTGCGCGAGCACGGCTTCCACGCCTACACGCTCACCAACGACTACGACCCGGCCACCTACCCCCAGGCCATGCGCCGACCGCAGACGCCCGCCCGGTGCACCAAGACCCCGGAGCACATGACCGACCTGGTCTTCTCCCGCACCGACGCCGACCACCTGGGTTGGCCCACGGTGCCGGGCCGTTGGTGCACTTGCTGGGCTTCGGCCTCCGGCACTCGCAGGGTTCGTCCCCTCATCTCGCGCTGCGGATAGGGGAATTGCCAGCCAGGCCAGCAGCCAGGTCACTGCGGTCTCGGGGCCATGGATCGGCCGACCCCCGCTGACGCGGGGAGCATGGAAGCAGAGAGCTCGGGACATCGGGCCCATCCCCGCCGAGGCCGGGAGTAGGGATGGGCAGCGTATCGCTTCACCGTCGGAAGGCGAGGTGGAGGCCTCTGGCCGGGTCGTAGCGGAGCCACTTGAGCGGGCTGCCCTCCGGGGCGGTGCCGTCCGGTTCCAGGATGATGACGTGCTGGTGGCGCAGGACCCCGATGCCCGGGTTCTGCCAGTACTCGACGGGGGGAAGGTGCGACAGCCAATGGCACGGGACGGACACCGTGTTGAGCATCAGGTGCCGCTGCTGGGTCCGCCGGGCGGTGCGGTCCGCGGCACGCCGGCTGTAGTACTTGAGGTCCGCCCGGATCCGGCCTTGCGGGTCGTAGCTGTAGTGCCTGCTGGGGTGTGCGCCCTCCAGGGGGTTGCGGTAGAGCAGGACCGCCTCGACGGATCGCTCCGCGAGGCGCGATACGGCGGCCAGGCCGGGTGTGCCGTCGTGGCCGCGCCCGTTCGCTCCGCCGCTCACCAGGAGGTGGAGGTCGCTGGGGGTTCCGTCGCCGGGGTGGTAGGGCTGTAGGGCGTAGGCCTTGGCGGCGTTCGCGTGCTTCGTGAGTTCGGCGTTCCAGCCTTCCCAGGCCGTCGTCAGCAGGGCGCCCATGGGGGTGTCAGGAAAGGCCCGCGGATCGTAGACGGACTCGATCAGGGCCTTGTTGTCGCGCGGGGTGGAGAGGCAGGCGATCCGGGCGTCCGGGTCGGCCCGCCGGGCGTCCTCGCAGTCCGGACAGGCCGTACGGGCCGTTCGCTCCGCGAGCTGGTGGTAGGTCGCGGCGAGCGCGTAGGGCGCGTACACGAGGCCGTCGGGGTTGCCCGGGATGCGGCCGGTCGGAGGATCGACGAGCGGCAGGCCCGCCTGGTCCGGCTGCCACAGGACGGTCATCCGGGGGGCGCGCATGCCGATGGGGCGGGTGCCGGCGTCGTCGTTGACGGTGTGCCGGTGGAGGCGGCCTCGGCGCTGGATGAGCAGGTCGACGGGGGCCAGGTCGGTGTAGAGGCGGTCGCTGTCCAGGTCCAGGGACTGTTCGATCACCTGGGTGGCGACGACGAGCAGCCGGGCCGGGCGCTGCGGATTGGGTGCCCGCCGGTCCTCCCCCGGGCCGATGAGCCGGCGGAGCTCGGCTTCCCGCGGCAGGCGGTCGCGGGGTGCGAGCCTGCCGTGCAGGAGGAGGATCTCGTCCCGGCGCCAGCCGTGGGCCTCCGCCTGCTCGACCAGCCGGGTGTAGAGCTCGTGGGCGGCACCGACCCGGTTGCGGATGACGGTGGTGATGCCCCCGGCGGCGGCTTCGCGCAGGAGCCGGTCGGCGAGGGCCGCAGCGCCGGGGTCGGGCAGCAGGTCGAGCCGGGTGTGGAGTTCGGCCGGTGGTTCGTCGGGCGCGGCGCGGGTGATGCGGCCGTGCCGGTCGACGATGGTGACCGGGCCCTCGGCGTCGGTGTCCTGTACTGCCGTGCAGTGGCCGCGGCACCAGGCGGCGATCAGGTCCTCGCGGGTGGCCGCGGGCAGGGTGGCGGAGAGGATCACGACGGAGGCTCCCGCGTCGGCGAGCCAGGCGATGGCCGCGCCCAACATCCGCTCCTGGAACAGCTCGTACGCGTGGGCCTCGTCGATGATCAGGGTCTTGTTGGCGAGGCCGAAGAGGCGCAGGAACCAGTGCGCGGAGCGCTGCGAGGCGAGGGTGACCTGGTCGACGGTGCCGACGCCGAAGGTGGAGAGCAGGCCGAGGCAGCGGCGCAGGTACCAGGGGTCGAGGACCACGTCGGCGGTCGTGTCCCGGTCGTGGCGGCCGCAGAGGGTGGATTCGATGAAGGGGGTGAGGTCGGTGAGGTCGTCCCGCTGCCTGGAGGCCTCCCTCGCGTCGAGGAGCCGGTGCACGGTGTCCGTCGCTTCCTCAGACCCGTGGACGATGGCGAGGTTGGCGTCGCCGGGCCGGCCGAAGGCCCGGGTGAGGAACTCGATGTGTTCCAGCGCGGCCTGGTCGGTCGCGGCCCGGGTGGGCATCGCCGTGTAGAAGCCGTGGTAGCCGTTGGTGCGGGCCAGGTGGTGGGCGTACCAGAGGGCCAGGGAGGTCTTTCCCGATCCGGTGCCGGCCTCGATGACGACCAGGCCCGGTCCGTCCGGCGGCGCTGCGCTCATGGCTGCCGCCTGGAACGGGCGGGGCTCCGGGGTGCCGGGGAAGAGCCGACTCCACGGCTCGGGCTTCGGTTCCCAACCGCGCAGGCGGAGGTCGTACACGGCGGTGCGCGCCGTCTTCTTCGCGTCGTGCCACCACTGCTGGACGCTCGCCGTCTTGCGGTACTCGAAGCGGTTGTGGTCGGAGGCGATCCAGTCGGCGGTCACGACCAGGCCGGCGAACAGGAGCCGGGCCGCCGGGCGCGTGAAGGTGGTCTGGTCCGGCAGCCGGTCCAGGTCGACGTCCAGGCACGAGGCCACAGCCCCGATCAGGAACCGCTGAATGCCGTCCCAGTCCTCCGGCGGGGCCGCCGTCGGGGCCCGTCCGAGAAGGTCGGGACCGGGGATGTGGCCGTGGTGGGCTCCCAGGAGCAGTGCCACCCGGTGGAGGCCGAGGTGCGCAGTCCCGGTACCGCCGCAGTCCTCGCAGGCACAGCCGAGGAGCCGGGGCAGGCAGTGGGCGGTGATGAGTTCGTGCCGTAGTCGGCGGGCCGCGCGGGGATCGTCGGGGAGCGGCACTCCGTTCTGGCGGGCCTGCGCGAACCATTCCCTGGCCGCTTGGCGGACATGACCCCTTTCCGTGTCGAAGAACTGGAGCTGGAAGCCCGCCGAGGCCTTCCCCAGGTCGTGCAGGGCCGCGTAGAACATCGCGTTCCGCCGGGCGACGGCGGTGTCCCCGGAGCCCAGCGCCTCGGCGAGACGGTCGCGGACGGGCCTCGCGAGGTAGTGGTCCCACAGCTCTCCGGCGCAGGCGGCGGTGTCGAGCATGTGGGCCAGGAGCGGGTTCCACTTCGGGCCGCCGCGCCTCTCACTGATCTTGTACGGGTCGGTCTTGGCCCAGACCGTTACACCCGCACGGGTGATTTTCTCAAGTTCCATCGTTTGGCCGCTCCCGAGGCTTGTAGGGTCCACGTTTGTGACGAAGCGTCAAATCACAAGGATGTCACGAGATCTAATGGAAAATCAGGGCACCTCGTTGAGTTGGGATCCGCGAACGGAAGCATGCCAGCCGGTACTGACACGTCCCGACCGGCACGGGTCGACGGAAGAGGAGGAACCGGCCGTACGTTCGACCAGGGTCCGTCGGGTGGGGCTGATCGAACTCCTCCGGAACGCCGAGGACTTCACCGCGCTGGTCAGCTCGACGCCTGGCGAGGAAGTCGCCATGGTCGAGTACCTGATGGCGATCATGTACGCGTCCGAGTGCGTGCCGGAGACTCCCGAGGCCTGGCGTCAGTGGGTGGAGGAGGAGCACTCGCTGGAGAAGGCCGCGATCTGGTTGGAGAGCAGGCCCCCCGAGCACTGGGACCTGTTCCACCCCGAGCGCCCGCTGGGCCAGAACGCACTGCTGGCTCCGTTCATGGCCGCGGGCGGCGTCGGTTCGGCCCAGCTCGTCATCGAACGCACGGGCGACTACAACCAGTTCTTCGACAAGGTGCATCTGCACGACCCCGAGCCGCTGCCGCCGGACGCGGCGTTCCGGGCCATGCTGACCCAGCACGCCTACGGCCTCGGCGGGCGTGCCATGGCCAAGGCCGACTGGCTGGGCCCGCAACTGACCTACCAGGCAGTGGGCCGGCTCGGCATCCGCATCCGGGTGCTGGCCAGGGGGCGGACGCTGGGCGACACGCTGCGGCTGAACATCATGCCGTGCAAGCCTGACGACGTCGGGACCTTCAACTACTCCTGGACCGACGGCCGCGTCGGCCGCCGCACCTTCCGCGGCCGCAAGGAGACACGGCTGCCGGACGGGCCGGCCGACCTCCACTCCTTCCTCGGCCGGTCGATCCTCCTGCGTCCCGTCCTGGTGAACGGCAAGGTCATGGTCGACCGGGTCCTGCGGGCTGCCGGCGAGATCCTCGACCCGCTGCCGGACGTACACCTCCAGGACGCCGTGCTGGTGGCGGGCAGGAAGGGCAATCCGGAGCCCCTGCGGCCGAGCGAGGACCGGGCGCTCTGGCGGGAGTCCCACGCGGTGTACGCGGCCACCTACAAGGCCGAGGAGGAAGTGGCCAAGGGCATGGACCTGTACGGCCGCCTCGCCGTCCTGGGTGATCGACGGGTGGACCTGACCGCCGTGGGCCTGATCTCCCGGCAGGCGACCGCCACCGCATGGGTCTCGGACACCTTCCCCTACGTGCCCAAGTGGAGGGAGGAGCTCAAGTGGGCCGCCGACGAAGGCTCACAGATCTGCGAATACGCCGCCAAGTGCCTGTACGCCGCCGCGGTCGTGGCCCGCGACAAGGCTTACCCCAACCCGAAACCCTCCGACAAAGCGGTCTTCCTCAAGCGCCTCAACGCTGAACCGGACCTGTGGGCGGGCGCCGCCGACCACTTCTGGTTCCTGATCGCGGAAGTGAGCGGCGGGACGCGCGCCGGCAAGGGCCCCCTGGCGGAGTTCGGCCGGGAGATCCACGACCTGACGTGGAAGCTCCTGCGGGCCCGGCTGGCGCCCCTGCTGGCCATCCCGCGGGGGAAGAGCGCCGGGGCCGAGGCGGAGCTGAGGTTGAAGAAGATGCTGGCGAGCTCGTCCTGTCCGCCGTACCTGAAGGAGCGCCCGCGTGTTTGACGAACAGCTGTCGCTGGACCTGACCGACATCCTGAAGCCGGTCGCCGTCCCCGACACCGTGCCCGACGGCGGTCCCGAGACCGAACGCACCCCCGCCCAACGCCTCACCAGCTGGCTGTGCAGCCTGGTGTGGTCCCACGACTACGGACGCCTCGCCGACCTGCGCCGCCCCGAGGCTCTGTCGGAGCCCCGGCTGCGGGCGGCCTCGTTCAGCCCCGAGGAGGACCAGCGGCCGGTCTTCGAGAAGGTCGCCTTCCTCTTCGCCCGCTACCACGCCGGCAAGAGCGTGCCCCAGGCCGGCTACGGCTCGATGGGCGACGCCCTGCGCCGCGTCGGCACCCCCGCCGGCCGGGGCAGGAACGACCCGGGCGCCAGGCGCCTGCTCGACCGCCTGGTGGCCTCCCGCGAGCTGCCCGTACGCCACCTTCAGCACGCCGTCGAACGCTCGCGGGCCTGCGAGGTGGCACCGCCGTCCTGGGCTCTGCTGGCCGAGGACCTGTCCGCGTGGAAGGCCCGGGGCGGGGCGACCCCGTACCGCTGGGCCCGCGACTTCTACACCCCCGAATACCCTGCCAAGAAGAACGGCTGACACCATGACGATCATCCGGACCAATGCCGTCTCCGAGCGGCTCGACGGCCACCAGTTCCTGTCCCTGCACGCCCTCGAAAGCCTGGTCGCCGTCCTGCCGGTCCGCGACGAGAACGGCATGGCGAAGATCATCCCGTTCGGCGGCGAGACCCGGAGCCTGATCACCTCCCAGGCCCGCCGCCGGGCCGAACGCACCCTCAGCCGGGAAAAGGCCAACGCGGGCGAGGGCGCCCTGGCCGGCTACACCATGGGCATCCGCACCCGCGAGTGGGCGCAGCTCACCGCCGAGGCGCTGCGCGGCCTGGGCTGGGAGGAGCAGGACGCGCTGCCCGTCGCCAAGGCGGTGCTGGAGGGCGTCGGCCTCAAGTTCGGCGACAAGGAGCGCACCCGCAACCTCACCAAGGTGCTGCTCTTCGCCCCCGAGGACGCCGGGGCCAAGCTGGCGGAGTACCTCGACGCCAACCGGGACGACGTCGTGTCCTGGGTCGGAGAGTTCGAGGAGGCCCGCAAGGTCGCCGAGACCGCCAAGGCCAAGACGAAGGGCAAGAAGCGCGCGGCGGCCGCCGACGAGGACCTCCTGCCCGTCGAGGTCGAGGAGAGCGCCGCCGAGACCGGCGTCCCCGCTCTGCCCAAGCCCGTGCGCACGGCCGTCCTGGCGGCCCTCGCGCCCCGCGACGCCATCGACATCGCCCTCTACGGCCGCTTCCTCGCCGAGATCGCCGACTCCCCGAACGTCGACGGCGCCGTGATGACCGGCCCCGCCTTCACCGTCCACGCCGCGGCCCAGATCGACGACTTCTACAGCGCCGCCGACGACTCCAAGATCCGCCGCAAGACCAACGCCCTGGACTACCTCGACGCCGCCGGCGACGACGCCGGCGCCGGCATGACGGGCTACCAGTCCCTCATCTCCGGCACCTTCTACCGGCACGCCGCCCTCGACCGCGTCCAGCTGCGCGTCAACCTGATGGCCGGCGGCATGAGCGCCGAGGACGCGGACCAAGCCGCCGTCGCCGCCGAGCGCCAGTTCGTCGAGGCGTTCATCGACGCCATGCCGGCCGCCAAGAAGAACACCACCGCCTCCACCGGCTCGCTGCCCAAGCTGGTCCTCGCCTTCGACGGCAAGCGCCCCTTCAACTACTCCGCCGTCTTCGAGGACCCCATCGACGAGCAGGCCGAGGGCGGGGCCAGCCGCGTCGCCGCCGAGAAGCTCCTCAGGCACCACCGGCTGGTCACCCGCAAGCGCTCCGACATCGCCGGCGGCCGCGTCCTCACCTACGACCTCGGCATTCAGGACCTCCTCGACAGCCTCACCGCCGAGGGCGCCCTGGCCGCGGCCGAGGCCGACACCGCCGAGGAGCTGACCAACCCGTGAGCCAGCCGTACGTGCTCCTGGCCCGGCTCGCGGGGCCGCTCCAGGCCTGGGGACTGGTCTCCCGCTTCGACCGGCGCGACACCCACCTCAGGCCCACCAAGTCGGGCTTCCTCGGCATGCTCGCGGCGGCCGCCGGCTACTCCCGCGACGAACCGGTGGACCCGACGTGTCTGGAGAGGCCGCTCAAGCCGCTCGACGAACTGCGCTTCGCCGTCCGCGCCGACCGACCCGGCACCCCCGTGCGCGACTACCACACCGTCGGCGGCGGCCGGTACCCGCTGCGCCCGCGCGACCTGATCACCGACCACCGCCGCGCCCAACAGGCCGCCACCGCACTGGAGTCGGCCACCGGACCGGTCTTCGGCGCCACGGCGGCCCGCGCCCTCACCGGCTGGTACGGCGCCCCGAAGGGGATCGCCCCCGACCCGGACGGCGGACCGCTGCTCGCCCGCACGGTCGGCCGCAACCCGATGATCACCAGCCGAAGCTACCTCGCGGACGCCAAGTTCGTCGCCGCCGTCGAGCACCCGAGCCAGAGCCTGCTGGAGGAGCTGGCCGCGGCCCTCGAACAGCCCCGGCGGCTGCTCTGGCTCGGCCGCAAGAACTGTCCGCCCTCCGGCGAGATCTCCGGCGGCGTCCACCCCGGGAGCATCGAAGAAGTGCTCGCGCGGACCCGGTTGCTGCCGAAGGCCGTCGAGCGCCCCTGGTCGTGGATCGAGGTGCCCGCCGGTACCCCCGGGGCAATCTCCGTCGCCGACCACCCGATCAGCTTCCACACCGTGCACCGGTCCTACGCGCCCCGCTGGGAACAGCGCGTACGCATCGAACCCGGCGAGTCCATCGGATGGGACCACCTGCTGTGACCACTGCCTTCACCGACACCGCCCGCTTCGTGGCCTGCCACAGCATCCTGCACCTGGACGCCACCCATGCCCTGGCGCAGAAGGCGATCCTCGACCCGCACATCATGCACCGGCTCGTCATGTCCGGCTTCTACGGCTGGACCGAGCCGGGCGAGGACGACCCGCGCGCCCAGATGGGCATCCTCAACACCTGGACGCTCGACCTGAAGAACAACAGCCTGGTGGTGATCGTCCAGTCCCGCGTCCAGCCCGACTGGTCCTCGATCCCCCGGGCCGCCCTGGCCGACAAGATCGCCCTCCTCCAGGTCGACACCACGGTGCGCGCCGGCGCCACGTACGGCTTCCGGATCGTCGTGAACCCCACCCGTGACCGCCAGACCCGCGCCGAGGACGGCACCCTCGTCCGCAAGCGCCTCTCCGACACCACCCCCCGCCACGTCAAGGACTGGTTCGCCGCCCGCCTCCAGCCCGTCGGCACCGACCGCGTCGGCCCGGCCGGCATCCGCCGCATCGGCGCCGACGGCGACCTCGACACCCTGGCGATCCGGATGCTCCCCAAACTCGGCCTGACCGCCAAGCACCAGGGCACCAAGATCGGCCGCGCCGAGATCAAGGGCACCCTCACCGTCACCGACCCGCCCGCCTTCACCGACGCCCTCACCACCGGCATCGGCCGCGCCCGTTCCTACAGCGCGGGCCTGCTCCTGATCCGGCCGACGGCGGGCGGGTAGCGGCGGCACTCCCCCGGGCCCGCGGAGCAGGAGGCCTCGGGCTCGGGGGCCTCCTGTCCCGCCACCAGGCGGGTCGAACAGGCGCGCTTTCCTCAAGGCCCCGGAATCCGGTGTGTTCTCGATTCCCGCGTCAGCCCCTTAGGCTGGTGCCTAGCTCAATGCGCCCTGGCGTCTCACCATGATGCATCAGGTGCCGCCGCCCCGCCCGAGAGAGTAAGAAGGGCGGCGGCCAGACAAGAGCTAGGGCCCGCCGCTGCCTCGCCGCAGCTGCGGGCCGCTCTCGTCTTCGACCAGCCTATAGGCCCGCCCGAGTCCCCTTCTCCGGGTCAGTACGAAACCTCCTGGCTGGGGCCCCGAGGGTGGGGCGAAATCACTGGTGCTAGCCCCCTGCGGATTCGTCTAGAGAAATAGTTCGTACAGATATAGACCTTGCATGCAAGTGCGCTCACCATCGCCCCACTCAGAGCAGAAGACTGCCCAGCTCTTGTCTCGCGCCCACCCCACCCCAAACATGGTCAATCCCATTCACCCTCAAGGAGCAACCCTGCCTGTTGACGAACTTCGTTCGAAACTCAAACGCACACGCGCTTTTCGTGACGTCCGAGGGACTCGCTATAGGGTGACTGCCCTCACGTAAAGCAAAACTCACACCTCCCCGCCCGACTGCGGGGGTCACCCGACTGCTCGCGCTCTTGTTTCGCGATGCAAAGTCTCTTCCCCGCGCCAGCGGGGGCCAGCCGTGACGGTGAGCGCGCCGTCGTCGATGCCGCTACTCCTCTCCGTGCGTTCGTCTCAGCGCAGGAGCGGAAGACGATGCAGTAGAGGTGGTGTTGGCAGCTCGGCCGCCGACCCGGTTGAGGCGGTGATGATGGGCGCGATGTGGCCTCAGGGCATCGGCAGCGGGGCGGCGTCGCAGAGCATGGGCGGAGGCCGGAGCCGAGCGCAGGCGCTCGGGGTTCCGACGGTAACCAGCAGCTGTCCGGCGACGTTGGCACAGACGCCGTTGAGGCCGAGGCTGTTCATCAAGCTGAGCCAGCGTTGATAGGTCACGCCCAGCCTTCAGCGTCTATCTACCGTTTACCAAGTCTTTTATGTTCTCTACGTTGACCGAAGAAATAGCTCAATGCGAAAATCCGCGATCGCCTTAGGTCATGAGTCTCCACTCACCCGGACAGGTCCGTTCACTAGTCCCTGCTCCAGTTCGAT
The DNA here is from genome assembly GCF_032654805.1 of Kitasatospora brasiliensis. NCBI lineage: Bacteria > Bacillati > Actinomycetota > Actinomycetes > Kitasatosporales > Streptomycetaceae > Kitasatospora > Kitasatospora brasiliensis. Next base: position 47,555 of record NZ_JAUOOW010000008.1, read on the forward strand.
GGAAGTCTCATCAACTCACACCAGCCTGACAACATGCCGGAGTCACCCGAGAGGAAAGGTGTCCTGGATCCGCTGGCCTGCGAGCTCCTGAGTCGTTGCCGGGATGGGGCCCAGCGCCACGAGATCTGCACCATCAGGTTCCGATGGCGATCTCGAACTTCCGGTTCTGTCGGACGAACGTCCCCTGGCGCACCCAGGGCATCGCATGGCGGTAGCTGCGAAACCTCCTGACTGAGCCAGGTACCTGGAGCACCTTCGTCATCGTCGCCGTAACCGCGGTGGCGCCTCGGCGAGTCATGCAGTCGCGAGGCCGGTTGCCCTCCTGGGGGCTTCGTTCCCCGTTGTCTCTTCGTGCCTCCGCAATGAGGCCCTGGCCGTCGGGTCCGGCATGACCTCCCCCTTGTTGTTCATGATCTGGCCCCGGCGAGGGACTTGGGCGTGATCGTGTCGAACCCTAAGGGGGTGAATGTTGCTGGTCACCGCAATCGAGCGGCGTTCGTAGGCCGCACCGATGATCCGGTAGAACGCCTCGACGAGGTCCTCAGCGACAGGAAGCAGGCCGATGTCATCGATCACGATCAGATCGGCCCGGCAGAGCCGGACGATCGTGCGGGCGGGCGAGCCGTCGACCTTCGGCTTGCCGATCGCGGCGGCGAGGGTCTCCAGGGTGAACCAGGCGACCCTCAGGTTCTTCTCGATCGCGGCCTGAACCCAGATCTTCGGTGAAGTGCGGCTTCCCGGGGTGGTGGAGTCCTCGGTCCGCCAGGACGCGAGGGTCTTGCCACTGGGGAAGTTCGCTGAGTGACGCCGGAGGTGCCGGGTGGCCGTGCCGCGGCCGGTGATCTCCTTGGAGATCAGCAGCCGGAGGACCTCGGCGGGGTGCCACCGCTGGGCCCGGGCGGTGGCCAGGTCGTCAAGCGCGGGTTGCACCTGTATCTGTGGTTCATCGGGGGCTGACTGCGGTCAGTCGACGCTCGACTTCCCTGCCGCCGTCTGCTGCCGAGCCAGGGCATGCCAGGCGACGGTGCCGTTCTGAACGGAGTGGGCCTCGTCCGCACGGACGATTTGGCCGACGGGCTTGCTGGCCGCGATGTGCTCCAGGATGGAGACGAGTCGTGCTCGGCGAAGCATCCAGCCGCGAGCCCGAGGGCATGGTCCACCCGGTCGCTGCCCAGGCCGGCGGTGAGTTCGACGGCGTGGGCCATCTTGGTGCGGATCCGGGATGCCCCGACGGGTGCGGCTTCCTTGAGCCGGCGCCCGGCACCGGGGGGGCGGTGCCCACGAACGCGAGCTCTGCCTCCGAGCGCTGTCGCAGCCTGGGCTGGTGGACCGAGCGGCGGGCAGTGATCGAAAACTTGTCGCTGACGACCCGGCACCAGGCCCTGGCGCTGGTGTAGCCAGGCGGGGTCAAGTAGCGCACTGAGTTGAAGCTGACGGTGCGGTCCTAGCCGACGACTCGCTCCTCGCCCAAGGCGAGCGCCAGTGGCTCGACCGGCAGGACATGCGGCGTGGTGCGTTCGATGGCGAGCCTGTCGGCCGGGATCTGCCTGGTCGCCTGGTGCCGACACGTGTTCACCGTGTCGGCACCAGATCAGGCAGACGTCCGCGAGCTCAGCGAAGGTGTCATAGGCGGACAGCAGGTTCGCCTCGATGGGGACCAGGTCAGCCTTCGCGATGCGGCCGTGGCCTCCGCACCGCCCTTGCTCCCGGGGTCGTGGGGGACGCAGAAGACGATCTGGCAGCCGTAGTGGTGGCCCGCGGCGACCATCTGCGGGTGCCGGACCGGGATCCCGGTGACCTGCTCGACGCTGACCGTCTTCGCGTTGTCAGTCAGCACGTACGTCGGCGTCTTTTTGATCCGCCGCAAAGGGGGGCACGATCGCCACGGCATCCAGGCAATCAGCGATCTTCTCCCCCCAGTCGACGAACTCGCCGGGATTGGCATCGGCCGGCCGCTGCGACTTCACAGCACGAAGGCGAACCAGGGTGGCCTTGAGGATGGGGTCAACCACGAGGGCTTCTTCCGATCGGCTTCCGCTGCCCACGGCGAGCACCACATCCAGGCCCTACTCTGCCTCGCCAGGCGTCGGGTCGGCGCCCGGGAGTCGGGGGACTGAGCTGTCGCCTCGGTCCGCACCACAGCGCGCCGGTTGGGCGATCCGTGAACGTGGCTGCGGTACGGACGCTGAAGGTCCGTACCACGGCGTCTGAAACCTGAACCCTGTGTCGGAGGTACGCCGGTCCCCGTCCGCTGAGCAAGAGGAGGAGTCCCGAATATCCGCTCTGGTCATCCGGACGGTGCTCTGCGACCTCCGACTCGCGCCGGCTCGCTGTCGGGCCGCGAGCCAGGATTTTCCGCGGAAAATCCTGCGGCATCTGGTGGTCCCTGAGCAGAGGAAGGATGTCGACCTCTCGGGTCCCACGCCTATGCGTACGGAGGCTGGGCATGTCGTGGCTGCGGCCGCGCTGGGTACGCGCGGAATTTTCCGCGGAATATTCGAGCGATTGGAAGCCTGGCCTTCCGGACTGGGGGCGACATGAAGGGGATCTCGCTGGTGACCCACCCGGTGGTGCAGGACCTCGCACCGGAGGTGAAGGAGGCAAGACCCGGCAGCCCGGACGGACCGCGGCGTCAGTCTCCGCTCCGGAGCCCCCGCCAAGATTTTCCGCGGAAAATCGGCGGCCTCAGCGAGGGCACAGCCTCTGCACGCCCGTCGCTGGATCGCTCACGGCATCGGGTTGATGATGCCGTCGGAAGCCTCGGCTTCGTCCTCGTCGGGCCAGCGGCCTTCGATGTGCAGCTGGATGAGTGCCGCGTGGGAGAGCGGGGCGGTGGGGTCGGTGACGTCGCCGTTGGTGGTGTAGTCGAGGAGGACGACGTCGTCCTTGGTCCGCAGCAGCGCAATCAGGTCGGCGGTGCGGTGTTCAAGGATCCAGCGGTAGGCCAGCAGGTAGATCCGGCGGCGGGCTGTCTCGTAGGGCAGGAGCTGGTCTCCGTGCAGGCCGGTGCGGTGGCCTCTGACGGGGCCGTGGCGACGTACCGTCCGCTTGAGGCCCTTCATCGTGGTGACCGCGAGTTTGGTGGGGTCGACGTCGGAGTGCTGGAAGACCTTGAGGGCTTGCCAGATTCCTTCAACCGACTGGCTGGTCACGCCGTCGCTGTAGGGGACCGGGATGTCGCCGTGCGGGTAGAAGGGGCTCAGTCGGACCCAGGGGTCGGGTGCCTTGGAGGTGACGTCGATGATCTCCGCGCCTGGGAACGCGGCGGCCAGTGAGGCTGATGAACGGCGACGGCTGGCGATATGGATCGGCATGTGGAGGGCTCCCCCGGCTTGACGGCATCAGCCACCGAGCATCTCCGATGCCACTGACATTGAGCCCGACTGGCCCGCGCCGCCCGTCCACGCACCGCACCGCACCACACCGCACCGAAGGGCAGCGGGACTGAACGGGAACCAGGCCCCGCCGTCGGCTCTGGCCAGGCAGGAGTGGGTCTTACGATCACACCCATGATGAGCACTCCGGAGTCCTGGACCATTCGCCACTTCTCCCAGGCCAATCCTGCCGGTCCGGGCTGTGACAGCGTGCCGGCGCTCTTGCGGAGGCTGGCCGATTCGATCGAAGCGTTGGGCCCTGTTGAAGTTCAGGATGTCGTCATCGAGTCGGAGATGACCGAGCACGGACCTTGGCGGTCGGGGACGGTCTACTTCCACCTGCCCGAAGACGACTGAGCACGGTTCTGGCCACTCACGCGGATTTTCCGCGGAAAATCGATGGGACGGCGGAGCGGTCGGATCGCCCGGAGATGCCGAGCCTCTCCCCCACGTGCGCAACGGTGACCGGGCCGGTCACCGGGCTCAGACGGTCCTCGATCTGCGCGGCGATCTGCGCGGCGATCTGCGCGGCGATCCGTGCGGCGATCCGCGCCTTCGCGCCCGACGTTGCCGAACCGGCCTCGGGGAACTGGCCGCTTCGCGCCGGTGGGGGAGCAGGGCTTCCCCCGCGTGCACGCCCTGGAGAGTTTTCCGCGGAAAATCGGAGCCCAATGGAGCGGGCACCCATGACTGGTCTGCCGGGCTACGAGGGGGCATCGGAGGAGAGAGAAGAGCGCCGGGACGACCGAGGGCCGTCGCGTACCTGTTCCTCGACGACTGAGCCGAGGCGCGGCGACTGCCGCGCGGGTCACTCGACGGTGCGGGCGATGGTCCCCCGTGCCTCCAGGTTCCAGGTGATGATCCGCCGGGGGTGGACGCGGATGATGTCCTTGCTGAAGTAGTCGGGCGCCACGGGCGGCACGTCCGCGGTCAACACCTCGGCCGGGCCCCTGATCTCGACGCCGCGGCCCCAGTCGCCCGCGACCGGGTCGTCGGCTGGGGCCAGGTCGTCCACCAGCACGGAGACGTCGGGACGGGCCTGCGCGTTGCGGTACTTCCGGCTGTGGGCCATGGGCGGGCCCGCCGATGTCGATGATGCCGTCGTCGTTGAGCCGGAAGCCCACCGGGCGGACCTGCGGACAGCCGTCGGGGCCGATGGTGGCCAGGCGCGCCAGTAACTGGGCGGTCGCGCTCCCTCTCGGTGAAGATCATGCGCCGACCGTTGAGGCTCAAGTTCGGTTGAGGTCAGGATGCCGGGGTCTGACACGGGGACGGAGCAGCCGTGCGGCCAGGGCTCGCCGAGCCGGCCTCCGACATCGGCTGTCGATGGCGCCACGGCAGAAGCTCCAGCGGAGGCCTCGGATTTTCCGCGGAAAATCGGAAGCCTCGCGCCAGGGCCGATGCCCCGCCCGGTCAGTGCGCGGCGTGCTCGGGGACCGGCGATGCCTCGGCCGCCGCTGAGTGGAGTGGCGGCCGGGCGGGGGAGCGGAGCAGGGACGCGGCGAGGAGGAGGGATGCCGCGACGAGGCAGGCGCCGATGCGGAAGGCGAGTTGGTAGCCGCCGGTGAGCGCCGAGGGGGCGGATGCCCCGTCGTGCAGCAGCGCGTTCGTGTGGGCGTTGGCGAGGGTGCTGAGGATCGCGAGGCCGAAGGCGGCGCCGATCTGCTGCATGGTGTTGAACATGCCGGAGGCGATGCCCGAGTCCTCGGGTGTGGCGGCGGACATCGCGAGGGTGGCCAGGGCCGGCATGGCGAGGCCGAAGCCGATGCCGAGTGGCAGCAGCGCGGGCAGGATGTCGACGGCGTAGCTTCCGCCGGCGGGTACGCGGCCGAGTGCGGCGAGGCCGGCGGCGATCAGGGCGAGTCCGGGGAGGAGGACGGCGCGGGGGCCGAAGCGGGCGATGGCCTTGGGGGAGAGGCCGAGGGAGAGGGTGCCGATCGCGACGGAGACCGGGAAGATGCCGAGGCCGGTGTGGATCTCGTCGAAGCCGAGCACCTTCTGGAGGTAGAGGACGCACAGGAACTGAAAGCTGAACATCCCGGCCACCATGAGGGCCTGGATGCCCAGTGCCCCCGAGACGGTGCGCGAGCGGAACATCCGCAGTGGCAGCAGCGGGCGGGTCGCCTTCGTCTGGCGGGCGACGAAGGCCAGGAGCAGGGCCAGGGCCGCGGCGCCGAAGCCCAGGGTGGGTGCCGAGGCCCAGCCGACGTCGGTGGTCTCGACGATCGTGTAGACGCCGAGCATCAGGGCGGCGGTGACCAGGAGTGCCCCCGCGACATCGGTCCCCTTGCCGAGGCCGAGGCCCTGTTCGGGGGTGAGCATGCGGCCGGCCGACACCATGGCCGCGATGCCGATCGGGAGATTGACGAAGAAGATCCAGTGCCAGCCGACGGTCTGGGTCAGGGCGCCGCCGACGAGGAGGCCCAGGGAGCCGCCGGCGGACTGGACGAAGCTGTAGACGCCGATGGCCTTGGCCCGTTCCTTCGGCTGCGGGAACAGGGTCACGACCATGCCGAGGGTGACGGCGGAGGTGACCGCGCCGCCGATGCCCTGGACGAAGCGGGAGGCGAGCAGCGTCGCCGGGTCCTGGGAGATCCCGCAGAGCAGCGAGGCCGCGGTGAAGATGCCCAGTCCGGCGACGAAGACGCGCTTGCGTCCGACGAGGTCGCCGAGCCGTCCGGCGAGCAGCAGCAGTCCGCCGAAGGGGACCAGGTAGGCGTTGACCACCCAGGCCAGGCTGGTGGGGGAGAAGCCGAGGCTGTGCTGGATGGACGGCAGGGCGACGCTGACGATGGTCCCGTCGAGGATGACCATCAGCTGGCCGGCGCAGAGTACGGCCAGTGCCGGCCAACGTGAGGTGTTCGCGGGTGGGTTGGTGCTCCGCACGGGGAGGCTCCTTCCAATGGTGCACGTCTTGTTACGGGAGACATCGTCTGTAACCATGACGCGCAGCGGAAGGAGGCACTTTCATGTCCCACAGTCACACCGATGTGTCCGGCGAGGTCAGCAACGAGGCGTGCCCGATCACCGAGGTCCTCGACCACGTCGCGGGCAAGTGGAGCATCGGGATCCTGGTCGCCGCGGCGCACGGGCCGGTCCGGTTCACCGAGTTGGAGCGCACCGTCAAGGGCATCAGCCGGCGGATGCTCACGCTGAACCTGCGCAAGCTGGAACGTGACGGTCTGCTCGTACGGACCGTCTACCCCACGGTGCCGCCGAAGGTGGAGTACAGCCTCACGCCCATGGCCCACGAACTCCACGCGAGCCTCACCGGGTTGGTGGGCTGGGCGGAACGCCATCGGGCCGACATCACCGCCGCCCGGGCCGGCTACGACGCCCAGGCGGGAGCCGACGGGAGCTGATGCCGCCGCCTCCGGGGCCGGAGGATTTTCCGCGGAAAATCGTCCGGCGTGGGGAAGCGGCGGAAACCCGATGGGCCTCCCCCGGATCGCCCGCCGGTCTGCTCATCATCGGTAGCCGCGCGGCATCGCCTTCTGCCCCGGCATGGGGATGGGCGTCCACGGCCAAGGGGCCGGGCACAGCCCGGGTGGTTCATCGAGCGACCGGACGCGGTACCTGGCTTTGATCATCTGAGTGCGGAGCCATCGAGGGTCGCACTTGTACACCGTCGCGATCCTTCTGACGCTGATGCCCGACTCGTGTCGTTGGGCGATGGCGGGTAGGGCGGCGATCACGAGTTCGGTGATCATGTCCTGTCGCTCTTGTTCGTTGCGGGCCCACATGCGTACTCCTGGTCATGACGAATAGGCCTCCGTCCTGCGGCAGCGGGGGCAGTCGCAGGACGGAGGCGGGCCCGCCGCTGGAGGGTGGAGGGCGGCGGGAGTTTGGGGCCGGTCCCCTGGCAATTCGGTCAGAAACATCCTGGGGACCGGTGCGCGCATCGTGGGCAGGAGCGCCCTCGGAGCGCGCCCCGGCTGTGTGACCGGGCGTGGTGCCCCGTCCTGGCAGGTCGGTCTCGTGCCACCTGTCGGACGGGGAGTCGGTGGCGGCCAACCGGGGCTGTGTCGGTGGGGGATCTCGATGCCCAGGCTGAAGCGTCCGAATCGCCAGATTTCCACGTTGGGGCTCTCGCCGGGCCGGGTGTGCGCCGGTTTGCCGGGGCTGCCTTCTTCACGGGCCGTCGGGTAGCACTGGAAGCCGACTACCGGGCAGCCGGTCAGAGCAGCGACGAGGAAGGTGCCTTCCATGGGGTGCTCCGTCGTGCTTCGAGGTCTGAGGACGTGCCGTCGGCCGAGGGCGGGATGGTGTAGGTCAGAAATCCGTTGTGTTCGCCGGTCGGGACGAAGCCGGCTTTGAGGAGGACGCGGCCGGAGGCGGGGTTGTCCGGGCGGTGCTTGGCGCGGACCTTCGGCAGGCCGAGGTGGCCGAAGGCCAGGGCGAGGATCCTGTGAACCCCTTCGGTCGCGTAGCCCCGGCCCCAGGCGTCGGCGCGCAGGATGTAGCTGAGGGCGGCGACGGGCCGGTCCCGGTGGAGTTTGACGACGCCGAGGAGGTCCCCGTCCACGGTGAGGCCGAGTGCGTACAGCGTGCGCGGCGTCTGGGCCGCGGCCGCCACGACGTCGCGTACGTAGCGGTAGGCCGCGTGGGCGTCCATCGGTGCCCGGCCCAGGTGCTTCGTCGACTCCGCGCTGTAGATCCGCGGCAAGGCCTCGGCGTCGCCGAAGCCCAGCTCCCGCAGCTCGATCACCCGTCCACCGCTTCGATGAGCTTCGCGAGTTCGGCGGCGGTGGGCCGGTCATCGGGGGCGGCCAGCAGGACGTAGCGCAGCCGGGCCTGGAGGGCGGGCCAGGGCATCGCGGTGGACAGCGGGATGGCCCGGTGGGCGATGGCCTTGCGGATCTCCTCCAGCGGCGTGCCCTTTTCGAGGCCTGCGGTGTCGTAGTCCAGCGGCCACGTCCCGGTGGCGCAGGTCCACAGCGTGCCGGCGAGGGCGTAGACGTCGGCGGTGCGGGTCGTGTCGACGGGTTGGGGGCCGTTGATGATCCGGGCGGCCAGTTCGGGCGCGGTGAGGTGGATCATCGTGCCGTCGAACCTGGGCCAGGGGGTGCTGCCGAGTTTGCGGGCCCAGGCGAAGTCGAGCAGGCGCACCGTTTCGTCCTCACTGTGGATGCCGTGCGCGGGTTGGAGGTCGCCGTGCACCCACCCGTCGGCATGGAGGCCGGCCACGGCGCGGCACAGCGCGACGGCGGCGGCGAGGGCCTCGTCCTTCCCGCCGTCGCCCTTGCGCAGGGGCCGGAACACCTGCCAGGTGGAGGGCCCGGCCAGCCAAGGGGTGACGTACCAGATGCCGTCGGCGTAGCGGCCGGAGGTCACGGTGTAGCCGGGGAGCTGGTCGAGCACGGAGGCCTCGCGGGCGGTGACCTCGGCGGCCTCGCCGGTGCCGAGCTTGATGCTCGCCACTCCGCGCGGGCCACTGGCCTTCCACACCGCCGACCCGCGCCGGTTGCTGACCTCCTCCAGCTCCAGCGGCCCGCACAGGGCCCGCGCGGCCTTCAGCGCTGCTGCGGCCTCGGAAGTGAACTCGCCCATTCTCGAACTGCCTTCCAGTCACAAGGGATGTGCTCGAAGACGTCCCGGCCGTCGTCCACCGCGACGGCGAGCGCCATGGCGAGGTTCGGGGTCTTCGTGAGGAACTTCGGGTCCAGCGGCCGCACGCCCGCCCGCACCGCCAGGAACGAGAACGGCGGCGGCGCGATGGCCTGACCGCGCCGACCGGACTCGACAGCCCCTTGGGGGAACTTGCCGACCATGACGCCGACCGGCGCGTACAAGTGCTTCAACGCCCAGTGCGGCCAGGCCAACAACTCACGGTGGTCGGCACCCTCGCAGCGCCCGGTCAGCACCACGTTCTCGCACGCGAGCAGACCGTACGACCGGCTCGTCAGCGGGCGCACCCACTCCGCGGCCTGGACCCCCGCGTAGAACAACTCGGCCTCCACGGCGTACCGATGGCTGCCCGGGACGATCTCGTAGACCGTCCACCCGGTCATACCCCGCCGGACGGACGGCCCCAGGAACGGGCAGTGCTCGAACAGCCCGGCGAGGTAGCCGTCCACGCCCACGCCCACCGGATTCTCCGTCCGGGCTTCGATCAGGCGCAACGCCCCGGCGCTCGGCCGGGACGCCCCGCCGGAGAATGCGGTGATCACCGGTGCGAGGCCGGGACCAGGTCGTCGCCGTCGTCGCCTTCGACCGGGCCACAGTTCCACTCGGCCCAGACCTCGCCGGTCTCGCGGTAGCGGGCCAGAGCGGCGGTGTCGACCGTGCCGTCGGCGTCGGTGAACCAGACCTCCGGCAGCGGGCCGTACGCCTCCTCGTACGCGCCCACCCAGGAGACGAAACCGGCACCGGAGCCCTCGACATGGACCAGCCTGCGGCCGGCGTGGCGGAAGGCGAACGCCTCGTGCGCCACCGGGTCGGCGACCAGCCGGTGCCACGCGGCATCGACAGCGCCGGAGAACATCTCCGGCCCGGCCTCGCCCGCGTCGATCCGACGCACGGCGATCCTGAAGAACCTGCCCAGCTCAGCCAGCTCGACACTGGGAGTGAGGGTGACATTCATGGACTTCTCCAATCGAGGGTTGACGCTGCTCACCCGGACGGGGACGAGCAGCTGTGAGGGGTTAGAAGGTCCGGCCGCAGACGACCAACGTCGTCGCCAGGGCTATCAGCGCGAACAGCGCGACCGTGTAGGCGATGGCAACCGAGAGGGGCGTGAGGGCTGCACAAACGGAGCTCTCGGCCGAGTCGCGGCAGTCGTCCTGGCCGCCGTCCAGCACGCACTCCTCGTCGGCGGTCCGGGTGACCGGCGGAGCGCTCAATCCGCGGGCTCCAAGTCGGTGAGCGGGACCAGCTCCGGGTACGGGTCGGCGGAGCTGTCCCGAGCCACCCAGGCGTGGTGGGAGAGCTTGCTCGGGGTCTGCGTGACCGTGCCCGTCCAGCCGTCCGTGCGGTGCCGAACCGGGTCGCCCTGGATCACCCTGCTCACGGGTCGCTCCTCTCGGGTGTTCACGCGACACCCGGACGGGCGACGCAGTTACGGCAGCTGCACAACGACCGCACGGCGGCGTTCTGGAGCAACGCGCCTGCGGACAGGGCCTGTCCCGGCGGGTTGGCCGCCTTGTAGTCGTCCAGCGGGTTCCAGTCGGCCGGGGCCTGCGCCACCGGGGACTGGGCGGGGCCGATCACGACCTCTTGGTACAGCTTCGGGGGGTGGCGTCTCGTCATCGGTCTGTCCTCCATTGCCGCTCGAAGCAGCTACATCCAGTGAACGACTGAGGAGTTACCGAGAACCAGAGCAGAAGGTGAGCACCCATCAGGCATAATCAACGCACTGCCCGGCCTGACCTCGGGCTTCTCGTATCTGAGCGGAGGCTCCCGTGGCTCCGAGAAGGAGGCGTCTAGCCCAGCGCCGCAAGGCACTGGGCTACAGTCAGGAGGCGTTCGCCAACGAGTTAGGGATCGCTGTGTCCACGGTTTCCCGTTGGGAGGCCGGCGCGACCGATCCTCAGGGGTGGGTACACCCCAAGATGGCAAAGGTCCTGAAGGTCACCCCTGAAGGGCTGGCGGGCCTCCTCGCACCAGAGGTGACAGTTTCTGACCGCTCGGTGGTCTACACCGCTGCCCCTCCTGGTGATACTGACGATATGAAGCGCCGCGACGTACTGAGTCTGCTCGCCGTAACCGGGGCTCTCATTGCCCTACCGAGCTCCGACAGTTCCTCGTCTCGCCCCAGGGTTGCTGCGTCCCTGGTGGAAACCGGGCCCGAGTTGAATGCCCATCTCTGGAAGGTTTTCGGCCTTTCCGACTCCAAGCGGGCCGTGTACCCGATGGTTCGGCACCAACTGGGCCTTCTGGCAAAGGGACTCGGGGAGAACCAGTCAGAGGGGTCACGCCAGCAACTCTGTGCACTGGTAGGAGACCTGTACCAGCTCGCGGGTGAGATCTTCTTCGACGCCAACAGGTACACCGATGCCGCGCACTGCTACACGCTTGCTGCGACCGCCAGCAAAGAAGCTCAAGCATTCGACTTGTGGGCTTGCGCGTTGACAAGGCATGCCTTCGTCGAACTCTACGAGCGTCGTTTTGCCATCGCGGCTCCCATACTTTCAGTGGCGTCTCGGGTGGCAGAACACGGAAACAGTCAGCTCTCCACCCGGTACTGGGTGGCGGCGGTCCAGGCAGAGGTCCATGCCGGCCTCGGCGACCTCGACGCCACCAAGCGTGCACTCGATGACGCCGAGAAGGTGCACTCCTTGTCCGGGCAGCTTCACGACGGAGGCTGGCTTCGGTTTGATGGCTCACGTCTGGCTGAGGAGCGGGGGACCTGTTACCTCGCACTCGGCCGCCCGGATCTGGCAGAGGACGCACTGACAGCCGCGCTCTCGCAGCAGCTGTCGCTGCGTCGCCGGGGAGCGGTACTCGCAGAACTGGCGGCACTCGGTGTCGACCGACGCGATCTCGACCAGGCGGGTTACTACACCCGCGCTGCTTTGGGGCTGGCGAGCCAGACCGGCTCGGGTTACATCGGGAAGAAGCTGGAGGGCGTCAAGAGCCGTCTGGTCTCGCTGATGGCCGATAGCCGAGCTTCAGCATTGCACCAGCAGATTTCGGCGCTCGACAGCGCCGTCTGACGAAGGAGTGACGCATGTCGTCTGACGGACAGATCTTCCGCGAAGCGTGGATCGCAGGCGTGTCAAAGCACTTCCCGGGTGAGCCGAAGGCGGGCTATATCGCTCCATGGGCTGAGACGCCGGATTGGGAACGCGAGTGCGCCGCAGCGGTGTACGGCCAGGTCCATGACTTCATCAAGGTAAGCGGCGGCAACACGTCGAAGCTCACCCGGGAGCAAAAGGGGCGCTTCGTCGCAACGTGCTGGATAGCTCAGATCCACAAGCACATCGAGAACCCGAAGCCGGGCTACGTGGCTGACTGGAACGACCTGCCCACATGGCAGCAGGAGACCGATGCAGACATCTTCGAGGCAATCGAGCACGCGAACTCGTGAGTCGCCTGCCTCCGCCCTCCCGGCCAGCGGAAACACGGCACGGCCGGGCGGGGTGGAGCATGGTGTCCGCTCCCCGGTCTCGACGCCGTCTGCGAGCAGCTCTCCAGCGGCTGGCATTCACCGCGGACCACGTGACCTGCGAGCAACGCCAGCCCGCAGTCTTGTCTCAGCGCGCACCTGCAGCCCCCGTGCCGGTCCAGGGAACAGACAGAACGAGCGTGGCAGCCACCCAGAGCTGACCGGCTTGCGGTTTCAGGCCGTGGGCAGCCGTCCTCGCAGCAGGGGGCGGTCGGCGTGGGCCCCCGGCCTCGCAGGCAAAGCGCCGATCGACTATCCCGGGAAGCTCCCGATGAACGCTTCAAGGCCCCCAGCCAGGTCGAGGGGCTGGGGGTCCACGTCGTAGTCGATCCACCACACGACGGGTACCTCGGGTGCCAGGTCGTGCAGCACGTTGTAGATCACGGTCAGAGGTCCGACGAGCGATCCCCGGTCCTCGAATGCGAACATGCCGTGCTGGAGGTTGAACGACACCTCCGCCGGCCGCCCGCGATCGAGGTCCGCCACGATCTCCAGGAAGCCCTCGAACGCGGTGCTCACCGTGGCGTCCGGCCAATGCCTCCGGACACACTCCTGTACCTGCTCGCCGGTGAAGGTCCACGGTCCGGCCTGCTCGGGGTCGGCGCTGAGGTAGAAGCTGGATCCCACGGGTGCTCGTTTCTCTTGGTGCGGGCTTCGCAGCCCCGGTCAGGGTTCGATTCGGACACGGCCGGTAATGCCCTGAGCCACCATGAGGGCCTGGATGTAGGCCCTGGCCTTGGGGTCGGGCGATTTGCAACTCTGCTGCTGGCCTGTGTACTTGGCGTCGATCTCGGCGCCGTCCTCCGGACGCACGCCGTCAGCGTCCATGCCCAACTCGCACCCCTTCTCCGGGTCTTTGACGTCAGTGTGGAGCCGGTACTCCGTCGACCCGGCCACCCGGACCTGGTACGCCCTCCTCGCGTTGATCTTCGGGTCAGCCCGCGCTGCCGTTCATCGCCTGGTCCGATCCGCGGCCCCAGCCCGACGGCGTGGTGTTCTGGAAGACGCCGGAGATCGTGGCCTGGGCACGGGGGGCGCGTTCGCCTGGATCCAGCCTCACCATCGGGGCCCGGCGCTCCTCCACCACGTCGATGCTCGCACCGGGCTGATGGCGGACGACTTCGCGGTGCCGGCGGACTGGGCGGAACGCCTGGTGACCTGACGAGCCGCCCCGCCCCATAGGAGAGGTGGCGGAGTTCATCGAGGAGATCCTGCTGCTGCGGCGCAACGTCGAGTCCATCGCCGCCCGGATGGACTCGCCCAGGCCGGTCGCGCAGCGCGCAGACGCGCTGGCCGCCCGGCTGGACACCATCCTCGACGCCGCCCGGCGGGCGTCGGGCATCGGCGGGGGAATGCAGGTCTGGTAGCCGGTGGGCACGGATCCGGTAGGCGTCAGCGACCCCTCGAAGCTCTCCGCCGCTCACCCTCCGGGGTGAAGGTGACGGAGCAGGGGAGCGGGCCGTCACCGAAGCGCACCGCGAGCAGCAACGGTTGCTCATGGTCGGGCGGCCAGGATTCGGTCTCCGACTCGCAGCCGTTCCACAAGTGGAAGGAGACCATCGGCCGGGCCGGGTCCTCGCTGAGGTAGCCGAGCGTCTTTCCGTACAGCGGGTTGCTTCCTCCGAAGAGGACGGACGGGTCACCGAACTCCGCCGTCACGTCCGGCCAGGTGCGGTCTTCCTCCGCCCATCGCCGAGCAGAGGCGCTGAGGCCCTCGTACGCCTCCTCCGTGAGCAGCCGGTCCGGCGTGAGCCAGCCGCGGCGCTGCGCGAACTCGGCGTACACCGAGGCCATGCCGTACTCGCCGTCCCGCACACCGAGGAGGTTCCGGATCGCTCCGGTGACCCCGACGGCGGACCACAGCCCGCACGACTCCCAGTCCCGCTGCTGCCGGGCGAGGTCCCCAGCGCGGCGCTCGGTGAACAGCAGGAGGTCGAGCAGCTGCCTCAGGGCAGGCTCGCCGCCGAACATGCCGGGCCGGCGGAGTGCCAGGTTGAGCTGGGCGGTGAGGTGGGCGTGTATCTCCTCGCCGGTGGCGAGGGGAGGGGGAAGGGTCATGCGGGGAGTCTGCCGTACCGGGGTGCCGCGGCGCCGCCGCGACGGACACCGTGGAGGCGTTCACCGCAGAGGCGTTCACCGAGGCTGGAGCCGTTCAAGAAGACGATCGACCAGTGGCTGCTGAACGGCCTGGAGGCTCCGCCGGAGCAGCGGCACACGGTGCAGCGGATCCCGGCCGGGCTCCAGGCCGTGTAGCGGCGCCCGCTTGGGGGGCGTCTTGGCCAAGGGCGTTCGTGCGGAGCTTCCCAGCCCGGCCGGCTGAGAAGGCGACGCCGGTGCGGCGGCCACGGTGGCCCTGGGTATGTCCTCATCACCCGGTGACCCGCCGCCGGGCCCGCAGTACCCCCGCGGGCCCGTACCGGCCCAACCGGTGCCGGCAACGGCGAGGGGCGGCCCGATGATCGGACCGCCCCTCGCTGAAACCGTGCCCCTGGCCGTCAGGCCTTCGGGAGCGTTATCCCCAGCTCCAGCATCGCCGGTGAGGCCGGGCCGCCCTCGGAGCGTTCGGTCTTGTAGCCCTTGACGCCCGGGGCGACGGTGCGCGGGTCCACCGCCTCCGAGGGGGCGCCGGTGGAGTAGAGGCCCTCCGGGTCCTGGTCGCGGTCGTGCGGCAGGAGCCAGAAGACGCGGCGGCGGAAGGTGCCGGAGGCCCGGGAGGACTTGGCGTCGGGGCCGAGGATCGCGTAGCCGACCATCCGGCCGTCGCGGTGGTAGGCCGGGCGGCCGCGGCGGGTGGTGAGGCGGTCCAGCGACTGACGGACGTAGTCGAGGTCGGAGGTGTCCTCCAGCCAGACGAGGTCGGTTTCGTGGGCGAGCTCGGCCGGGTCGATCAGCGCGCTCACGCGTTGTGCTCCTCTGTGTCGTCGGTGATCAGGCCGATGCCCGGGTAGAACTTACGGCTGTTGGACAGGACCATCTCCTTGGGAGAGGTCATACCCAGTGTCTCGCGGACTCGTGCGGCGAAGGCACGCCCGGATACGGGATTGGCCCCTTCGAAGCCGCACCAACGGGTGTAGGCGCCGAAGAGCTGGGACTGTTCGGCCCGCATGCCCTCGCCGGTGACGCAGGCCTCCTTGAGGAAGCGGCCGACGTGGTCCTCGGTCTCGGCGTACGCGGTGGTGGCGGTCTGGACGGCCTGGGGGCCGGCCAGGTCCTTCTCCCCGGCGAAGTAGCGGCGGGCGCCGTCGATGAGCCAGGCGAGGATGCCGGGGCCCTCTTCGGCGACCAGGACGTGCGCCAGGTTGTCGATCTTGCGCTCCTCGGGGACGACCCGTTCGAACGGGATCAGGCGCATGCGCCGCCAGAAGGCGAAGCCGCCGGTGCCGACCTCGGGGCGGTGGTTGCCGAGCAGCCAGAGCTTGTGGGTGGGCTCGAAGGAGAAGAAGTCCTGGCGCATCCGGCGGGCCTTGATCTTGTCGCCGCCGGTGAGCAGCTTGACCCGGGCCTCGTCGAAGCGGTCGCCGGGCTTGAGCTCGGAGCAGACGATGATGCGGCGGCCGTGGAGTTCGGCGAGGTCGGTGGGGTGGCCGTCGAAGGTCTTGGCCATCAGGAAGCCGGGTGGGGCCGCGTCGGCGTAGTCGCCGAGGAGTTGGATCATGACGTCGAGCAGGACGGACTTGCCGTTCTTTCCCTGGCCGTAGAGGAAGGGCATGACCTGGGCGCCGACGTCGCCGCTGATCGAGTAGCCGAGCAGCAGGTGGAGGAAGTCGCGGGTCTGGCGGCCTTCCTTGTCGTCGCCGAAGGTGTCGGTGAGGAAGCGGTCCCAGCGGGGGGTGCGCATCCGGGCGGGGGCCAGGGTGGTGGAGCGGGAGTGGTGGTGGACCTTGGGGTCGGGCGGGACGATGGCCCCGGTGCGCAGGTCGACCACGCCGCCGGGGGTGCACAGGGCGTAGGCGTCGGCGTCGAGGAGGGCGGCGTTGAGGACCATACCGGGGGCGGACTTGGCCTGGGCGAGCATGGCGTTCATGCCGGAGGTGGACAGGGCGCGGCGGCGGTGCCGGCGCAGGTCGGTGTTGGTGTAGAGGCCGCGCGGGTCGTGGGTGGCGATGCTCTCGGCCATCTCGCCCGCTGCCCACAGGACGGTGTCGTCCTCGTCGAGCTGCCAGCGGTGCGCGGACCAGCGGTACCAGCCGAGGCCGGGGACGTGGCGGTAGTCGCCGCCGTAGAGGTGGACGAAGAGTTTGGCGTTGCCCCGGTCGGAGAGCGAGTCGGGCAGCAGGCCGTGCGGGGTCGCCTGGGGGCCGGTGGGGGCCTGGACCGACGCCGTCACGGCCGTCGGCGGGGCTGCCGCGGCCGTTTGAGGGGCCACCGTGGCCGGGGCCGTGGTGGGGGCGTCGAGGAGGCTCTCCTGGACGGCGGTGCCGTGCCAGGGCGGCTGGGACGGGCCTGGGACGGGCGGGTAGTCCAGGATCTGCTGGGCTGCGGCCACGGGGTCGAAGACCGTCCTCTTGCGGCGGGTGCGATCGGTCATCCGCGGGCCTTCCCGACGTGCAGGGGCTGCCTGCTGCCGGCCGCCAGGCCGGAGCGGATGACGGCGAAGTTCTGCCTGTCCTGGGCCGGACGGGCGGTGCGGGCGGCGTCGAGCAGCAGGCGCTCGGCGTCGTCGTGGGTGAGGTGCCCGGCGGAGACCAGGCCTCCCAGGGTGTAGGCGGCGCGGTTGAGCTTGCCGGTGAAGCCGGCGCCCTCGGGTGTGCCGGCGCAGGCGGTGACGTCCTGGAGGACGGTGTCGAGCACCCGTTCCGCGCCCTTCTTCCCGCCGCCGGCGGCGACGACGGCCTGACGGGCGCGGTCGGGGACGGCGGCCTGGGGCACGCTCTGCCGTCCGGGCCGGTCCTTGAGGTGGCCGGTGCGGACGAGTTCCTCGCCGAGCCAGTCGGGCAGCGGGGCGGGGGTCCGGGCTCCCGGCAGCACGGTGTAGGTGCCGACGGCGGTGACCGTCCCGGGGGCGACGATGTAGCCGCCGTGCGCCCGGACGTCCACCTGCCAGGCCAGGGCGCGGCCCGCGGAGGAGCCGGTGGAGCAGGCGAACCGGCGGTCGGCGTGGTCCTGGTACCAGATGTGCAGGCCCCCGGAGGGAGTGCGGACGCGCAGGGTGCTCTCGTCCGTCGTGGGGTCAGGGGCCCGGCGCAGGGCCGCCAACAGGGCGAGGGTGTGGTAGCCGTTCTCCAGCCCGTCCAGGTCGACGTCCTCGTGGATCGGGATGCCGGGCAGGATGCGGTCCCGGGCGGGGACGACGTTGGTGTGGCTGTCGACGTCGATGACGACGAGGCCGGCCGGGCCGCAGGCGACGCCGGCTCCGAAGTCCGGGTTGACGCGCCACCAGGCCCCGAGGACGTCCTGGTCCAGAGTCGCTGCGTGGAAGCCGTGGCACCAGCGACCGACGGCGGGGCACGGGCAGTCCGTGGGCGCGTGCGGGGACTCCTGGCAGGCCTGGCAGTTCGCGGGCGGGGTCTTGCGGCCCGGGGCGAGCGGATGGACGGGCCAACCCTGGGCAGCACACCACCGGGCAACGGCCAGCGCATCCGGCTGGCGCTCCGTTCGGTCGCTCCCCACGGCCTTCGGCGCCGTCACGCTGTCCCTTCCCCTTTGTTCGGTAGCTGCTCTGACGTGAGTCGCTCATTCAGTAGCTGAGGGCAAAAAGCCAGGTCAGGGCACTGGTAGGCACCGAATCAGCGACTGAAGCGACCGAAGTTCAGAAGATAGCTCACACAGACTAGCCGAGCGAGCACGTGCGAACCGCTACTACCGGACCTTGCGGGCAAACTGAGCGACCAAGACCCGGCCCAGCGACCGAGCTCGTTCAGTCGCTGCTTCGGTCACTGCCGCATTTTCGCAGGTCAAAGCCAGTTCCAACAGCCAAAAGCGACTGAAGCGACTGAAGCCCGGGTCTATAACGCGCACACGCACACGTGAATGTCTTTATATACCCAAGCTTGAGTCGCTTCGGTCGCTGATTGGGTGGGTAGATGCGCTCTGACCTGGGGTTTTACGGAGCGACTGAACCTCAGCGACTGAAAGCGACTGAGTCTCTGGGGGCGTTTTCCCCGGCGTGTCGCGCGTGTCAGGGGCGTCCGGAGCTCCCGAAGTTGAGTCGCTCGGTAGCTTCGGTAGCTCCAGTGACCGAAGCGGAGGCGGGCGCGTCCTCTCCAGGAAGCTGCGGCAATCGGGACCGTCGGTCGCTTGGGTCGCTTGGTCGCTGAGTCTCTGTCCGAGGTCTTGCCCTGCGGGCCGCCAAGCCGCGCTGAAACCGTTCGGCCTGGCCGGGGAACAGCGCGCCGGGAACGGCAGCGACTCAGCGACCCAAGCGACCGAGCTTCGAACACTGTGGGCGAAAAACAGGATGTGCGACCGGAAGGTCCACCTCCACGCTGCGGCCATGACGTTCTCGTCCAGTTGGGCAGCTGCTCCGGTGTCTGACGACCAGGTACGCACGGTCGACATCAGTGGCTCGGTGCCGACAGCGACCGACGCCCATCAGGCGGCCAGGCTCGTCTCCGGATCGGGTTGGCGGGTGCGCATGCGGTCCTGGACGGAGTTCGAAGCCGAACACACCTACGCCCGTCTGTCGGTGCTCCCGCTGGACCCGGTGATCTTCTCGGGGAGATCGCGATCACCGGAGTCCCCACGCTGGTCGAGCCCTTCGGGCGCACCGGCCAGCGCTGCACCATCGAGCTCTACGACCCGGACAGCGGCGAACTCCTCATCGAGCTGCCGACCGGTCAGCAGCTCTCGTCGACGTAGCCCGGCGTCAGCCGAGGGCGGCGGCTTTGCGGAGGAGGACGCAGCGTTCGCGGGTGTTGCGGCAGAGGCGGGCGGCGAGTTCGAGTTCGGCACGGGCTTCGGTGGGGCGGTCGAGGCGGATGAGGAGTTCGCCGCGGACGGCGGGGAGGAGGTGGGAGCCGGAGAGGCGGCCGGAGGCGGCGAGGTCGTCGACGAGGTCCAGGGCCTGTTGCGGGCCGGTGGCCATGGCGACGGCGACGGCGCGGTTGAGGTCGACGACGGGGGAGGGGGCGACGCGGCCGAGGGCCTCGTAGAGGATCACGATGCGTTCCCAGTCGGTCTCCTGGACGGAGGGGGCCGTCGCGTGGCAGGCGGCGATCGCGGCCTGGAGGCCGTACGGGCCGAGGCCGCGGCCGGTGGCGGTGGCGCGGCCGAGGGCGGCCAGGCCGCGGCGGATGGCGGAGCGGTCCCAGCGGCGGCGGTCCTGTTCCTCCAGGAGTACCGGCTCCCCGTCGGGCCCGGTGCGGGCGGGGAAGCGGGCGGCGGTCAGTTCGAAGAGGGCGAGCAGGCCGTGCACCTGGGGCTCGCCGGGCAGCAGGGCGGCCAGCATCCGGGCCAGCCGGACGGCTTCGCGGGCGAGGTCGGGGCGGAGCAGGTCGTCGCCGGTGGTGGCCGTCGAGCCTTCTGTGAAGATGACGTACAGGACGCTCAGGACGGCGCCGAGGCGTTCGCGCCGTTCCTCGGGCGGGGGCGTTTCGAAGAGGACGCGGGCTGCGGCGATGGTCTTCTTGGCGCGGGTGATCCGGGCCTGGACGGTCGGTACGGGGACGAGGAAGGCGCGGGCGATCTCCTCGCTGGAGAGTCCGCCGACCACGCGCAGGGTGAGGGCGACCCGGGCTTCGGGGGAGAGGACGGGGTGGCAGGCGGTGAACATGAGGGCGAGGACGTCGTCGTCGACCCGGTCCGGGTCCCACGGCAGGTCGTCCGTCCGTTCGGGTTCGGTGGCGGCGCCGGAGCTGAACTCGCCGTCGGTGAGCCGGCCGGCGAGCGCGGCGTACCGTTCGTCGAGGGCCGAGGCGCGGCGGAAGGCGTCGATGGCGCGTCGCCGCGCGGTTGCCAGCAGCCAGCCGACCGGGCTGGTCGGCGCGCCATCGCGCGACCAGGTGACCAGGGCTTCGGCGAGCGCCTCCTGGGCGACGTCCTCGGCGAGCGCGAAGTCCCCGGTGTAGCGGGCCAGCGCGCCGACGATGCGGGCGGACTCGATGCGCCAGACGGCCTCGACGGCCCGCCGCGCCGATTCGGCGATCGGCGGGCCGTCGGCGGCTCGGGGTGTCACAGCTGCCCGGTGCTTTCGCGCCAGGCGCGCTCCTTGATGATCCACTCGTTGTCCTGCGGGAACTCCTCGATGCCGGGGACCCGGCGGACCTCGCACTTGGAGCCGGGGAAGGCCGGCATGCGCCTGGCCCACTCGACGGCTTCCTCCTTCGAGGCGACGTCGAGGATGTAGAAGCCGCCGAACAGTTCCTTGGTCTCGCCGTAGGGGCCGTCGGTGACCACCGGGGTCTCGCCGCTGTAGTCGACCACCACGCTCTGGGACGGGTCGTCGAGTCCTTCGGCGGCGACCAGCACGCCGGCCCGGATCAGTTCCTCGTTGAAGCGGCCGACCGTTTCGAGCATCTGCTCGAATGGCGTGTCCATCATCTTCGCCATGGACTCGTCCGTGCCTCGCATGATCAGCATGTACTTCGCCACTTCGGCCTCCTCGTTCGGGGGTCGCCTTCCGACCCTCTCCGTCCATAGGTCGAACGGCGTGCGCGCGGATCGACACGGGGACAGGCACATGATGCATGTTCTTCGAAGACGGTCGTCCGTACGTCGATCGTGGGCCTGGCGGTGGGCCGGAGGCCAGGGATTCGACCAGGGCCGAATGCCTGGCCGCGGCGCCGTGACCAGGGGCATCGTCGTCCACGGCGAACGCCACGCCGGCCCTCCGCGGACGAGGGGATCCGCAGGGGACTCGGGCGCGGTGCTCGGCGCCTGGCTGACGGGGTGCAGCGGCCAGCTCCCGGGCTGACGCACCACAGGTGAGGGCGCCCGGCCGGGACCTCCCGGCCGAGCGCCCGGCGCGGGGGAGCGGTCAGGGGGTGGCCGGGCGGTCGAGGACGAGGTCGCCGGCGCGGGCGAGGACCTCGGCGCGGGTGCGGCCGGGGTGGTCGGCGGCGAGGAAGTGGTTGCCGATGGCGACGCAGAAGGCGAGGAGGCTGCGGGCCTCGATCTCGTCGGGGTCGGTGCGGACGGTGCCGATCGCCTCGCGCAGCAGGTCCATGCGCCGGTTGTCCACGCGGCGCAGGCGGTCGGCGACGGCTTGGTCGCGGCGGGCCCAGTCGCGGACGGCGAGGTCGATGGGGCGCAGGCGGTCGGAGAAGGTGAGGTGTACCGGCCAGGCGGCCCTTGTCGAGGGCGTCCCCGGCCTCGTGCCGGATCCGGTCGAGGACGTCGTCGGTGGCCCGGGAGGCGGGCGAGGCGGTGGTGTTCGACGAGCGCGAGGTCAGGCCCCGCGAGGTCCACACCCTGCTGTCGCGCTGACGTCCTGTAGGGGAGGTCGGTCGGCTCGCGGACCGGTGGCGGCGACGCGGCTGACGAAGGTCTCGTGGCCGTCCGAGCGGAGGGCGTCGGCGACGACGGCGGAGGCGCCGCCGGGAACCAGGGCGATGACCGCGCCGCCGCCACCGGCGCCGGTGAGCTTCGCCCCGAGGGCGCCGGCCGAGCGGGCGGTGGCGATCGCGTGGTCGAGCGCCGGCGTGGACAGGCCCATGCCGGCGAGCACGCCCTGGGCCTCGTCCAGGAGCCGGCCGAGCGCGGCGAGGTCACCGGTGCCCAGCGCGTCGCGCCCGACGCGGGTGAGGCCGCCGAGGTGCGTGAAGTGGCGGCGGAAGAGGTCGGGGTGGAGCTGCGCGCGCCGGCGCAGCAGGTCGACCTGGCGGGCGGTGGAGCGGCGTTCCCGGGTGATCGCGATCACCAGGTCGAAGGCCTCCCGGACGGGCAGGGGAGCCGCGTGGGGGCGGGGCGTCCGTTGGAACCAGATGGTCGCGCCGAGCCCGACGGCCGCGTCGTCCAGGCCGGAGGACGTTCCGTGGAACGCGGCCTCGACGGCTCGGGCCTGGTCCAGGAGTTCGTCCTGGCCGGGGTGCCGGTCGGTGAGGTCGGCGAGGGTGCGGAGGAGGGCGACGGTGAAGGCGGCGGAGCTGCCGAGGCCGCATCCGGGCGGGATGCCGGACTCCACTTCGGTGGTGACCTGGTGGGGGGCGAGGGCGAAGAGCGTCGCGGCGGTGTCGACGGCGGTCCGCACCGATGGGTCCGTGGGCCGGGTACTGGGGCCGCCGTCCTTCAGGGTCCTGTCGTTCAGGGTGGTGGTGAGGGTGAGCCGGAGGCCGATCGGGGTGGCGATGGCCGGCTCGCCATAGCCGACGGCGTGCTCTCCCAGGAGGATCACCTTCCCGGGGGCGCTTCGGGTACTGGTCCTGGAGTTCACACGAGCCCGTCTCACACTCTCTGGTTCACACCGTTCACGCGCTCTGGTTCCGCTGGTGGAGCGCCATGTGCCCGCGCTGGATGCCCTCGCCCACCAGGGCGCGCAGGGCGGCGAGGTTCTGGGCGAGGCCGACGGCGGCCATGACGGCGGCCAGTTCACGGGCGCCGGCGATGCCGAGGAGGCGCAGCGAGAGGCAGGCGCGGGGGTTGCCGGTGATGCGCGCGCCGACGGTGCCGACGGCGAGGGGGATCTCGATGCGGCCGTGGAGGTGGCCGTCGGTGTGCCGCCAGGTGGCGAGGGGCTGGTAGCTGCCGTCCCGGGCGGCGAAGGCGTGGGCGCCGGCTTCGAGGGCCCGCCAGTCCTGGCCGGTGGCCAGGGCGAGGGAGTCGATGCCGTTCATGATGCCCTTGTTGTGGGTGGCGGCCCGGTGGGGGCTGTTGGTCGCGAGCGCGCAGGCTTGGTCGATGCGGTGGGCCATCTCGCCGCCGGTCCGTTCCCGGGTGCCCAGCAGGGCTTCGGGGATCGTGGCGCGGGCGCGGGCGAGGCGTCGGTCGGACAGGTTGGAGACGATCCGGATGTTGGCGATGCCGCCGGTCACCGTGACGACGTGCGGGGCGATCTTCTCCACCAGGGTGTTGACGGCGTTGGCGCCCATGGCGTCGCCGACATCGGACACGAGGTGGACGAGCAGGCTTCCGTCGGGGAGCACGGTGGAGCCGATCTCGCGGGCGCCGCAGCCGCGGGCCACCATGCGGGGCTGGAGGCTGCGGGCCGTCTCGATGAGCCGGGGGGCTGCCTGCTTGACCCGGGCGGCGGCCGCCTCGGCGTCGGGGACGTCGATCACGTGGATCTGCCCGGTCATCAGGGAGGGGTCGGCGGCGGCTTCGATGCCGCCGCAGTCGCGGGTGATCCGGGCGGCGTGCGAGGCCGCGGCGACGATCGAGGGTTCTTCCGTCACCATCGGTACGAGATAGTCGCGGCTGTTCACCAGGAAATTGACGGCGATGCCGTAGGGCAAAGAGAAGATGCCGATCGCATTCTCGATCATAAGATCGGCTTGGGCGCTTTCGAGTGGAATGTCACTGACGAGTTCGTCGCGCTCACCCGCGGTGAGCTGAACGGTATCGGCCAGGATGTTTTGCCGCTCGGGCAGCGGAAGTCGGTAGAAACCTGGCAGGCGGGATTTCATGACCCTCCTTTCACCGGAAAGGCAGGGTGGAGAGCCTTTTCCTACGCTACCAGGAGTGACGGCCGTGAATGTCAAGAATCCTCAAAGTCTGCGGCGGAGGAGACGAGCGTGCGCGGCCGGTCCCGCCCAGGCCCGGACGGCGTGCGCGCCCGGCGCCACAGGACGAAGCCGGCGGCAGCCGTCCACAGGAAGGTCGCCGCCGCGTGGATCGTGAAGGGGATCACGCAGCCGGCCGACCACTTCCCGGTGGTGATGAAGAGGGTGGCGATGTTCGCGGTGTTGACGACGGCGACGACGACGGCCATCCAGCCGCCGAGCGCGCGCGGCAGGACGGGGTGCGCGCGGTTGGCGTACACGACGGCGATCCAGACCGAGGCCAGGGGGAGGAGGCTGACGACGTAGAGCGAGTTGAGCGACACCCACATGAAGCTGATCTGCCGCAGGTCGGACGGGGTGCTGCCGAAGGCCGGGTACCCGCGCGCGAACAGCGCGGCTCCCGCGTACAGCCCCGTGACCACGAGTTGGAGGCCGCCGAACATCGCCGCTCCGACGGTCATGACGATCTCGGGCAGCCCCATCCGCCCCCTCGCCCTCGCGTGCGCCCTGGCCAGCAGGACGAAGAACGCCGAGATCGCCAGCACGGCGACGCTCCAGGCGATCGCCTGCACCTCCGCGACATGGCGCGGGAGCATGTAGGCGAGGTATTTCCGCCCGTCGAGATTGTTGTCAGGATAGGGATAGTGACCGACAGCGACCGTGAGAGCTCCGGCCAGTAGTGGCATCACGCCGAGCAGTGCGGTCCAGGGTGAAGCGTCGCGTTCCCGCATGATGACGCCTCCGGCATTCCGTCGACGGTTCTCACGATCCTCATTCTTCAGCATCGTGTCCATGCGCGCTCCTCGGGACCCGGGCGGGGATTTCCTTCAAGGTGCGTTCATTCCCGATAACGACCATCATGACGTGCGGGGGCTCCCTTTCCGGATGCGATTCCCGCAGGGGATGCCGCCAAGGAGGCGTGCACCGTGCGAAACCCCTTCATGCCGCCGGAGCGGGTCCGCCGGCTGCGGGCGTGGGACGTCCCGCCGGACCTCTGGGACGCCCGCTCCTGCGGCCTGGTCACGGAGGACGGCTTCGCCGCGGCGCTGGGCAGGCTGCGGATGGGGCCGCCCGGCGCACCGGCGGTGCACGGCGGGACGGGGGCGCCGTGCTACGTCGCGCGCGACTCCGGGTACGCGCCGATGGAGTCGAAGCGGGCTCCCGTCGACGGCGAAGGGGTGCGGACGGGCCGTGAGGTCCTCGCGGCGGCTTCCTCGTCCGTGGCCCAGGAGAGCGTGACGGCCGGCCCGATCGGCGCGGTGGCCATGGTCGCGGCGGCGTGCGCGCGCCGGTTCGCGTCGCGGGACGGGAGCCGGTGGCTGGACCGCCTGGCGAAGGCCGTCCCCGCCAAGGGCGGCGAGGTCGAGCGCCTGGCGGCCCGGTATGTCGCCCGGCATGCCGAGGACCCGGCCGAGGCGGCGAGCATGGTGATGCGGGATCTGTTCGCCCACTGGTACCAGCTCTGCTTCATCCGCGGCGGCGACGGCCGCGAGGGCAGCCTCTGCGGATCGACGCTGTGCATCACCACCGCCGTCGACTACGTGGACGCGGCCGACGGCTCCGCGAGCGGCGCCGACGTGCACCTGGTGGCCGCGAGCGAAGGCATCGCGTGCCTGGCGGGACGGGCGGCGGACCGGACCCTGCGGGACACCGCGGTCACGGACGCCGTGATCAGGGCGCGGGACACCCTGCGGGAGGCGGCCGCCGCCCTCCCCGATCCCGACGCGTACGTCGACGCCGCCGGAGGCCCGGCAGGCCCGGGAGAGCTGATGCGGACCCGCTGGTGGGACGGCGCGATGCAGCCCAGCCTCAAGCTCGCCACGGGCACGGCCGCCTACCGGCACCTGGCCGACGGATCCGGAGCGTTCCGCCCCGCCGACCGGTGCCCGGCCATCAGGCGGGCCCTGGACCTCGTCGTCCGCTACAACGAGATCGTCGACGCCGTGTCCGACCACCGGCTGGAGGAGGGCCTCAACGAACCGCTGGCGGCGCTGGCCAACGGCGGCGGGCCGGCCGTCGCCGGCTACGGCAACGCCTGCGCGCGGATCATCGACGACGCGCTCGCCTGCGGGTGCGGCGAGGACGGCCACGAGGAAGCGGCCGAGATCGCCATGGGCAACGTGATCTTCTACCTGGCCCCGCGGTGGGGCATGAGCCGTCAGGTCGCCTGCCTCTCCACGGCGGCACCGGACCTTCGCGACGCGTTCGCCCGGCCTCCGCCGGGAGCACGCCTGCGCGCCGTGGCCGGTACCGTCCTGCGGCCCGGGACCATGCTGCACACCGCCGACTGGCGGCCCCTGTGGGCGCAGACCCACCCGTTCCCGGACGGACTCGCGCACCGGGCCGCCCGGCGGTGCCTGGCTCCGGGAAGCGGCCCGGATGCCGTGCGCCGCTGCGAGACCGTCGCCGAAGCGGCCCTCGCGGCCGGCGACGCGGCCGACGCGCTGCGGGGCCTCGCCGGTCGCTGGTGCGACCTCTACGACGCCGCGCTCGACGCCGCCCACCTCGACGGCGCGGTGCGCCGGGTCGGGGACGAGCTACGGCCCTTCATCGACCGGATCTGGCAGCAGAACGTGGTCGGGCACCCGGAACACACCCTCGCCGAGATCGACGACGCCGGCTGCCGGCTCCACATGGACCTGTGCTCCGCCATCCACCGGACGTACGCCCTGCGCCCCGCCCGTCAGGGCTTCGCCGTCCGGCGGGCCTTCCTCGGCGCCACCAGCAGCGCCCTCGAACTCAGCGGCCTGGGCCCGTACAACCGGCTCACCGACCTGCTCGCGACCGCCGGGTGACCTGAGAGGACCGAAAGTTCGCTCCGCCCGGGACACGCGATAGCCGAATCCGTGACTCTCAGCTTCAAAAGCGCTACTCTTCGCGTTTGCGATGGTTGGCTGGGGGGTACGGATGACGGCCAATTCGTCCTCCAGGAACAGCGAGACCCGATGTTTCTCAGATCACTCAGGGCCGGGCTGGCCGCCGCCACGGCCGCCGCTCTGGCGGTATTCTCCGCTGGCACCGCACAGGCCGCGACCCTGCCGTACGGTTATGACTTCGCTGCGGGCTTTGCCGCGACCGCCGCCGCGCCGACCACCCCGCCGCCGGGGGCCAACGACTTCTCCTGCCGACCGACCGCCGCTCATCCGTATCCGGTGATCCTGGTGCACGGCACGTTCGGGAACATGGACGACAACTGGCAGACGGCCTCGCCGTTGCTGGCCGCTCACGGCTACTGCGTCTTCGCGCTCAACTACGGCGGCGCGACGCCCACGTCCATCGTCCAGGGCACCGGCGACATCGCGGCCTCGGCCGGGCAGCTCGCGTCGTTCGTGAACACCGTCCTCGCCGCCACCGGAGCGGCCAAGGTCGACCTCGTGGGGCACTCCCAAGGGGGGATGATGCCGCGCTACTACATCAACTTCCTCGGCGGCGACAGCACGGTGGACCAGCTCGTGGGGCTCGCGTCGAGCAACTACGGCACCGCCTCCCTGGGGCTGTTCACGCTCGCCGGCGAAGTCGGCAGCTTGCTCGGCATCCCGCCCAGCACCCTGCTGGCCGCCTGTCAGGCCTGCGGGCAGCAGGGAACCGGGTCCTCCTTCCTCGCGCACCTGAATGCCACACCGACCGTTCCCGCGGTCCGTTACACCGTGATCGCCAGCAGAGATGACGAGGCGGTCATTCCGTACACGAACAGCTTCCTGCCCGCCGCGCCGAACGTCACCAACATCACCGTCCAGGACCAGTGCTCGGTTGACGCCACCGACCACCTGGAGCTCGCCGCCGACCCCATCGCGCTGGCGGACGTGCTCAACGCCCTGGACCCGGCGCACCCGGTGCAGGTCCCGTGCGTGCCGGTGCTGCCGCTCACAGGCCCTCCCGGGCCGGTACCCGCCTTCTGAGAGAGCTGAAAGCCGGTCGATCCCCGATTCGTCCTTGGGCCGAGTCGGGGATCGTCACGCGTCAGGCCCGATAGTCGGCGAGGCCGTGGGCGGGGTGCCAGCCCTGGGCGCGGGCCCTGGAGAGATCGAGGACGACGCTGCGGGCGAGGAGGTCGACGGTGTAGGGGGTGAGGCCGGGGACGCGGTGGGTGCGGGCCTCGGGCGTGCAGGGCGGCGCGGTGGTCGTCGGCGAGGTCGGCGAGGTCGCCGCGGCTGATGAGGGGCCGGACGGTGCCCGGGCGGGTGTGGCGCAGGACTGCGGGCCGTTCGGGGTGGTCGGTGCGCAGGGCGTGGGCGAGGCGGTGGGCACGGCGGGGCTGCTTTCGGGGCGCAGGGATGAACGGTTCAGCGGACGTCGACGGGCCGGGGCCCGGCTCCGCGCTCCAGGTACCAGCGCGCGGTGCCCAGCACCCCGTACGCGCGGATCCGTCGGGTGGAGTTCTGCACCACCATGTCGCGGCGGCGCACCACGGCGGTGGTGTGCCGGCGGACCCGGTTGAGGAAGGCCCGGTCGGTGGGCGAGGGCCGCCGGGGCATGCCGCCGACGGCCGGATT
The DNA here is from genome assembly GCF_032654805.1 of Kitasatospora brasiliensis. Lineage (NCBI taxonomy): Bacteria > Bacillati > Actinomycetota > Actinomycetes > Kitasatosporales > Streptomycetaceae > Kitasatospora > Kitasatospora brasiliensis. The sequence goes on from NZ_JAUOOW010000008.1 coordinate 76,122, forward strand.
CCGTAGGCGTGCGGTGCTGAGGGTCGCGTCGGTGCCTGTCCTGCCCGTTGTCAGTGGTGTGTGGCATGTTGATTTGCCGATGCCGGGAGGAGGTGGGCCGGATGATCCGTGCGTACAAGTTCTTGATTCGGCCCACCGTGGGTCAGGCGCAGGCGCTGACCGAGATGCTGCGGGATCACTGCGCCCTGTACAACGGGGCGTTGCAGGAGCGCAGAGACGCCTACCGGCATCCGTCGAAGACGAGCATCAGGTACGGACAGCAGTCCGCGCAGCTCCAGGAGATTCGGGCGTTCGACCCGGAGTGTCAGGGCCGCTGGTCGTTCTCCTCGCAGCAGGCGACGCTTCGCCGGCTGGACAAGGCGTTCGCGGGCTTCTTTCGGCGGGTCAAGTCCGGTGAGACACCTGGCTACCCACGGTTTCGGGGAGTGGGTCGGTTCAACACGGTGGACTTCCCCAAGGACGGCGACGGCTGCCGCTGGGACTCCACCCCACACGCCCCCGTGACCCGCGTCCGGTTCCAGAGTGTGGGGCACGTCAAGGTCAACCGGCACCGACCGGTGATTGGCAAGGTCAAGACGATTGCGGTGAAACGCGAGGGCCGCAAGTGGTTCGTCGTGCTGACCGTCGAGCAGGCCACACCCGAACCGCTGCCGAAGACCGGCAGCATGGCGGGCATCGACCTGGGCGTAGCCAACTTCCTCGCAGACTCCAACGGCCAGTTCGTGCCCAACCCGCGCCACGGCCGGAAGGCCGCCGCCAAGGTGAAAGCCACGCAGCAGGCTCTCAGCCGGTGCAAGCGAGGCAGCAACCGCCGCCGCAAGGCCGTCCGACGTGTGGCCGACCTTCACCGCAAGGTCCGCCGTCAACGACTCGACCACGCCCACAAGACCGCCCTTGACCTGGTCCGAGCGCACGACGTCATCGCCCACGAGAACCTGACCATCCGCAACATGCTGCGCGCCCCCGCTCCCCGGCCCGACCCTGACAGGCTCGGTGCGTTCCTCCCGAACGGCGCTGCTGCGAAGGCCGGGCTCAACCGTTCGGTATCGGATGCCGGGTGGGGGGTGTTCCTGACGATCCTGCACGCCAAGGCTGAAAGCGCCGGACGGGAAGTCATCGTCGTGGACCCTCGCAACACCTCTCGCACATGCCCCCGTTGTGGACATGTCGCCAAGGAGAACCGGCTCACTCAGGAGGCCTTCCACTGTGTCGCCTGCGGCCACGAGGCCCACGCCGACACGGTGGGAGCCGTCAACGTTCTACGGGCCGGGCTGGTCCGTCGCGACGCCCGAACGGGTTAGCGAGAAGCCCCCGGTTCAAGCGGGGGAGGAGTCACGTTGTTGCCTGCGTGCATCTGGTACGGGGGCAGGAAGCCGTGCTGACGATGCCGTGACCGGCTACCGATCGCGCCTGGGCCCTCGAACGGGTGACCGGGCCGGAGCGTCGGTGGGTCACGCCGGCGTCGCGGTCGGCAGCCGAGGCGGAGGGGGCCGTGACCGATCGTACGATCAGCTCTGAACCGTGGCGAGCCAGTCGGTCAGCAGGCTGTTGACCTCCTCGGGGCGTTCCTGCTGGATCCAGTGGCCGCAGCCTTCCAGGAGATGGGAGGCCGACAGGCGGGGCAGGGTGGTGGGGTAGGCGTCGATGGCGTCGGACATCCAGGTGGTGGAGGCGTCCAGGGTGCCGCCGATGAACAGGGACGGCTGCTTGATCGGGGCTCCGCGGTGCGGGGCGAGGTCTTCCCAGTCGCGGTCCATGCTGCGGTAGCGGTTGAGGGCGCCGGTCAGGCCGGTGCGCTCGAACTCCCCGGCGTAGACGTCGAGGTCCTCCTCGCTCAGCCAGGCCGGGAGCGGGCCGGCGGGGAAACGGTCGCACAGCCGGTGGCCCGGGGTGACGAAGTGCGGGTCGGGCTCGCCCTCGGCGGGCATGGTGTCGGCGGACAGGGCCGCGTAGAAGCCCGCGAGCCAGCTCCGGACGTCGGGCTCGATCTCGGCCTCGGCGCGGCCGGGCTCCTGGAAGTAGGAGACGTAGAACTCCTGCTCGGGGCCGCCGATCCGGTCGAAGACGTCGGTGGGGCGGGGGCCGCCGGGCGGCGCGTACGGGACGCTCAGCAAGCCGACCGCGCGGAAGACTTCCGGGTGGAGCAGCGCGGAGGCGGCGGCGATGTTGGAGCCCCAGTCGTGGCCGACGATCACCGCGTTCTCCTCGCCGAGGGCGTGCACGACGGCGACGTTGTCCGCCACCAGGTCGAGCATGCGGTAGGCGTCGGTCGCGGCGGGCCTGGAGGAGCGGCCGTAGCCGCGCACGTCGATCGCCACTGCCCGGTACCCGGCCGCGGCGAGGGCCGGGAGCTGGTGGCGCCAGGAGTACCAGGACTCGGGGAAGCCGTGCACGAGCAGGACCATCGGGCCGGTGCCCTGCTCGACCAGGTGCAGGCGCCCGGCGGGGGCATCGACGGTGCGGTGGCGCGGTGCGGCGGTCGGCTCGGATCGCATGGGGACTTCTCCTCGGTTCGCGGGCGGCCGGTGGGAACCCGTCGATCATGCGGCGCCGCGGCCACTCGGCGCGATCGGCGTTGCCGTTCTGGCAAGATCGCAGGACAGGGCGGTGAAGCGGCACGGCGGGAAGGAGCGCGGACGGTGGCGGATGACGACGTGGCCCGGACGCCGGCGGCGATGGGGCGGCGGCTGCGGATCGTGCGCGAGCGCCGTGGCGTCACCCTCGCCGAGGTCAGCCGCGCGACCGGCATCTCGCCCAGTACGCTGTCGCGGATCGAGACCGGCCGGCGCAAGCCCACCCTGGAGGTGGTGCTGCGGCTGGCGAAGGAATACGGAGTCGCCCTGGACGAGTTGGCCGGCACCGCACCCGCCCCAGCGGCCGAGCCCCGCAGCACGGCGCCGCACGGCTTCGGCGACGACAAGGCGGTGTTGCCGCTGACCCGGTACGTGGGCGGCCTGCACGCCCACAAGCACGTCCTGCCCGCCGTCGCGGAGCCGCCCGGGCGGCCCCGACAGGTGTCCCACGAGGGCTACGAGTGGCTGTGCGTCCTGTACGGGCGGTTGTGGCTCGCACTCGGCAACCAGGACCTCGTCCTGACCGCCGGGGACACCGTCGAGTTCGACACCCGCGTCCCCCATGGAGTCGCGAACGCCGGGTCCGCCGGACCGGTCGAGTATCTGATCATGTTCGGGCCCCAAGGAGAACGTCTACGACCGCGCACCCCTCCAGCCGCCGACCGAGGGACCGGTGACAGAAGGCTGCCGAACGAGCAGTCGTGACAGGTCGGGTGCCTCGTCGGTGACGACCACGCTGCTTCGTCCGGTCCCGTCCACCACGTCAGCCGAGCTGTCCGGTCGGCCGCATGGTGATCTGGTTGATGTCCACGCCCGCGGGCTGGTTGAGCACGAAGGCGATCGTGTCCGCGATCTGCTCGGGGGTCATCGCCTCCTCAGGGGTGCCGCCGCGCTCGGCCCAGAACGCGGTGTCCACCACTCCGGGGGCGATGACGGTCACGCCGACCCGGTCCTTGCTGACCAGCAGCCGGGTGTTCTCGGCCAGCGCGTGCGCGGCCCACTTGGTGACCGAGTACAGATTGCCGGGCGTGTTGCGCACCCCGGCGACGGAGCCGATGAACACGATCCGGCCCTTGGACGCCCTCAACTGCGGCAAGGTCTCGCGCACCAGCAGGGCCGGGCCCAGAACGTTGGTGAGGACCATGGCGCGCATGTCCTCGGGGGCGTGGCTCTCCAGGTTGCCGGGCAGCGAGAAACCGGCGTTGGCAATGACGTTGTCCAGTCGGCCCCACGCCTGAACCACGCGGCGCACGGCGGCGGCGACATCCTCCGCCTCGGCGGTGTCGCCGGTGATCGTCAGCAGCCGCTCACCCGCTCCGGCCGAAGCGGCGAAGGCGGACAGCTTGCCCGCGTCACGTCCGGTGACCGCCACACGGTGGCCTTGCTTGAGGAGGGTGCGGGCGGTGGCGGCGCCGATTCCGGTCGATCCACCAGTGATCAGCGTGACGGGCTCCATGGAGCGGCCTCCTCGGCGACGTGGTCGTCAGTTCCCAAAACGCCTGCACTATACGCGGGGTGAGGTGTGGTCAGGGATGTCGCACCGTACCCGATCGTGCCACGGGTGCCCGGGTGGATTGTCAGTGGGTCGCGCTACGTTCGTGGTCATCAGCCGAGGAGGAGGGGCGCCGTGACCGACCGCACGAGCGAGACGATCAGCTGGGACGAGGTGCGGGCGCTCATCGCCGCCCGGGTCCCGCAGGGCGTGATCGACCGGCTCTCCCCTCTTCCCGTCGCCGAGCTGCGCCACCTGCGCGCCCCGTTGCGGGGGCTCCGCACCGAGCTGTCCCGCGAGCTCTCCTCGCGGGACAACCAGCGCTACCGCACCGCCTACGACCAGCTCGCCCCCCTGCACTTCGCCGGAATCCTCAGCGCCGCCACCCCGGCCGAGGCCCACGGCTGGCTGACGGCCCGCCGCCTGCTCACCGAGAGCTGGTTGCGAGCCGGCGGCGGGGGCGACAACCCCGACTTCCACACCGTCCTGCTTGCCTTGATCCGGCAGGACCGCGACGCGGCGTACCACCGCGAACTCGCGGTCCGGCTCGCCGAGTGGCTGCCTGCCCGGGGGGACCACGCCCGCTGGTTCCTCGCCCACGGCCTCGCCGTCTGGTCCGGCGCCGACCTGCCCGCCACCGACGGCTACCTGACCGGCTGGGTGCACGAGGGCGGCATGACGCGCTACCCGTACCACCGCGAGATCGGCGGGTGGTTCGCGGACCAGGGCCTGCGCGAGCCGGTGCCGCACCACGACACCCTGCTCTCCTGGCTGCGCGACCAGCCCCGGACGGCCGAGTTCGTCCGCCGGCTCTTCGACGTCCCGGACGTCGGCACCGCGTTCGCCGACCCGTACGCCGCCGCCGACGGGCCCGACCACGCGTGGCCCACGGCGCTCACCGCCCTGGCCGCCGAGGGCGTGCTCGACCGCGCCGAGCTGATCGACCGGTGCCTGGGCCGGCTGCTGCGCGGCGACCGTCCCGGCAACCTGCGCGGCTTCCTCCGGCTGTACGCGGCGCTGGCACCCGACACCGAGGAGCTCCTCGCCCGCGCCCACGACCTCGTCCGGCTGGCCGCCGAGGGGGCGCCGGGCGCCGCCAAGGCCGCGCAGACGGCGCTGCGCTCGGTGGACGGGCGGCTGCCGGCCGACCTGTTCGGCGAACTCACGGCGGGGGTCCTGGCCCGCTCGGAGAAGGCGCTCGCCACCACCCAGCTGACCTGGGCCGACGCCGTGCTGCGCCGGGGCGGGGCGGCGGCCGACGACCTGCTGCCCGCCCTCGCCGCCGCCTTCATCCATCCGGCGCCCGCCGTCCGGGAACGCGCCCTGGGCCTGGTCGCCCGTCACCTGCCCGACGCCGCCCCGGCCACCGCCGAGACGGTGCGCGCCGCGGCCGGCGGTCTCGGCCCCGCGCTCCGGCCCGAGGCCCGGCGGCTGCTCGCCCTACCGGACCTGGCGACGGCTACGGCTCAGGCCGCCGCCGCGCTGCCCGCCGCACCCGCCGCGCTGCCCGCCGCACCCGCCGGGCCGCTCGACCTCGCGGAGCGGTTCGGCGCCCTGATGGCCGACCGGATACCCGACCCCGGCGAGTTCGAGACCGTGCTGGCCGCCCTCGTCGCGGAGCACCACCGCGACGCCGCCGCCCTGCGCAGCGCCCTCGCCCCGCTCGCCGCACGCCGCGTCGAGCACAAGGTCCACTTCGTCGAAGCCCGCAGCATCGACGGAGCACTCGGCTGCCTGCTCGACGCCCTGACCGGCCGGCCGCACGAATCCGGCGGGTACGGGGCCCACCTGCTCGACCCGCACGCCCAGATCCGCAGCCCCGCCGTGATCCCCGTGGTGCGCGTCCACGAGGCCGCGCACCACGTCGCCGACGCGCCCGTGCCGCTGCTGCTCGCCACCCCAACCGCCGGCGACGGCACGATCGATCCGGCCGTGCTCGTCGAACGGCTCGCCGCGTACCGCGCCGTCGGAGCCCGTCCCTGGCCCGCCGACCTGGCCCAGGCACTGCTGCGGACGGACCCGGGCGCCGTGCCGGCCGTCCGCGCCACCGCCGCCGCTTTCGGCTGGGACCTGCCCGCCGACACGCCGCTGCCCGCACCCGACGGCTTCCACACCCAGACCGCGGACCAGCCCGAGCAGTTGTCCCGCTACGGCTGGGTCCCGGCCACGCTTCCGCGCATCGTCCCGCTCGCCGCCACCGCCGCGCGCGTGCCCGAGGGCATCACCGGGCTGCTCCACTTCCTGCCGGATCCCACCGAGACCGGCCACTTCACGGGCATGCTGCTGACGTCGTTCGCCGAGGTCGTCCAGCTGTCCTGGCTGGCGCCCTGGCACCCGGAGACCGTGGCCGCCCACGGCCTCCCGGCGGTGGTGTCCCAGGCGGGCTCGGCGTCCGGCTTCCGGGCGGCCAACCCCCTGCTGCCCGGACTCGCGCAGTCCCCCGGCGAGTTCGGCACCGTCGGCCACCTGGCCCTCGCGTACGGGCTGACCGCGGTCCGGGCCGACCACCGCACCGCCGCCCTGGACGCCCTGCTGGCCCTGGCCGCCCGCGGCCGCCTGCGTCCGGAGGTGCTCGGCGACTGGCTCACCGCGCTCTGGCGTCTGACCGCGGCCAAGCCGAACCGCTTCCTGCCCGTCCTCGCCGACGCCGCCCGCAGCGGCGCGGGCCGGGAGGTGTGGGCAGTGCTCGCAACTGTGATCACTGCTCTCGTTTCGGAGCCCGGTCGCCGCGGCCTGGCCGACACCCTCGCCCTCGCCGCCGACTGCGCGGCCGCCGAAGGCATCCACACCCCCCTGCCCGCCCTCGACACCCTGACCACCCCGCCCGCCCCCACCCGCGTCCGCACCGAAGCGGCCCGCCTGGCCCGACTCCTGACACCCTGACCGCGACGCCCCGGACACCGACGCCCCGGACACCGACGCCCCGGACACCGACGCCCCGGACACCGACGGCTCTGCTCACGGCTCTGCCGCGTGAACCGTTGGGATGGCATTTCCGCGCATTCCCCATGGCGTGCCCGAGGCGCGCCGCCCGGCCGTCCTAGAAAGACGGGCATGCGTAGCGACGAGCGGACCGAGTGCCCCGGTGAGTCGAGGGAGTCCGCGGCGGACTCCGCAGTGGACTCCACGGCGGACGACGGCAGGTGCCCGGGTAAGGACCACGGCCACGGTCACGGTCACGGCCGACGGGTGACGGTGTTCCTGGGCACGGTCCTGCACTTCACGGACGACCCGTGGGTGCCGTGCCACGAGGGCCACGACGATCCGAAGGCGTACCACCTGTACGACCCGGGGGCGCTGGTGGTGCGGGACGGCGTGGTGCTCTGGGCCGGGCACCACCACGAGTGCCCGCGCGAGTTCGTCGACCACGGGCGGGTGGTCGACCACCGCGGCCACCTGATCGTGCCGGGCTTCGTCGACCCGCACATCCACTCCGGGCAGGTCGACTCCATCGCCAGCCCCGGCGGACAGCTCCTGCCGTGGCTGCGGGACTACATGTACCCGTCGGAGATGCGCTTCGCCGACCCGGACTACGCCAGGGCCGCCACCTCGTTCTTCTTCGACCGGCTCCTGGAGTGCGGCACCACCAGCGCCTGCGTCTACACCACCATCCATCCGCACGCCACCGACGCCTTCTTCGCCGAGGCGCACCTGCGAAGGCTGCGCATGGTCTCCGGCAAGCTGCTGATGGACGACGACAACGGCGGCACGGTGCCGAAGGAGTACCTCGACGGGCCCGTCGAACAGGCCGAGGAGGAGTGCCGCAGGCTCATCGACCGCTGGCACCACACCGGGCGGCTGCGCTACGCCGTCTCCCCGAGGTTCGCCCTGACCTCGACGCTCAAGGCGCTGCGGATGGCCGGCCGCCTCTACCAGGAGTCCCGGCACACCGACCGGCCGCTGTGGGTGCAGTCCCACCTCGCCGAGAACCGCGACGAGGTGCGGGCGGTGATGGAGAAGTTCCGCGACTCCCTGGACCCGCGCTCCTACCTCGACGTCTACGACAAGTGCGGCCTGGTGGGCCCCCGCAGCATGTGGGGCCACTCCGTGTGGATCGACGACGAGGACCGCGCGCTGCTCGCCGACGCGGGCGCCGGCGCCGCGTTCAACCCCACCTCGAACCTCTTCCTCGGCAGCGGCCTGTTCGACCTGGACGGCGCCGCCCGCGCCAGGGCCAGGGTGGGGCTCGGCACCGATGTGGGCGGGGGCACCAGCTACTCGATGCTCCAGACCATGAACGAGGCCTACAAGGTCGTCGCGATGGCCAACACCTATCCCCACGCCGTCGAGGAGAAGCACCGCAAGACCCTCACCGGCCTGCGCGCCTTCTACCTGGCCACGCTCGGCGGCGCCCGCGCGCTCCACCTCGACGAGCACATCGGCAGCTTCCGGCACGGTCGCGAGGCGGACTTCGTCGTCCTCGACTGGGCCGCCACCCCGCTCCTCAAGCGCCGCACCGAGGTGGCCCGGGACTTCCACGAACGCCTCTTCGTCCTGGCCACCCTCGGCGACGACCGCGCCGTCAAGCAGACCTACGTCCTCGGCGAACCCGTCCTGCGGCACCGGTGGACGCGCCGCGAAGCGTGATCTGTCACAGGTGCAGGAACAGGTTCCGCAGCGGCGCCGGGACCTGTTCCGGGCCGAGGGCCTCGGTCAACAGACGGCCGTAGTGGATCTTGCGTCCCGACTTGGTGCCGAGGAAGCGCCGCATCCGCTGCTGCGCCGTCCGGTCCCGCTGGGCGGGCTGGCGCACGAAGGTCTGCCAAGCGGGGAGGTCGCCCTCGGCCCGGAGGATGTCCTCGATCCGCGGCACGCCCAGCGCCCGGATCAGCTCGTCCTCCAGGTCCGCCGTGCACACGAAGACCCCGTCGAGCGGCTCGCCGGCCCGTTCGAGACCGCGCTCGTAGAAGCCCCGCTCGTTCTCGTCGCACAGCCCCGCCAGGCGCAGCCCCAACCCCGACGGCCCGAGCAGCCCGGCGAACCGTCCGACACTCATCGCCCCGCCCATCGGCACGACGCACACCCCCTCGGCGGCCAGGTCCCGCCCATGGCGCGCGGCCAGCGCCTCGACGGCCGCGAGATCGCTCGGCCCCTCCAGCAGCACCGCCGTCCGTACCCCCACCCGCCCGGCCAACTCACCCGCGGCCGCGCCGTCCTCTCCCGCCGCCCACCTTATGACCGCCTCCCGGAACGCCCACATGTCCGCCATGGCGCCGATTCTGCCCCTGCGGGGGTGGGCCGGGCCACGGACTTTCCGCAGCCCCTCAGAAGGACAGGTCGTCGAGAAGGACAGGTCGTCGCCGGGGCGGGTGAGGCGCCGGTGGTGTCGTACCCCAGGCGGTCAGCGCGCCGAGGGTCGGCCGACGGCGCCACCAGGTTTCGTCGGTGGTGGTCACCCCCTGACCCTACGATCCGTCACTGACGGCGGCTCGGGCGGCAGCGCGCAGGAGAGGTCGTGCGCGGCCGGGTGCCTCCCCCGCCGCGGGGGCGCGGCCGGTTCCACGCCATTCACCGGCCGGCCCGTCACCCCGGGCCCGTACGGGGCGATCCCTTCTCGTCAGCCCTACCAGCCCCACCAGCGAACGGCGGCCGGACCTCCTTCGGCAGCTGGTGGGTCGACCGGATCTCCACCGGGAACAACGACCTGATCTACTACGACGTCAACGGTGACTCGGTCAAGATCCCGCGCTGGACCGACATCACGGACCCGAACCGCCCGTCGCAGGTCAAGGACATCGAAATCCTCTGACCGCCGCGGACACGCACGTGACGGCCCTCCGCGCTCCCGCCGGAGGGCCGTGAACCGCTGTTCCAGGGGACATCCGGCGTGAGCATCTCGCGCACGCGGCGACGAAGCCCGCTTTTCGCGTCGACCGACGGGAGTCCAAGGACGACTCAGGGGACGAACGGCTCGATCTCCCCCGCGAAGACGATGATCTGGTCGATGAGGCCCCGTCGCAGATGGACGACATCCGTTCCCGCCAGGCGGGGGCCTCCGTCAGGCGTGGTGAAGACCCACTGGTACCGGGCCCATTCGCCAGGCATGTCCACCGCTGAGCAGCGCACCATCGTGCCGGTCCCCGCCGGGTGGCGTCGGATGTCCAGCACGAACCGTTCGACCGCCTCGATTCCTTCGCTGCGGCCCAACGGCCCCCAGAAGACCACGTCTGAGGTCAGGGCCCGCGGGAGCAGGGCAGTCACATAGGTGTCGTCCGAGGCGTTGAACGCGGAGATGAACGTGTCGATCGCGGAGCGTGCGGTCTCTTCCTGCATGACCCAGTAATACCAGCCGTCTCGCGTGCGCTCGCCCCCACGAGCCGCCTTCCGGTCACGATGGACCTTCCCGGTCACAGCACCAGCCACCGTGGGCCTCCTCGGCCGTCGCCGGCGACGGCCTTCAGCGCGAGGGCCGCAGCGGGGCGAGGCGGGTGCGGCTGTCCCGCCGTACCGCCGCCGGCCGGGGCGGGCGCCCGCCGAGGTGCGGCGAACCGTCGGAGCCCCGGTCCGGTCCGGTGCGGACGGACCGGGGCTCGGCGGTCAACGGTTCAGGCCGTGGGGCCCAGGCGGGTCCACGGGTTCTTCGGGTCGGACGCGTTCGGGGTGTCACCCTTGGTCCAGTACTTGGCCCTCCAGTAGTAGCCGCCGTACGAGACGATCGTGCGCGTGCTGCCGCCGGGATCGCCCGCGACGATCGGGGTGCCGGGTGCGGTGCCGCTGTTGCGGGGCTCGGCGACGTAGTCCGGCTTGCCGTAGTCGCTGCCGGGGGCGAAGGACTCCAGGCCGTACGAGGCGCCGTGGGTGATCGAGGTGACGAGGTCGCCCTTGTCGTCGCGCAGGTGCCACCACTGGCCCGGGGACATGTCGCAGTCGCGCACGCCCAGGGCGGCCTGGGGGGCACGGGCGTCGAGGCACTGCTCGTGGCCGCCGGTGGTGCTCTTGATCCGGTACCAGCCCGGGAAGTCGGGCCACTCCGCGGCGACGGTCCACAGCTGGTTGGCGTTGCCGTCCTGCTTCTCGACCAGGTGTGCGGTGTCCCAGCCGCCGGGGTGGTCGAGGAGGTTGCCGCTGTTGACGTCCTCGACCTTGTACGTGTCCCCGGTCTGCCACAGGGTGAACGGGGCCCACGCCGGGTTGTAGGTGCGCCCGGGGTCCCAGGCGTCGGCCTGGCAGCGGGCGCCGTCGCCCTGCGGGGCCGCGGCGGCCGTGGTGCCGCGGCGGTGGTCCTGGGCCAGGCCGTACTCCGTCCCGTTGAGCCCGATGGTGAAGTTCGCCGGGCCGGTGATCGGCAGGTAGTACTTGATGCCGATGTCGCGTGCCTTGCCCGGTGGGAGCTCCTCACAGGTGCCGAGGGTGAGGGTGACGCGGTGGAAGTCGGCCTTCAGTCCGCCGGTGTTGGGGCCGGTGCGGCCCGGCTGGACGGCGTCGGTCAGCTCCTTCCAGGCCTCGTCCTTGAGCAGGGGCGTCGTCGACGTGGGGATGTCGAAGGAGATCCGGGTGCCCGCGGGCAGCGTGGCGGCGGTGTTGTTGGTGATCCGCAGCTTCGGCTGGATCGGCCACATGTCCTTGACGTCCGTGGGGTAGTCGACGAGTTCGGCGGTCACGTCGAGGACCTGCTGCGGCAGTGCGGCGTCGGCGCGTTCGGCCTTGGCGGGGCCGGCCTGGCGTAGCGCCGTGTCCAGGGTGGTGGTGAGGTCGTATCCCATGCCCCACTCGCCGGAGGGGCGCTTGGCGTAGTCCCCGGCGAGTTCCCAGATCATGGCGCCGCCGATGCCCTGGTCGCCGATGTACCGCGCCTTGGCCCGGATGGAGCGGTCGTTCTCGGTGGAGAGGAAGACCTTCTTGTCGGGGTTCCACAGCCAGGAGGACTCCAGCGCGTCGCCGTACTTCTCCTGGTAGGTGCCGCGCAGCTGGACGGACGCCCGGGTGGTGTCGAGTCCGTACCCGGAGAGGTACCCGGGGGTGCGGCCGTCCTGGAGGTTCTTCACGTGCCACAGCGGGTTGGAGCCGGCCGGCACCTCGCGGCCGTTGTCGGTGTCGTGCCAGAGGTTGTCGATGCCGATGGCCCCCTCGCCGCAGGGTGCGCTCGCGCCGGTGCCCTGGCCGCCGTTGCCCTTGCCGCCGGTGCCCGGCGGGCAGGCCTGCTGGTCGGCCATCGTGGCGTGGCCCCACAGCCCGTCGGTGCCGCCGGTGACGTCCTGCCAGCCGCGGGTGTAGTAGGGGATGCCGAGGTTGATCCGGGACGGGGGCAGTGCGCCGCGGTAGTAGTGGTAGGCCCAGTCGGTGTTGAAGTAGCCGTGCTTCTGGAAGTCCTTGGTGTTGGGGTCCTGGTCGTCGTAGATGCCGGCGGCCGCGAGTTCGGCGTCCCGTCCGTCGTCGTAGAGGGGGGCCTGCGGGCCGACGAAGTCGTTCCAGGAGCCGTGCAGGTCGTAGGTCATGACGTTGACGAAGTCCTGGTACTTCAGCGCGGACTGGGCCTCCTGGCCGCGGACGAGGTAGCCGGAGCCGGAGACCGCGGAGGTGAGCAGGTAGTAGCGGCCCTTGGCGGCGCCGGCCCGGTCGAGGGCGCCGCGCAGGGCCTTCATCAGCGCCTCGTACCCGGCGCCGAGCCCCTTGCGGCGGGCGTCGGCGACCGGCCAGTCGTGGGGGTTGCCGGCCTGCGGGAGCGCGGTGGGGTACTCGTAGTCGATGTCCGCGCCGTCGAAGCCGTACTGGTCGAGGAACTCCGCCACGGACGCGGCGAAGGTGTCGATGGCGGGCTGGTTCACCGTGCCGTCGGCGCGGGTCGTCAGGGCGTAGAAGCCGGAGGACTCCGCCCAGCCGCCGACCGAGATCAGGGTCTTGACCGCCGGGTGCTGCCGCTTGTAGCGGGTGAGGAGGTTGAAGTGGCCCTGGTAGGGCAGGGACGGGTCCGTCTCGGCCCCGGCCACGCCGGGCCAGGTCATCCCGGTGGCAGGGTTCCTCGGGTCGGCGGTGTCGCCGACGGAGATCCGGTCGTTCTCGACGTGCGCGAACGCGTAGTTGACGTGGCTGACCCTGGACCAGGGGATGTTGTTCACCAGGTAGGGCGCGGAGCCGTCGGCCCCGGTGCGCCAGCCGGTGAAGTAGCCGACCGTCCGGCGGCTGCGGCCCTGGCCGACCCACTCCCGGCCCGATCCGTCGTAGACGTCGCAGTAGCGCGGGCTGGTGCCGTCCACCGGGGTGAGGCCGTCCGGGCGGCAGTCCCCGCCGGACGCGGGCTTGGTGCCGCGGTCGTCCGGCGCGGTGTCGACGGGAGAGCCGGCGTCCGCGGCCGCCGGGGCGTTCCCGCCGTCGGAGGCCAGGACGGAGAACTCGGCGGCGGCGGTGCTGGTCGGCACCTCACCGTCGAAGACCGTCCCGCACAGCCCCTGCCAGCCGGCGCAGATCCGCTCCGGTCCTTCGAGGACGCGGTCGTCGGTGCCGCCCGGGTCCAGGGCGAGCTTCACGTACGCGTTGCCCTTGAACAGGTAGGCCGTGCCCGGATCGCGCGGGAGGCTGAACGCGGCGTCGATGTTCTCGGTGAACGCGGGTGCCTTCCGGGCGAGTTCGCCGAAGTTCTCGCGGATGGGCTTCGGCCCGTTGACGACCTGGTCCTTCGTCCCGTCGATGGCGACCTTCATGCGCAGGTAGCTGTCCCCGCTGAACATGTACATCTCGTCGCGGGTGCCCGGGACCGGGAGCACCGCGTCGACCTTGGCGCGGAACGCCGCGAACTCCGGCCCGGCCAAGGGGAGGAACGCTTCCTCGACCGGTCCCGGCTGCACCACCCGCTCCACCTTGCGCAGGCCGTCCGCGGACTTGAAGCGCCAGTAGCTCGGCCGTCCGGTGGAGCTCGACGGGAGCGTGAAGCCCAGGACCGTCCCCCCGCTGCTGGGCAGCGTCGTCAGGGCGTCGGACGTCCTTGTGGGGATCTGGCCCGAGACGGGCGACGTGGCCCCGACTTCGGCCTCCTGGTGCCGGCCCGGGCCGAAGGTCAACGTCGCGGTGAGGTTGCCCTTCTGGAGTTCCACGCTCGCCAGGCCGGAGCCGCGGCTGTCCAGGGAGACCGCGGCGTCGATGCCGGACGACGACTCCAGCGCGATCAGCGTCTCTCGACTCGGGCCGTCCACGTTGCAGGACACCTCGTTGAACACCACCACGTCCGGCGCGCGGTTGTAGAGCTTCCACGCGCAGTGCCGCCACTGGTCGGCGGGCGGCTCGGTGCCCTCCGGTCCCAGGTGGAGGACGGGATTGTTGTGATCGCTGAAAACGGCGCGGTCCGTGGCGTTCCACGGGGTCCCGTTGGCGTCGAACCGCCAGAGCTGTTCCTTCGGCGGCTTCCCCTGCGCGCAGCGCGTCTGTACGAGTTCCGGACGGTCCGAGGGCCCGGTCTCGTCCGGGACCGTCGCGGACAGACACAGCTTCGAGTGGAGGTCCATCAGGCCCGTGTACAGCAGGCCGTCCGACTCGCGGAACAGTGAGAGCTCCACGAACATCCCCGACATGGCCATCCCGTCGTCGGGATTCTCCCGGAACCGCGAGTACGTCTCGTTCTCGTACACCGGCACGACGAGCCGCCCGTCGCCCCGGTGCTGGAGCGAGTGGAACGGACCGCGCTGGCCCCCCGCGGCCATGGGGGCGAAGAACACCGCGTCGTGGTCCCGCCCGCCGTTGTCCGTCCTCCAGCCGGTGACCTCCTGCCGGACGGCCAGGACCATGGCCTCGTCGTTGGTGACCATGTAGTCGAGTTCGCGGCCCTGCACGTGGGTCGCCTCGTTCGTGCGGACCACGTGCAGGTTGCCCGCCGCGCCGCCCATCGCCGCACGGGCCTGCTGCATGGTGGTGTCGGGCGGGGTGTTGAAGTCCCCCATCACCGCCCAGCTCCGGCCCTGCACGGCCGGTGCCGTGGCCACCGCCTGGAGGATCCGACCGGTGTCGTTGCCGCCGCCCTGCTCATTGTTCGCGTGGATGTTGAAGAACCAGGTTTGACCGAGCCGCACCCCCAGGACGGGACGCTCACTGCCCGCCGGTTGCAGGAGGAGGTAGGCCGCGGGCTCCTCCGCCGTGACGAAGGCCAGAGCGCGGTTCTGCATGTCGTTGACGGTATGGGCGACGTAGTAGGTCTGGTGGTTTCGGGGGTTGACCCAGCGGAACCGGGTGAGGATCTGGTCGGCGATGTCATCGGCACCCTGCGGGGCACCGGGGAGGATCTCCCTTCCCAGCTCCAGCGAGTTGTGACCGAGCGGCGTGAAATCGTCCGGGCGCTGGTTGGGATCGTCCCGGCCCCCCACCCCGGGGTCCGTGTCGGGATGCTCCTGAAGGGCCAACACGTTGTCGCCCGTCTCCAGTAGCCGCGGTATGACGTCCCTCCAGCGCGCCCCGGCCGCCTGCATGTTCCATGTCGCCGGCCGGAAGTCCCGTACCTCCGCCTTGGCGGGCTTCGCCGCCACCACGGCCAGCAGTTCGGCGAGCAGGGTGAGGACCAGCAGCGCCGGGAGGAGTCTCGTCGCGATCGGTGCGGGCCTTGGGCGCTGTGCGCGTGTGGTGTTCATGCCATCCCTTCTGTGGACGAACCTGGAAGGGAGCAGCATCACCGAAAGCGGTAGACACCCGATCAACGCCCCGTCGGCCTACTCCGTCGGGCGACTATCAGACGAGGTCCTGGCCGATCGCCCGCAGGACGTCGGCGAGCCACACCAGGTGGTATCCGAGGGCACGGTCTTCGTCGGCGAGCAGATCCTGCATGTGCTGCCAGGACTCGGAGAGCTGCCCGATCGTCAGGGTGGCCGGCTCCTTGGTGACGTCGTACAGCTCGTCGGACGGGATCGACCAGAAGTAGTCCTCGTCCAGGGCGACGGTCCCGTCCTTCGTCGTGCCTTCGATGTGACGGATCAGCACATCGAAGGATCTGCGCAGCTGGTCAAGGGACACCTGCAAGGGATCGCCGGTCATGAGCACCATCCTGGTGCCTGACGGCACCAAGATCCACAGCGGGCGAAAACCCGGCGACGTCGGCGGGCGTTCCCGGGATACTGGTCGGCCATGGATGAGGTCGAAGTCGTCGTCGCCCATTCCGAGCGTGCGACGCTGCGCGTCGGCGACGTGTTCCTGAAGGTCGACGCCGATCAGGCGCGCATCGACGCCGAGGTCGAGGCGATGTCCCTGGCGCCGGTCCCGACCCCGGAGGTCCTGTGGCGCAAGCCGCCCGTGCTCGCGATCGCCGCCGTCCCGGGGACGACGCTCGGGCGTCTCGGCGGACCGTCGACCGGCTCGCCGGCGGCGTGGGCCGCGGCGGGCGCCGCCATCCGGACGCTGCACGACGCGCCACTGCCGCCCCGGCCGGGCAGGGCCGGACGGAGCGTCGCCGCGCTGACCGCGGAACTCGACGACGAGTGCGAGTCGCTCGTGGCGAACGGCGTCCTGCCCGCCGACCTCGTCACCCGCAACCGCCGGGTCGCCGAGGCCGCCCTGCGGCCGTGGACTCCGGCGTTCACCCACGGCGACCTCCAGATCGCGCACGTCTTCGTCGACGGCGACGAGGTCACGGGCATCATCGACTGGTCCGAGGCGGGCCGGGGCGATCCCCTGTACGACCTCGCCACCTTCACGCTCGGACACGAGGGGCGCCTCGACGACGTCATCGCCGGCTACGGCACCGACATCGACCTCGACGTGATCCACGCGTGGTGGTCGCTGCGAAGCCTGCTCGCGGTCCGCTGGTTGAGCGAGCACGGCTTCGACCCCTTCGCACCGGGCTGTGAGGTCGACGTACTGAGATCCCGGATGTGAGGCCGTACGGGCCTGGACACTACGAATTCGACCCGAGTATCAGAAGACAGCGGGCTGGATGCGCATCTGCTGCGGGCCGGCGGGATTCTCCTCATCGGGTATGCGGGTCGCCAGGATCAGCGATGAACCGCCGGAGAAAGAGAGAAGCCCGACTATGGCCTTGTCGGCATCGCGGATCAGTGCCGAACCGGAGTCGCCCCGCATCATTACCGGCTGCAGCTCGTCAGGGCGCTTGTCGATTCTGATGACCTCCTCCCAGAAGGCCCACCTATTGTTATGCCGGAAAGGCATGGCTATTCGGCTTCGCGTGCTCCTGATCGTCCCGTACTGGACAAGTCCAGTGGTCGCTCCGACCCAGCTGACTTTGTCACCCTTCCGGGGATTCCTTTTTATCCTCAACCAGTTCTCTCCTTCGTGAATGTATTGTATTGCATGGGATGTCTGCATTTCCAACGGCTGGTTGGCGGGAACCTCCGCCCAGGCGAAATCATAGATGTTGTGCTCGATGTTCTGGGGATTCTTGGTCGGGTAGCTTATGATTTCCATCGTGCCGTCACAGACTGCGATCAGGGTCCTGTCCCTGCTCTTGGCCGACCACGGGTTGAATGAGGGCTGGTAGACGTTGAGGCCGGGGCCGTCGGAATAGTCGCCGATCACATGACAGTTGGAGAGGAGGCATCGCTCGTTCCGGAAATACGTGGTGACCCCGAGTGTCCCTTTTGATCTTTCATGCCACAGACCGAATGCGCGCCTACGTGCCCTCGGTTCGATTCGAAATCCCCCGGGGCAGGGCCGTGCTCGCCACTCCAGAGATCGGCCGACAATTTCACCCGTCTCCACCACGTCCGTAGGAATGGTCGCAGTCATGACGGTGCCGTCGCCCTGAGTGACGTCAACCTCGACGAAGGGCGGGATGGGAAAGTCGTGAGCAGTCAGGGCCCCGTTCGGCTTCTTCTCGACCACACCGACGATGATGGCCGGCCGAGACACCTCCCGGCCGCCGACAGTCTTCAGGTCAGTGTCCAGCATGACGATGTTGGGGAACGTCAACCAATGACTCACAGCGATGTGGGCCGCATCGAATGGAACTGGGCTCATGGAGGTCGCCTTATGTGCGGAGCAGTGCTGGAGGGGGTGTCCTGGACCTGCGGACCCCGTGGAGGGCAAGGTCCCATTGACGGCAGCCCGAATGGATGTCATTCATCTGCATGAGTCTCCCGGATGTCAGGGGTCGGGTACTCGCGTCGGCGAGTTCGAGCCAAGAGCACGTGAGCCGAGGACTCCCACTTCCATCTAGCCACCGACGGTGGTGTCTTGCAAGGACACGTTCGATTGACCGGGCACCTCCTCAAGCCTCGATGTTTCGGGACGGTCCGTCGGTTCGCCCGGAGGGCTGTTTCGGCTGTTCAGGCGGTGCCGCAACTGCCGGGCCCCTCTGGTGGCAGCCCTCGCTCGGTCGGCCTAGTCTGAGTGGCATAGCGCCCGGCGGGGTGCGGAGTCCTCGCTGGTGAGGGGTGGTCAGAACCACTTCCGCAGCCGGTTTTCCAGAGGCTTGCATGTGTCTCGACCCGTGCAGTGCCGCCTTCCCCGGATGAGAGCCATGCGATCCATCCGAGGAAGGCCTGCGGGGCCGAAGGCGGCATGAGCGGTCATCCGGCGGCAGGCTTGCCGTCAAGGGGAGGCGGGCGCCGCCTTTGGGCGGGACAGGCGCCGTCACGCTGGCGTGGCGGCGGCGTGCACCGCCCTTGCGCTCCCATTCCATGAGGAGCTCCGGCGCAGAGGAGTCGCAGAGGAGTGGAGACGATCATGCAGATGAATGACATGTACCAGAGCGCCATCGACGGGACGTTGAAGTCCTCCGGGGACACGGGGTCGGGGCAGCCTCTGACGTTCCACAACATGACCTCCGTGTACTTGGCGATGTACCAGATCGCTACCGACGGAACTCGTTGGGGCTGGAGCGAGGACAGTCAGGTGTTCTCGCCCGGGCAGCCGGGTCAAGATATATCCGGCACGAACAGGCCTGGATTCGAGGGTGGCCAGTCGGTGACATTGAGTGATCCGTGTTTGAATTGGTACTGGCTGTTCGTGAACGCTTGGAGCGGCGCATTCGCTGCGGTCTTCCAGACTCCGGCCGACGGTAGCAGCGACATCTACATCACGGATTGGGATCTGCTGGAGCCCAACGACATCGGCACGGCGCCGACGCCGGACAACGCCGCCGGGATGCTTATTCCAACGGATTCACCAAGGATCGTGGTCGGTAGTGGACTGCTGGGGCCTGCGGGATATTTGACGCCGAATGTGGTGGTCCGGGAGCAGTTCTGGCAACGCCTCCCGGATTCCTACAGCATCGCGCCCGGGGAGACCAAGCAGTCGTCCTACACCGTGACGTCCGGGAGACAGGAGACCACCTCCGAGTTGAGCACGCTGGAGGCGTCGGTCAACGCGTCGGTCAGTGCCGGATGGGGGCCGGTGTCCGCGTCCGTCTCCGCTGCCCTGAGCACCTCGTCCACGAATTTCCAGCAGGTCACCGTCACCGAGCAGACGACGTCCTATGTTTCCGAGAAGTACAGCCTCGACCAGGGCGCCGAATCACCCGAGATGATGCTGTACTGGCAACTGGCCGATGTCGTGACGATTTACGACTGGGGCGGGAGTCCGCTCGGCTCCATCGTCACCGGAACACAGCCGACCGTGATCGGCGGCCCCTACACCCTGCCCGATCCCGCAGCCCCGACGCCCTGACGTACCGGGAGAAGCTCATGCAGATGACCCCGACATATCAGCAGGCCCTCAATGGGACGCTGGTGTCCCAGAACACCGGCAATACCGGGCAGTTCACCTTCTACAATGCCACGGAGATTCCCCTGGGCGGGTACCTCGTATCCGACACGGGCATCTGGCTGGGCATGGTGCCCGGCGGCACCGGCTTCGGTACGGGCAACCCATCGATGCTTCTCAAGCCGGACACCCGGTGGTCGACGTTCACCTCACCGATCGACTTCGGCTGGTATTTCATCTTCGTCAACTACTACAGCGGTGCCTTCGCCGCCGTCTACCCGGCCACAGCCGCAGTGCCCTGGCAGGGCTCCGAGTACATTCTCAACGTCTCGTGTTCCGATCTCCTCAATCCCAACGACATCGGATCGCCTCCGATACCCAACGAGGCCGTCGTCATTCCTCCCGACTCGCCCCGGGTGGTGGTCGGCTGTGGGGGAGTCAACGGCAACAGCATTGCCCGGGAGCAGTACTGGCAACGGCTGCCCAATTCGTACTGCATCGCCAAGGGCGAACAACGGACGGAGAACTATACGACCACGTCGGGGATCGAGGTCACAACAACGCAGCAGTCACAGCTGGCCACATCCCTGGGTGTCAACGCCGGCGCCGGCTGGGGGCCGATCTCGGCCGGCATCTCGGCGTCGATCAGTGCCAGCTCCAGCACGTCCCAGCAAATCAGTACGAACACGCAGACCACGTCCTTCCTCTCCCAGGACTTCGACAACGTCAAGGGCTCGACCACACAGATGTTCCTCTACTGGCAGCTCACCGACGTGATCACGGTGTTCGACCCCGAAGGGAATGCCCTCTCTTCCCTCATCTACGGATCCGAGGCGCCGGCGGTGATCGACGGCCCGTACGACCCGTCCAACCTCCCGCCGCGTCCGCTGAGGAAGGAGGTGCCCATGTCCCCGCAGATGCGGGAACTCCTGGCGAAAGGGTGAAGGCCAAGCGGTTTGCCGCCCGCGGGCGGCCGGCCGAGCCCGCCCCGGGAGCGGGGGCCCGCCGCACCAGGCCGCTCACGTGTCGGAGGGTGCGCCGGGGACCGTGACGACAGGGCATGAGGCCTTGCGCAGAAGGCCGTGGGGGACTTGGCCGAGTTTCATGCCCGTGTAGCCGCCGCTGCCGCGCCGTCCGACCACGACGGCGAGCGCGTGGCGGGCGGCCTCGGCCAGGACGTCGACCGGATGGCCGCGGACGACCGCATGGGTGACGTCCACGTCCGGGTGGTCGGCCATCGGGCGGGCTGTCGTCTCGGCCAGCTCCCGCCGGAGGTCCCTGACGAGAGCGGGCTCGTCGACCGGGGCGAAGCGGGGGCGCTTCCAGGCCCAGACCATCCGCACGGCCGCCCCGTGCCACCGGGCGAGGTCGAGCGCGGCATCGACGGCGGCCATCGACGTCGCACTGCCGTCCACTCCCACGACGAGGTGCGGTGGGCGCCGGGCGACGTCCTCGGTTTCGCGGACCACCACCACCGGGCAGCCGGCCTGCGCGGCGACCGGGACGATGACCGAGTACGTGCTGAGCATCTCCTCGATGCGGCCGAGCTCGCGCGAGCCCAGGACGACCAGCGTGGCACCGCGCGAAGTCCGGACCAGGACCGGGCCCGGCACCCCCTCGGCGATCTCGGTGGACACCTCCACGGCGGGGTGGCGCTCACGGGCGAGCGCGGCGGCCAGGTCCAGTTGGTGCCGCCCGATCTCCAGCTGCTCCCGATGGAGGATCCTCCCGGACGCCCGCCCCTCGATGGCCGGTGGGACGGCGTGGACCATGCGCAACGACAGGCCACGTTGTCGCGCTTCGTCCGCCGCCCAGATCGTCGCGGCACGGTTGTCTCCGAGCGCGTCCACGCCGAGCAGGACCGGTCGCCCCGGATCGGCAGCTGCCATGGCTCCTCCAGTGAACCGGCCGAACAGGCCGAACAGGCCGAACAGGCCGAACAGGCCGAACTGGCCGAACCGGCCGGACTGCCGGATTCCAGCCGACCCTCGTGCACACCCTAGGCAGTACAGACCGCCGCCCGCGCGACGGGCGAGCGCGGCTGACCGATTGGAGTGAGACGGCCCGCACCGGGCCCGCTGCCTGGTCGTTTCGGGGGTACGTCGGCGCGCCATCCCCCGCAGGTCCGGGCACGCTTGCCTGGGCTCCGGAAGCCGCGAGCGGCATCGGCCGAAGTGGCCCGCGGGCCCCGACCCACCACCGCAGCGACGGGAGCACAGCATGATCGGGACCCCAGAGCCCTCCGACGACACCGCGGGGCCGCCACCCCTGCCGGGCTGTGCCGAGGACGCGGCCGGCGCGCTGAAGCAGATGTTCGTGGACCTGACCCAGGGTGTGCGGATGGCCCGCGGCCAGGACCCCGTCAAGCGGCCGGTGTTCCTCAAGCCGCACGGCGTGGCCCGGGGCACGCTCACGGTCTCCGACGACCTGCCGGCGGACCTGCGCGTGGGGTTCCTGGAGAGCGCCCGCACCCAGGCCGGCGGTCTGTCCGCCTGGGTGCGGTTCTCCAGCGACACCGTGCCCGGCAGTCCCGACCTGATGACCACCCTCGGCATCGGCATCAAGCTGTTCGGCGTGCCCGGCCCGAAGCTGCTGGAGGGCTACGCCGAGGCCGGCACCCAGGACCTGCTGTTGCAGAACTTCGACGTCTTCTTCGTCGACACCGCCCAGGACATGTGCGAGTTCACCAAGGCCGGCGTCATCGACGGCAGTTACGACAGGTATCTGGAAGCCCATCCGGTCACCCGCGAGATCCTCGACGCGATGGCCACGTTCGAGCCGAGCGCGCTGACCGCCACCTACTGGGGTGTGCTCCCCTACGCCTTCGGGCCGGATCGTTTCGTCAAGTACAAGCTGGTGCCCGCCGGTTGCGAGCCGGGCGACCCGGCGGCGACTCCACCCGACGAGGACCCCGCCTACCTCGGTGCCGACCTGGTCCACCGGCTCAAGGCCGGTCCGGCGGCCTTCGACCTGATGCTCCAGTTCCGCACCGACGACGAGAAGATGCCGCTGGACCAGGCGACGGTGCGGTGGGAGGAGTCCGAGAGCGCCCCCGTGAAGGTGGCCCGACTGACCCTCCGGCAGCAGGACGTCACGGCCCGCGGCCAGGCCGCGTACGGGGAGAACCTCGCCCTCAACCCGTGGCACGCCCTCGCCGAGCACACCCCGGTGGGCAGCATCGCCGAGGCGCGCAGGACGGTGTACCTGGCCTCGGCCGAACAGCGCCGCGACGTGAACGGCGTCCCGACGGCCGAGCCCGGCCCGGCCCGGCCGCGGATCACCCCGCCGGCGGCCCGTGACACCCGGATCGTCCGGGCCGCCGTACACCCGGCCATCGGCGTGGCCCGGGTCGGCGACAGCACGATGGACGACTTCGTCCTCGCCCCCGAGGTCGACGATCCCGCCCCGCTGCCCGCCGGGAGCTACAAGGACGTCACCGGCGCCCTGAAGCGCCAGGCCGTCCGGTTCCGGGTCTACGGCTACAACGCCGCCGGCGAGCCGGTCGCCGAACTGACCGCCGACAACGCCGACCTGCGCTGGACCGTGCACGTCGCCAACTCGAAGGCGGCCTGGTACCAGTTCCAGATCGCCCTCGACATCCCCGAGGCGCACCAGGCCGACGCCAGCAACCTGCGCAACCCCAAGATCCAGGCCGACCAGCGCAAGGACCTCCTGGTCATCGACCCCGGCCCCCGCTCGGTGCGCGGACGCAACCGCTCCGACAAGCCCGAGTACCGCTTCGACACCGGCACCTTCATGGGCAAACCCGTCTACCTCGGGGAGCTGCGCACCGACGACAGCGGCCGGCTGATCTTCCTCGGCGGCCACGGCGTCTCGGCCTCGTCGACCGGCACCCCCGCCGACACCTTCGCCAACAACGACGGCTGGTACGACGACACCTCCGACGGCCCGGTCACCGCCGAGGTGAGCATCGACGGACGGCCCGTCCCGGTCGAGCCGGGCTGGGTGGTGACCGCGCCCCCCAACTACGCGCCCGAACTCGCCTCGGTGCGCACGATGTACGACCTGGTGCGCGACTCCTTCTTCAGCGCCGGGCAACTCCCCGAACCGCGGCAGGTCTCGTTCACCCGTGACGTCCTGCCCGTGCTGCGCCGGCTGTCCGGCCTGCAGTGGGTCAACAAGGGCCTGGCCACCCAGTTCGGCTTCGGCGGACGCGAGCCCCTCCTCGACCCCGCCCGGGTCGCCGCGCTGGCCGACCCCTCACCCGTCCAACAGGATCTGCGCCGGCAGATCTGGCTCGCCGTCCGCGACTACGAGCGCGACGGCATGTCACCGGTGCCCTGGCCGGCGGTCTACGGCGACGCGATGAACCTGCCGCCCCAGTCCGTGCGCCAGCACACGACGCTCTCGGCGCTGCAGTACCGCCTCCTCCAGCGCTGGGCCCGCGGAGACTTCGTCGACGACCACGATCCGACGGCCGCGCCGCCCGCCACCCTCGACGACGTCCCGTTCGCCGAACAGCCCGGGACCCTCGACCGGGCGGCCCTGTCGTTCTGCCTCGCCGACGCCTTCCACCCCGGCTGCGAGCTGACCTGGCCGATGCGCCACATCACCCTGTACAGCGCCCCGTTCCGGGTGCGGCACCGCGACCCGCTGGCGCCTCCCCCGCCCAACTACGGCCAGAAGCTGACGCCGGAGCTCGCGCTCTCCCTCGACGGCCCGCTGCACGCCCAGGGCCCGGGCGACCTGACCCGGTGGATGGCGGTGCCGTGGCAGACCGACACGGCGAGCTGCCGGTCGGGCTACGAGTACAGCGTCTCGCTCGGCTTCGGCCCGTACGACCCGTACCTGCCCACCTTCTGGCCGGCCCGGGTGCCCAACCACGTGCTCGCCGAGGAGGACTACGAGGTGGTGATGGACACCACCCGCCCGATGGCCGATCGCCTGGCCGCGTTCCGGACCCGGCGGACCTGGCTGCGCTGGCTGCCCCGCGACTACACGGCCAACATCAACGCGATGGTGCAGGACTTCGGCAAGCTCGGGGTGGTCGAGCGCAGGCCCGGCCCCACCGACGACCCCCGCCTCCCGGCGGAGGTCATGGTGGAGTCCGAGGTGAGCTTCCCGCCCGAGCCCGCCCCGCCGGCCGGGCGCAACCTGGTCACCGTGCACGTGGACCGCGGCGCGGACCCCGCCCTGGGCGCGGCCGCGCTGGCCACCGCGGTCACCATGGCGGACGCTCCCGACGAGGAGGTCTCGGCCGGGTTCATCGACAAGGTCAAGCGCCTGCGGCCCAGCCGGTGAGCCCCCGCCCGCCGCTTCGCGGGCGCCCGTGCGGACCCGTCGACGCCGTCGTGGCGGGCGGCGGTCCGGCGGGCGCCGTGGCGGCGCTCGTCCTGGCCCGGGCCGGCCACCGCGTCGTGCTCCTGGACGACGGCGGCCAGTCCCCGCCACGCGCCGCGCCCCCCGCCCGGCCCGCGTTCAAGATCGGGGAGTTCCTGCCGCCCGCCGTCCGGCCGCTGCTGGGCGACCTCGGGCTGCTGGACGCCTTCCTGGCGTCCGGTCACCCCGTCTCCACCGGCACGTACGCCGCCTGGGGGTCGGAAGCGCTGCACGGCCGCAGCCACCTGTTCGACCCGTACGGGCACGGCTGGCACCTCGACCGTCCCCGCTTCGACGCCTTCCTGCGGGACACGGCCGTCGAGGCCGGCGCCGAACTGCGGCAGGCCACCGCGCTGGAGCGGATCGACGACCGTCTGATCGTCCGCGAGCGGGCCGGCGCCGCCGTGGCGGAGCTGTCCGCCCGCTGGACGGTCGACGCCACCGGCCGACGCTGCGTCATCGGCCGGCGCAGCGGCCACCGCCGACGGCAGGACCGGCTCGTCGCCGCGTACGCCGTCTTCCCCGACCGCCACCCGTCGAGCCCGGCGCAACCGGCCGGCCCGCAGGACGCCGAGGCCCGCACCCTGGTGGAGGCGGCGCCGCACGGCTGGTGGTACACCACCCGTATCCCGGCCGGGCGCCTGGTCGCCCATCTGACCGACGCCGACCTCGCCGACCCGTCCCTGCGCACCCCGCAGGGCTTCTGGCAGGCGCTCAGTCGCACCGTCCACGTCCGGCGCCGCCTGACCGGCCACGGCCCGGCCGCGACGCCCGTGCCGCGCTGGGCGCCGGCTCACGGCCTGCGGCTCACCCCGGCGGCCGGACCGGGCTGGGTGGCGGCCGGGGACGCCGCCCTCGCCTTCGACCCGCTCTCCTCGCAGGGCATTCTCACCGCACTGCACACCGGCGCCCGAGCCGGACGGGCCGTGGCCGACTGCCTCGCCGACGGGGGACGGACGAGGACATCGCTCGCCGACTACACGGCGTTCCTGGACGGAATCGCGGCGGCCTACCAGAGAAGTCATGCGTACGCGTACGACCAGGAGCGGCGTTGGCCCCTGAACCCCTTCTGGCGTCGCCGCCGAACAGCGGACGGCCTCGCGGCGGCGTCGACGGCGGACCGGCCGACGGCAACCGAGCCCCGCTACGCGGCGGCCAGGGCGGACCGGAAGAACCCGGTCAGCTTCTCGGCCGCCGCCCCGACGTACGGCTCGCGGTCGTAGAGGTCGACGTGGCCGGCGCCGTCGATCCAGTGGAGTTCCTTGGGGCCACGGGCGGCCTGGAAGGCTTCGACGCTCATCCACGAGGTGACGGCCTCGCGGCCGGCGACCATCAGCAGCGGGCGCGGCGCGATCAGGTGGACGAAGCGGAAGGCGTCGAAGAAGGCCATCCGGTCGACGCTGGACCAGGTCAGCGACTTCGCCGAGCGCGGGTGGGCGGCGCGCGGGGTGCAGTAGTACTCCCAGCCCTCCACGGCGTGGCGGCCGCCCAGGGCCGCGGCCTGTTCGGCGCTGTCGGGGAAGAGCGGGAAGCTCTGCGTGCCCTCGCCGCGGGCCTCGGCGGTGCGGGCGGCGCAGGCCGCGTCGAGCAGGCCCTGGAAGACGGCCGGGTCCTGGGCGCCGTCGGCGCCGAGGCGGAACTGGCGGGCGATGTCGACGGCGCTGACGGTGGCGACGGCCTTGATCCGGTGGTCGGAGGCGGTCGCGGCGAGGAGGTAGCCGCCGGACGCGCAGATGCCCAGCGCGCCGATCCGGTCGGGGTCGACCTCCGGACGGGTGGTCAGGAAGGACACCGCGGCCTTGAAGTCCTCGACCCGCTGGGCCGGGTCCTCCAGGCCGCGCGGCCCGCCCTCGCTCTCGCCCTGGTGGGCGGCGTCGAAGGCCAGGGTGACGAAGCCCCGCTCGGCGAGCAGCCGGGCGTACCGGCCGGCGGTCTGCTCCTTGACCCCGGTGCCCGGGTGGCCGACGACGACCGCCGGGCGCGGGCCGGTGAGGCCGATGTCGCCGTCCGGGACGTACAGGTGGCCGGCGAGCTTCAGGCCGGTCGAGGGGAAGCGGACGTCGATCCTCATGGGGTTGCTCCTGTCACGGTGGGAAGCGGCCACCGGTGGTCGGCCGCGGATCCACCGTGGCCCGCGCCCGGCAGCCGGTACCAGGGAGGGATCTGCCTATGCACGCCAGTACCAGGCACGGCCCCGCGCACCCGGCGACACTGGAGCCATGACCTTCCACAGCACGGACGCCGGCGGCAACGAACTGGGCGACTTCCTGCGCGCGCGCCGCGCCGCCCTGGACCCGCGCCGGCTCGGCCTGCCCGACGACGGGCGCCACCGGCGGGTGCCCGGTCTGCGCCGTGAGGAGCTCGCCCAACTCGCCCATGTGAGCATCGACTACATCGTCCGCCTGGAGCAGGGGCGCGCCCGCAAGGTCTCCCGGCCGGTGCTCGACGCGCTCGCCGACGCGCTGCTGCTCGCACCGGACGAGCACGCCTACCTGGTCACCGTGGCGGAGGCCGTACCGGCGGCACCGGTGCCGGGGCCGGGCCGGCCCCGGGTCGACCCGCAACTGCGGCACCTGCTGGCCACCATGACGGACGTACCGGCGATGGTCCTCAACCGGCGCCTGGACGTGCTGGCCTGGAACCGGGCCTGCGCCGCCCTGCTCACCGACTTCGCCGCGCCGGCGCCCGCCGAGCGCAACCTGATCCGGCTGACCTTCCTCGACCCCGACTACCGCGCCCTCTACGCGGACTGGACCCGCTCCGCGCGCGAGTGCGTGGCGGTCCTGCGCATGGAGGCCGGCCGCCACCCGCAGGACAAGGCCCTCGCCGCCCTGATCGGGGAACTGAGCCTGCGGGACGCCGACTTCCGCACCTGGTGGGCCGACCATCGGGTCCGCGGCCCGCGCCAGCTCACCAAGACCTACCTGCACCCCGTCGTGGGGCCGATCACCCTCGACGTCCAGCAGTTCTCCGTCGACACCCAGCCCGACCAGCAGTTGGTGGCCTACACCGCCGAGCCCGGCTCCGCCGCCCAGGAGGCGCTGCGCCTCCTGCTCCGGGAGCCGGCCGTGGTCCCGGAGACGACCGAACTCCGTGAGACGGCCGCGGCCGGCCCCGGAACGCGGGAGGACTCGGGAGCGTAGCCCGCGTCAGGACAGCGGACCGGCCAGCAGCCGGGCGGCCAGGTCGTGCAGTTCGGCCACCAGCTCCTTCGTCAGCCCGCCGTGGTGCTCCTGCTGGTCGTCCGCGCGATGCAACCATCCGCGGACCGGCCACAGCGGCGAGCCGGGGTCGTCGAAGGGGCACAGCTCGAAGCCGATCCGCTCGGCCGCCACCAACGGATCGAGGCGCCCGTCCAACAGGTCCCGCAGGCAGTACCGGGCCAGCGCCCGGTCGCGGCCCTCGAAGGTGGTGGGCAGCCGCAGCGCCGGCCAGAGTTCCTGCTCCAGTTGGAACAGCAGCCGGCGCGCCTCCGAAGCGTCCGACTCGGACAGCACGCCAAGCTCCCACAGGCCCGGGGTGTCCGCCCCGCCGGCCAGTGCCGTCCGGGCAGCCTCCACCGCCGCGGAGACCGTCCCCGGATAACCGCCCAGGTCGCGTTCCAGCAGCACCCGGCGCAGCGGGTCCAGTGCCTCGTCCAGCTCCATGGCGCGAGCCTAGCGGTTCTGCTCGAACCGTTGGCCGGGTAGCGAACCTCGCCAGGTCTTGCGGTCATGCCGGTCGTTGCGGAGAAATCCCGCGACGGTGCTCGCGGGACATGCCAGTGTGAGGGCGTGACAGAGATCGAGATGGTGGATGTGTTCGCGGCCGGACACCGGGGTGGGCGCGGGAGTCTCTACGCGTATCGGGTGCGCGGGCTGGGCCGCAGCGCGGTGGTCCTGTGGGTCGGTGGCGAGGGCGACGAACCTGATCAGGTGCTGACGTTGCCGGAAGTCGATCGCTGCCGGGTGCCGGTGTTCATGACTGTTCGGCAGGTACGGATGTACGTGAGCCGACGGGGGCGGAGGCTGGCCACTCCTGAGGCCGACACGCTGGAGCTCACCCGTGTCCAGCGTTGGCTGGAGGACCCTGTGCGCCGTCGCGTCCCCGCGGGTGCCGTGCTGGAGGCGTGGAACTTCTTCGAGGACCTGGCCCGAGGACTCGGCGGGGTCCACCGGCTGCCCCGGCAAGGCGCGGTGCATGACAGCGCCTACGAGAAGCTGTTCGGAGGCGAGTGCGCCGCGTGGACTCCCGCGGAGCAACGCGCGGTACTGGAACTGGTCACGGCCGGGGTGGAGCTGTGGAACTCCTGTCCGGTGATCGTGAATCCCTGTTCGACGATCGCCGTCGACGGTGGACGGGGCGTCCCCCAGGGCTTGTGATCCGTGCGTGGGCGTGCCGTGCCTCCGCGCTGGTCCGATCGGGTGGTGCCCGGCGGTTCCCGGCTCGGACGGGCGCCGCGGACGCCTAGGGTTCGGTCCCGTGACCGGCAACGACGTGGTCCTGGTGCTGGTGGTGGTCACCGCGCTGGGCTTCGACTTCACCAACGGCTTCCACGACACCGGCAACGCCATGGCGACCTCGATCGTCACCGGAGCCCTCCCCCCGCGCATCGCGGTCGCCGTCTCGGCGGTGCTCAACCTCGTGGGCGCGTTCCTGTCCACGGCGGTCGCTGCGACCATCGCCAGCGGCCTGGTGCACAGCCAGGACGTGACGCTGACCGTGGTGGTGGCGGGCCTGACCGGCGGCATCCTGTGGAACCTGACGACCTGGTACGCGGGGATCCCCTCCAGCTCCTCGCACGCGCTGATCGGCGGCGTGGTCGGCGCGACCATGGCGGCGGCCGGCACCTCCGCCGTCAAGTGGCAGGGCCTCGTCTCCAAGGTGATCGTGCCGGCCGCCCTGTCCCCGTTCATCGCCGGCATCGTCGCCGCGCTCGGCACCTACCTCGTCTACCGCCTCACCCGCGGCGTCGCCGAGGACGCGCGCACCCGGGGCTTCCGCAGCGGCCAGATCGGTTCGGCCTGCATGGTCTCGCTCGCCCACGGCACCAACGACGCGCAGAAGACCATGGGCGTCATCACCCTGGCCCTGATCGCCAACGGAACGCTGGGCGCCGACGCGAAGGCCCCGACGTGGGTGATCGCCTCCTGCGCTGCGGCCATCGCCCTGGGCACCTACGTCGGCGGCTGGCGGGTCATCAGGGCGCTGGGCAAGGGGCTGGTGGAGATCGAACCGCCGCAGGGGCTGGCCGCCGAGTCGGCCTCGGCCGCCGTCATCCTCTGCTCCGCCGACTTCGGCTACTCGCTCTCCACCACCCACGTCGCCACCGGGTCGATCCTCGGCTCGGGGGTCGGCAGGCCGGGCGCGGCCGTACGGTGGAACATCGCCCGCCGCATGGTGGTGGCCTGGCTGCTCACCCTCCCGGCCGCGGGCCTGGTCGGGGCGCTGGCCTACTGGACGGCCCGGGGGATCGGCGGTACGGGCGGGGTGGTGGCCGTCTTCGCCGTCCTGGTGGTGGCCTCGATCGCCTTCTACGTGGCCTCCCGCCACCCGGCCGTCACCCCGGAGAACGTCAACGCCGCCTGGACCGGCTCGGTCGTCCCGGAGCCGGTCACCGAGGACGAGACCCCCGACGAGGTGGCCCGGTGAACACCTGGATCAATCCGGACGCGCTCTGGAAGATCGTCGTGGTCGGCATCCTCGCCGGCGCCGGCCTGCCCGCGCTGTTCGCCGTCGGCGTGCGGGCCCTCAACCCGCCCGTCCCACCGGCCGGGGCCCGCGGCTACACCGTCGCGGTGGGGTGCTTCGCGGTGGTCCTCGCCGCGATCGGCTGGGGCATCTCCCTCATCGTCGGCCACAGCTGAGCGGATCGGCGCTCAGCCTTCAGGGTTTGCGGTGCCGGCCGCGCGGCTTCTCGCGCGGCTGGGCCGGTGCCATCGGGACCACCCCGTCCCCCTCGACGCCGTGGAGGAGGCGCTGCGCGGCGGCGTAGTCCGGCGCGACGGTCTCCGGGATCCACTGGTAGCCGTCCCAGCGGGACACCAGCCGGGGCTCCTTCGGATACCGGTGGCCCGCGGCGTCCTCGTGGCCGAGGACCACGACTTTGAGCGCGCCGACCGGTCGGCGCCGCGCGTCCCGGCGGGCCGCCCAGGCCTCCAGCGACTCGTCCTCGTCCACTGCTCCTCCTCGCCACGGGGGCGCCCAGCCTATCGGCGGTGAGGTCAGGCCAGGGGCCGTTCGCCGACTGGCGGCTGCGCCGTTCCCGGCCAGACTGAGGGCCTCGGGTGTGCCGACCTAGCGATACGGATCACCATGAACAAGCGCCTGGGTCTGAGCGCCGCGCTGGCCACCGTCTGCGCGGCGCTCGCCGTTCCCGCTTCTGCCCTCGGGTCCGCTGAACCCCCCGCGGCCGTCACCGCGGCCGCCGCCAAACCGACCGTACGGGTGATGCCCCTGGGTGACTCCATCACCGTGGGCGTCGGCAGCCCGACCCGCTCGTCCTACCGGCGCCCCCTGTGGAACCTCGTCGCCGGGCAGTCCCGCTACACCGTGAGGTTCGTCGGCTCCCAGGCCGGCGGAGAGCTGCCGGACACCCACCACGAAGGCCATTCCGGGTACCTGATCGACGGGATCCGCGCCGAGGTCGACCAGTGGATCGCGGCGGAACGGCCCGACGTCGTCCTGCTGCACATCGGTGTCAACGACCTCAACCGCGGCACCGACCCCGGGCACGCGGGCGACCGGTTGAAGGCCCTGCTCGACCGGATCTTCGCGGACCGGCCCGGCGTCACGGTGATCATGCAGGGCGTCATCCCGACCACCCAGGGGCTGAAGTCCTCGCCGACGGCCTTCAACGACCAGGCCCGCGGGCTCCAGGCCCCCGAGGCGAAGGCAGGCCACACGTTCCGCTTCGTCGACCCGCCCGCGCTGACCGCGAATGAGATGTCCGACCGGCTGCACCCGAACGACGCCGGCTACCAGCGGATGGCCGACGCCTTCTTCGCCCCGCTGGACCAGGCGGTCACCACCGGCCGGATCGCCGCCGGCGTGCCCGTCGGCTGAGCCGACACGGCCGGCGGAGGTGTCCACCGGCCGCGTTTCGCCGGCCTTGGGGGCACGATGTTCAGCCCGGTGCGGGGGCCGCCCCGGGACCGGGGGCGGCCGCCCCGCCGTGTGCTTCGTGCTCCCCGGGCGCCGCGGGCTCTTCGAGCTGGTGGATCAGGGCCTTGAGCGTCGCGATCTCGTCGTTCAGGGCCGTCCTGCCCGCCTTGGTGAGCTGGATCCAGGTGCGGGCGCGCTTGCCCTCGTAGCCCTTGTCGATGGTGATCAGACCGGCCTTCTCCAGGACCCCGAGGTGCTGGGAGAGGTTGCCGGCGGTGAGGCCGAGCGTGCCGCGCAGGAAGGTGAACTCCACCCGTCGGGCCTGCTTGGACACCGCGAGGATGCCCAGGCGCACGCGCTGGTGCACGACGTCGTCGAGGCTGCTGGTGGGGTGTTCGCTCGGGTGTTCGCTCATGTGGCGGTCCGCCCCTGGGCCCGCTGGATCAGGGCGAGGCCGACTCCGCCGAGCAGCAGGACGCCTCCGTCGAGCAGCAGGCCCGGGAGGAAGCCCCACGGCGACGGGTCGGGGTTGCCGCCGGAGCTCAGCATGGCGGCCAGGTATCCGCAGGTGATGGCGAGGAGCGGCCGGCTGCGTTCGATCCGGGCGAGCAGCAGCAGCGCCAGGCCGATCGTGCCGGCCGGGGTCACCACCGTGTTGAAGAACGGGGCGAAGGGCGACGGTTCGCGGAGGACGGCGAGGAAGTCCGGGTGCTTGGCCGTCCAGGCCACGTGGGTGGTGATGAGCACGACCAGGACGATACCCAGTGCCAGGTACGGCCCCACCCGGGTCCCCAGACCGAGCCGCCGGGAACGGCGCAGGTAGAACCAGCTGATCGCGGCGTAGGCGAGCACCAGCGCCACCGGTCAGGACCACATGGCCGGCGGCAGGCTGCCGGGTCGGTGGTCGCCCTGGCCCGCGAAAGGTTTGCATGACAAACCAGTCGTGTCCAGAGACCGGTTTGCAGTGCAAGCGATAGGCCGAAACCCAAAGCGGACAAAGTAGGATGGGGAACTCGCGCGCTACGCGCGAAGAGTTCCATAAATGTTCCATTTTGCCCGATTCACCTCCGCTTCACACGCACGGAGCCCCTTCATGGACAATCCGTCCACCGCCGCCGACGTCGGTGGCGCGGTCGACACCGGCGGCGCGATAGAGACACGCGGTATCGAACCCGTCCCCGACCACGAGCGCCGGGGCAGAGTCCGCGAGCTCTTCCCGACCTGGGTCGCGGCGAACATCAGTGTGCTGCTGCTCACCATGGGCGCGGCCCTGGTGGTGTTCAACAAGCTGAACTTCTGGCAGGTCCTGATCGTCGCCGCGTGCGCCGCGCTCGTCTCGTTCGGCATGGTCGGCATCGTGTCGGTCTCCGGGAAGTGGGGCGGAGCCCCGGGGGCGACGCTCTCCCGGGCCACCTTCGGGGTGCGCGGCAACCTCTTCCCCGGTGCGATCCTCTGGGTCGCCCGGTTCGGCTGGGAGACGATCAACGCCGTCACCGGCGCCTACGCCGTGCTGACCGTCCTCGACCTGCTGTTCGGGGTCAAGAGCAACACCGCGCTGATCGTCGTCACGCTGTTCTCCTTCGTCGCCTGCACGTTCCTGGTCTCCGGCCTGGGCCGCAAGGCGCTGAACGTCTGCAACACCTGGTCGACATACCTGTTCGGCGTCTTCAGCATCCTGGTGCTGGGCTACCTGATCGCGACCATCCACTGGAGCGAGGTCTTCGCCAAGCCCGCGGGCACCACCGCGATGATGATCGCCGGCATCGGGACCATCGCGGCCGGCGGCATCAGCTGGGTCCCCACCGGCCCGGACTTCACCCGCTACCTGCCGCACGCCGCCTCCGGCCGCAAGATCGTCGGCGTGACGGTCTCCGGCGCCGGCCTGGTGATGGTGCCGATGGTGCTGATGGGCGCCGTGATGGCGGTGGCCTCGCCCGGCCTCGCGGACGCCGCGGACCCGGTCTCCTTCCTCGGCGACCTGCTGCCGACCTGGCTGGCCGTGCCCTACCTGCTGACCGCGATCGTCGGCATGCTGCTGATCAACAGCCTCTCCATGTACTCGGCCGGCTTCACCGCGCAGACCATGGGCGTGAAGCTGCCGCGCGCCATGGCCGTCAGCATCAACGCCGTGATCTCGCTGGTCGGCGGCCTGCTGCTGATGCTGGTCGCCAAGAGCTTCCTGGGCTCCTTCATCACCTTCCTGATCCTGCTCGCCGTCTCCTTCTCGGCCTGGATCGGCGTCTACGCGGTGGACATGTTCCGCCGCCGGTCGCGTGCGGTGCGCTACGACGCCGCCGCGCTGATGGACACCGGCAAGAACAGCCGGTACTGGTACGTCGGCGGCTTCTGCTGGCAGGCGATGGTCTCCTGGGTGCTCGCGCTGCTGATGGGCCTCGCCTTCACCAAGTGCGACTGGTTCGCCGGCCCGTTCTCCGACACCTTCGTCGGCCGGTACGGGCTCGCCTGGGCGGCGACCATCGTGATCTCCGCCGTGATCATGGCCGTGCTGCCGACGCCCCGGGAGAAGACCTCCGGCACCGATCGTCCCGCTGAGCGTGAGGCGGAGCGGGTCACCGCCTGACCGCTCGCCGCACTCCGTACGCCCCCGGACCGCCCGGTCGCCCGCTCATCCGAGCCGGCGACCGGGCGGTCCGGTTTTCGGGCGGACCTCCGTGGACCTCAGCTGTACGGGCTCCAGCGGCCGAAGCGGGCCAGCAGCTCACGGGCGCCGTCCTCGCTCAGGCAGAGCCCGGTGGCGGTGTCCGCGAGGCTCAGGTCGCGCCGGGCGTCGTGGGCGGCCCAGTACGCCGTCCGCTCCGCCGTCACCTCCAGCAGCCGGGCGGCCCGCAGCGCCGCCAGCGGGGAGTCCTTCACCAGCTCCTCGATCCCGTCCGCCAGCCGGCCCAGCAGCTCGGCGAGCTCCTCCGGCAGGGCCACGGCGGCCTTCTCCACCTCCACGGTGTGCCCGTCCCACTCCTGCTCGCAGGTCTCCGCCACGTCGAGGGCCGCCTCGCCGAGCCTCCGCTCGCCGATCGAGTCCCAGTCGAGCGGGTACGCGGGCCCCGACCAGCCGCAGGAGCACACGGCGCGCAGCGCGTGCGCCCGCGGGCGCAGCCCGGAGCTGCCGTCGTAGGCGTGCCAGAGCCTGGTGGTCCGTCCGGCGCCGTGCTCCGTCAGCATCAGGTACGCGGGCTCCGGAACGGTCCCGTCGGCCAGGAGCACCCCGACCGAGCCCTCGTGCGACGCCCCGAACTCGTCCGTCGTCCACGTCTCCCACTCACCCACGGCACCCCTCCACGGCCCGGCCCACCGATGTACGGGAACCGACGATCCCGCAGCGGGCACCCGCGTGTCAGCGGAACGCCGAAAGACCGGCCTTCGGGGACTCTCTGTTCGACCGTCCTGTCGGACCCCGGTGACACGCTCGGCGATCATGGACACCCCGCAGTTCTGGCAGCTGATCGACGAAGCCCGCTCGCAGGTGCCGGCCCCGGA
Organism: Kitasatospora brasiliensis; assembly: GCF_032654805.1. NCBI lineage: Bacteria > Bacillati > Actinomycetota > Actinomycetes > Kitasatosporales > Streptomycetaceae > Kitasatospora > Kitasatospora brasiliensis. The sequence continues at coordinate 111,675 of NZ_JAUOOW010000008.1, forward strand.
CGACGGCGGCGACGTCGCGCGCCGGGCCGCCGCCCTGCTCGCGCTCCGGCCGGTCGAGGAGATCATCGCGACCGAGCAGACCATCTGGAAACTGCTGGCCGACTCCCGCCGGGCCCCGCTCTGGGGCGCCGCCTACCTGATCAACGGCGGCTGCTCCGACGACGGCTTCGACTACTTCCGCGGCTGGCTGATCACCCAGGGCCGGGCGACCTTCGAGAGCGTCATCGCCGACCCGGACCGGCTCGCCGCCCTCCCGGCCGTACGGGCGTTCGCCGCCGACGGGATCGACATCGAGTGCGAGGAGGCCCTGGCCATCGTCTGGCACGCCCACCGGACGGCCACCGGCCAGGACCTCCCCGACGTCGCCGCCCGCACCGTCCAGGACCCGCCGCTGGACGTGCCGCTGGACGCGCCGCTGGACTCTCCGCTCGATCCCGACTGGAACTTCGACTTCGACGACACCGACGAGCTGAACCGGCGCCTGCCGCGCCTGGCGGCGCTGTACGCGAACTAGGAGAAACGGCGGTCGCGGCCTTACACGTCTGTTTTTCGCCTGCATTGCCCATCCGCTGACGGCGCATTACCTCGGCATTACGTCGACGGCGAAGCATTTCGGCCAACTTGTTGCCGTACGGGTGACGCGTTCTCAACAAAGCTGGCACTGTACCGTCCCATCGCCGCAGAGCCTTGCAGTCGCACGAGCACCACCCGATGCGGCGATCACGTGGAGACGTTCCCCCACTCGAACCACCAGCTCTACCGGGCGGCACCACCCTCGGCCGCCCGGCTGACTCCGGCCGTACCCACACGGCCGCCGCAGAAGGAGTTCAGCGTGACTCGATCCTCCCGAAAGACCACCGCCGTCGGCGCGTTGATAGCCAGCGCCGCGATGGTCGTGGCCGCTCTGACGTCCGGTGTCGCGATCGCCGACGAGACCCCCACCGAGGCCCCCGCCGAGGTCCAGGCGATCGCCGGCGCGCTGCCGGTGCAGCTGTCGCCGGAGCAGCGCGGCGAGTTGCTGGCCTCCGCGGACGCGTCACTGGCGGAGACGACCAGGTCGCTGAACCTGGACTCGAAGGAGGCGCTGGTCGTCAAGGGCGTGATCAAGGACGCCGACGGCACCCTGCACACCCGCTACGAGCGGACCTTCGACGGACTGCCGGTGCTCGGCGGCGACCTGGTCGTCCACACCGCCGCGGACGGCTCCACCAAGGGCGTCACCAAGGCCACCGAGGCGAGCATCGCGGTCGACACCAGCGCCAAGGAGAGCGCCGAGGCGGCGAAGGGCCTCGCTATGGAGAGCGCCGGGGACGCGAAGGTCGCGGAGCCGGCGGCCGACAACGCCCGCAAGATCGTCTGGGCGGCGTCCGGCACCCCGCGCCTCGCCTGGGAGACGGTCGTCACGGGCACGCAGGAGGACGGCACGCCGTCCGAGCTGCACGTCGTCACCGACGCGAACTCCGGCAAGAAGATCTTCGAATACCAGGGCATCGAGACCGGCATCGGCAACAGCAAGTACTCCGGCCAGGTCACCATCGGCACCACGGCGACCGGCAGCGGCTTCGCGATGACCGACACCACCCGCGGCGGCCACAGCACCTACGACCTGAACGGCACCACCGGCACCAAGTCGCTGTTCACCAACCCGACCGACACCTGGGGCGACGGCACCGTCGCCAACCGGCAGACCGCCGCCGTGGACGCCGCCTACGGCGCCCAACTCACCTGGGACTACTACAAGAACGTCCACGGCCGCAACGGCATCAAGGACGACGGCGTCGGCGCCTACACCCGGGTCCACTACGGCAAGAACTACGTCAACGCGTTCTGGTCCGACAGCTGCTTCTGCATGACCTACGGCGACGGCGACGGCAACGTCAAGCCGCTGACCTCCATCGACGTCGGCGCCCACGAGATGACCCACGGCGTCACCTCCGCCACCGCGAACCTCGTCTACAGCGGCGAGTCCGGCGGCCTCAACGAGGCCACCTCCGACATCATGGCCGCCGCCATCGAGTTCTGGGCGAACAACCCCGAGGACCAGGGCGACTACCTGGTCGGCGAGAAGATCGACATCAGGGGCAACGGCACCCCGCTGCGCTACATGGACAAGCCGAGCAAGGACGGCAAGTCACGGGACTACTGGTCGGCCGACCTGGGCTCCGTCGACGTGCACTACTCCTCCGGCCCGGCCAACCACTGGTTCTACCTGGCCTCCGAGGGCAGCGGCACCAAGACCGTCAACGGCGTGACCTACGACTCCCCGACCTCGGACGGCCTGCCGGTCACCGGCATCGGCCGGGACGCCGCCGCCAAGATCTGGTACCGGGCGCTCACCACCTACATGACCTCGTCGACCAACTACGCGGCCGCCCGCACCGCCACCCTCCACGCCGCGGCCGACCTGTACGGGCAGAGCAGCGCGACCTACATGAACACCGCCAACGCCTGGGCGGCCATCAACGTCGGCCCGCGCGTCGTCGACGGCCTCCTGCTGGACCCCGTCGCCGGCCAGATCACCGAGGTCGGCGCCCCCGCCGAGCTCCAGGTCAAGGCCGCCAACTTCAACCCCGGCGCCGTCACCTACCACGCGACCGGCCTCCCCGAGGGCGTCAAGCTCCACCCGGTCTCCGGCAAGATCACCGGCACCCCGACCGTCGCCGGCACCTACACGGTCACCGTCACCGCGAAGGCCTCCCACAACAGCAGGGTCGACACGACCTTCACCTGGAAGGTCTCCCCGGGCATCTTCACCAACACCACCCCCATGCCCATCCCGGACGGGGGCCCGGCGGTCTTCTCGGACATCGTCGTCGACCGGATCCCCGGCCAGGCGCCGAGCGACCTCAAGGTGAGCGTGGACATCAAGCACACCTGGCGTGGTGACGTGGTCCTCGACCTGGTCGGCCCCGACGGCAAGGTGTACTCGCTGAAGAAGAGCAACGTCGGCGACTCCGCCGACAACATCATCGAGACCTACACGGTCGACGCCTCCACCCAGCTCGCCAACGGCACCTGGCGGCTCCGGATGCAGGACATGTACCGCAGCGACTCGGGCCACCTCGACGGCTGGAAGCTCATCTTCTGACCGGGCCCGCACCCAGCTGATCGCGCCGGCGCACCCCGCCGGCCGCCGACAGCCCGACCGTAAGCCGCCGGCTTACGGTCGGGCTGTCGGCCTTGGGCGAGGTCGAGGCGGGCGACCACTGGGGGGAGGCCAGCGGGAGGCCAGCGGGAGGGCCGCGGGTGGGCTATCGCGGAGGCCTGGATCAGGGGCGGGATGCGCATGGTGTCGTTCCTTCAGGAGCGAGAGGTGCGAGAGGTATGGGATCGCGGCCGTGAACGGCGTTCGGCGTCGCTCGGTGCGCCGAGGGGCGTGCGGGCGCACGGCCCCGCCGTCCGTGTCACGCGACCGGGCCAACGAGGGGTGCGGACCCGAAGGGGCGGACCTACGGTGAGGGCGGGACGCCGGACGGCCGTCCGCCGACGACGGCGCTCCCGCCGTCGAAGGCGATGACCCGTTCGCCCGGCAGCCGCCCCCCGCGTGGCCGGCCCGGTGCGGCGTCGCCGAATCCGGTCAATTCGGAAACCATGACACTCGTCGCCGCGACGAGTGGGAGGCACCATGAGAAAGCTCCCGGTCGCACTGGCTCTGATCCCCGCCGCCGCGCTGATCACGTCGTGCTCCGGCAACGGTGGAACGGCGTCCGGCGGCAGCACCGCCGCGCCGCAGGCCGGTGTCGTCACCGCCGAGCCCGTGCAGTCCCAGGGCACGCAGACACCGCAGACACCGCAGACGCAGGCGAAGGTGGTGACGGACGGGCTGGGAGACCCGTACGAGATCACCTACGGCCCCGACGGCCGGCTCTGGGTCAGCGAGAAGTCCGGGCTCAAGGTCACCCGGGTCGACCCGCAGAGCGGTGCCAAGACCACCGCCCTCGACCTCACGGGGAAGGCCTTCCACAGCAGCCCGGACGGGCAGGACGGCGTGCTGGGCTTCGCACTGCACCCGGACTTCGGCAAGGGCAAGGACAGTGACTTCGTCTACCTCGCCTACACCTACAAGAACGGCAGCGACTCGGCCACGAAGATCGTCCGCTACACCTCGAAGGACGGTCAGCTCTCCGAGGCGCTGAGCGGTTCTCAGCTCGTGGGCTGCGTCTTCTGGTTGTAGATCTCCTTGCCGTCCGCGTCATAGGCGTGGACGTAGGAGACCGGGGGGAGGGAGCTCCCGTTGTGGCCGGTGGAGACGGCCGCGGTGTGGACGAACGCGCCGCCCGCCATGACGGCCGGGTACTGGGTCGGGTCGTCGCCGTAGCTGACGGTGACCCTGGCGACGTCGGGGGTGTAGTGCCCGGCGTCCAGCGAGAGGAACTGGCCGGCACCGGCCGGCGCGCTGAAGCTGTCGAAGAACTCGATCAGGTGGCCGGTGCCCCACAGGCGGTCGTTGATGAACGTCGCGGGGGAGGCCGCGCTGGTGCCCTTGCGGTCCTTCGCCTCGCACTGCACGTACTGCTTGGCGGAGTTGACGGCGAGGACCACGCCGTCGGTGTTCGACGAGGCGACGGGAGCGCGGACCGCGATCACCGGGTGGAACTGCGACGCCTCGGAGCCCAGGCAGGAGGCCAGGATCTCGGCGGTGGTCCCGGCGTCGATCGGGGTCGTCGCCGTGCTGGTGACGGTGAAAGCGGCCGGGGGGCGGGGGGAAACCGGCACGGAGGGGGCGTCCGGGGTGGCTGCTCCCTGCTGGGGTTCCGGCGAGTGCTGGGGTCCCGATGAGTGCTGTGGTCCCGGCGAGAGCTGTGTCCCCGCCGAGTGCTGTGGTCCCGCCGAGTGCAGTACGGACGGGAGAACCAGGCCCAGGGCCGCCGCGGCGCAGGCCGCGGCCGCGCCCAGGGCGTGCCGGCGGTGGCGGCGCCGGTCGGCGCGTCGGCGGATCTCCGCGGCGGGCAGGGCCGGTGCGGGCATCTGCGTGCCGAGCAGCCGCAGCCGGTCGCCGATGGTGTCGTGGGTGGGGTCAGACACGGAGCTTTCCTTCCTCGCTGGTCGGGGTCTGGTCGGCGAGTCTGGCCGCGAGCGCGGCCCGGCCGCGGGCGAGGCGGCTCTTGACGGCGCTGACGCTGGCGCCGGTCTCGGCCGCGACCTGCTCGATGGACAGGTCGCACATGTGGTGCAGGACCAGGGCGCCTCGCTGTGCCTCGGGCAGGTCGCGGAGCGCGGTGACCAGCATCAGGTGCTCCTCGGTGGGTGGCTCGACGGTGGGTGGTTCCTGGAGGTGGTGACGTCCGGCCAGGTGCAGGCCCCGGGCGAGACGCCGCCAGCGGGAGTGGGCCAGCCGTCGGGCCGTGATCCGGATCCATGCCTCCGGAGCGTCGCCCGAGTCGAAGGCGCGCCTTCGGTCCCACGCGCGGATGAAGGCCTCCTGGACCACGTCCTGCGCCTCGGACCAGTTGCCGGTCAGCGCGTAGAGCTGCCCGGTCAGGCGGGAGAAGGACGCCGCGTAGAACGCGTCGAACTCCTGTGGCGTCATCAAGGGCCTCTCTTCCGGGACTGTCCGTCAGCTCGCGGCACGGGCGAGCGCGAGGAAGCACCCCTCGGTCGCGGCGGTTCAGCCGTACGCCCTGGGTGGAGCCTCCCGCCCTGTACGCACGAGCGACGTCCCCGGGTTGCACCGACGGCCTATGACCTGGATCACGTGTGCGAGGCGCGACCTGCCCGGCGTCGGCAGGCGTACAGGGGTGCCGGCATCAACCGGAAGCCCGCACCGAAAGGACACGGATCCATGCGTATCCGCCCGATCATGTTCATCGCCGCCACCGCCACCGCCGCGGCCATCGCGACCGCAGGGGGAATGGCCACCGCCGCCACCGGCACCCCCACGCCCACCGCCACGCCCGCCCCCGTCGCCCACGGCAAGCCCTCCGGTGCGCCCGCCGCCACGGCCGGCTCCTCGGTGGTCTCCGGCAGCGGCTCGGCCGCTGCCCCCGCGCCTGCCACCCCGGCCGCTTTCACCGTCACCAGCACGGCGACGACCCCGATCGACGCCGGGACCACCGCCGAGATCCTGGCCTCCTGCCTGGGCTCCGAGGCCTCGCAGTTCCACCCGGTGATCGCGGTCCGCGCTCCCGTCGCCTCGTCGGACACCGACGGCGTGGTCCTCGCCGTCAACTCCGCCAAGCAGTACGTGCAGTGCGAGTCGAAGGGCAACAAGGGCACCAGCATGTCCTCCCCGGCGACGTTCATCAACGACCGCCTGTGGGGCGTCGGCCACCGGGTCTCGTTCTTCGACAGCTTCAGCGCGCCGGCCGGTGCCGGCCAGTTCCTCTCGCTGGACGCCGGGCACTACACCCCCGACGTCGCCAAGATCACCATCAGCTACGGCGACAACCCGACCCAGTACCCGGCCGTCATGGCGGGCGGCGCGTTCGTCCACACCGCGGCCATCTCCACCGGCCACAACGAGAAGGCCTCCCCGCCGGTCTCCTACGTCCACGCCTACAACGCGGACGGCAAGGAGATCTACAACCAGAAGACGCAGCCCAACATCAAGGGCGCCCGTCAGTAGGCACTACTCCAGGCACGCGGTGGTGGAGCGGTCATCACGAGTGGATCCGCTCCACCACCCCACCTCGCCACCATCGCCTCAGCTGCCACCCCGCGCGGCCCCTGAGGCGCTGGCGCCGGCAGGGGCCGCCGACCTCCCAGGACGTCGGCGAGCGCAGGTCCCAGCCGGGCCCGGCGCCGGTGGTCACGACGGCGCCGGGCGATGCTGCGTCAGCTGAGGACCTCGCTGTCGAATCGTCGGCCAGAAGCCGCTGGTCAGCGTGATCGACCGTCTCCGGAACATCCCGGGCGACCGCGAGCCACTGCTCGGGAGTCCGAGCCGGCCACCCCGCTGGTGTCCGGACTCCCGCTTACCCGGCCGACGGCAGCGGGACCTGCCGCACGTTCACTCTTCCGGCCTATAGGGCACAGTGGTCCGTACTCGATACATTTCCTGTATCGGGATGTTTCCCCGCGAACCCACATCAGGTGGGTGATTCGCTTTCGGCGCCTTCACCGCCACTTCACCGCCACGTCCGGAACGGGCGTACTCGCCGTCCCGATGCGACAGGACCGACTCACCGACACAGCCGGCGACCTCGATGACGGCCGCCGATGAGGACGGCCGCCTCCGGCGACGGTCCGAAGGACGCCTTCCCGGGGACTGACACCGTCCCCGACGACCTCCGGGAACCGCCCCGAAGAGCACGGACCTTCGCCCCCGGGCGCCCCTGCGGAAGCCGGAGGTCCAGCGGTTCGCGAAGGCCGCCTGCGACGTAACCGGGCCCGCCCGCCCGCCGTCCGGCGCCGCACCATCCACTCGGGAGGAACCATGAACACCGCCGCCAGCTGGGACGACATCCTGGTCCGGGACAACTTCCAGGACGCGGGACAGACCCCGACCGCCGACCCCGTCTGGGAGTCCCCGGACATCATCCCCTTCGGCAGCGACATCCTGGGCTTCGACCTGCTGGAGTCCAGCTACAACGGCCCCGACCTCGGACTGAGCCACCCCATCGTGCAAGGGCAGCTCAACCGCATCTACGTCCGGGGGAAGAACCTCAGGACCGGGTGCCCCTCCTCCGGCAACGTCAGGCTCTACTACGCCCCCGGAGGACTGCTCCTGGACCCGCGGGCGTGGACGCCGCTCACCGCCGAGGGCGGCGGCACCGTCGTGCCGTTCGCCGTCCGGGGCGGCTCCAGGGAGATCCCTCCCGGACAGATCTGCGTCAGCAGGTCCGCCTTCCTCTGGCCGAGCCAGAATCCGCCGGGTCACTACTGCACGATCACCACCGTGGACACGCCCGCCCACCCCATGTCCGCGACGCTGCCCACGTTCGGCTCGCTCGCCGACTACCTGAACTGGGTCCGGTACAACCCCAACGTCGGCTGGCGCAACATCGATGTCATCCCGTGCCGGCAGACCCGGTACGTCCTGTCCAGCCTGGCCATCAGCAACCTCGACAACACCCCGGAGCGGATCGTCTTCGGGATCTCCGGCACCGACCTGCCCTCGGGCACCGCGACCTTCTCCAACACCGACCAGCAGGCCCCGTTCAGCGTGACGGCGCCGATCTACGCGCCCGGCACCGACGAGGGGTACTCGCGCGCGGTCACCCTGCCCGCCAACTACTCCGGCACGGTCACGGTCGTGGTCCAGTTCGACCAGCCGCTCCCGTGCGACGCCCGGATCGTGCTGCGCGCCTACAAGGTGGTGAACACCAACGCCGGAGCGCTCGAACGGCGACTCGCCGTCCCCCTCACCGACGTGCCCGAACTCGCGGACTTCCTGTTCCTGGAGCTCGGCGCGTACACCTTCATCGCCGCGGAAAGCAGCCACTGACGCAGCCGGAGGCGCCGACTTCGGCTTCCCGGCCGGGTGACCGCTCACCGTGAACAGGCCCGGCCGGGGCCACCGGGCCCAGGTCGCGAGCGATCGGAAGACGCGGCGGAGCTCGTCGAAGGCGCGGCGCTCTGCATTCACCTCACCGATTCAGAGGATGTTCCACCCGAGCCGGCCGTGGCCGGACCGAAGCCCCTGGATGCGGCGTCGTACCTCCACGAGCGTCGGACTTCCGGGTGAGGCCCGCTTGGCGTTCGTGGTGATCATCCGAAGTTCGCGGAGCTCGGACAGTACGGGGTATCCCGTCCACGAGGTCACGTCGAAACCGTACCGGTCCGCGAACTCCTGATAGTGGGCCGAGCCGTAGCCGAAGCGACGGCAGTGGATCTCGACGGTCACGAGGTCGAGCTCGGGCTGCCCGAAGCAGGCGGTGTCCCAGTCGCACAGGACCGCGGCATCTCCGTGGTGGAGGGCGTTCCGGTGCTGCGGGTCGCCCTGCAACAGCCCCGGCGGCAGGACGTACCGCACGTGGGGAAGAGCGTCTTCCAGGTCGGCCAACCGCTGTTCGAGGCAGGCGATGTCTTCCGGCGGCAACGCGGTGATGTCGGTGATCGACCGCCTGATGGCCCCGGCGGTGTCGACGGGGCGGACCTCGAAGGGCGGAGGTGGAAGTTGGTGAAGGGTGCGGAGGGGAACGGCGAGGTGCGCCGCTGGAACGGGGCGGTCAGGTTGGGGCAGATGGCGCCAGAACGTCACGGCGTGCCCACCGACCACAACCGGTTGCCGCACCGGCAGCAGCTCGACGGTCGGGAAGTTCTTGTCGGTGAGCCACCGTACGAGCCGGACGGTACGGCGGACGCTGGCCAAGGGCGTGCCCGCCCTCGCAATCTTGGCGACCGCCCCGGCGGCCGGCAGCGTGTAGACGGCGTTGGTGTGGCCGCGCAGCATCACGGCGTCGGCCGGGTCGAGCCCGACCTGGTCGCAGGCAGCGGTGAGGACTGTGACAACCTCGGATTCGGCGAACCCGCCGATCCGGAGAACTGGAGCACTCATATCCGCCAGGCTGACGGGCGTGGGAGGCATCTGTCACGTTCCGCTGGTTGGCAGGGCCAGAAGTTCGCCGAGTTCTCGGGCTGCGCGAGGCCGCACTTCCTTCGGCGTTATCTTGATGATGTCCGCCGCGCGGGCGCCGAGGATCTGAGTGCGGTGGTCCTCGGGCACCGCCAGGTAGGTGGCCCGGGCCAGTTGGCAGGCCTCGGATACGCTCCGCTGCCGAACCATGCACATGGCCTGTTCCAGGCGCAGCAATGCGGGGTCGATGCCGGTGTGGTCGGGGTAGAGGCGCAGTGCTTCTTCCTGGGCCCGGCCGGCCTGCGCCGTGTCGCCGAGGGCGGTGTAGGCGCCCGACAGGTAGAGCTGGAGCCGCCGGTAGGGGAACGCCCAGGCGTCGTCCTCTTGGCCTGTCTGCCGGCTGCGTTCGAACAGCTCGCAGGCTTGTGCGATCGCCGCGCGGGCGCCTTCTTCGTCCCGTTGACGGGCCTTGACCCGGGCCTCCGCAGCGGCGGCGAACGCTCCTGTCACGGACGGCCGTCCGCGATTGAGGAGCACGGCCTCGTGGGTGAGGGCTGCCGCCTCCGCCAGCGGCCCGTAATAGAACGGCAGCATCGCTGCTTGTACCCGTACCCGTGTGCGTAGCTCGCGGTTACCGCTGTCATCGGCGGCCGACTTCGCGGTCCCGTACCAGTCCCGAGCCTGCTCCTTGCGCCCCAGCTTCATCAGGGCGTCCGCAGTCAGAGTGGACAGTACGGCGATCATCTCGGACAGCCGTACCTGAACGACCGCCGGCTGTCGTTCCTCCGAGTACTGCCGGACCTCCTCCAGGGCTGTCAGCAGCCGTGCCAGCATCATCATCGGGGGGTCGGACACGTAGTCCCGTCGCAGCGTGAGGAGCTTTCCGTCCAGGGACTCAAGCTCGCCGGTGGTGAGCGTCGTGCTGGCCAATGTGCGTTCGATGGCGCGCCGGCGGGAACGTGCGGCAGCGTCGAGCTGGTCGCCCACGTCCAGCAGGGTGGGGACAGCCGCATGCTCGGCCACCACGGGAAGACCGGGTTTGGCAGAGTGCGTGAACACGGCCACGGAAGTGCCTGCCCGGTAGCCGCCGGCGAGCCCCAGCCCTTGCGCGTCGGTTCGGTAGAGGCGGCACAACAGGTCGATGGTCTGAGCCCGCGGCATCCGAGCGTTTCGCTCCCACGCACCCAGTTGCTCCGCGTCCAGGCTCGGGCGATCAAGCGCCAGCTCATCGCACAGGGCGATCAGTTCGCTGACGGCACGAGCTCGCGTCCACCCCTGGGCGAGGCGGTGAGCGCGGAGGAGCGTGACGTCGCAGCACTCGACGATCACCGCGACCGTCATGTCGGTCGTCCAGCCCTTTGCCTTGGCGATGGCCCTGGTGCGCGCTGCGCAGGACGGCGTGTGACCCACGTCCCACCTCCTCTTGCTGATCGGCAGCCTAGCCGTCCAAAGCTGCTGATTGATGGTCAAAAGCAGCAACTCATTACTGGTTTGCCGTGCTGCGCGCGTCAAACCAGTGAGTTCGAATCAGAGCAGCAACTTCTTCCGGTTGCCTTGTGACCCCTGACACGGCGAGTCTCGGTGGACACGCGATGACCACCGCTCGCCACCCCTGCCGACGGTCCGGAGGAACAGTCATGCATCGTGTCCTGGAGTTCAGCGCCAAGGTCACAACCGCCTCTCTCGGTGCCGTCCGCAACCTGCTGTCCGAGGAGGTCGCGAGAGCCGGCATCGTCCTCGACGAGTCCAGGGCGTACGCGCTGCGCGTGTGTTCCTCGGAGTTCGTCGACAACGCGATCAAGCACGTCGTCGGTGAACGTGCGGGAAGTGAAGCCGAGCTGTTGATCGAGGGCGACGTCGACCGGGAGCGCGGCCGTTTGCGGATCACCGTGACGGACCCGAGCGTGGTCGAGCCGGCGATGAACAGCAGCGTCGACGACCTGGATGCGACGTGCGGCCGCGGACTGGTGGTCGTGGCCGGCTACGCGGACCACATCGGATGGCACCAGCGTCTCGACCCCCGAGGACGGCCGACCGGCTGGTCCGTGTGGTTCGAACTCGATGTCGCGCCGGAGGCTTTCGGCCAGGCCACCGCCGCCAAGGCGGAAGTGCAGCCGGAAGCCGTCGTGCAGTCCCTGGTCACCTCCGGGCCCGTACGAAGGAGCGCGGACAGGCTGCACTGGCCGGCTCAACAGCACGGGGAAGGCACTGTCCCGTAGATGATCCCCCCGTTCCCGTCCATCCGTCCATCCGTCCATCCGTCCACTTCGACCCGAGGACTGCGCCGTGAGCGTCGGACCACGAACCACCATGCTGCTCAAGACCGCGACCCCTGACCGCAAGCTGGACGTCGCCGCCTCCTACGAGGCGCTGACGGAGGTCTGCGCGGCCACTGCGGACAAGGCCGGGCGGGCCGAGCTGGTCAGTGACTGCCCGAACCACCTGTGGTCGCTGCCGGCCTCGCGCGTCCTCGCGATCGTGCACTCCGAGCCGGAGGAGGGCCGGGCCCTGCTGGAGAGCGCGCGACTCCTGCGCCGGCACCATGTCGCCGTGGTCTCTCCCCGGTGCAGCGACGTCCACCGGTGCGCCGAGGGGCGGGCGGTGACGTTCTGGCAGCCGTGCGGGAAGCCGAGCGCGGACACGTCCCTGTCCGCGTGGGTGACCGCGCTCATCCACCGCATCGACCCCGCGGCGGCCCCGTGGCTCCGGGAGCACGATCCGTTCGCCGAGCTGGACGACGACCCGGACGGTCTGGACGAGGCGGACCGTGCCTTCCTGCGCGAGCACACCGCCCAGCTCCGCGAGGAGTGGGACTTCCTTGACTGGCCGACGCCCGACGCCGTCATCCTCGGCGGCCCCGGCATGGCGCCCGTCCACGACGACGGCGTCCATGTCGGGCTCCTGCCGCGCCGCCCGCTTCGACGCGGCCACCGGGAGTGGGACCTGGTGGCCGCCCGCTGGCGCTCCGAGCTGCTCACCGCGCCGCGCGAGGACCACCGGACGTACGCCGACACCTACCTCTCCTACCAGTGCGAGGAGCGGCTCCCGGGGCACCCCTACATCGGTGCCTGGTCCGGCTACCGGACCGTGCGCGACGTCGTGGTGCTCACCGCGGTGATGGACACGGTCCGGCGGGCCCGCTTCGACGCCGGGGCCCGCCGACTGGCCGCCCGTCAGGTCGCGTGCCTGCGCGGTGCCCACCCCGCTCCATGGAACTGGAGGCCGAGATGACGACCGGGCGCCGGGCTCGCCTCCCCGCTCAGGGGCAACCCGCACTGCACCCTCTCTCCGCACGCCGCGGGCTCCGGCGGTGACCGGATCCGTCGGGGCCCGGGGCGGGGTAGCGGTGGCACGTCCGGCACCCCTGGTGCGGCAGCCACCGTCCAGGATGCCCCTGGCGTGGGGGGCGTACGGAGACCGGCCGGTGCCCTCGGCCCCAAGAGCCCTCCGGCGGCGCCCTGTTCGTCCCGCCGGCGGTGCCACGATCCCCGGCCACGACCCCTTGGACAGACTGTGAGCAACCGCTTCGACGGCCACCGCGTCGTCATCACCGGCGCCTCGCGCGACTTCGGCCGCACGCTCGCCATCCGCTTCGCGCAGGAAGGCGCGGAGGTGTTCCTCGGCGCCCGGACGCTCGCCGGGGCGCGGAAGGTGCGGGACGAGATCCGCGCCCTCGGCCACGATCCGGTCCACCCTTTCGCCTGCGACCTCGCCGATCCCGCCTCGATCCGCGAGTTCGCCGCCGAGGTGGCCGGGGCGACCGACCGGGTCGACGTCCTGGTCAACAACGGGGCCCGCTGGCTGGAGGGCGCCGACCTGCTCTCCGCCTCCGACGAGGACGTGGTCGACACCATCGCCGCCGGCGCCATCGGCACCGTCCTGGTCACCAAGAACCTGCTGCCGCTGCTGCTCGCCTCCGAGCGCCCCGACATCGTCACCATGGTCTCCAGCTGCGGCGCCCACGGGTACAGCCGCTCCAGCGCCCACGACGCCTTCTACGCCGCCAAGCACGCCCAGGCGGGCTTCTCCGACATCCTGTCCGAGCGGCTGCGCGGCCGGGGCGTGCGGGTCATCGCCCTGTACCCGCCGGACTTCGACAACGCCGATCCGCTGTCCGACGACTGGGAGTCCGCGCCGCGCACCGCCGACTCGACGCTGACCTCCCAGTCGCTGTCGGAGTGCGTGCTCTTCGCCGTGGGGCAGCCCCGCGACTGCTTCATCAAGTCCTTCCACTTCGAGCAGGCCTGACCTGCTCCTGACCCGGCTACCCCAGCAGGGCGCGCAGCGGACGGGCGGCGGCCTGCGCGGCGGGCCGGGTCAGGTGCAGCGCCGTGTGGAAGTAGCCGTCGGTCTCCGTGCCGCGGGGGTCGTCGCCGGCCGCGGACACCGCGGCGAGGGCGTACCTCTGCTCCTCGGGGTCGGTGAAGCGCCGCTGTCGGTAGGTGCGGGAGGTGTCCTTCTCCGTGGTCAGGCCCAGGGAGGCCAGCTCGTCGGCGATGCCCTGGTAGGAGCCCGTGCGCAGGACGAAGGCAGCCAGCCACGGCAGCTCCCGCCGGCCCTTCAGCAGCGGGCGGAAGGTGCGGGCGGACAGGAAGCTCGACCCGCCGGTCACGGTGATCAGGCGGGTGCCGCGGGTGGCCCGGTACAACTGCGGGCTGGGCGGGGCGGTCTCCAGGTTCTCGACGAACCCCGTGTCGAGCAGGCCGACGGCCTGACCGTAGGCGACGGCCGGCGCGGCGATGTCGAGGCCGATGACGGGTACGGCGTCCGGACGACGGCGCGCCGCGTAGTACGCGCGGTCCGACGCGATCAGCTCGGCGGTCGTCAGGCGGGTCACCCGCGGTGAGGTGTAGCGCTTGTACAGCTCGTCCAGCGTGACGTGGTGGTTGAGCAGGGCCGCGTTGATGCCGTACGAGCAGCAGATGTCCAGGACGGTGGCCCGCGGCTCGCCGCCGTCCCGGCCGCCGGGCGCTTCTTCGGGAAGGCCGACCAGCGGCAGGAGGGCGCGGAAGACGCTCTGGGCGTGATGGGGCGTCTGGTACTCCAGCGGCCCCAGAACCTCGAAGTAGGACCGAGGGTCCGGTCGGTCGTAGATGGCGTCGAAGCGGGTCATGTGCGTGGGCGTGCCCGGTGTGTGCTCGTTTCCGGCCGTGGTCATCAGGGCGTCTCCTCCGTCGGATGGGACAGGCTTAGCGCACCGCGCCGTCGGTGGGGAAGGACGCCTCGGCAGTCCTGAGCGTGGGGGGAAACTCCCGGGCCGGTCACAGAAGCATCACATCATCCGCGTCTCACGGTGCGTACCGCTACGGTCGTCCCCATCACCCGCACCACGTCCCGAGGGAACCCATGCGCCGCACCGTCCTCACCCTGCTCGCCGTCGGTCTGACGAGCACGTTGGCCGCCTGTTCCAGCTCGGGTTCCGGCAGCGGCACGCCGCCGGTCGGCACCCCGGCCGTGACGAGCAGTGCCACGCGCATCCAAACTCCTTCCGCTTCCTCCCCCTCCGCGACGCCCGTGGCGCCGGGTTCGGTGGCGAGCAGCGCATCGGCGACGTTCGCCATGGTTGCCATGACGATGCCGAACGCGCGGTTCGGCCGGACCGTGACGGCGGAGGACGACCCGAACCACCTGCTCGGCAGGCCCGGCCAGTACACCTCCAAGGTCACGTTCACCGACTCGCGGGTCAAGGAGGGCGACGTCGAGGGCGAGGACGCCGACTCGGTGGCCCGCGGTGGCGCGGTGGAGGTGTTCGCCACCGAGGCCGACGCCAAAGCGCGCGCGAAGTACATCCAGGGCATCGTCAAGTCCCTGCCCGCGGCCCTGGAGTACGACTTCGTCCACGGCACCGTGCTGATCCGCGTGTCCAAGTTCCTGACGCCCGACCAGGCCGACGGGTACAAGGGGGCCATCGGCGCGTGAGGGCCCCGAACCCGCGCGCCGGGGCGGCCGGTCCCGTCCGAACCGAGAGCGGCGACCGGACGCCCGTCGGTCAGTCCGACGGTCTGCCGGTGTGAGCCCTCCGGCTTCAGTGGCCCCGGAACACCCCGTCCTCGTCGACGCTACGGGCGAACTCGTCGAAGTCCATGTTCGCGATCGACAGGTTGTTCTCGATGCTCCATAGCTCGGCCGCGACGACCCGAATGGATCGTCCTGGCCTTTCCCACAGGTCCACGACGGCGAGCGGCAGTTCGAACGAGCTCAGCGTCACCTTGTCGGCCAGGGCGAGAAGCGGGTGCTGGTAGTCGTGCGGCAGCCGGTTCAGCGCTTCATCGCAGCTCAGGCCCGTAAAACGGGGGTCATCGAGGGGGTCGACAACGGGCAGGAAGCCGTCCGCGTTCGGAGTGGCCAGGGCCTCGCGAAGGCGCTCCCATGAGGCGGCGCTTGAGAAGTCGGTACGCACCGTCAACATGCCTGGGCTGCTCGGGAGTTCGATCACGCCCTGACCATACCGCCAAGCCGGTGAACCGTTCCGGTCTCGGAGCGGGTGCCTCCGGGGCGGTCAGGTGCGGGTGAGGTAGGAGCACAGGGGTGTGGAGCGCATGCCGTAGCGGCGTTTGAAGTCGGGGTTGCGGCGGCCGAGTTCGAGGCGGGGGCGGCCGGAGGCGATGGCGTCGCGCATGACCTCGGCGAAGGCGGTGTAGAAGGGGCTGAAGCCGGGGGCCGCGTCGTAGTCGACGCCCACGCACCAGAAGTGGTAGCGCCGGCGGTCGAGGAGGGTGATGGCGGAGGCGATCAGCCGGCCGCCGCGCCGCAGTTCGATGACGCGGGCGCTGTCGAGGTGCCGTACGAAGGTCTGGAAGACGCCGGGGCGGTAGTAGTCGGCGTTGCCGTACTTGGCGGCGGTGCGGCGGGCGAGGTCGACGAAGCCGTCCAGGTCGGCTTCGGCCGGGGGCAGGATCGCGGTGACGACGTCGGCGTCGGCGGCGCGGCGCAGGTCGTGGCGGAGGTTGCGCCGGGGCTTGGAGGGCAGGGTGGCGAGGTAGTCGTCCAGGTGGCGGAAGCCGCTGATGTCGAGCCCGTGTCCGGCCTCCGCGGGAACCGCGGTCAGGCCGAGGCGTTCGAGGGCGGCGGCGGTGGGGCTGTCGGCAGGGACGTTGACGAAGCCGAAGTGGCCGGCCTCCCACCGCCGGCCGAGTTCGCGCAGGGCGCGGACCACGGCGGCGGCCGGCGCGGTGTCGGCGCCGGTGCCGGGCAGGGTGGTCTCGTAGCAGTGCCAGACGTGGGTGAGCAGGACGGGGCGTTGCCGCGCGGCCGGGAAGTGCTCGGCCAGGACGCGCATCGGGTCCACCCCGTGCTGGAGGGTGACGGGTACGGCGATGCCCGGGGCGTGCAGGTAGGCGTGGCGCAGGACGGGGTGCAGCGGGGTGTCCTCGAAGGCGCGGAGGAACGAGCGCTGGTAGAAGACGGGGGCCGTGGCCACGGCCTCGTCCCAGGTCGGGGGAGCGCTGTTGATGCCGGTCTCGATCATGATCTCGCTGGGCATCTACGCAGGTGCCCCTGTCGGCCGGCTCGTGCGGCAGTCGGCGATCACCGTGTGCGGGTGGGCGAGGTAGTCGTGCCAGTACGCCTCGCCGTGGGCCGCGACGCCCGGCTCGGCCACCGTGAGCTCGGTCCACCGCGGGCGCGCGAATCCGGCTTCCCGCAGGGCGCCTTCGAGCGTGTCGCGGCTCCAGTAGTAGGCGGTGACGGCTTCGGGGGCGTGGCCCGGGAAGCGGAGGTGGAGGAGGACGGGTGAGGCGTCGGCCGGCGGGCCGGCTGCCGTCAGCTCGAAGCCGTACGGCGCGTACGAGATGGTGCCGGCCCGGACGTCGGGGTGCATCGGCAGCGTCACGAAGCGGCCGCCCGGGCGCAGGGCCCGGGCGGCGGTGGTGCACAGCTGCCGCAGTTCGGCGAGGGTCGTCGCGTAGGGCAGGACGTACACCCCGAGCACCAGGTCGAAGGTGCCCGCCAGGTGGTCGGGGAGGGTGCCATCGCCGAGCAGGTAGTCGACGCCCAGCGGGCGGGCCGTCTCCTCGGCGCGGGCGTGCGCGATCATCCCCGTCGAGATGTCGATCCCGGTGACCCGGGCGGCGCCGCGGTGCCTGAGCAGGCGGGTGTAGAAGCCGGAGCCGCAGCCCAGGTCCAGCGCCTTCGCGCCCCGGAGGTCGCCGAGGGCGCGCAGCACGCTGGGCGTCTCCAGGTGGGTGCGGAAGGGGATGGCGGAGAAGTCGTCGTAGGTGACCGGCAGGGTGTCGAACGGGCTGGTCATGGGTTCCTTGGGGTGAGGGCGCGCAGGCGCGGGCTGTCGCCGCCGAGGGCCTTCGCCACCGTCACCGCCGAACGCACGGCCGCCTCTTGGCTGTCGATGTACGTCAGGTGGCTGCCGGCGAAGTGGATCCCGCCGTCGCCCTGGTGGCGGGCCAGCACCTCGCGGGCGCGTACGGCGTCGGTGGTGACGACGAGGTGGCGGAAGGCTCGGGTGGCGACGGTGTCGGCGGGCTGTTCGCGGTGGGTGATCCAGCTCTTGAAGACGCGGGAGCCGGGCGGGCCGAGGACGGGGCCGTACCAGTTGCAGGCCTCGGTCCAGCCGTCGTGGCTGTGCAGGTTCACCGTCGACCAGTGGGCGCGGTCGGCGGGCATGTGGAGGGCGTCGCGGTGGATGGCGACGGTGACGGGGGTGTACGGGAACGCGGCCAGGGCCCGGCGGATCTCCTCGCAGCCCGCCACCGGCTCCAGCAGCGGCCCGGCCGCGTGCGCGGGCAGGGCGAGGACGAGCCGGTCCGCCTCGTGGGTGCGCCCTGTCCGGTCGGTGAGCTCGAAGCCTTCGCCCGCGCGGCGGACGGCGGTCACGGTGCAGCCCGTCCGCAGGCGGGCGCGGTGGGGGCGGCGGAGGTTGAGTTGGGCGGCGATGCGGGTGGCGACGTCCTGGAGGCCGCGGGTGGCGTTGGCCCAGAGCGGGGCGTGGTCCGGCGCGGGCGGGGCGAGTGCGAGGAAGAAGGCGGTGGCGGCGCGGGCCGAGAGTTCCGGGGCCTGGCTGTCGGAGCAGCTGGAGATGGACGCCATGAGCGGGTGGATCACCCGCCGCTTGTGCTCCTCGGGCACCGGCAGGGGGTCGAGGAGTTCGGCGAGGGGGGTGGACCAGTCGCCGTCGGCCGAGGCGAAGTCGGCGGCCGCGCCCAGGAAGGTGTTCAGCGAGGCCCAGGCCGGTCCGGTGACGGCCGTCCGGCCGCCCTCGCGTTCGTCGGGCCGGTGCGGGGAGACGATCAGCGGGGAGGCGGGCGACGGGAAGGCGGTCAGCGGCCCCTCGGCGGCGGTCATGGTGAACGACACCGGGGCGTCGGCCAGGTCGGCCGCTCCCACGCCGAGGGCGGTGAGCAGCCGGCCGTGGACGGGGAAGCCGGCGGGCGACACGTACTGGGCGCCGAGGTCGACGTGCACCGGCCCGTGCGGCGTGGGGACGCTCACGCTCTCGGCGTGCCCGCCGATCCGGTTCTCGGCCTCGAACACGGTGACCTCGTGCTCGTGGGTGGAATCCAGCAGCCAGGCGACGGTGAGCCCGGCGATACCCGCTCCTACGACCGCGATGTGCAACAGCTGCTCCGAGCGCTCTGACGGGCCGGTGTCGATTTCGCATATCGCGGTTCCGGTCCGGAACCGGGAATTCGGCTCCGGACCGGAACCAGGGAATTCAGTGGATTTAGGGCCGTCTACTGGATGGGGCCGATCAGCCAGTTCCCCGGCGCGTCCTTGTCGTTGCTCAGGTAGAACTCGGTGATGGCCAGCCGGAATTCCTCGTGGCTGAGGACTCCGTTGCCGTCGCGGTCGAGTCGTTGGAACGCGTCCTCCGAGTGCACGGGCGGGATTCCCAGCGCGTCGTACATGCGGACGTACTCGTCCTTGCTGAGCACTCCGTCGTGGTTGGTGTCCAGGGCGCGCATCAGGGCGTCCGCGATCGTCAGCACCGCCTTCTCGAAGTGCTCCGGCGCCGTGACATTGGCCTCCATGACGTCGAGGAACTCCTTGCGGTCGATCCTCCCGTCCCCGTTGGCGTCGCCGTGCGCGAGCAGGACCCGCCACCACTCCTCGAACGCGTTCCGCATCGCGGAGGCGTTCTCCTTGTCGTCCTCCTGGGCCAGGGCGCCGAAGAGATCTCCCATCGCCTGGAAATCGTCGTGGGTGAGCACGCCGTCACCGCCCTGGTCGAACCAGTCGAAGAGCATGGTGAACTTCTGGTTCTTCACCTTGACCGGCATTTCTTCTTCCTTTCTCTCGCCCGATGACGGAGCGTGACGCCCCGTCACGACTTTCGACGCACGCTAGATCGAGGAGGAGTGGTGAGGCAATTGCCGATAGGAAGAATCACACCTTCGATGGAACAATGTGCGATGAATGCATGATCTGCGGGGCGGGCGGCAGGTGGAAGCCGACCTCGGCGCCGCCGTCGGGGGCGGCGGTGGCGAAGACGCTGCCGTGGTCGGCGGCGACGAGGTCGTGGACGATGGCCAGGCCCAGCCCCGAGCCCGGGGTGGCCTGGGTGCCGGCGGCGCGGAAGAAGCGCTCGAAGACGGCCTGCCGGTCGTCGGGGGCGATGCCGGGCCCGTGGTCGCGTACGGACAGCCGGGTGCCGGTGATCCGGATCTCCACCGGGGTGCCGTCCGGGCTGAACTTGACGGCGTTGCCCACCAGGTTGTCCACGCAGCGTTGCAGGGCGCGCGGGCGGGCCAGTACCGGTACCGGGCCTTCGACGGTGACGGCGATCTCGCGGCCGGTACGGCGGTGGAACCGCCGGGCGCTGTCCTCGGCGGCGTCCGGCAGGTCGAGCGGCTCCGGGTCCTCCGCGGTCTGCTGGTCGGTGGCCAGCTCGACCAGTTCGCGCACGATTTCGTCGAGCGCGACGGTCTCGGTGACCAGGGTGGCGAGGATCTGCTCCTCGTCCTCGGGGGCGAGTCGGCCGCGGGCGCGCTGGAGGAGCTCGGCGCAGCCGCGCACCGAGGTCAGCGGGGTGCGCAGCTCGTGGCTGGCGTCCTGGACGAGGCGCTGCTGCTGTTCGCGGGAGTGGCGCAGCGCGCCGACCATCGATTCGAAGGCCCGGGTGAGGCCGCCGATCTCGTCGCGCCCGGCGGCGGGCAGCGGGGTGGCCAGGTCGCGGGTGGTGGTGATGTGCTCGGCGGCGTCGGCCAGGCGCCGTACCGGGCGCAGGATCCGGCCGAGGACGAGCCAGCTGAGCAGGGCGCAGGAGAGCGCGGCCGCCGCGCTGGTGACGGTGATCCGCTGCAGGAACGCCTCGTCGACCTCGGTGACCCCGGCGTAGGTCTGGCCGACCATCACCGCGCCCTGCCCG
The DNA here is from genome assembly GCF_032654805.1 of Kitasatospora brasiliensis. Taxonomy (NCBI): domain Bacteria; kingdom Bacillati; phylum Actinomycetota; class Actinomycetes; order Kitasatosporales; family Streptomycetaceae; genus Kitasatospora; species Kitasatospora brasiliensis. Next base: position 132,452 of record NZ_JAUOOW010000008.1, read on the forward strand.
TCGGGGCGGGCCTGGGTGAGGACGCCGTAGGGGGTGCCGTCGACGGTGGCGTCCTCCTGGTGGGAGCCCTGCCCGGTGCGGGCCACCTCCAGGGCCCGGGCCGAGACGGGCAGCGCGGGGGCGCCCGGGGTCAGCTTCTGTGCGGGGCCGTCGGCGGGCAGCAGCTGTTCGACGGTGTCGGGTCGGACGGGCGGCAGCCGGCCGAGGTCCAGGGCGGTGAGCACGGTCTGGGTGCGGTCCTGGAGGCTGCGGTCGAGCTGGTCGGAGACCAGGGTGCTGACGCCGCGGTAGGCGGAGATGACGGGTACGGCGATCGCCAGGAGGACGGAGGCGAGGACCACGAGGCCGATCCTGGTGCGCAGCATCAGGCGGTCCGGGCGGTGTAGCCGACGTTGCGCACGGTGTGGATCAGTCGGGGCGCGCCGTCCTCCTCGGTCTTGCGGCGCAGGTAGCCGACGTACACGTCGAGCGAGCGCGAGTCGGTGTCGAAGTCGTAGCCCCAGATGCGCTGGTAGATCTGGTGGCGGGTCAGGACGGTGCCCTGGTTGCGCAGGAGCAGTTCCAGCAGGTCGAACTCGGTCTTGGTCAGGTCGAGCCGGCGTGCGCCGCGGTGGGCGAGGCGGGCGGCGGGGTCCAGGGTGAGGTCGGCGAGGGCGAGGTGGGTGCTGCCGGCGCCCTCGCCGTCCTCGGCGCCGGGCGGGTCGGTGCGGCGCAGCAGGGCGCGTATCCGGGCCAGCAGTTCCTCGGTGGCGAAGGGTTTGGCGAGGTAGTCGTCGGCGCCCGCGTCCAGCCCGGCGACCCGGTCGCCGAGCTGGTGGCGGGCGGTGAGGACCAGGACGGGCAGACGGTCGCCGCGCCGGCGCAGCATCCGGCACAGCGCGAGGCCGTCGAGGCGGGGCATGACCACGTCCACCACGGCGAGGTCGGGGCGCCGGTGCTCCAGGAGCTCCAGGGCTTCCTGGCCGTCGGCGGTGGTGAGCACCTGGTAGCCCTCGAAGCGCAGCAGGTGGTCGAGGGTGCTGCGGACGCCGGGGTCGTCCTCGACGACCAGGATGGTGCGTCGGGCGGTGGCGGTGGGATCTGTCATGGCGTCATTTTCGCTGGTGGCGGGCGTGGTCATACCGGTCGGGGGTGGCGTCTCGGAGGGGCGGCGGTCAGCGGGTCAGCGGTTTCGCGGGTCAGCGCGGGACGGGGACGACGGTGACCGGCGGGACCTGCGCCAGGCAGGAGGTGTCGCCGACCTCGCCGGTGCGGATGAAGTGGCTGGAGATCTCCAGGGTGCAGCCGGTGGACTCCATCTCCGGGACGTGTCCGCTGTTGGGCACCGAGACGAAGGCGCTGTGGCGGAACTGGGCCGCCGACAGGCGGGAGTTGACCTCGGGGGTGTTGGTGTCGAGGTCTCCGGAGAGCACCAGGACGGGCACGTCGGGCAGGTTCTTCAGGTCGGTCGGCTGCGGGCGGGCGGTGCCCCGGCTCGGCCAGTTCAGGCAGTTGTCCCCGCCGTCGGTCTGGCCGGCGGCCCAGCCCTTGGGGCTGAAGGCGCCGAAGTCGGCCGGGTTGGCGGCGGCCAGGGCGGCGTTGTACTGGCGGCGGCGCTCCGACAGCGGGGCCTTCGGGTCCCAGACGGGGGTGTAGTCGTTGCAGGTGACGGCCAGGAACGAGGCCTGGTCCTCGGTGCCGGTGCTCTCCATCTCGCTGCGCACCAGGGCGGACAGCGGTCCTTCGTCGCCCGCGGCGAAGGCGTGCAGGGCGGCGGGCAGGGCGCCGAGCAGTCCGGGCTCCCCGGGGTGCAGGCCGATGCCGCGGGTGGCCGGCTCGTACATCAGGTCGGCGAGCTTGTCCTCGGTGAACAGCACGGTGCGCCGCTCGCCGTCGAGCTTGCCGGTGACCTTCAGGGGGCGGTTGCGCAGCCGCTCGGCGACGGCGGCGAGGTCGTGCACCGCGGTGTCCGGGTCGCAGGAGCCGCTGCGCTCGCAGATCCGGCGCAGCGTCAGGGAGACCTGCTGGGCGCCGGGCCGGGCCAGGGAGTCGAAGGCGAGCGGGTAGGCGCCGGAGAGCACCATCTTCTCGACCCGCTCGGGGTGGCGGTCGGCGTAGACCGGCATCAGGTAGGTGCCGTACGACAGGCCGTACAGCACCAGCTTGGGGGCGCCCAGGCGCTCGCGGGCGGCGTCGATGTCGTCGGCGGTGGCGGCGCTGGTGTAGGCGCGGGCGCGCGGGCCGAGATCCTCGGCGCACTCGGCGACGAGCTCGCGCTGGTCGGCCCGCAGGGCCCAGCGGTACTCGGCCTCGGTGACGTCGCAGGGCAGCCGGCCGGAGCGGCCGGTGCCGCGCGGGTCCAGCAGCAGCAGGTCGTAGTCGTCCAGCACCCCCTGCAGGGAGCCGGCCATCTGCTCGGCGCGGTCGATCAGGGTCTCGCCGGGGCCGCCGGGGTTGAGCGCGACGGTGCCCAGCGCCGGGCCGGGGCGGCTGTGGCGCACCACCGCGTAGCTCACGTCGATGCTGCCCAGGCGCGGTTCGTCGGCGACCAGCGGGCGGCGCATGGTGGTGCAGTCGACCTGGTGCCCGGGGATGGTCGGGCACCACGTGGGCCGGCCCTGGGTGTCGGCGGGGGAGGTCCGCGCGGCCGGGGCGGCCTGCGCGGCCGGGGCGGCGGCGAGGGGCAGCGCCGCCGCCAGCACCGCCAGGGCCGTGGCCGCGAGGGTGCCGCGCTTCGTGGCGCCGTTCTCGCCAGTAGTGCTGGTGCCGGTGTTCGTGCTCGTCGTCATCGCCGTGCCTTCCGTACGTCCTGCGGTCGGTGTGAGGACGACTGTGCCGGGCGCCCGTCAGCCGTTCGGCAGAGCGACGGCAAAGGCGTGTAAGAACCCGCCGGAGACGTGAGGGCCCCGAGCCGGCGGCATGGGTTCGCCTGACACGGCGGCGGCCGGTTGCGGGTGAGGGAATGTCAATCGTTTCGACAGTATGAATACGGTAAGAAGGGTCGAGCGGCTGGTCCGGATTGGCCGGAATCACGATGAATTCCATGTGGATTTCCCGTACCCGGCGAATCGATCCCGCACATGGAAATCGGCCCGAATGGGCAGCGGTAATCGGCGTTGAGACTTCCACTTGTTTCCACAAGCGGAAGCCATCGAATGGGTGGTGCCAATGGGGGGAACATGTCAACCTTGTCGAAGTTCAGGCGGCCGCGGTTCACAAGGAACCGGGTTTCACTCGGTCCGGGATGGTGCCGGACGACATCGCCCAGGGTGCGCCCAGGCCGCATGACGCGACATTCCTTGACGGTCCCCGATACTCGGAGGTTGGCAATGAAGAAGACACTGGCCGGTTTCGTCGCGACGGGGGTGTTGACCCTCGGCGCCCTCGCCGGAACGGCGGGGAGCGCCAGCGCGGACGTCGGCGCCCCCGCCGGGGAGGCGATAAGCGCCTCGTGGCTCACGAACTGCGACTCGGCGCGCCTCGGCTGCTTCAACTATCAGGGAGCGTTCGCCAACGCGAGTTCCTGCGAGAGCTATGTGTCGTCGATCGGCGCTCCGGCTGGGTGGGACTGCGAGTGGTACGCCAGCCCGTGGTTTTCCAGCCATGGTGCCGGCTGGTACGCCACGTCCATCTATTGGCCGAAGACTCCCTGAGCGAGTGCGTCGCCAGTAGATGATGGCGAGGTCAAGGTGACGAACACGTGGTGATCGCCGCCTGCGAATCAGCGGAGAAACTCGGCCATTGAGTCGCACCCCGCGTCAGGTCCGGCACGGCCGGATTCGAACCGGCTGGATCGGTAAAGAAGGACCCCAGTTGATCTGGGGTCCTTCTGTTTTCCGGCTCAGACGACTCTGCTGTCCAATGGCGCCACATCACCACCGACACCCTCGGCCCGCTCTCGGCGCTGATCGTCACCGCCGCCGGCGTCCGGGAATCCGCCTACGGTACGCGGGTCCTGGACGTCCACCCGAGACCGTGATCGACAGGACACTGCCTAGAGCGTGTTGACGATCAGCCCGATGTGGGTGAAATAGTTCAGCGCCCCGAACAGCAGGAACGCCAGGCCCGCGAGTGCCCAGCACGCCCCGGCCACCCAGGCCGCGGGGCCGCCCCGGCGCCACAGCACCACGGGGAAGAGCACGGCGCCGACGCCGGTCAGCACGTACAGGGCGGAGATGAAGCTCGCCTCCAGCATGGGGTGGTCGGCGAACTCGCCCGAGATCGGCTCCTCGGGCGGTGCGGCGAACAGTGTGTAGCGCCAGCCCGCCGCGGCGATGCCGAAGCACGCCAGCCCGAGCCCGAAGACCAGGACGGACACCGGCGCGGCGAGCGCGGCCACCGTCCGGCCCCGGGCTCCGCCGGCCGCTCCCAGCACCTCGCCGCGCCGCCAGAGGAAGAAGGCCGCGAAGAGCAGCAGCACCCCGAAGCCCAGCGCCGGCTCACCGAAGACCACGTTGTCGAAGGCGAACCCCTGCCCGGCCAGCGGCCAGGTCAGCGTCATGTGCAGACCCGTCGCGAAGAGGATCACCCCCAGCGCGCCGAACCCCATCGCCCAGGCGTCGGGCACGACGGCGCGATCCGTCAGCAGCAGTCGGCCCAGCGCCACGACGAGCAGCAGGCCGGCGCCCGCGCACAGCGCCATGACGGTGTTGTAGGTGGGCATCCGGGCCCAGTCGATCCTCAGGCCGCCCGCGTCGGCCGCCGCCAGCTCCATCAGCGTCGTGTGCACACCGGGACCGTAGGGCCACGGCTGCCCGACGGGCGGGCAAGTGCCGAGCGCGTCCGCCGAAACGCCCCCATCGGAGCAGCCCGCCGCCGAGGGCTACGTGAGCAGGAAGTCGTAGACCGCCTGCCGCCCGGCCGGGTCGGCCGCCCGGTTCTGCACCGAGTGCGCCGCGCCCGGGACGATCACGATCTGCGGGTGGTGCGCCGACTCGGCCTGCTGGTAAAGCAGTTCGTACGGTGTGGCCAGGTCCCGGTCGCCGCCGAGCAGCAGCACCGGCACGTCGGGCAGCTTGCGGTGCGCGGGCGGGGTCGGCGGCACCGGTTCGCGCGGCCAGTCCAGGCAGACCAGGAGGCTGCCGAGGCCGGTCGCCGTCGCCGCGTCGTAGGGCCAGGTCTGTTCGGTGGTCAGCTGCCTCCGGGTGCGCTCCAGCGCGGCCGCGCGGCCCGCGACCGGGGTGTCGGCGGTGCCCCACGGGAAGCGGGAGTCGGCGCAGACGGTGGCGGAGTGCAGCCCCTGGCTGAGCTCCTCGGCCGAGGCGGTGTCGACCTCCCGGTGGACGAAGGCGAAGAATTCCTGGAGCTTCGCGGGCTGTCCGGTGGCGGCCTCGCGCAGGATCTCCGCGACCCCGCCGTAGTCCGGGTCGATGAATTCGTAGCCGGTGAGCGCACTCAGGACCTGCGCCCCGTTGCCGTACCGCCGGACGGTGGCGGCGAGGTCGGCCGCCGGGTCGGTGGTGCAGCCGGTGGCCCGGCAGGCGGCGCGCAGCACCCGGGCGGTGGCGGGCAGCGCGGCCAGGTCCAGCGGGTCGAATCCCTGCGGCGGCGCCACCGAGTCGAGCACCAGTCGGGCCACATGGGCCGGGTGGGCGAGCGCGTAGCGCCGGGCGACGACGGTGCCGTAGGAGACGCCGTCCAGGGTGAGGCGTTGGTCGCCGAGGGCGCGGCGCAGCCGGTCGATGTCGGCGACGGTGTCGGCGGTGCTGTAGAAGCGGGCGTTCGGGCCGAGGGTGGCGGCGCAGTCGGCGACGGACTTCCGGCGCGGCACGGCGAGGTCGGAGGAGCCCATGTCCTCTTGGAGGCCCGGGCATTGGAGGGCGTGGGCGCCGGTGCCGCGCTGGTCGTACATCACCAGGCGGTAGTCCTTGAGGACAGGCGCCAGGGTGCTCGCCGTCCGCCGCATCGCCGGGACGCCGGGCTGGCCGGGGCCGCCGGTGAGGAACAGCAGGTCGCCCTTGGGGGCGGTGGTGTTGCCGGTGACGGCCACCGCCAGATCGAGGGTGCCGGGGGTGGCGCCGCTGTGGTCGAGCGGGACGGTGAGCGTCCCGCAGATGAACTCGGGCGCGTCCGGGCAGGGCGCCTGCCCGGTGATCCCGCCGGAGGCGAGGGCGGGGGCGGGGGTGGCCAGGGTGGTGCCGACGACCACCGCGACGGCGCCCAGCAGGGCGGCGACGCGGCCGAGCGTGCTCGTCATGGTCTTCCTTCCGGTCGCGCCGCGTCCGGTCCGACGCGGTCACGGAAGCAGCCTGCGCTCCCGGACACCCTGCCGAGCGGGACCACCGCGCGCAAGGCCTGCGGCTCGGCTCCTTCCGGAACGATCAGCAGGGCGCGGGCAGGACCTCGGTCGGGGCGCCCGCCGGCAGGCCGCCCGGTGGGACGGCGGCGAGGCCGTCGGCGAGTGCCAGCCCGCGCAGCATGGCCGGGCCGTCGAAGGCGACCGGCGCGGCCCCGGCGTCGGTGAGCCGGACGGGCAGCAGCCGGGTGGAGCGGGGGTGGCCGGCCAGGGCCGATGCGGCCGGGACGGTCCGGCCCGCCGTGCCGTCCGGGTGGCCGCCGAGGCGGCGCAGCAGGGGGACGGCCAGGGTGGCGGTGCCGGCCACGGCGGCCAGCGGGTTGCCGGGCAGGCCGACCAGGTGGCGGGCACGGGAGGGGTGGCGGGCGCGGTCGGCGGCGGTCGGTGGGAGTTCGGCGAGCAGCATCGGATGGCCGGGGCGGACGGCGACGGAGTCGACCAGCAGCCGGGCGCCGAGCGCGGCCAGGGCGCGGTGCAGGTGGTCCGCCGGCCCGGCGGCGGTGCTGCCGGTGGTGAGCAGGACGTCGGCGGTGCGGGCGTCGAGCGCCGTCACCAGGGCGTCGGGGTCGTCGGGGACCCGGTGGACGGCCGTCACCTCGGCGCCGCAGTGGCGTAGCCAGGGCGGCAGCAGCGGGCCCAGGGCGTCCCGTACCCGTCCGTCCCCTGGCACCCCGGCGGTCATCAACTCGTCGCCCAGCAGCAGGAGTTCGACGGTCGGGCGACGGTGGACGGCCAGCCGGTCGTACCCGGCGGCGGCCGCCAGGCCGAGGACGGCGGGCGTCACGGTGGCCCCGGCCGGCAGCAGCGGCTCGCCGGTGCGGCACTCCTGCCCGCGGGGGCGGAGGTCCCGGCCGGGCGGGACGGCGGCCTGCGGGCCGGGGCGCAGCAGGCCGTTCGCCGCCTCGCCGTGCTCACGGCGCAGGACGGCGCTCGCGCCGGGCGGCACCTGGGCGCCGGTGGCGATCGGCACGGCGGTGCCGGGGGCCAGGGGGCGGGGCCGCGCACCGGCCAGCACGTGGCCGGCGAGCAGTTGCCACGGTCCGGGGCCGGCCACCGCCCAGCCGTCCATCGCCGCGGTGTCGAAGGCCGGCAGGTCGGTGAGCGCGGTCAGTGGCTCGGCGAGGGCGTGGCCGAGGGCCTCGGCCAGGGGGCGGTGCACGGCCGGCAGCGGTGACCCGGCGGCCTTCCGGGCGACGGACCTGGCCCGTTCCCAGGGCAGAGCCGGCGCGCTCTCCGCGCTCATCGCACACCGCCCCGCCGCTCGACCAGCGCCGCCACCCGGGCGCTCGCCGCGCTGACCGCCGCCGGTCCGCCGCCGGTCCCTGCGGCAGCGTCCCCTGCGGCAGCGTTCCCGGCTGCGTAGCCGACCAGGAAGGCGGTCAACGGCGCCGCGGGGCGGGCGACTTCGTGGGCGACCACCCTGGTCAGGTCGAGCAGCTCGGTGACGTCGACCTCCAGGTCGATGCCGAGTTCCGCCTTCACCTCGGCGATCCAGTCCTTCATCGGCCTCTCCTCTCCACGCTGGGGTGCTCAGCCGCCGATGGCGGACATCGGGCGGTCGGGCCGGACGAAGTCCGCGCTGCCGATGGCGTGCCCGGGCCCCTTGCCCAGGACCGCAGCCCGCCACGCCGCCTCGATCGCCGCATCGTCCGCCCCGCCGCGCAGCAGCGCCCGCAGGTCCGACTCCGCGGTCGCGAACAGGCAGGTGCGCAGCTGTCCGTCGGCGGTCAGCCGGACCCGGTCGCAGCCGCCGCAGAAGGGGCGGGTGACGGAGGCGATCACGCCCACGACCGCGTCCGTGCCGGCGATCCGCCACTCCTCCGCCGGGGCGTTGCCGTGGCGGAGGACGGGGACGAGGTCGAACCGCTCCTCCAGCACCGCCAGGATCTCGGCGGCGCTCACCATCGCGGACCGGTCCCACGCCCCCTGCGCGTCCAGCGGCATGGACTCGATGAACCGCATCCGGTACCCGTGCCCGGCGGCGAAGGAGACCAGGTCCACGAGCTCGTCGTCGTTGACCCCGCGCACCGGCACCGCGTTGACCTTCACGGGGCTCAGCCCGGCCGCCTTCGCCGCCGCGAGCCCCGCCAGCACGTCCCCCAGCCGGTCCCGCCGGGTGATCGCCGCGAAGCGCTCCGGGCGCAGCGTGTCCAGGCTGACGTTCACCCGCCCCAGCCCGGCCTCCCGCAGTGCCGCCGCCGTACGCGCGAGTCCGATCCCGTTCGTCGTCAGCGACAGCTCCACGCCCAGCGGGGCGATCCGCTCGACCAGCCCCGCCAGTCCCCGCCGCAGCAGCGGCTCCCCGCCCGTCAGCCGCACCGACCGCACCCCCAGCCGCTCCACCGCGATCCGCACCAGCCGCACCACCTCGTCGTCCTCCAGCACCTCGGCGCGCGCCAGCCACCCCGGCCCCTCCGCCGGCATGCAGTACGTGCAGCGCAGATTGCAGCGGTCGGTCAGCGAGACCCGCAGATCGGTGTGGACCCGGCCGAAGCGGTCCACCAACGGGTGCGGCGCGGAAACCGGGGGTGCGGAAACAGGGGGCGCGGTATCCGGGGGTGCGGTATTCATCACCGTCCATCCTCGGGAAACGGCGCCGGCCCGTCAAAGAGGAATAGCCGATCGGCCGATCGGAGACGCTTGTCGAGGATATCCGGCGAGCCCCGGAATCCCCGCGATAAGTCCCGCCTATCACGTCACAGGAATCACCTCTTTGACGCCGCCCGGCCATCGATCCGACACTGGGATTCACTATCCCGGAAACCCGGAAAAGGGGAAGAGCCGCGTATGAGCACCATGGACGACCCGGTCGACGACCTGTCCGTCACTCCCCCGAAGACCTGGGCGACCGGCGTCCCCGCCGTCACCCACGCCCTGGAGTACGCCCTCTCCCAGACCTCCCCGCGCCGCACCGCGCTGACCCTGCTGAACATCAACCAGGCGAAGGGCTTCGACTGCCCCGGCTGCGCCTGGCCGGAGCCGGCGCCGGGAAAGCGGCACCTCAACGAATACTGCGAGAACGGCGCCAAGCACATCGCCGACGAGGCCACTTCCCGCCGGGTCACCGCCGCATTCTTCCGCGAGCACTCCGTCGCCGAACTCGCCGGGAAATCCGACTACTGGCTCAATCAGCAGGGCCGGCTGACCGAGCCGATGGTCAAGCGCCCCGGCGCGACCCACTACGAGCCGGTCGGCTGGGACGAGGCGCTCGGCCTGGTCGCCGACGAGCTCCGGCGGATCGACCCCGACGAGGCGCTCTTCTACACCTCGGGGCGGCTGAACAACGAGGCGGCCTTCCTGCTCCAGCTGTTCGCCCGCGCGTACGGCACCAACAACCTGCCCGACTGCTCGAACCTGTGCCACGAGTCCAGCGGCCACGCGCTCCAGGAGACGCTGGGCATCGGCAAGGGCAGCGTCTCGCTGGACGACATCCACCACGCCGACCTGGTCTTCGTGGTGGGCCAGAACCCGGGCACCAACCACCCCCGGATGCTCTCCGCCCTGGAGGAGACCAAGCGCAACGGCGGCAGGGTCGTCGCCGTCAACACCCTGCCCGAGGCCGGGCTGATCCGCTTCAAGCACCCGCAGAAGCCGCGCGGGGTGGTCGGCCGGGGAACGGTGATCGCCGACCGGTTCCTGCACATCCGGGCCGGCGGCGACCTCGCGCTGTTCCAGGCCCTCAACCGGCTGCTGCTGGAGGCCGAGGACGCGGCGCCGGGCACCGTGCTCGACCACGACTTCATCGCGCGCCACACCACCGGCTTCCCCGCGTTCGCCGAGCACGCCCGGGCGACCGACTGGGACGACGTCCTCGCCGCCACCGGTCTGGCCCGCGCCGAGATCGAGGAGGTGCACCGGCTCGTGCTCGGCAGCCGCAGTGTGATCGTCTGCTGGGCGATGGGCCTGACCCAGCACAAGCACGGCGTGCCGACCATCCGCGAGATCGTCGACTTCCTCCTCCTGCGCGGCAACCTGGGCAAGCCGGGCGCGGGCGTCTGCCCGGTGCGCGGGCACAGCAATGTGCAGGGCGACCGGACGATGGGCGTCTGGGAGCAGATGCCGCAGTCCTTCCTGGACGCGCTGGAGCGGGAGTTCGGCTTCACCCCGCCCAGGGAGCACGGCCTCGACGCGGTGGACTCCATCCGCGCGATGCGCGACGGCCGGGCCAAGGTCTTCGTCGGCGTCGCCGGCAACTTCGTCCGGGCCACCCCCGACAGCGAGGTCACCGAACAGGCCATGCGGCGCTGCCGGCTGACCGCGCACATCTCCACCAAGCTGAACCGTTCGCACACCGTGTGCGGTGAGACCGCGCTGATCCTGCCGACACTCGGCCGCAGCGACCGGGACGTGCAGGCCGACGGCCCGCAGTTCTACACGGTCGAGGACTCGATGAGCGAGGTGCACGCCTCGCGCGGCAAGCTGCCGCCGGCCTCGCCGCACCTGCTCTCCGAGGTCGCGATCATCTCCCGGCTGGCCCGGCTGACGCTCGGAGCCCGTCCGGACATCCCCTGGGAACGGTTCGAGGCCGACTACGGCACCGTCCGGGACCGGATCGCCCGCGTCGTGCCCGGCTTCGAGGACTTCAACGCCCGGGTGGCCGTGCCCGGCGGCTTCCGGCTGCCCAACCCGGTCAACCAGGGCGTCTTCCCCACCCCGAGCGGCAAGGCGGTGTTCACGTGCAACGAGTTCACCATGCCGCAGATCCCGGCGGGCCACCTGCTGCTCCAGACCCTGCGCTCGCACGACCAGTGGAACACGGTCCCGTACGCGCTGGACGACCGCTACCGGGGGATCCACCACGCCCGCCGGGTGGTGCTGGTCAACCCCGAGGACCTCGCCGCCCTCGGCCTGGCCGACCGCGACCGGGTGGACCTGGTTGGGGTCTGGCAGGACGGCGTGGAGCGCCGCGCCGAGGGCTTCACGGCCGTCGCGTACCCGACCACGCGCGGCTCGGCGGCCGCGTACTACCCGGAGACCAACGTCCTGGTCCCGCTCGACAGTGTGGCCGACCACAGCAACACGCCCACCTCGAAGGCGGTACTGGTCCGGCTGGAACCGGCGGGGCGGGCAACGGTGGACCAGGAGACGGCGGACCGGGAAACGGCGGACCGGGAAACGGTGGACCAGGAAACGGCGGCCCCCGCGGCCCCGGCGGTCTGAGGGGGGACCGCGGCCGATGCCCTCGTCCCGCACCACCCCCCGCTGGCTCCCGGCGGCGGCCGCCGTCGCCGTCGCCGCCTGGGGCGCGAACCAGTTCACCGCCCTGGCCACCGTCTACCGGGCGCGCACCGACTGGTCGGCGCTCTCGCTGGCCGCGATGTTCTCCGTCTACCTGCTCGGCCTGGTCCCCGGCCTGCTGCTGGGAGGCCCCGCCGCCGACCGGTACGGCCGGCGGCGGACGGTGCGCGGCGCGCTGGGCCTGTCCGCCGCCGCCAGCGTCCTGCTGGCCCTGCCGGACGAGCCGTCTGTGTACGCCGCCCGGTCGGCCACCGGCTTCGCGGCCGGGCTGGTCTTCCTGGCCGGGACGACCTGGCTGCGCGAGCTCTCCGGGCCCGCCGTCCCGCCCGAGCAGGCGGCCCGCCGGGCGATGTACGCCACCGGTACGGGCTTCGCGGCGGGCGCGCTGGCCTCCGGGATGATCGCCGAGTGGCTGCCCGGCCCGACGGTGCTGCCCGCGCTCGCCCACGCGCTGGGCTGCCTGCTGGTCCTGCGGGCCACCCGCGGGCTCCCGGAGACCACCCGCGGCCGCCACGATCCTGCGCCGCACCGCACGGCGGCCGTCCGCCACCCGCGGTTCCGCTACGTCGTCCTTCCCGCCAGCCCGGCTGTGCTCGGCGCCGCCACCGTCGGCTACGTGGTGCTGCCGCCGCTGGTCGCCGACCGCGTGCCCGGCTACGCGCCGCTCTTCAGCGGCCTGGTCGCGGCGCTGACCCTGGCCACCGGCGTGGTCGCCCAGCCCTTCGCCGCCCGGCTGGACGACGCCGGCAGCGCCCGGGCCACCCTGACCGCGATGGCCACCGTGATCGCCGGGCTGCTGCTCGGCGCCCTCGCCGCGGCCCGCGACTCGGTGGGCCTGGTGGTGGTCGCCGCCCTCGTCCTGGGCACCGGGTACGGGCTGACGCTCGGCGCGGGGCTGCACGAGGTGGAGCGGCTGACCCCGTCCTCCGCCGGGCCGACCTCCGCCTCGCTCTACCAGAGCACCACCTCCAGCGGCTTCCTCACCCCGCTGCTGCTCGCCGGCACCGCCGGCCACGCCTCCTACCCGGCGCTGCTGGCGGGCATGGCGGCCGTCGGCCTGCTCTGCCTGGCGGTCACCGCCGCGCACAGCCGCCGAAACCTGCCGGACCAACCGGACCTACCGGACCCGGTCGTCCCGCGCGCCGCCGCCGCGAGGGAGGATGCATCCGTACCGAACGTACCGAACGTACCGACCGCACCGACCGCACCGAGGAGCCGACGACCATGGGCCGAGTGACCGTACCCCGCAGAGTGCTGCGCGTGCGCCAGGGCGCGCCCTCGCACCGGCCCGACACCCTGGCCGCCGAGGAGCCGATGGAGATCCGGGTCGGCGGCCGGCCCCTGACGGTGACCATGCGCACCCCCGGCAGCGACTTCGACCTGGCGGCCGGCTTCCTGGTCAGCGAGGGCGCGGTGCACGCCGCCGAGCAACTGGCCGGCATCCGCTACTGCGCCGGCGCCACCGCCGACGGCGGAAACACCTACAACATCGTGGACGTCCTGCTCGCCCCCGGCGTGCCCGCCCCCGACGCCTCACTGGAGCGCAACTTCTACACCACCTCCTCCTGCGGCCTGTGCGGCAAGGCCAGCCTGGACGCGGTGCGCACCACCGCCCCGTGGAGCGTCGCCGAGGACGCCCTGCGCGTCACCCCCGCACTGCTCTCCGCCCTGCCCGAGCGGCTGCGCGCCGCCCAGAAGGTCTTCGACAGCACCGGCGGCCTGCACGCGGCCGCGCTGTTCGACGCCGACGGGCGGCTGCTGTGCCTGCGCGAGGACGTCGGCCGGCACAACGCCGTGGACAAGGTCGTCGGCCACGCACTGCGCGAGGGCCTGCTGCCGGCCCGCGGCACGGTGCTGATGGTCAGCGGCCGGGCCTCCTTCGAGCTGGTGCAGAAGGCCGTGATGGCGGGCATCCCCATGCTCGCGGCCGTGTCCGCGCCGTCCTCACTGGCCGTGGAACTCGCCGAGGAGACCGGACTCACCCTGGTCGGCTTCCTGCGCGGCGACTCGATGAACGTCTACACCCGCACCGACCGCATCGACCTCGACACCTCCGGCACCGGGGCCGAGTAGATGCTCTTCCGCCAGCTGGAGTACCTCGTCGCGCTCGCCCGCGAACGCCACTTCGCCCGCGCCGCCCAGGCCTGCCACGTCTCCCAGCCCGCCCTCTCCGAGGCCCTGCGCAAGCTTGAGGACGAGCTGAAGGTGCTGCTGGTGCGGCGCGGCCGCAGCTACGAGGGGCTGACCCCCGAAGGCGAGCGGATCGTGCTCTGGGCGCAGCGCATCCTGGCCGACCGGGACGCCATGCGGGGCGAGGTGGACGCGCTGCGCACCGGCCTGAGCGGACGGCTGCGGATCGGCTCGGTGCCGACCGCCTCGGGTGCCGTCTCGCTGCTCACCGGGCCGTTCTGCGCCGCCCACCCGCTGGCCTCCGTGGAGCTCTCCACCGACCTGCGCTCCGAGGAACTCCTGCGCCTGGTACGGAACTTCGAGATCGACGCGGGCATCTCCTACCTGTCCGGACCGGGCACCGACGAGCTGCGCACGCTGCCGCTCTACGAGGAGCGGTACGTCCTGCTGACCGGTCCGGCCGACGAACTGGCCCGGCACCCGCGGGCGACCTGGGCGGAGGCCTCCCGGCTGCCGCTGTGCCTGCTGCACCCCGGCATGCAGGGCCGTCGGGTGCTGGACGAGGTGTTCGCGGGCCTCGGGCTGGAGCCGACGCCCCGGATCGAGACGGACTCGGTGGCCTCGCTCTTCGCCCACGTCCGCACCGGGCAATGGGCGAGCATCGTGCCGTACGCCTGGCTGCACGTGTTCGGCGTGCCGCACGGGATGCGGGCCGTCCCGCTGGCGGAGCCGGAGCACAGCACGCCGATCGGACTGGTGATCGCCGCCCGGGAGCCGGGCTCGGTGATGGCCCGCGCGCTGCTGGAGATCGCCCGGCGCACCGAGGTGGCCGCCGTCCTCGAAAGCCTGCCGGGGGCGTGACCGCCCGTCGGGCGGGCCCCCACCGCCCGACGAGCGGGGCCCGGCCACCTGACGTAGCCTCGACTCCGACACCGCGTGACCGACCCCGTGCGACGGAAGACAACCACCGTGACCACCTCCGACGACGCCGTCACCCCCTCCCCGCAGGAGCCGAAGGAGCCGAAGGAGAACGTCGGCCCCTCCCCCTCCGGCCCGCCCCACGCCGAGCCGTACCACCACCCGGCCGCCGGCTGGGGCGCCGCGAAGAGCGTCACCCGCTTCCTGCTGCGCGAGGGCGCGTACCTGGACGGGCCGCGTGCGGTGATGCGGATGAACCACGAGAACGGCGGCTTCGACTGCCCCGGCTGCGCCTGGCCCGACGACACCAAGGGCCTGCACCTGGACATCTGCGAGAACGGCATCAAGCACGTCACCTGGGAGATGACCCGCAAGCGGGTCGGCCGGGAGTTCTTCGCCGCCCACTCGGTGACCGAGCTGTCCGGCTGGAGCGACTTCGCGCTGGAGGACCAGGGGCGGCTCACCGAGCCGATGGTCTACGACCCGGAGACCGACCACTACGTCCCGATCAGCTGGAAGGACGCCTTCGCCCTGGTCGGCGACACCCTGGGCGGGCTGGACGACCCCAATCGGGCCGCGTTCTACACCTCCGGCCGGCTCGGCAACGAGGCGACCTTCCTCTACCAGCTGCTGGCCCGCGAGCTGGGCACCAACAACCTGCCCGACTGCTCCAACATGTGCCACGAGGCCAGCGGCCGGGCCATGCAGGCCGCGCTCGGCACCGGAAAGGGAACGGTCGACCTCAAGGACTGGGAGGTCACCGACGCGCTGTTCATCCTGGGCGTCAACGCGGCCTCCAACGCGCCCCGGATGCTCACCTCGCTCGCCGAGGCGTACAAACGCGGCGCGCAGATCGTCCACGTCAACCCGCTGGTGGAGGCGGCGGCGACCCGGACGATCATCCCGCACGACTTCACCGACATGGCGCTGAACCGGGCCACCCGCACCAGCACCCTGAACCTCCAGCCGCGGATCGGCGGCGACATGGCGCTGCTGCGCGGCATGGCGAAGGCGATCCTGGAGCAGTCCGCGACCGACGAACGGGCGCTGGACCGGCTGTTCATCGACCGTCACACCGCCGGCTTCGAGGCCTACCGCGACCTCTGCGCGGCCACCCCCTGGGCGGAGATCGAGCGCCAGAGCGGGCTGGAGCGGGCCGACATCCTCAAGGCGGCCCGGGTCTACCGGGAGGCCGACCGCTCGATCGTCAGCTGGTGCCTGGGCGTCACCCAGCACGAGCACGGGGTGGACACCGTCCGGGAGATCGTCAACCTCCTGCTGCTGCGCGGCAACCTGGGCCGCGAGGGGGCCGGCCCCTCCCCGGTGCGCGGGCACAGCAACGTCCAGGGCAACCGCACCTGCGGCATCGACCACCGGCCCGCCCCCGCGTTCCTGGACCGGCTCGGCGAGGTCTGCGGGATCGAGCCGCCGCGCGAGCACGGGCTGGACACCGTCGGCACGATCGAGGCGATGCGACGCGGCGACATCACGGTCTTCGTCGGCATGGGCGGCAACTTCGCGCTCGCCGCGCCCGACACCCCGTACACCCGGCAGGCCCTGGAGTCCTGCGAGCTGACCGTCCAGGTGAGCACCAAGCTGAACCGCAGCCACCTGGTGCACGGGCGGCGGGCGCTGATCCTGCCCTGCCTGGGCCGGACCGAGAAGGACCACCAGCGCGCGGGGGTGCAGGCCACCTCGGTCGAGGACTCGATGAGCATGGTGCACCTGTCCGTCGGCATGAAGCGCCCCGCCTCGCCGCACCTGCTCTCCGAACCCGCGATCGTCGCCGGGATCGCCCGCGCGGCCCTGCCGGACAGCGCCACCCCGTGGGAGTGGTACATCGAGGACTACGACCGCATCCGCGACACCATGGCCCGGGTCCTGGACGGCTTCGAGGACTTCAACCGCAGGGTGCGGCTGCCGCTGGGCTTCCGGATCAAGCAGCCGGCCCGCGAGCTGGTCTTCGACACCCCCTCCGGCAAGGCCGAGTTCTCCACCGCCCCGCTGCCCGACGTCGTCCCCGCAGCGGGCACCCTGGCCCTGGGCACGATGCGCTCGCACGACCAGTGGAACACCACCATCTACTCGGACAACGACCGCTACCGGGGCGTGAAGAACCTGCGCACCCTGGTCTTCATGAACCGGGACGACATGCGCGAGCGCGGCCTGGCCGAGTTCGACCGGGTGGACGTCACCAGCACCGCCCGGGACGGCAGCACCCGCTCGGTGCACGGCTACCTGGCCGTCCCGTACGACATCCCGCGCGGCTGCGCGGCCGGCTACATGCCGGAGCTCAACGTGCTGTGCGCGATCGGCGACTACAGCACCCAGAGCGATCAGCCGATCATGAAGCACCTGAAGGTGACCGTGACGAAGGCGGCTCACTGACCGCTCACTGACCGCTCCGGAACGCCGTCCGGAGCGGTCGATCCGCTGACGGGCCGCTGACGGGCCGCGGGCGTTCGGCTCAGCGCTTCGCGGAGGCCCGCGCGGACCAGGGGGCGGCCCACAGCGGGAGCACCTCGACGGTGGCGACGCGGCCGCGGGCGGGGCCCTCGGCGGTGCGCCCGGCCGCGGCGGCCGGTCCGACGGCGGTCGGGAAGGAGGTCAGGTTCTTCACGGGGGTCATGCACGGCAACGTACCGGTGGGCACTGACAATGCCCGGGTCGTGCGGTGGCGTCGCCGAAGGGCGGTCGGGCGGGTTCCACGGCCGGGGACACGGCGGCGCGCGCCCGTCACGGTGTGTCGGCCGGCGCGACGGCGCGTGCCAGCCGGTGCAGGGCGGACTCGGAGTCCGACCCCGGCACCGCCGTGTACACGGGAATCACCAGGTCGGGGTGGTCGGCCGGGTGCAGTGCCGACACCGACAGCCGTAGTGGGCCGCCGATCCGGGGGGAGGCGAGCAGCAGCGTCGCATGGGACTGTTCCAGCACCACCTGCTCGTCCCAGAACCGCCGGAACACCGGGCTGTGTTCGCGCAACTCGCCGATCTCGCGGGCGAGTGTGGCGTCACGGGGCCGTCTGCCGACCTCGGTGCGCAGCAGACCCACGGTCTCCCGGGCCTTGGCCTCCCAGTCGACGTAGAGCCGGCGCACGCGCGGGTCGGTGAAGACCAGTCGGCCGACGGTGCGTTCCTCCGGGCGCAAGCGCCCGAAGTCGAGGAAGACGGCGGCGGCGAGCCGGTTCCAGGCGAGGATCGAGCCGCCCGGGCCGACCAGGTAGGCGGGCGTGAGGGCCATGGAGTCGAGCACCGCCTGGAGGTCCGGCCGTCGGTCGGCCGGATGGCGGGTTCCGCCCGCGCCGGCCGGTCGGGCGAGGCTGCGCAGGTAGCGGCGCTCCCCCGGGCTGAGCCGCAGGGCGTCGCAGACCGCGTCGAGGACGCCGTCGGAGACGCATGACGCGTTCCCGCGCTCCAGTCGGGTGTAGTGCTCCACGCTGATCGCCGCGAGGTCGGCGACCTCCTCCCGGCGCAGTCCGCTGACCCTGCGGGTGCCGCGGACGGGGAGCCCGACCTCGTCCGGACGCAGCCGCGCCCGCCGGGACACCAGGAAGTCACGGAGCGCTTCGGCGAGGTCCATGCCGACGATTGTGGTCGTACGGACAACTCCCGTACAGAGGGCCCGAGCACAGCGGTTCCGGCTCTGCCAGGTCAGGCCGTGACCTTCCTGCCGTCCCCTCCCGTGGGCCACTCTCGAACTGCCGCCCCCGACCGCCCCCGGGTCGGGCCGGCCGGGGCCATGCGCCCCTGTCCCACACCGTTCGGCCTGCCCGAGAAGGGCCGGCCCGTCAGGAAGGGGGCCGATCCATGGCCACCAGCACCACCACCAGCACCACCGCCCGCCCCGGCAAGCGGCGCGCGGCTGTCGCGCTCGCCGGCCTGATCGCGTTCGTCGGCCTCGGCGTGGCGACGGCGACCACCGCCTCGGCGGCGGACAGGTCGTGCTACGTCGAGGTCTACTACCAGGGCGCCTGGCACAAGGTCCAGGTCAAGTGCGCCTGAGCCACCGTGAGGACTCCTGACGACCTGGGGTAGCCGAGGCACCCCTGACAGGCGACCCTGACGGGGAGTCACCCCTCGCCTGCTCGGCGGCCTCCCCAGCCTTGTGTCACCCGACCCTGCGGCCGGGTGACACAAGGGCGCCCGCCGCTTGAGGTCAGCGAGGAGCAAGGAGGCAGAACGCGTTGCCTTCCGGGTCTCCGGAGGCTTGCGACTGGTGGTTCTGCGGCAGGGTCGCAAGAGCCCCGCCCGGTGAAGTCCCGGACGAGGCAGTGAAGTTCTACTTGGGACAGCTCAGCGAGCACGCCCACACGGTGTACTCGGGGCCGCTTGCGGCTTCCTGGTGGCCGATCGGGAGCGGGGAGGCCGAGTGCGACCGCGCGGAGGGCTGCGCACCGTTCACGCTGCCGCCGCCGCTCCTCGTACTGGCGCTCCATCTCGTCCAGCTCGGCGAGCCATGCGCCGTGATCGATGTGCGGGCGGACCACGGGCCCCATGTACAGGCGGTCCGGCTCCGGGGCACGCCGGACGCCCAGTTCGTGCGGTCCGTCATTTCGAGCCGTTTCTAAAGATGGTGCCCCGCCCAAGCGGACCTGGACGGGGCTTGTCGGGTTAGGGTCGGTCGATCGTGGCGGACCAGCGGCCGCGGGACAGGTGGATCACGCCGTCCGGGGTGACCTTCGCGTTGCACCCGAAGAGCGGCAGCCCGCCTTCGATCTCCCGCCAGTTCCGGATGGATTCGAGGTCCTGCCACAGTCGGCGGGGGCCGCTCTGGTGGACGGTCGGCGGTTCGTACCGCTCGGCCTCGGCTCTGGCCCACGACCCGTCCGGGTGGACGAGGTAGGCGACTCGCCGTCCAGGCCGTTCCTCGAAATCGATCTCCACCCCCGGGGTGTGGATCGTGAACATCGACCACGTCTCCCAGGCGTTCCGGATGTCGGCGACCGGGTAGCGGAAGGTCGCGACCTCTTCGCCTTCGCCTTCGCGGGCGGCCTTGAACAGGCTGCTCAGGCCCGGCGGGTAGTCGGGCCCGTGCCGGGTGGTCATGAAGCCGGCCCAGTCCCGTTCGATCACGCCCGTCGCGCCGCCGTCCGGGTCCTTCCAGGCGGTGAGGATCAACGTCGTGTCGGCGATTGTGGTGACGAGCCGCCCCCCGCGCCGGAGCGCCTGGAGCCAGGACGTCGGCACCGGTCGGGCGGCCACGGTGGCGATGATCCGGTCGTAGTCGCCGGGGATGGGCCCGGTGGCGTCAAGGGTGTGGAACGTGGGGCTCAGCCCCATGTCGCTCAGGCGATCAGCGGCGGACGTGGTGAGGTACTCGTCCACGTCCACGCTGGTGACGTGCTCGGACCCGAGCCTCCGGGAGGCGATGGCGGTGAGCCCGCCGGCGCCCGTCCCGATGTCCAGCAGGTCGTGCCCGGCGTTGAGCCGGCCGTGCCGGAGCATTTTGACCACCAACGCCGTGAGCGTGGCGGAGCTCGTGGTGCGCCCGATCGGGATGTCGCCCGGTTCGGCGTGGTCCGCGTGGAGCCCTCCCACGCTGGTGACGACGGACTGGTTGCCGTAGGCACGCTTGGCCCAGAGGTCGGGGTCCGCCTCTCCGACCTGGAGCCGCCAACTCCCTCCCTCGGCGGGCTCCCACCACTTCGGCATCAGCCGGTGCCGGGGTACCTCCGAGACCGGGTTCCGCCAGCGGGAGTCCGGGTCGGTCGTTCGGGCGGCCAGCTCCGCCGCGTGGTTCTGCCAGATCATCAAGTCCCTTTCTACAGGCCGAAGTCAGGGTTGCACGGAGCCGACGTCGGTGCACACTCCTGGCTGTCGTTCGGGGGGCAAACGCCCAGGGCCACCGAGACCGGGCCCGAGTCCACGACCTTCGGAACGCACAGCTCCAACTCCGTGGGCGGCGGGGCGAAGTATGCCGGGGCACACGCCTCCGTACTGGCGGGGGAGCAGTCGCTGGAGTCGTCGGGCGGGCAGGCCGCGGTCGCCCTTCGCGGGATGCTGGCGGCGGTCTGCGTCCACTTCGAGCCGGCCAGGACAGCCCGGAGTCCGCCCGGGTCCTTGACGTTGCCCGTCGGCAGAAACCTGCCGATGACGCAGGGGGCCACCGTCCCATCGGGCAGGATGGCGAGCTTCCCGAGAGCGCACCGTCCGCACAGCGCGTCCATGGTCGGCGCGTCCCCGCCGGCCGCTCGTCCGACCGCGCGTGCCCCGTCCAGGGTGACCCGTTCGACGCCGAGCGCCTTCAACTCCGCGACGGCCTCGTCTTCGAGCTGCCCGTCGTGGCAGCGGACGACCCCGGCCCGGATCGGGATACCGAGGCTGATGGCCTTCACGATGTTGGCCCGGGTCTTCTCGTGGCTCCCCGGCTTGTTGGTCACCCGGTCGTGCTGCCCCGCGTTGACCGAGTAGTACGACGTGCCCAGCGAGACGGCGGGCTGCGAGAGCACCGTCCAGGCCTTCGCGCTCACGTGGTACAGGTTGGAGAACACCTCCACACCCATCCCGAGCGCCAGGGCATGGTTCAGCAGCTTGTCCCAGCCGGGGAACACCAGGGGCTCGCCGCCGATGAGCTGGACCTGCTTGACGCCGAGCGCGGCGCACTCGTTGATCACCCGCATCCAGTCGTCCAGGGTCATGCTGCCGTGGGGCGCGGACGGGCTGGAGCTGGACAAGCAGTGCCCGCACGACATGTTGCACTTGTCGGTGAGCTCCAGCTCCACGACGTCGGGCACGTTCAGTTCCGCGCCGGTCAGCGTGGCGCTCAGGATCGTGGTCACGTGGTGTTCCCTTCCGGTTGGTGGTGCGGATTGGGACCCGCCCCGGCCGGATTCCCTGTGTGCTTCGACCGGGGCGGGGGTCTGTGGGTATTACGGGGCGTCGCTCGCGGGGGCGGACGGTTCGAAGGGGCTGCGGGGCGGTCGAACCTTCGAGGGGTCTTCATCAGCGCCGGTCCGGCACAGCTGATCGTCATGTAGACCGGCGTCGGCCGCGTCTTCGGCCCCTTGAAGTGTCGGAGCAGGACCCGCGTGCCCCGAATCTCGCCGGTGGTTGCGTCGGCGAGCTGCTCCCGGCCGAGCACGGTCCACAGCCGGTTGCGGCGGTCGAGGAACTGCCCCTGCAACGGCGGAAGAGCCTGGGGAACAGGGGGCTTACCCGCCCCAGGGTCGGCCTGCTGAGCTACCGGCCGCCAACTGTGGGACAGGAGTCTTCGGTACTACGTGGGAGCTGGCGGGACCTCGATGCGGCGGGTCGCCTCGTCGGGCTCCGTGGCGATGATGACCAGTGGCGCGCAGTCAGGGATGAACAGTTCCAGACGGGCGGCATCCGCGAGGACCTGTTCGTAGTGCTCGCTCAGGTCGTCCTCCGTCACGAACGGGTGATGCAACGCCCCGGGGAACTCCAGCCTGAAGCCGACAGCCGGGATCAACCGCACCCGGACTTCGCGCGGTTCCGGGCTCTCCATCTGCTGGTTCGTCACGCCAAGGTAGACATCGGTGCGTTCGCACGAAGCATCTGATCGGCGACCTGGACGCGCTCGTCCTCCGGGTGCGCCAGCTGGTGCTCCGACGGCAGCAGATAGCCGAATCGGCCGCACCGACAGCCCCGTTCGGTGACGCTGCCCGGCGCCGGCGGCTCGGGGGTAATCGGCTCGCCGCACGGGCATGTGTCGGACGCCGTGCCCACCTTCGGAGGTGCCGACAGATGCTGCACGAACTCCAACTCGTGTACCCCTTCGACGGGTTCGACATTCCACGGCATGGTGGAGAACTCGATACCGCCACCCGGCGGACGGAGGTACGCCTCCTTGCCGCAGGTGCCGGTGAAGACGCCCGTCTTCCCGGTGGCGGCGTCCTTGACCAGCTCGCCGACCTTGGGGACGTAGACGCGCTTGTGGGGTGGCTTCCTCGTACTCACGCCGCCGACTCCTTTCCGTAGTTGGACTGTTACAAGGATCGGTGGTTAGCGCTAGCATCGGAAGGTCTGTCATGTTTCCAATCTGGCAGGCATCTTGGCGCGAAACATGAGGAGGCGATGGTGGGCTTCAAGGAGAGGGAGCTTCATCCTGATCGGAGCCCTCGCCACTTCTACGGCGCCGAGATCCGTCGACACAGGAAGCTGAACGGCGACATGTCGTTGAGTCGATTGGCGAAGATCCTGGGCTTCTCGCTAGGCCACCTGAGCCGGATCGAAGGTGGCGAGTCGAAGCCGCCTGAGGGCCTGTCGGAGGCTCTTGATGTCGCCTTCAACACCGACGGTTCGTTCCAGCGCTACTACGCACTCGCCAGGAAGGAGCCGTTCCCTGACAAGTACGCGACGTTCCTCAAGCTTGCCGACAAGGCCGTAGGTCACGCGTCGTACACGATGACCGTGCCAGGGCTCCTCCAGACGGAGGCGTTCGCAAGTGCGGTACTCCATGCTGGTGAACCGTTCGCGACCCCAGAGGAGATAGACGACTGGCTGACCACTCGGATGGGGCGCCAGACCCGCGTCTGGCGGAAGCCGCCGCCGTGCCGGTACTGGTTCATCGTGGACGAGTGGGCGTTGCGTCGACCGGTCGGTGACGCTGGAGTCATGGTGGATCAGCTGTCTCAACTCCTTGCTGCGGCTCAGCTTCAGCACGTCACGATTCAGATTCTCTCCCTCGGCGCGGGAGCGCACTCGGAGCTCGGCGGCTCCTCTCTGATCCTGCTGACCATGTCCGATCAGGAGGTGATCGCATATGAGGAGGGAAGTCGCTCTGGTCGCCTGTTTGACGACACCCAAGACGTGCTGCATCGCCAAGGGCTCTACGATCTGCTGAGGGCGCAGGCCCGGTCTCCAAAGGAGTCTGAGACCATGATCAGATCTGCACTGGAAGGATTTACCAATGGCACCCCCCGACAAACCCGCCCGGTGGCGGACGAGTAGCTATACCAACGGACAGGGCGGGGATTGCGTGGAGGTGGACGACAGCCATCCCGGGACGGTCCGTGACTCCAAGGACCCCGATGGTCCTTGGTTGCGTTTCTCTTCCGAGGCCTGGTCGTCCTTCGTCGCCGCGACCGCGGGCGGCGAGTTCGGCAACGTCTGATGTAGGCGCGCCGCCCCAAGGCCCCGTCACCCCCTTCCCTTGGGTTCTACTGGTCGTCGCAACACCCCAGCTGAGGGGATGCGATGGACTTCGAGATCCGCAGGGACCGGAAGCCGCAGGGGCGCAGGAAGCTCCGTGTCGAGCGGGCGGAATACTTCCGGCTCGTGGATCAGGGCTACAGCAACAAAGAGGCGTCCCGGCTGGTGGGCGTCCACGAGCGGACTGGACGCGAGTGGCGCAACGGCCGGACGGATCCGAACAGGTTCCGGGCGCCCGCTCGACCCGAGCGGGCGCCCGCCGCCGTGTCCGGCCCCTCCCGCTACCTGAGCGAGGACGAGCGGATCCACATCGCCGACCGGCTGCGGGAGCTCGACCTGGAGAGCAACTACGAGCTCGTCCGCCGCCTCGACCCCTACGTCAAGGCCGCGGCCACCAGCCGTACCGAGCTCGCTGGCGCCGTACGCACCTCCCTCGCCGCTCACCTGCCGCAACTGGTCCCGCACGCGGATGAGGTGATCGAGTTCCTCGCGCAGTACTACGGCGTGGAGGACTGACGCTGCGGGACGAGGAGGGGCTGCGGTCAGCGCTTCGCGTGCGTCGCGAGGTCGCGCAGTCCCTCCTCGAAGGCCGGGAGCGGGTACTGCTCGGTGCCGGACCCGGGCATCTCCAGCTTCTTGAGCTGGCCCGCGACGATGTGGGACGCCAGCGGTACGGGCAGGGCGTCCGGCCAGAGGCCGGTGCGCTTGCCTTCGGAGAGGACGCGGCGGAAGGCGCCGGTGGAGCCGCGCAGGCTGCGGCCGTCGGCCTTCAACTCCTCGGCGGAGCACTCGCCTTGGCCTTCGACGACTTGGAGCAGGATCTGCTGGGCGCGGGGCGGCAGGCGGTCGTAGTAGGAGCGGGCGCGCTCCGGGGTCCAGTGGTCGTCGGGGACGGTGGTGACGACGGCGGTGGGCATGGCGGCGAGGGCGAGCAGCTTTTCGAGCGCCTCGGGGGTCGGATTCTCCACGGTGATGGTGATCTTCATGGCGGACACCCTTTCAGGCTGACGGGTCGAACACAAATGACATCAGTAAACGTGCTGCAGACCAGGCGGCTTATGTATCAGTCCATGTATTGCGTCCTCTAAATCCAGTTAGAGGATGCGACACATGGATTGATACAGATAGGCTGTCCTGGACGGATCATCAGCCCGCCGCCCGCGAGGCCCGGACGGGAAGGAGGGAGCCCGATGGAAGCGGACAACCTGCCCGCCCTGGTGGACGGCAGTCGGCTGCCCGCCCTGCACCACGCGTTCGACCCGAACGAGACGCTCACCGACGACGCCGCCGACGACCTCGCCTCCGCCCGGCCGGCCCGCACCAGCCAGACGTACGCCGAGCAGTGGCGCTACTTCGCCCGCTGGTGCGCCGACAACGGCCGCCACCCCGGGCCGCGCACCAGTGAGGCGAACCTGGTCTCCTACGTCTCCCATCTGCGAAGGCGCGGCGGACGCGACGGTACGGGCGCGCCGGTGAGCTCCCTGCGCCTGGCGATGGCCGCCGTCCGGGACGCCAACGCCCGTGCGGGGTACGAGAATTGGCCGCCGAAGAAGGCGACCGCCGAACTGATCCGCAAGCAGGCCGCCGAGCACGCCCGAGCCCGCCGCACCCCGAAGTCGAGCCCGCCGGTCGACGCCGCCCGGATCGCCCACCTCCAGCAGGGCGCCACCGCCGACATCCCGCTCACCCGCTGGCGCGACCTGACGATCCTGCACCTCGGCTACCGCACCCGCGCCCGCCGCTCCGAACAGGCCGCCTACCGGATCGACTCCATCGTCTTCGAGTGCCTGGAGGACGGCACCGAGCAGATGGTCGTCGGCAAGCGCACCAGCAAGAACGACCACTGGTCCACCGGCCGCGAGTACGTCATCCGCGACCATGTGGCGATCACCGTGGTGCGCACCTACATCGCACTGCTCGCCGAACTCGGCCAGGCGGAGCCGCAGTTGCCCCTGCTGCGCGGCATCACCCGGTGGGGCAAGCTGATGCCCGTGCCCGCCTCCGGGACGGGCATGACCGGCCACGCGGTGAACCGCGCCTTCCGGCGGATGGTCACCCGCACCCCCGGCTTCGACGCGAAGAACGCCACCAGCCACGGCCTGCGCGCCGGCGTCCCCGCCGACCTCGCCGCCCAGGGCTACAGCGCGGCGGAGATCATGGTCATCACCGAGGACTGGAAGTCCACCGCGATGGTCGAGAAGTACGCCAAGGCGGGTCTGCGCCGGGCCGGCAAGGACGACCGCGGCCGCACCCAGCAGGCCTTGGACGCCCTGGTCGTCCCGTCGCCGGTCGATCCCGTCACCCGGTGAACACGGCTGCGCCGCGATCCGTCCCCTCGACGGACCGCGGCGCAGCCGCTTCAGAAGGTGTCAGCAGGCGTACGTCACACCCGCTGCCAGAGCGCCGGGACGTTCGGCGGCTCCCAGCCGACCAACGCGGTGTGGCCCTGGAGGCAGCGGTAGCTGACCCCGTTGTAGGTCACCACGTCACCGGCCTGGTAGGTGGTGCCGGCGGCCCAGGTGCCACCGGGGTTCGGCGTGCCGGTGCCGCCGACCGTCAGGCTGTACTGGGCGGTGTGGGTGGTGGCGCCGGCGGTGCCGGTCACGGTGATCTGGTACGTCCCGGCCACGGCGGCCGAGGAGGCGGCGAGCGTCAGGGTGGAGGACGAACCGGCCTGCACCGACGAGGGGTTGAAGCTCGCGGTGACGCCGGACGGCAGGCCGGAGGCGGTCAGGCCGACGCTCTGCGCGGTGCCCGAGGTGACGGCGGTGCCCACCGTCACCGAGGCCGAGGCGCCCGGCTGGACGGTGCCGGAGGACGGGTTCAGCGAGAGCGAGAAGTCGTTGCTGCCCGTGGTCGAGCAGGTCGGGTCACCGGCCTGGGCGGGCACGCTGACCGCGTCCCAGGCGGCCTTCGTCTGGTTGAAGAGGCCGCAGCTCGGGTCCAGGCTCTTGGCCGCCGTCAGGGTGGTGGTGCGGTAGCGCTTGTACGTCATGCCGCTGGTCTTGAGCAGCATGCCGCCGTAGAAGACCTGGCCGGCCTGCTTGACGCCGATGCCGGTGACGGAGGAGTTGTTGCAGGTCGGGCTGGAGGGCTTGCCGCCGCCCGGGTTGGAGCCCAGGGACAGCAGGTAGAACCAGTGGTTCAGCGGGCCGGCCGCCGCGTGCACCTCGGTGCTGGGGATGGAGGCCGAGTAGCAGTTGGGGTTGTTGCTCACCAGCGAGGGGTTGTACATGTTGCGGATCGGGCCGTTGCCGACCAGGTTGATCTGCCGGCCGACCAGGTAGTCCGGGTAGTCGTACGGCGCCGGCTGGTTGCTGTACTCCTTGGTGAGCGCGCCGAAGATGTCACCGGTGCCCTCGCCGAGGCCATTCTCGTTGTTGGCGCCACCGGGGGTGTACTGGTCGATGCCGTGGCCGAACTCGTGGCCGACGACGTCCTGGGAGGCGATCCACTCGCCGGCCTGGCTGTGGCCGATCGACACGGAGCTGCCGTCCCAGTAGGCGTTGACGTCGCTGAGGCCGACCTTGATCGGCCAGCTGCCGCCGTTGCCGTCGTGGCCGTTGCGACCGAGCCAGTCGCGGAGCATGTTCCACTCCTGCTGGGCCGCGTACATCGCGTCGCCGCAGCCGGTCTCCTTGCTCGACGGGCTGCCGGTGCCCCAGGAGTCGCTGGACTTGGTGAACACCTGGCCGGTGCTGTAGTCGGAGCACGACAGGCCGGGCCGGTTGGGGTCGCGCAGCGAGTACGAGCCGCCCGAGTTGGTGGTGCTGATGGTGAGCGGGCCGGGGCCGTTCCACTTGCTGTTCACGGTGCCGGCGCGGGAGTCGTCGTAGCTGTCGACGACCTCGCCGGTGACGGCGTCCACGAAGACGTGCAGCCGGCTGGGCGCGGAGTCGGTGCGGCCGGTGAGCACGGTCTCCCAGGCGAGCCGGCTGGTGTCGTCCTTGACCCGGACGACCAGGCGGCGGGACTCCACCGCGTCCACGGCGGCCAGCTTGGTCCGGGCGGTCTTCTCGGCCTGCTCGGCGCTGATCTTCGCCTTCGTCGGGGCCTTGACCGGGTGGGAGGCGGCCGACTGGACGCCGCGGACCTTGCCCTGACCGTCGGAGAGCACCACCGCGTCGCCGCCGACCACGGGCAGGCCGTGGTAGCTGCGCTCGTACGCGACGGAGTAGAGGCCGCCGAGCCAGGGGGTGACGGCCTTGCGCTCGTACGTCTCGTCCTGACCCTTGGCCAGCGCGTCCAGGCCGCCCGCGGCCGCGGCGTCGGCCGCGTTCACGGCGGCGGCCAGGGCGCTCGGCGGTGCCGGGGTCGGGGCGGGCGCGGCGGTGGCGGGACCGGCGGTGGCGGCGATCATGCCGGCCAGCAGGGTCAGGGAGGTCGCGGCGGTCAGCAACCGGCCCGCGGAAACTCTGCGTTGCATCGAGGCTCCTTGGTGTGGGGGTTCCTCGACGCGGACGGCACATGGCTGGTGGCACACCGCAAGGCCGTGTCTGTGGGGACGGCCGTGCGGGCCGTCCGCGCTCGGGTTTCCGAACACTCACACGGCGTCATGCTCGGGTCAATGGCTGCTGCGAGCGCTCCGCGGGGTTGGCAAGTTCCGTCAAGTTCCACCAAGTCGGCTGGTCCGGATTTGCGTCGAGCTGGGGTTTTCTTCCAGTGGTTGAGACCACGTCAGGTATTGGTTGAGACCACATCAGATGCCAGGGGGTGGGCGCATACCGATCTCCGGAGCGAGGCCCAACAGCATGATCAAACTATTTCCGTGGCGGCACGCGGGCGCTAAGCTGCGGACTTCCGAGCCGGCACCCGACAGGCCGTGCCCGGCCGGTGTTCTCCGGGCCGCCCCTCACCCGGATCCCGCCGGCCGAGGCGTTCCCCGTCCACTTCGGCGCCGGGGAACCGTGAAGGGATCTCAGGAGGGGCGGATGGAGTCGTATCTCGCACAGGCGGTGCGGTCGGGCAGACGCCGGGCCGACGCCTTCTCCCGCGGCTACCGGCGGGTGGCCCCCGCGGTCCTGCGGGTCAGCGTCGGCGCGGTGTACCTCTGGTTCGGGGTGCTCAAGTTCATCCCCGGAGCCAGCCCCGCCGAGGACCTCGCCACCCGCTGCATGAGCCTGATGACCTTCGACCTGGTGCCGCCCGGCGTCTCGCGGCCGCTGCTGGCGCTCATGGAGGTCGCCATCGGAGCCGGCCTGGTCACCGGACTGCTGCTGCGGCTGACCCTGGCCGTGTTCTTCACGCACATGGCCGGGGTGTTCGCGACGCTCGTCCTGCTGCCGAACGACGTGTGGGTGGACGGCGTCCCGCCCGTCCCGACGCTGGAGGGGCAGTACATCCTCAAGAACGTCGTGCTGATCGCGGCCTGCCTGACCGTCGCCACCCGGGGAGCGGAACGGGCCGAGCCCGCTGCGGCTCCCCGGGCCGTGGCGAAGCCGCTGCCCGCGCGGCCTTCTACCTCACGGTCCGCTACTTGATGGTCTTCGCCAGCGGCACCGCCAGCTGCATGAAGTTCGGCAGCCGGCCGAGGATGTCGTCGCCGCTGAGGAACAGCAGCTTGTCGCCGATCCGGATCGCCACGACCTCCATGCTGCTGTACGGGCCGGTGGGCACCCGCTTCATGTCGAAGGCCTCGTCACCGAGCCCCGGCACGGGCTGCAAGGTGACGGTCATCGGGATCGAGATGCCGTCCACGCTCTTCCCGGTGAAGGTCTTGCAGCGCTCCGCGTACGCCCGCAGGTCGGTGAGCAGCTGGGCCGCGTCGCCGGGGCGGTAGGCGGCCAGGGTGACCTGGACCGTGTGCTTGTCGTCGTTGACCTCGTTCATCGCGTTCGAGAGCTGGTAGCCCAGGGAGAGGACGCTCCCGGACAGTCGCATCTGGTTGCACGGCTCCGTCTTCTGCCCCGGGTCGCCCCGGTAGTCGTTGATGGCGGTACCGGTGTCGGATTCGTTGCCGTTGCCCTTGATCGTCCACCCCGGGGGCAGGATCGCGGCGGTCGGCAGGAACGCGCTCAACTCCTTGCCGGTGACGGGCGGCACGGTCGGCGTGCTGCTGGGGGTGTTGAACGCCGGGGCGCCGGTGGTCTGGAGCGTCGGAGCCGCCGCCGGGGTGATGGCCGCCGGGGTCGTGGCAGCGGTCACCGCGGCCTTCGGCGTGTCGTAGATCGACCCCGAGCCGGAGGAGCACCCCGTGACCACGGCCGCGGCCATCGCGGCCGCTCCCACCGTGAGCGGAATCCTGACGCTGGATCGGGCGATGGACACAAGGACCCCCGTGGGTTCGTAACCGAATGCGGTGCTTCGTGCACAGGGGTGTGACCCCCCGGAGTGACCATATCGTCACTCCGGGGCGGTGCCGGACCGGATCACCCGGTCCCGAGTCCTGACCGGCCGCCACCTCGCCGCCCGACCACGGACGGTCGGGTGCACGGTGGGAATCGTGCCCGATCCGTTTGTCCGGTGACATGAGTATGCGTACTCAATGTGCGTCCGTCGCGAGGCCTCCTCCGGCCCGCTGGGGTGTGTTCAGACGATGTCGAGGGTGGTGGACGGCGAGGTCCGGGTGCCGATGGAGAATTCGACGCTGGTGGGGCCGAGGGGCGCGGTGCTGTCGGCGCTGACGCAGACCCACATGACCGACTGCGACTGGCCGCTGGGGACGCGCAGGTCGACGTTGGTGAAGGTGAGGGACTGCCCGTCGACGGAGACGGTTCCGTGGTACTGGGTGTCGTTGCCGGTGGCGTCCCGGACGGTCAACTGGTGGTCGGGGGCCGCCGGTGTGCCGAACAGCAGGCCGGATCCGGCCGGAAGCGTCACCGTGACGGTCTGCGGCGGTAGGGCATGGGTGCCGTTGTTGAGGACCTCCACGCCCGGGTACCTGAGCGCTCCGCCCCGCGCCAGGGTCACCGCAGGGTTCTCGTAGTGGGAGACCAGGACGTCCGCGGCCTGGGCACGGGCGGCGAAGTCGATGCCCTCCTGGAAGGGCACCACGTGCACCCCGTCGATCTCGTACGTCCGGTGGCTCTTACCGGGGTGCGACAGTCAGACCTCCACCCGGTGGCCACGTTCGGCCAACGGACGGAGCATCGAGTGCAGCATCCACTCCGAGCCGGCGTTGTGGTCCGGCGGGTACCCGTACACCCGGGCCACGATCGACCTGCGCCGCGCCGCCGGTAACCCGGCCAGCCCGTACGCGAGGGACGCCATCCTGCCCACCCGTCAACCCCCTCGTGTGGGGTGTTTATGCTGATACCGGACTTATCTGGCATATCGTATCTTCGCGTGGTCCCACCCGCATGCGCCACACGGGACGTCCGGACCGCGCCGAACCCTCCACAGGCGCCCCTGTTAGCATGATTGACATGCTCAGGAGGGGGTCCAGGCAGCAGCGGGAGGGCAGCGGGTCGGGTTCCGGTCCGCAGCGGGCGCTGATCATCGCCAATTTCGTCAGCAGGGTCGGCAACGGGCTGTTCAACACCGCCGCCGTGCTCTACTTCACGCTCGTGGTGCACCTGCCCGCCGCGCAGGTGGGGGTCGGGCTGACGATCGCCGGCGTCAGCGGACTGGCCGCCGGAGTGCCGGCCGGGAACCTGGCCGACCGGTACGGGCCGCGCGTGGTCTGCCTGACGGCCCAGGGCCTCCAGGCCGTCACCATGGTGGCGTTCGTGTTCGTCGACAGCTGGTTCGCGTTCACGCTCGTCGCCACCCTGGACCGGCTGGCCGCCACGGCGGCCGGCGCGGCGGGCGGTGCGCTGATCGCCAGGGTCGGCGGCGAGGCCCCCGCCGCCTTCCGGGCCAGGCTGCGCACCTACGTCAACCTCGGCGTCGTCGTCGGCACCCTGGGCGCGGCCTTCGCCATCCAGATCGACACCCGGGCCGCGTACACCGGGCTGATCCTCGCCGACGCCGCCAGCTTCGCCGGCGCCGGACTGATCGCCTTCCTGGGCATCCCCCACTACCCGCCGCTGCCCCGGCCCGAGGAACACCGCCCGTGGGCGGTCCTGACCGACCGTCCGTACGTGTCCTTCGTCGCGCTCTACAGCGCCATGGGCCTCCAGTACCAGACGGTCTCCCTGCTGCTGCCGCTCTGGCTCAGCGCCCACACCAGCTCGCCGCGCTGGACGGTGGCGGCGGTCTACGCGGTCAACAGCGGCGTCTGCGTGCTGCTCCAGAGCAGGCTCGGCTCCACCGTCGAGACCCCGCGGCAGGGCGGCCGCGCCCTGCGCCTCGCCGGGCTCCTCTTCCTCGTCAGCTGCCCGCTGATGGCCCTGACCGCCGACGTCCCCGGATGGGTCGCGCCGGTGCTCGCCGTCCTCGCCGTGTGCGTCCACAGCGTCGGCGAGGTGTGGGAGTCCTCGGGCGGCTACGCACTCGGCTTCGGCCTCGCGCCCGACCACGCCCAGGGCCAGTACCAGGGCCTGCTCGGCATCGGCTTCAACGCCGGGCAGGCCCTCGCCCCCCTCGTGCTGACCGGAGCCGTCCTCGCCCTCGGGCACACCGGCTGGCTGCTCCTCGGCATGTTCTTCGCCTGCCTGGGCGCGGCCGCCCCGCCACTGGCCGCCTGGGCCGAGCGCACCCGGCCCGGGGCACCGGACGCGCAGGACCCGGCGCGAGCGGCCCGGGTGCCGACGGCCGACTAGGGGTGATCACCCTGCCGTCGCTGGCGGTGGGACCGTTCGTGCGGGTACCTGGACCTGGCGCTGGTGAGCGGGCGCCGGGTTCGTGGCCGGCGGTCTCGGCGCGGCGCAGGACGGAGATGAGGGCCGGCGTCTGACCCACCGCTGGTTGATCCTGGGCCTGAGCAGGCCATGGCCGTACGGTGACCGAGGTCCGCCCTGTGCCGGACGGCGGAACGCGGTCGCGCACCGTCGGTGCCCGGCCGCACTCTGGGAAGGGCTGTTCGGCGGCGCGAGGAGTGCAGGTGGTGCGAGCGGTGCGGGCAGTGCGCGCGGCTGGGCGGGCGTTGATGCGGCTCGGGCCGGAGGGGTATGTGGACTTCGGCGCGTACCGTGGCGCCCGGCGCTTGGTGCGGGTGCTGCCGCCGTTGATCATCGCTGGCGGGGCGGTGTACGACGTGCTCACTCCGCCCATGTACACGGCGGCGCCGCTGCTTCCGGTGGCACCGCTGGTCGCCGCCCCGTTCTTCTCGACTCTGGCGACAGTGCTGACCGGTCTGGCCGCCGTCCTGACGAGCATCGGTCTGAACCTCTTCCGCGGAGAACCCAACCCCGCCGTCGCGTTCACCGAGACGATGACCGTCTTCACCGTCTCCCTGATCGCAGTGCTGATCAACCGGCTGGCACAGAGCCGGGGCAGACGGCTCGCCTCGGCCCGGGAGATCGCGGAGGCGGCGCAGCGGGCGGTACTGCCGACGCCGGCGGAGCGGATCCGCGGGCTGCGGATCGCTGCCCGGTACGAGGCTGCGCAGGGGGACGCGCTGATCGGTGGCGACCTGTTCGCGGTGCAGGACACCCCGTACGGGGTGCGGCTCGTGGTGGGCGACGTGCGGGGCAAGGGGATGGGCGCGGTGGAGGCGGTGTCGGTGATCATCGGCGCGTTCCGGGAGGCGGCCGAGCAGGAGGCGACGCTGGAGCGGGTGGCGGCCCGGCTGGAGCGGGCGCTGGGCCGGGAGGGGGAACGCCGGGGCGGCCTCGACGACACGGAAGGGTTCACCACCGCTGTCCTGGCGGAGTTCCCGGGCGTCCCCGGCCAGCCGAGAGGCGCATGGGAGCCGGGCGAGTGCGCGGAGTCCGTACGGCTGCTCAATCGCGGGCATCCTGAGCCGCTGCTGTTGCACGAGAACGGGGCCGCTCTGCCGCTGCCGCCCAGCGAGCCCGCGTTGCCACTGGGCCTCGGCGAGGTGGCGGCATGGCCGGATCAGGCCGACGAGACGCCGTTCCCCCCGGGCGCGACGCTGCTGTTCTACACGGACGGACTGAACGAGGCCCGCGACGCGCACGGCGTCTTCTACGACCCGGCCCAGCGCCTTGCCGGGCGGACCTTCCCCGGGCCCGAGGAACTGCTCGACGCGCTGGTGGCCGACGTCCACCGGCACACCGGCAACGGCACGACGGACGACATGGCGCTGCTCGCGGTCCGCCGCCCGCCGACGGCCGGTGCCGGCCCCTGACGTTCGTGCTCACCGCCGGCCAAGCCGGCGACGCGCCCGCCTTCACCGCGGTGATGGCCCGCCTGCGTGCCCCGGCCACGCGGACGGCCGCGGACCAGGCCGAACGTGGTCCTGGCCGACAGGGCCTACTTCTCGCGGGCCATCCGCGACCACCTGCGCTGGCGATCAAGAGCGCCGGCGCCAGGTGGGGCGGAACGCGACGACGCACACGATCGCCGGCAGGACCGCTCGAACGACGGCTCAACGCGCAGGCCCGATCCCCTCCGGCAGGATGGCCACCACGTGGGCGACGGCCTCCTCCGGCGTCTCGAAGCGCGCGAGCAACTCGGCCCGGTCCCACACCCCGTAGAACCCCTCGTCGTGCGGCCGGATCATGGGCCCGACCCGGGTCGTGTCCCATCGCGCCGTGGTGCTGGTGGAGAACCAGAGGTTGAAGTGGCTGGTCACCGGCACCAGCCGGCGGAGCACCGGCTGGGCGTACGCCGCCGCCAACAGCGCGTGCACGCGCGGGAACCGGTTCATCGACGGCGAGTGGATGCCGTCGAGCTTGAGGCACCACGCCAACTCGACGGCACCGAGCGGCTCCCGCTCGTGCGCGAGGGCCCAGGGGCGGAACCCGATGCACGGGGCCTGCTCCTTGGTCTCCTGGAGCCCCGCCCCGCCGGTCCAGGCCGCCGCCGCCCTGACCACCTCGGCCGGATCGGCGGTGCATCCGCCGGCCAGGTGCCGGCCGTCGCTCTGGAGGTCCACCCAGAAGGTCCGACGCTGCTCGTCGGCCGGACACACCGTCACCCGCCGGTCGAGCCCCTCGTCGACGTACACGGCCATGCCGCCCCACCGCCCGTCCGGCTCGGGCAAGGCGACCCCGAGGCCCTCCGCCGCACGCAGCAACACCTCCCCGAGCACTCCGCCGCCCCGGTCGTTCTCGCCGGACCCCACCCCGAAGCTCATCCCCCCAGTATGCCGCCGGGTGGGCCACCCCCGCAGGGGCGGAGGGGGCCCACCGGCCGGAGCGCGGATGACCGGACGACCGGGGCCGGTCAGCAGGCCGTCTTCGCGCCCGGGGAACGGACGGCGACCGTGCACAGCCGCTTGGTGGCGCGGGTCAGGGCGACGTACAGGTCCCGATCGCCCGCGGGCCGGGCCGCGACCATCCCCTCCGGGTCCACCACGAGGGCCTCGTCGAACTCCAGGCCGCGCGCCTCCGACGCCGGGACCAGCCTGGCGTACTCCTCGACCCCGGCGGCCGCCAGCTCCGCCACCCGGCCGTCCGCGCAGACGACGCCGATCAGCTCGCCCGGATGCGCGGCGGCCTGCGCCCGCAGCTCGCGCAGGAGTGCGCCGACGAGCCGCTCCGGGGCCACCGCGACCGACCGCGGCTCGTCACCGTGACGGATCGACCGGACCGGCGGCTGCCCCGGGGCGATCCGGCGGAGCAACTCCCCGGTGGTGGCGAGGATCTCCTGCGTCGTCCGGTAGCTGACGGTCAGCGTCCGCAGGTCGAAGCGCCGGCCCAGGTGCGGGGCGAGCGCCTCGTCCCAGTCCCGCGCGGTCGCCGCCGGGCCCGCCTGCGCGAAGTCACCGACCAGCGTCATCGAGCGCCCCGGGCACCGGCGTACGACCATCCGCCACTGCATGGCCGTCAGCTCCTGGGCCTCGTCGACGACGACGTGCCCGAAGGTCCGCTCGGGCGGCCCGTCGACCAGGCTCGCCGCCTCGTCGAGGAGCGGCACGTCGGCCCCGGTCCACGGCGCGCCGGGGGTGCGCAGCAGCGACGCCCGCTCGTCGTCGGTCAGGTGCGGCAGGTGCTCGGCCAGGGCGTCGGCGTCGGCCAGCAGGGCATCGACGACCCCGCCGGGCACCAGCCGCGGCCAGAGCTCCTCTACGGCCCGGTCCAGGTGCGCGTCGTCCAGGAGCGCGGCCCGGACCGCGTCGGCGTCGAACTCGTCGGCCCCGGTGGAGGGCGCGCCGTCGATGCCGAGGCTGCGCAGGTCCCGGGCCGCCATCTTGTCGAAGTCGACGCCGGTGAGCCGGGCGACCTCGTCGTCGATGCGCTCCAGCGCCTCGGCCGTCCCGCGGGCCAGCGCACCGGTCAGGGAGTCCACCAGCAGCTCCAGGAACAGCCGGCGCGCCCGGTTGTGGGCGAGGCCGCTCGCCCGCGCCGCCTCCCGCGCCCCGGCGACCTCCCCCTCCTCCAGGCGGACCCACTCCTTGCCGACCCGGACGGTGAAGTCCCCGCCGGGCGCCTGCCGCGTCCGGACCCACCCGGCCAGCGCGTCGGCCAGGCCGGCGCCGCCCTTGAGGCGCGCCACCCCGAACCGGTCCACGGCACCCGGCCGGACACCGGCCAGCTCCTGGCACGTCGCCAGGACGACGTCGTTCTCCCCGAGCGAGGGCAGCACCTGCGAGACGTAGTCCAGGAAGCGCGCGTTCGGCCCCAGGACCAGCACGCCGCGCTCGGCCGCCTTCGGGAACGCGTACAGCACGTACGCGGCGCGGTGCAGCGCCACCACCGTCTTCCCGGTGCCCGGCCCGCCCTGCACCACCGTCACCCCGCGGTGCGAGGACCGGACGATCGCGTCCTGCTCCGCCTGGAGCGTGGCGACCGCCGTCCCCATCCGACCCGTGCGCCGCGCCCGCAACGCCGCCGCCAACGGACCGTCACCGACGACGTCCCCGGCGGCCGGCTCCGAGCCGTCCAGCAGCTCGTCGCTCACCCCGACCACCGTGCGGCCCGCCAGGCTCAGATGGCGGCGCCGACGCAGCCCCATCGGGTGCACCGGGGTCGCCTCGTAGAAGGCCCGCGCCGCCTCCGCCCGCCAGTCCACCAGCACCGGCAGCTCGTCCTCGTCCCGGTGCAGGCCCAGCCGCCCGATCCGCAGCACCATCCCGTCCGCCAGGTCGATCCGGCCGAAGACCAGCCCTCCCTCGGCGCCCTCCAGCCGGCGCACCTCCCCCGCCAGCCGCCCGGCCGCCACCTCCCGCTCGTACACCTCGCCCGCGCTGTCGGCCGCCGACGCGAGCACCCGGCCCAGCTGCTCCCGCGCCCCGGCGAGCCGCTCGTCGAACAGCTCGCCGATGACGGACACCTGCACCCGCTCCAGCTCCACCTGCTGTGCGGCGCTGCCGTGGATCTGTGACAAGAAAGAGCCCCCTCCTCGATTCGACGCACCACTATGCAGAGCTGTTCCGGGAAAGTAAACGTTGATCTTCCGGCACGAATGTGGCCCTCGGGGGACTTCGGGGACTTCGGGGACTTCGAGGGCTTCGGGGGGCTTTGATTTCCGGCGCCGCGTTTTCCGGGAATTCCGGAACGGCCGACCGGGCGCCGCGTTCCGGGGCACCGAGTTCGACGGCGGGTCCCCGAGGTCAGCGCAGGACGGCGAGTTCGGCCACCACGGCGCGGTGGTCGCTGCGCGGCAGGGCGTGCTCGGTGACGTCGACGGCGGTCAGCGCGGGCCCGTGCAGGACGTGGTCGATCTGGATCGCGGCCGGGACGCGGTAGTCGGGGTGGTCCTGGGGCCAGGTCGGGAAGAGGCCGGCGCCGAGTTCCTCATGGGTGTCGGTCAGGCCGGTGTCGATCAGGTCGCGCATCGGCTTGTGGTCCAGGGTGGCGTTGAAGTCGCCCAGCATGACCGCGTTGTGGGCGCGCCCGGGCGCGGCGGCGCGCAGGCGGTGCAGGTCATCGGCCCAGCGACGGGCGTCGCCGACCGGGTAGTAGGTGTGCACGGCGACCAGCCGCACCGGGCGGCCGCCGACCTCGACGGTCAGGTTGGTGGTCGGCCAGGCCGGGTCGGCGGCAGAGCTGACGGGCAGCCGGGTGTAGAGCGCGGTGTCGGTCCCGGCGGGCCGCTCGCGGTGCGGCAGCAGGTCGCGGATGCCGGCCGCGTCCAGCGCGTCGGCGGCGGAGTCGCTCTGCTCCTCGACCGCGAGCACGTCGATCCGCTGGTCGCGCACCAGGTCGACCAGGGACGTCGGCGAGACCTGCCCCATGAAGTTGTTGCTGGTCGCCACGCGCAGCCGGGGCGCGTCGGCGGGCGCGTCCGTCCCGTTCGGGACGAGCCGGGGTATCAGCCACCACAGGTGCAGCACCACCAGCGCGGCCGCGACCCCGGTCAGCCACCGCGCGCGCAGCACCACCACCGCGCGCGCAGCACCACCACCGCCACCAGCAGCAGCACGCCTAGCAGCGCCGCGTACGGCAGCCCGGCCATCGGCAGGGCCAGCACCGTCCCGTCGTCCCATCCGAGCAGCCGCACCCCCGCGAGCGCGGCCGGCCCCAGCAGCAGCACCCCGCACCCGGTCAGCGCGGCGGTACGCCAACGGTTCCGGCTGCCGGGCGGCGTGCTCTTCGACGTACGGTCCGTCACGGTGCTCCTTCCAGGGGTGGACGGCGGCCGTGATCACCGGCCGCCGTTGTGAAGCACGGACGCCCGCGTCCGGGGCCCGGTTCCGCCCCGAAGGCGGAGACCGATCGATGCTTCGTGGCCGAATCGGCCGTCGAACCGGCGGCGGGTACGTTGAACTCCGGCCGGTGTCCGGGACGGCGGACCGGCTACGACGAACCGGCTTCGACGAACCGGGAGATTCGGTGGGCAGCGCCATGGAATGGCTGGAGAAGGTGTTCGGCAACGGATTCTCCGTGACCTTCGCGGAGAGCCTGGAGGCACGGGAACTGCTGCTCAGGCTGGGCTGTGACGCCGAGAGCCTGGAGATGATCGATCAGGAGGACGCCGAGGAACGGCAGCTCGACGACGGCGTCACCATGATCCGGGCCGGTGTGCACGGCGGCTGGGCGTACGCGGTGCAGGCCTGGGGGACGCGGGTGTTCGAGGACGGGGTGCTGGACGTGGTTTCCGCGGGGACACGCGCCGTCGCATTGGTCAGTACGGAAACGATTCCGTACTTCACCTATCGCGAGAACACGGAAGAGGTGTGCGGATTCGATCCGGGCATGCCGTGGATACGTCACGGCAGTGACCCCGACCGGTTCAACGCCCTGATGTCGGAGGTCGGTCTGGACCCCTCCGGGGAGGCGGCCGGGTCCGGGGCGGTGGCCGGGATGCTGGTGCTCGCCGAGCGGGCGTTCGGGCTCGGCCTGCCGTACGCGGACGTGGTCGAGGAGGAACTCCTCGGCGGGGTGGTCCCCGAGTAAGGGGTAGGGTCCGCCCGGATGCGGTACCGGCACAGGCCTGCCGCCTGGACGGCGGGAGAGGCCGGATGACCGGATGGCGGCGGTTCGAGCGGCAGGGGGCCGCCGGGCCCGGGTACTGGGAGATCCGGCGGGAAGGGATCCGCTGCCACATCCGGTGGGGCTCCGACCGGGCCTCGTGCAAGGCGAGTACGACGACGCTCGACGACGAGGAACAGGCACGGCGGCACGCGGCGCGCAAGATCGCCGAACGCCTGCGCAAGGGCTTCACCGAGGTGGAGCCGCCCGCTGATCCGGCCTCGGCCGAGGCGGCGGCGCCCGTCCTGGACATCGTCGCCAAGACCGCCCGGCACCAGCCGGTCGACGGCTTCGACGAGGTCTACCGCAGCGCGCAGACGCCCCGTCACCCCAGGGGCTTCTACGAGTACTACGTGCTGCGCGAGCAGGGGCGCAGCGCGATCCGCTTCGCCGTACGGGCCGACAGCCACCAGGACGGGCCGGTCGCCGCCTTCCTGGAGTTCCTCTGCGCCAGACGCGACCTCGCCTTCGACGGCCGCTCCCACCACAAGGTCCGGCTGCCGAACCCGGTCGGGCCCTTCGACCACGCGCTGTTCTGCTCGCCGGCCCTGGGCCGGGCCTGCGCCGCGTACCCGGCAGCGGCGGCGCGGGTGGCGACGGCCTTCCCCGTGTCCGACTGCGAGATCGGGGACGAGGACCCGGAGGTGCTGGTCGACGCCCGCATCCACGGCCGCGCCGGGCTGCCCCACAGCGACTGGGGGCGATCGCCGCACCCCGTCGTCGACCTGCGCTTCGACATCGAGCCGTCGCACTACCGCCCGTCCTCCCCGTCACGGAAGTTCCGGGTCTACCGGCCGGACGACCTCCGGGCGCTCCTGGACGCGCTGGCGCAGGCATCGCCGCGGAGCTGGCTGGAGGTGCGGAACTTCCGGTGCGAAACGATGCGCCTCGAAGCCGGGACGGCCGTCTCCTTCGCCGACGTGTCGTCCTTCCTGGGCGGCTGAGGGAGCCGGCTGAGCGAGCGTCATCGTGGCCGGACGCCACCGGGGCGACGGCCGCCGCTACACGCGGATCGTCATCAAGAGCCGGTTCCTGGTGAACGCCCGGGTCCAGGCGCTCCACAGCCCGGCGCTGGTGCGTGCCCTGACGGGGGCGGAGCCCGGTGAGGAGAAGGAGTCCGGTGAGGAGAAGGAGCCCGGTGAGGAGAAGGAGCCCGGCGCCCGCTCCCTGTGGCCCCTGGAGCAGGCGGAGAGCTGGGCGCGGTCCTGGAACGCCCGGGCGGGCGCCGAGGAGGAGCTGTGACCGGTACGTCGTGAAACAGGCCGCTCAGCAGGCCCGGGCGTTCAGCCGGCGCCGCAGCGCCACGCGCAGGGCGAAACGGAGCCGGCCGGTGGCCGGGCGGCCGGCGAGGACGGCCTCGAAGCGGCGGTGGTCGCGGGCCGCGCGCAGCACCGCGAGGTCATGGGTACCGGGGGCGGGCGGGGCGGGTTCGGCGCGCTGGGCGGCCCGGTAGCTGTCGAAGAGGTGCTGGTGCAGTGCGTTCATGGGCTCACCGTGCACTCCGGCCGCCCCGCCGGTCCCGTCGATTGACGGCCCTCGTCAATCCGCACACGGACGCCCCCGCCCGGCCCGGCAGAATGGGGACCGTGAGCGTGACCATCGACATCACCGGACTTCCGCACGAGCGGATCACCTTCTGCCCCTCGCCGCTGGCCGAGCTCGGCAACGCGTTGCACGCGCTGGCCGAGCCCGCTCACCACTCCCGGCTGCACGCCTGGACGACGGCCACCTCCGCCGCGCTCAAGCCGGAGCTGGCCGACCGGCTGCTCGAAGCCGAGTTCATGTGGCGCGCCACCCGCTCCGACTTCCTGATGCCGGCCCAGCCCCGGGAGACCCTCGCCGAGGAACTGGACGACCTCGACCGGATGGACGACGAGCGGTTCGTCGGCGCGGCCCTGGAGATCTCGTGCAGCACCAGCCACTACCCCAAGGGCCTGCCGTCGCCGCTGGTCGACGCGTGGGCGCGCCGCCGCGCGCTCGACCTGGCGGCCGCCCGCGGCCCGCGCCAGGCCGCGTTCGTCGAGCGGATGCTCGCCGAACCCACCGCCACCCGCGCCTGGATACGACGCCTGCTGGAAGACTGCGACCAGGCCTTCTTCGCCGACACCTGGCGCCGGGTCGGCGTCCAGCTCGCCGCCGACGCCCGGCACAAGACCGAGCTGCTGCGCCGCAAGGGCCTGGCGGAGGCGCTCACCGCGGCGTCGTCGGCGCTCAGCCTGGAGGAGGACGACAACGGCAGCCGCATCGTCGTCGACAAGCTGGTGCACGGCCGCACCGACGCCCGCGGCACCGCCGTCACCCTGCTGCCGACCATCTTCGGCTGGCCGCACCTGTTCTCCCTCTACTCGCCGGGCTGGCAGCCGGTCATCCAGTACCCGACCGCCTCCCACGAGGTCGGCGGCACCGAGCCGGTGGAGACCGTCAAGCTGCGCCTGGACGCCCTGACCCACCCGATGCGGATGAGCCTGTGCCGCAACCTGTCGCGCGGCGCGTACTCGACGAGCGAGCTGGCCGACGCGTACGGCATCACCGCCCCGGAAGTCTCCCGCCACCTCGCCGTCCTGAAGAAGGCCGGGCTGCTGATCACCCGGCGCCGGGGCCGCTACGTCCTGCACCAGCTCGACCTCTCGGTGGTGGCCCGGATCGGCAGCGACTTCCTGGAGTCGGTGCTGCGCTAAGGGATCCCTACTGCGGCGCCGGAGCAGCGGCTAAGGTCGGCGGCGACACCGCGTGCCGGTCGCCGACCGGGCGAGGCATGGAGGTGTCGGGAGTTGCCCATCGGAGGCATCCCTTGTCAGTCGAGTTGAACCACACGATCGTCCACGCCCGCGACAACCGGGAGTCCGCGGAGTTCTTCACGGACCTGCTGGGCCTTGAGATCACCGGGGAATGGGGCCCCTTCATCGCCGTCCGCCTCGCCAACGGCGTCACGCTGGACTTCGCCGCCATCCCCGCCGACAAGATCACCCCGCAGCACTACGCCTTCCTCGTCTCCGAAGCGGAGTTCGACGCGGCCTACGCGCGCATCACCCGGCGCGGCATCGAACACTACGCCGACCCGCACGGGAAACAGCCCGGCACCATCAACCACAACGACGGCGGCCGCGGCGTCTACTTCACGGACCCGGCCGGGCACGCCATGGAGCTCATCACTGTGCCGTACGGCGGATGGCAGTCGTAGGCGGGTAAGGCCCGGGGCCGCACTCGTGCGGCCCCGGGCCTTCAGCCTGCGCGGCGCGGCCAGCAGGTCATCATCCGGTCGGCGACCGTGACCAGCAGTCGGGCGAGGGCTGTGGCCTCCGCACCGGGAGGCAGACCGTCGGATCCGGAGAAGGCCCGGAGTCGTTCGGCGAGCGTCGTCACCCCGGCCTCCCGCAGCCCGGTGAGGTAGTCCCGTACCGTGGCCGAGCGGGGGTTCACGGCCAGCGCCTCGGCCGTCGGCTGGCCGCAGGCGGTTCCCAGGTAGGAGCCGGGGCCCGCCATGTAGCGCTCGACGACCTTCCGGAACAGGGACTCCTCGTCCCCGAACGCCGCGTAGATGCTGGGGG
Organism: Kitasatospora brasiliensis; assembly: GCF_032654805.1. Lineage (NCBI taxonomy): Bacteria > Bacillati > Actinomycetota > Actinomycetes > Kitasatosporales > Streptomycetaceae > Kitasatospora > Kitasatospora brasiliensis. The sequence continues at coordinate 175,032 of NZ_JAUOOW010000008.1, forward strand.
TGCTCATGCCCATGACCGCCGTGAGGTCGGACATGGCGGTGCCCTCGTAACCCCCGGCTCCAGAAGGCCAGCATGGCCGCGTCCAGCGCGCGCTTGGAGTCGTAACTGCGAGGTCGACCAGTTCACCGCCACCCCGGCGCTATCGACGAGACCAGCCGCCAGATCTACGCCCGCGCCTACGACTCCCCCGCCGCGATCCGCGCAGTCGCCGGCTGGTACCGCACCTGCGCAAAGACCTCCGAGGGCGGCTGCCCCCCCCGCGGCGAGTGCGGGACGACCGGCGACCAACGCCAATTGCCCAGCGATCATCCGGCTGACCCCGGCGAGTGCGGGGACGACCCGGACGAGATGAAGGTCTTGCCCACCCCGCCTGGCTGACCCCCGCGAGTGCGGGGACGACGCGTCCAGCTCCGCCAGAAGCTCCGGCCGGTCCGGCTGACCCCCGCGAGTGCGGGGACGACCTGCCCCGAGAAGAGCGCGAGCGCCTAACCAACGGCTGACCCCCGCGAGTGCGGGGACGACCTGCTGGCGGTGGGTCAGGCGGCGAGGCGGCCCGGCTGACCCCCGCGAGTGCGGGGACGACCCCTTCGCGACCTGCAGCGATGCCGACGCTTTGCTACTTCTTTGCACATGCTGGTGTGCCGCTGCACGAACGTCCTGTCGATGAACGCGGTGAGATGGAGTCGGTGTTGCCGATCATCGTTCCTTCACAGGAACGCCTCGGGGCTGGAGGCGCTTCACCTCGGAGGTGTGCCGGGTGAGGTCGCGCAGGAACGGCCCCTCGCCTCATCGGCCGCAGCTGGTGCACAGCCCGTGTTCCGTCTGCGCCTCAACGGGGTTCCCCAACGGCGGTCACCGGACGACCCGGGCGCCGGGCCGCCGGCAACCGACGTGCTCGGTGATCCAGTCGTAGAGGCCGTCGGCCGCTCCGGCGTAGCGGCCGAGGCCGTACTGTCCGCAGTCGCGGCAGTTCCCGCACACCGGCTCGTCGGGGTCGGCCGGGGCACGGTCGACGGTCTGCTGTTGCGGCTCGCTCACTTCTTCTCCATCGGGGTGAGGCAATTGGGGTGTGCCACGACGGCCCAACCGAGCGGTGCCTGACCGGGGCCGGTCACGGTGTGGACGTGTCCGGCCGGGGTCAGCGGCGGCTCAGGGGAGCCGCAGATGAAGCAGGCCTCCCCGTGTAGACGCGCCGGGCTTATGGCGATGGGGTCAGTCACGATTCGTGTCGGTGTCCCTGTCACGCCCACTACGATCCACGTCGCCAACCCCCGGAAGTGCCACAAGCTGTGGCACTCTCCGCTACACGGCCTTGGCCCATCGCGCGAGCGCCATCACCCGGGTGTCCCGGCCCCGGGTCAGTCGAACCATCGTCGCAAGCTCGGCCCGCACCTGCTCATGCGCACGCACATGCTGCGGTGCGATCTGTCGTGCCACCAGCAGAGACTCGGCGGCGTGCTGCGGGCGCCCGAGTTGAACCTGGGCCCTGCTGAGGTCGATGTAGTAGTGCGAGCGGCGCTCAGCCGGCAGGTCCCGAGGCGGGGCCCACCGTGTCGCGGCGCTAACCGCTTCCCGGAGGTCCTCCGGCTCTCCGAGTTCCACCGCCACCGCCAGCCGGTGGACCTCCAGGGAGTCCGGCCCCACTGCGGTGCCGTCGTAGAGCCGCTCCCGCACCTGGGAGGCCAGGGCCTCCGCTTCTCGCAAGTGGAGTCGCGCGTCGTCCGCCCCCTGCATCCGGTCGGCTACCACCGCAGCCCGCATGTGCAGAGCAGCCGCGGCCGCGGCCAACCGCTCTGACGACGGTGCAGGCATCTGGTCGACGGCAGCCCGCAGCGCACGGAGGCCAGAGCCGAGCTGCTGGGCTGCGAAGAAGACCTCTGTGCGGACGTACGCGGCGGCCGCGTCCAGGGCCGGATCGTTGACGAGCTTGGAAGCCCACCGCATCAGCTCTACCAGGCGGCCGCTGAGGTCGTGGTACCCGTACTTGTACGCCACCGCGTCCGCTGATCGCACTGCCAGTGCCAGGAGCCGGGCTGCCGACGCCCGCTCCCGCCCGTCAGGGGCTTGGTCGACGGCGCGGAAGAGTTCGGCCAGCAGTCCGGGAGCCCGGTCGCCGAGGCGCGCGTACCTGGCCTCCACCCGGTCCTCGACCGCGGCCTCGACGTCGGCCGCGATCTGTTGGAGCGGCCGTACCGGGCCGTCCTCCGGCAGGTCGTACGCTGCGATGACTCGCCGGAGAGCCGGGATGTCCCGGTGTACGCGACTGTCAGTCCGGCGTGTCCCGCCAAGGAGGTCTTCCGGCGTCGACCGGACGGCCCGCGCGAGCGTTTCGAGGACTTGGTCGCTGGGCCGACGCTCGCCGCGCTCGACCTTGCGGAGCATGCTGATGCTCACCCCGGACGCGTCACAGACCTGGCGCCGCGTCAACCCGGCAGCGTACCGGGCAGTTTCGATCTGTTGGCCGAGTACGGCGGCAGTGGTCCCGGGCATGCATTGGCTCCGTTCCGTGGTGGCATGCGGAACGGTACCGGCGCCCGTACGAGGTCGTACTGGGTTTGCCCCGACAGGCACGCCATCGGGGTGGTTCTGCTACGGGCCGACCAACAGCTCAACCAGCTCAGCCAGCGAATCGATGGTCCAGTCCGCATCCGGCGCGGTCGTGGTCAGGCCGATCGGGCCGCGGCGAAGGTGCGCGGCCCGCAGGCCCGCCGCCCGGGCCGGGGTGATGTCGTTCGCCGGGTGGTCGCCGACGTACACGATCTCGTCCGGCTCACCTGGCGCCCACGTGAGAAGCCTCTCGAAGAAGCCGGGCGCTGGCTTCGAGATGCCCCACTCGGCTGAGGTGGCGATGGCGTCCACCGGCAGGTCGAGTCTGCGGAGAAGGCCGGACACGGCGGCGTTCTGGTTGCCCGCGATGCCCACCCACAGTCCCTTGACGCGCAGCCGGGACAGTGCGGGCCGCACGTCCGGGTAGAGGTCGCTCTCGTCCAGGCAGTCACCCCGACCGGCCGCTTGCCGGGCCCGCCACTCCTCCGCGATGTCCACGCCCGGCCGCAAGATCCGGATCGCGTCGGCGTTGTCCCGTCCCTCAGCCAGCACCGCCCCGACCAGAGCCGACATGGTGTGCGTGGGAACGCCGAGCCACCGGGCCCAGTCCCCCCAGTACCTGGTGTCGCTGGTCAGGGTCTCGCCGATGTCGAACACCACGGAGCGCAACATGGCCGCAGCCTAACGACCTGGCCATGCTGCGAGAAGGCGTGGCGTCTCTGAGCTGTGCTGTCCGACCGTAGCTGCCTCAGCGCGGTCGACGCCGAGGGCTGCGCCCGAAGGCAGTGAAACACTCCCATGAGTGCGGGGACGACCCGGGCCGGGGCAGGACGCCGGCGTCGCAGTACGGCTGACCCCTGCGAGTGCAGGGACGACACCGCATCCAGTACCTCCACCACCGTCGCCTCCAACTGACCCCCCGCGGGTGCGGGGAGAACGAGGAATGGGTGATGGTCATCGTGTCCAGCTACGGCTGACCCCCGCGGGTGCGGGGAGAACGGGTCAGGGCGGAGCCGGATCTGAGAATCAACCGGCTGACCCCCGCGGGTGCGGGGAGAACTTGGGCACCCCCGGCGGCAAGAACAAGGGCAACGGCTGACCCCCGCGGGTGCGGGGAGAACCCTTCGCGACCTGCGGCGATGCGGGCGCTTTGCCACTTTTTTGCACATGTTGACGCCCCGCCGCACGAACGCTTCGACGCCGCCGCCGATCGGGTGCGGCGTCAACGCCCGTGCGCATCATCCCATGTGCCGCTTCCGCTACCCCACCCTCAGTGCCCGCTCCCCGATGGCCCACCGGGGCCCGTCCGGCCCGCCCTGCCAGGCCCATTGGGCGGCCGGGGTGACGGTGATGCCGTAGTCGTACCGGTCGGGGCGGCCGAGGTCCTCCCACTGCGCCCACGCCGCCAGTACCTCGTCGCCGATCCGTCGGGGCCCGCCCTGGAGGAGTAGCGGCGGTGAACCCGCGCTGCGGGAGGTGAGGGTGGCCCAGGACTGGTGGCCGTCGTGGATCCAGGCGTTGACGCCGTCCTCGTCGCGGCCGGTGAGCAGGACGGCGTCCGGGACGGCTACCCGTAGGGCGAAGCGCAGGTCCCAGTCGTCGTCGAGCGGGGCCGGGTCGCGGTCGACCTTCCGCCGGGTCTCGGGTTCGGCGTCGCCGCGTACGGCCGTGTACGCGGCGATCGAGGTGTTCGGCTGGGCCGGGGCGTGCCGGTCGCCCATGAACTGGGCGAGGCCCTGGACCCATCCGGTGGCGGACTGGCCGTCGTCGGCGACGGTGAGGGCGACGTGGCCGAGGCGGCCCCAGGGGTAGACGATCCGTCCGCCCGGCCGGACGGCCGTCACCCAGGACCATGGCACGGCCTCCACCGCGTACGTCGCGTGAACGCGGTCGACGAGACCGCCGGGCGGACCGTCGGCGGTGCCGTCGGCCACGGTGACCTCGGTGTCGAGTCCGGCGGCCGCGAGCCGGGTGCGGGCGAACGCGGCCAGGCGTTCGTCCACCTCGGTCGAGACCACCCGCCCCGGCCCGGCCCGCCAGGAGGCCAGGGCCGCCGTCCAGCCTTGGCCGGTGCCGATGTCCCAGACCTGGTGTCCCGGTTCCAGCCGCAGGCTGTCCAGCATGTCCGCCACCGCGAAGGGCGCGGACAGCGACGAGGACGGCCGGTCGTCGGCGAGCTGGGTGATGGCCGCGGCGTAGACGCCGGAGTACAGTTCGCCGGCCCAGCCGTCCGGGTCCACCGCGCGGTCGAGCGGCAGGTAGGCCCAGCCGTCCCACCGCCACAGCCGGTCGGGCGCGAATCCGTCCCGGGGCAGCGCGGCGAAGGCCTCGCGCAGCCACGGCGAGTCGGCCGGCCAGGCCCCGTGCTGCTCCATCTCGGCGTCCAGGCGGGCTCGGCGCCCGGTCAGGTCCTCGTCGCTCACCCTCGCTCAGCCCTTCTTGTGCTTGCCCGTGCCGGCCGGGGGCTTTTCGACCTTGCTGTCGGCGTTGTGCGGCGGAGGCGTTCCCTGCCCCGGGTCCGGTGCCGGCTTCTCGTGCTCACCCATCTCGGGCTTCCCTTCCGTCGGTCTCGAACGGCCGGTTGGTCATCCTGGCGGATCCCCGCGCCACACGGTAGACGGCGCACGGAGGTACCCAGGGGCGCGCGGTCGCCCGGCGCACCATGGCTCGGTTCACCGCCGCCGGGGCCGAGGAGAGGTGCTGGATACGTCTCTGTTCGACCCGGGCTCGCCCGGAGGACGCCCACTTGAACGGAGCGCTCGAACAGCCTCATCATCGGGACCCGGCCCACCTGTCGCGCTGCCCGGAACTCGGCCTCCACGCAGGCGACTTGATGAGCATCGACAACCCCGAGGAGCAGCCGGTGATCAACTTCGACGTACTGACCGACCAAGCCCTGCGCGAGGGCGTCGAGGGGATCGGCGTCGGCGTGGTGGTCCGCGACGCCTCCGGCCGGATCCTGATGATCCGCCGGGCCGCGCACGACGTCCTGCCCGGCCTGTGGGAATACCCGGGCGGCGGCCGGGACGACGACGAAGGCGTGGCGGCCGGCGCCGCCCGCGAGCTGGCCGAGGAGACCGGGCTCGCCGGCCTGCCGCTGGAGTACGTGCGGCACCTGGACTTCACCAACCAGAACGGACGGCGGGTACGGCAGTTCGTCTTCACCACCGTCGTCCCGGACGGCACCCCCATCGCCCTCTCCCCCGACCACGACGACCACCAATGGGCCGACCCGGACGGGCTGCCGCCGACCAGCACCGGCCGGCGCGAGCTGATCCGGTGGCTCACCGACCGCCTGGCCCGCCCCGGTTGGCGGCCCGTCGGCGGCTATCTCGCCACCATCGCCCGGCCCCTCACGTACGGCTGCTTCCTGGTCACCGACCCGCAGGGCCGCGCCCTGGGGCTGCGCTCCGCCGTCGACCCGGGCGTGTGGCACTTCCCGGGCGGCAACGTCGAGCACGGCGAGACCCCGTTCACCACCGCCCTGCGCGAGGCCGAGGAGGAACTGGGCCTCGACCTCGCCGCCGAGAACCCGGAGGCCGTCGCCCGCCGTCGCCTGGTCGCCGTCATCCACGAGCAGGCCGGCGCCGAACACCCCGTACCGGCCTGCGGCTACGTCTTCGACGGCGGCGTCCTCACCGAGGAGCAGCAGGCGCGGATCCGCCTCGACCCCGCCGAGCACACCGAGTGGCGGTTCGAGAGCGCCCACGACTGGCGCACCCTGATGACCCCCGACCGCTACCGGCGGCTCCGGCAGGTGCTGCGCGCCCAGCGCTCCGGTGTCCCGCTCTACCTGGAGCGCCCCGCCCCGGACAGCGACGACTTCGAGGGCGTCCTGGTCTTCGTCACCGACCGCGCGGGCCGACTGCTGATGCACCTGCGCGAAGACCGGCCGGGCATGCCGTGGCCCGGCTACTGGACGCCGATCGGCGGCTGGCGCGAGGCCGACGAGAGCGCCCGGGAGAGCGCGGCGCGCGAGGTCCGGGAGGAGGCCGGCATCGAGATCACCGGGCTGCGGCCCCTCCCCGACCCGCACCCGGACCTCGGCCTCCCGCTCACCCGGGTCCTGCATGCCCACTGGGACGGGGACGACACCGACCTGCGCCTCGGCGACGAGGGCCTGGCCGTCCGGATGGTGCCCCTGGACGAGGTGCTCGACCTGACCGTCCCGCCGTACCTGCGGCACTACCTGCCGCTGCTGGCCGAGATCGCCGCGGGACGGGCGGTCTCGGCCGTCGGCTGGCCCGCCCCACTTCGCGTGCGTCGATCTCCTTCGTGAGCACTGCTCTCCCTCCCCTTTCATCCCTCCCCTTTCGTCCCCCCCGATCGGAGCCCCGCCATGGAGTCCCTGCTTCAGGCCGTGTGCGTCATCGTCCACGACGAGGCGGCGGGCCGGATCGCCTGCGTCCACTACGCGAACGGCAGCTGGTCCACGACCCCGGTGTGGACGGTGCCCGGCGGCAAGGTCGAGGAGGGCGAGCGCCTGGACGAGGCCGCCGCCCGCGAACTGCGGGAGGAGACCGGGCTCACCGTCGCCCCCGAGGAGCTGCGGCTGGTCCACACCGTCCAGGTCAAGGCGGGTTGGGACGGCAGGACCCCGTTCCTGCTCTCCGCGTTCGCCGCCACCCGCTGGCACGGCGAGCTGACCAACCCCGAGCCCGACAAGCACCTCACCGTCGAGTGGAAGGACGCCGCCGCGCTGCCGACCCCGATGTTCCCCACCGCCCACGCCGCCCTCACCGCCTACCTGCACGGCGGCCGGGGCTTCTCCCTCCACGGCTGGGACGGCGACCCGGACCCGCGCGCCCTGGTCGGGGCCGTCGAACCTACGGAGTCCTGACGTGCCCGGCCGCCACCGCCGCCCACCCGCCCCCGGCCCGCTCCACCCGCCTCCCGGTCTCCACCCCGCCGACTAGGGAGCTGTTGGCCTCACACCTGATCACGTCACCAGGCCCGGGGCCGGTGGCGGTCACCGCCCTCGATCTCCTCCGGCCGGTCAACGGACCCGCGGTCCGTCCGCACCAGGATTCCGGGTTCGGGCGCGTTGTCGTCCGGCGGTCCGGACCAGACCCTGCGGGTACGCGGAAGGGGTACTTCCACCAGTCGACCAGGCGGGTGTCCGCGTCACTGACGACCTGGTGGCCGGTGGAGTACCGGTAGTTCTCTGACTGTTCAGCGATGCCGTGGTCCCGGGTGGGCACCAGGGTGCCGTCGACTACCAGCACGGTGCCTCGGCGAACCGGCGGCGAGCCAGTAGGCGACCACCGACAGCGCCCGGTTCTCCAGCGGCAGTTCCCACGGCCGCCCCTGGCCCGGGGGGCCTCGCGGCGCAGCGCGGTCACCAACGTGCCGAAGACGCGCGGGCTCAGCCCGGTAAACGGGGCTATCCAGGACGGTTCCGACGCCGTGATCACACCTGACACGATGGAGATCATTGCAGGGCGAGATCACTTACGGGACAGCCCTTGGGAACGCCCGGCGCTACCGGCTTCCCAGGTGGTCGGCCCCGGGCCCGAGCCGCCTGATCAGCAGTGTGACGCCGAGCTGATCTTGATGCCGGTGAGCGTTTCCACCGCGTCGAAGCTTTCCATCGAGTTGGGGGACAGACAGGTGTACTTCGTCTCGCCGTATTCGATGTAGCGCAGCCACGCAACGTCGTCGTTGCGGGTGTTGTAGACGTAGTTGGCCCCGCGAGCGGCGGTGCTGAGGTTCTGGTAGCCGGATGTGATGTCCTGGTACCGGGCGTCGGGATTCCCGGCGTTCCACCTGATGATGTTCTGGTAGAAGCAGACCTGGGGGTAGTTGCAGCCGTTCCATGAGACGGCGGAGGCGTCGGGGGCCAGGACGAGTGCGGTGCTCGCGAAAGCTGCGAGCGAGGCCGTCACGGCAGCGATGCGCTTCTTGAGTTCCATGGGTCAGAAGTATGTTGGTGGAGGATTCGACTCCGCAGATCAGATCCGGCCGCATCTCTCAGCCGATTCGCCCCTTCCTTGGGGGTGCTGCGCCACGCCCCGCCGCTCCGCCCTGCCGGGTGCTGTGGCCGGAAACCACCGCCGGGTGGTCGGCGGCGAGGGGCCGGGCTGGTCGGGGCCCTTAGAGTCCTGGCCGTGTCGAGAAGGCAGAGCTGGGACAGCCTCCCAGAAGACGTTGTCGCGGCGGTGCGCGAGCACACCGGTTCCATCGACCGGGCCGAGTCCGTGAGCTCCGGGTTCAGCAGCCAGATCGCCGTCATGGTGGACGGCGCTCGCGGCCGGTTCTTCGTCAAGGGGATGAGGACGGACCACGCGGAGGCGTGGACGCAGCAGCGCGAGTGGGCGATCAACCCGTACGTCGTCCCCCTCGGGCCGCGGGCGCTGTGGCGCACGGTCGTGGGCGGCTGGGACCTGGTCGGCTTCGAGCACCTCGCGGGCCGGAGCGCCGGCTACGGCCCGGGATCCGCGGACCTTCCCCTGGTGGTCGAAGCCCTGACGGCTCTGGGGCAGCTGGGCTGTCCCGAGGTGGAGCCGGGGGACGCGGTGGAGCGGTGGGGTGCCTACCTCGACGATCCCGCCGAGGCGGAGCTGTTCGGCGGGGGCGCGCTCCTGCACACCGACTGGAATCCCAGCAACGTCCTCGTCACCGGCCTCGCCACCGGTCCGGACACCGCGCGGCTGGTCGACTGGCCCTGGGCGACCCGCGGCGCCGGGTGGATCGACCCGGCGTGCTGGATCGTCTGGCTGGTCTTCTCCGGGCACGCCGTTCACGAGGCCGAGCAGTGGGCCGCCAAGGTGCCGGTGTGGTCCACCGCGTCCGATCGCGCCCTCGACCTGTTCGCCACCGCCCACGCGAACTACTGGCGGCGCACGGCCGATGATCACCCCAACGCATGGACGTTCGGGCTCCGTGATGCCGCGGTCCGATGGGCCGGATACCGGATGGGCAAGCCGTCGCTTGCCTAATGCCTAACCGGTGCGCCGACCGCCTGGGCGATCGCGCGGCCCGTCACTGGACCTCGACCAAGTCGAGGGTCCTATGGTCAGCGGCCATGGCATCACTCGGTAGCACGGAACCCGTTGTCTCCCCTGCCCCCTCGCGAACGGCTCTTCCCCGGTCGTACCTCCTCTGGCTCGCGGGGACCCGCGCCTCGCTGGTCGGTGACGCGGCCCTCTACTTCGCCCTCGGCTGGGCGGCCAGTGCCCACGGCGGTCAGACGGCCGCGCTGGTGCTGACCGCGATCACCCTGCCGCGGACCGTGCTGCTGTTGCCGGGCGGGGCGGTGGGTGACCGCTTCGGCGCCCGCCGTGTGATGATCGCCGGCGATGTGGCGATGCTCGCGGCCGTACTCGCCCTGGCCGTGGTGGCCCGGACGTGGGGGACGCCGCCATGGATGCTGCTCGGGTTCGCCGCTGTGGTCGGGACCGTCGACGCGTTCTACCTCCCGGCGACGGGAGCCATGCCGCGATGCCTGGTGAGCGGGGAACAGCTTCCCCGGGCGCTGGCCCTGCGGCAGGCCGGTGGCCAGGTGGCCTCCCTGTTGGGGGCCCCGCTGGGGGCGGTGCTGGTGGGGATGGCGGGCTTGAGCGGGACGGCCCTGGTCGACGCGGGCAGCTTCGCCGCCGTCCTGGCCGTCATGGTGTGGGTGCGTCCGGCGGCCGAGGCGAAGCGGCCCTCCCGGACGAAGCGACCCTCCCGGACGAAGCGGCCCCCTCGGACGAAGCGGCCCCCTCGGGCGGAGGGCCTGCTCGCGGGGATCGCCGACGGGGTGAAGCTCGCGGCGACGGATCCCGTCCTTCGACCCGCGCTGCTGCTGACGGCAGCGGCTGCGGCGGTGCTGCTGCCGGCGGTTTCCCTGCTCGGCCCGCTGCTGGCCCGTTCCGAGGGCTGGGGGCCGGGATCGGCGGGCCTGGTCGCGGCGGGGCAGGGCGTCGGAACGTTCCTGGCCGCGCTGCCGGCCGCCCGCCTGGGTCCCATGCGCCGGATCGGCACGGGCGCGAGCCTGGGCCTGGCGCTCGCCGCCGTGGGGCTCGCCGGACTCGCGGCGGCTCCGACCCCTGCCGCAGCCGTGGCCGCGGCAGGGGTCGTCGGTGCGGGATCGGGCATGTTCGCCTGTCACATAGGCCCGCTGGTCCTTGCCGGTGCCCCGGACACGCATGCGTCCCGGGTCCAGTCGCTGCTGACGCTCGTGCAGAGCCTGGCGCTGGTCATGGCGAACAACCTGCTGGGCCGGCTCGCGAGCGCGGCCGGCGCCAGGAGCGCGATCGCGCTGTGCGCTGTCCTCGGCTGCGTCGCCGGAGTCACCGGGCTGGCCTCGGCACCACTGCGGGATCAGCGCCAGGCCCGGTCGTAGGGCCGCCAGACGCCGGGGACGAGCGGGCCGTCAGACGCCGACCAGGGTGTACGTGCCCGTGCCGTCCGGCCTGCCGCTGGCGTACTGGCGGATGAACTCCCCGTCCGCGTACCGGTCGTGGCCCATCATGGAGCCGGTGTACTTGTTCTGCACGCCGATCTTCGAGCTGCCGGGTACGTCGCGGTAGATGAAGAACCGCTGGAGGTCGTCCTCCGCGCAGGTGGCCGTCATCAGGACCGCCCGGTCGGTGGCCGCGTCCGGCGCGGCGATGGTCGCGCACCCGCCGTTGCCCCAGTTCCACAGGGACGCCTCAAGGACCCCGTTGGTCTCCGTCACGTTGCACAGGCGCCAGTTGTCCAGATGGGCGCTGAAGATCGTCGAGGGCCGCAGGCGGACACCGTCGGACGCCAGGAGCGGCGCGCCCCAGGACAGGGGCGTGCCGGGTACGGCGATCTTGTAGACGGCGGTCTCGCAGGTGAGGGCGGCCAGCGAGCCGTGCCCGGTGGCCTTGGGCTGTTCGGCGGACGGGCCGCCGGTGGGAGCCGGGCCCTGCGCGAGGCGGTCCCGCTCCCGCTCCTGCTCGGCCGTCGGGGCGACCTCGCCCGCCGGGTGCTCGGCCTTCGCGGCGGGCGAGCCGCAGGCGAGGAGGCCCTGTGCCTTGGCCATGATGCTGCCGGAGGGCACCTGGTCCTGGCAGCGCACCACGCCTTCCTCAAGGGTGGTGTAGGTGGTGAAGCTGCCGCTGCCGGATCCCTGGATCCACTTCAGCGCCCAACTGCCGTCGCCCTGTTGGACACGGTTGCAGTTGAGGCTTCCGTACGTTCCGGTGACCTTCTTGGTGCCCTTGTAGACGCCGTAGTAGCCGGGCTGGTTGAAGTTCCACGTGACCGAGTTCGACACGCTGCTGGTGGAGGAGTAGCTGACCTTGACGTCCAGGCCCAGGGTCGCGGCGACGGTGCCGAGGGTCTCGACGGAGAAGGTGTCCTGGACGTTGCCGCTGAGGCCGACGGAGACCGTGATGGTGGTCTCGGTGCTGGTGCTGACGGTCTGGTTGCCCGTCGTGCCCTCGGTGACGTACCAGCCCTTGAAGTGGGTGATCGTCGGGGACACCTCGGTGGTCTTGATGTACGGGTGGCGCGTGCCGAGGTCGGCCGCCGTACAGGTGTTGCCAGGCTGGGGCGCGGCCGTGACGGCGGGTGCCGCGGCGGCCGGTGCGGCGGCGAGGCCCACGGCGGTGACCGCTACGGCGGCCGCCTGGGCGGTCACCGCCATGAGTGACGTGCCGATGCGGCTGACGGGTCGTACGGGGCGCATCATCATCCACCCTCCCATGGTCATGTATATGTCAGGCCAGGAATGACTGTAGCGACCACCGGAGGGCGGCGTGAGGCCGGAACCGGCCAGCCCTGACCGCCCGCGCCCTACCGCCCGGGCGCCGTATCGGTGGAATGACCGATGCGCGGCGGCGGGGCGCGCGGCGATAGTCCTCGGGAGGGCGGTCGCGGGGTGGCCGCGGTGCGCCCGGTCTCCGGAAGGGCTCTCCATGGACACGCATGCGGATCTGGTGTTTCTCGACGGGCGGGTGGTCACGGTCGACGCGGAGTTCTCCGTGGCCGAGGCCCTGGCGGTGACCGCAGGGGTGATCAGCGCCGTCGGCCGGCGGGACGAGGTCGTGCCGCTCATCGGGCCCCGCACCCGGGTCGTCGACCTGCGGGGGGCGACGCTGCTGCCCGGCATCAACGACTCCCACCTCCACGGGTGCGCGTTCGGCATGGCGACGCCGCCGCTCTCCCTCGACCTCGGACACCCCGCCGTCTCCTCGCTCGCGGACGTGGCCGAAGCGGTACGGGAGGCGGTCGCGGGGGCCCCGGCCGGGCAGTGGATCACCGGACACGGCTGGGACACCGGCTACCTCGACGAGTGCGTCGGGGATCCGCTGCGGCAGCCCTCGCGGCATGACCTCGACGCGGTGAGCCCGGACCATCCCGTCGTCCTGTACTCCTTCTCCGGACACGCCACCTGGGTCAACTCCAAGGCCCTGGAGCTCATCGGGATCGACCGCAGCACCGTCGCCCCGCCCGGCGGAGCCATCGTCGCGGACGAGGCGGGCGAGCCGACCGGGCTGCTCCACGAGGGGGCTCAGGACCTCGTCCGGAACGCGCTGCCGCCGCTCAGCCGGCCGGAGCGGACCGACGCGATCAGGTCGACCCTCGCCGCCCTCGCCCGGCTCGGCGTGACCAGCTACACCGAGCCCGGCCTCGGCCCCGGCGGCGAGGGCATCATGCGCGGCGCGCTCGGCGGGGAGACCCTCGACGTCTACCGCGAACTGCTGGCCGACGGCGAACTGACCGCCCGCGTCGGCGTCCTGCTGCTGCCCACCGGCATGGCGAGCACCACCGAGGAGTTCGCCCGCGGCCTCGCGGCACTCGCAGGTGAGGCCGGCGGCGCGGACCCGCGCCGCCTCGCGGTCCACGGGGTCAAGGTCTTCGCCGACGGCATCGTCCCCAACAAGACGGCCTGGATGCACGAGCCGTACGTCGGCGGCGGCTGCGGCTCCCTGTGCGTCGGCGGCGACACCGACACCGAACGCACCGCCGGGCACCAGCTCGGCGTCCACGTCACCGGGGACCGGGCCATCGACACCGTCGCGGACGCCTTCGCCGCGGCCATGGCCGAGCACCCCCGGCCCGACGCCCGCCACTACGTCATCCACGGCGACTTCCTCACCGCGCACAGCATGGAGGTGCTGGCCGCGCACGGCTTCGGCGTCAACATGAACCCCACCATCAAGTGGACCGTCTCCGACATGGAGGAGGAGTTCGTCGGCATCGAGCGGGCCGCGTACGCGTGGCCCTACCGCGACGCCATCGACGCCGGCGTGCGGGTCGCGAGCGGATCCGACGCCCCCGTCACGGCCCCGGACTGGCGCCAGGGGGTCGCGACCATGGTGCTGCGCGAGTCGAAGGCCGCGGGCCGGGTCAGCGGCCCGGAGCAGCGCATCGGCCTGGCCGAGGCGATCCGCACCTACACGATCGACGCGGCCTGGCAGGACTTCGCCGACGACTGGAAGGGCTCCCTGGAGCCGGGCAAGGTCGCCGACCTGTGCGTGCTGGACGGGGACCTGCTCGCCGCCGACCCGCGAGACATCCCGTCGATGCCCGTCGTCCTCACCGTCATGGACGGCCGCATCGTGCACGACACCCTTCGCGGCTGACGAAGCCGACTGACGTACGCGACCGACGGCGCCTGACACCCGCGATTGACGCACCCCGGGTCCATGATCATCCTTGGGGAATGGCAGCGGAGCGGAGTGCGGCGGACATCCTGGACGCGGCCGTCCACGTCCGCGAGGCCGCCAGGAGCGCCACGGCCGGCACGACCGGCTTCGACGCGGTCCTGGCGGCTCTGGCGGAGCTGCTCGACTACGACCACGCCTCGCTGGCCCGCTGGGATCCGCTGCGCCGGCGTCACACCACCCTGGCCGGGAGCTACCCGGACGACGCCACCTCGTACATCGAGACGCGGCTCCACCACGACCCGGTGTTTCCCGTGCTCCACAGCCCCGCCCGGGGCGGGCTCTGGCTCGGGGACGTCCCCGGACGGCTCCTGGCGGCCTCCCCGGGCTTCCGGACGGTGCTGTCCCCCCTGGGCATCGAGGACGGCGTGGCCCAGTGCCTGTTCGCCGCCGACGGCCGGTACGTCGGCATGCTCAACGTCAGCAGCCGTCGGCCGGGGCGCGCGCCCGATCCGGCCCGCGCCGCGGTCACCCTGCTCACCGAGGCCCTCGCCGCGGCGGTCGCGCCCACCGCCACCGCCTCCGCCTCCGACTCCGCCCCTGACGCCGCCGCGCGTCGGCCCGGCGGGCTCTCGCCGCGCGAACTCCAGGTGCTGGCCGAACTGACCGCCGGTCGCACCAACCGGGAGATCGCCGAGCGGTTGTTCGTCACGGCCCCGCACCGTGGGCACCCACATCGAGCACATCCTCGCCAAGCTCGACCTCCCCAACCGCGCGGCCGCCGCCGCCCGGGCGGCTGCCTGGGGCATCGAACCCTCCCACTGATCCGGGCGATCCGGCCGTCACGTGATGCCGGGGCTACGTTCCGTGCGCCTCTTTGGTTCCCTCACCCGACCGTGTCGATCAATACAGTCACCCGACATGAGCACCTGACCATGTCGCCTATATGGTTTCTCCCAAGCGACAGCTGGTGCGCAACTGGTGTGCAACGAAAGGCACGTTCATGACTCAGACGTCCGTCGGCCGGGGCCAGGCGATCCCCGAGCGCCCTTCGCTCCCCCTGATCGGCCACGCCCTCGGCCTCCCCGGCGGGGCCGACGCCCTGCTCCACCTGATGAAGGAGTTCAAGGAGCTGGGGCCGATCTACCGGCTGCGGGTCTTCGGGACCGAGACCGTCGCCGTCGGCGGCCACGACCTGGTGGCCGAACTGGCCGACGAGACCCGGTTCCGCAAGAACGTGCACGGGGACCTGGTCGAGGTCCGGCAGATCGCCGGGGACGGCCTGTTCACCGCCTTCCACCACGAGCCGAACTGGCGCAAGGCGCACGACATCCTGATGCCGGCGTTCTCGCTGGGCGCGATGCGCGGCTACCACGGCACGATGCTCAAGGTCGCCCGGTCCCTCATCGGCAAGTGGGACCGGCTCGCCGGGGTGGAGCTGGTGGACGTCCCCGACGACATGACCCGGCTCACCTTCGACACGATCGGACTGTGCGGCTTCGGTTACGACTTCGATTCGTTCCGCCGCAACGACGCCCACCCCTTCGTCGAGGCGATGGCCCGCGCCCTGCACTACACCCAGGAGAAGGGCGAATCCATCCCGGGCTCGGAGTTCTTCAAGCGCAAGCAGGTCGAACGCTTCCGCCGGGACGCCGAACTGATGACGGACCTGGTCGACGACGTCATCCGGCAGCGCAAGGCCTCCGGTGACACCGGCACCGACGACCTCCTCGGCATGATGCTGCACACGAAGGACCCGGTGACGGGCGAGCCGCTGGACGACCTGAACATCCGCCACCAGGTGATCACGTTCCTCATCGCCGGGCACGAGACCACCAGCGGCGCCCTCTCCTTCGCGCTCTACTACCTCACCAAGCACCCTGAGGTCCTCAACCGGGCCCGGGCCGAAGTGGACGCCCTGTGGGGCGACACGGAGAACCCCGAGCCCGACTACGGGGACATCGGCAAGCTCACCTACATCCGCCAGGTGCTCAACGAGAGCCTGCGCCTGTGGCCGACCGCCCCGGGCTTCGCCGTGGAGCCCGTCGAGGACACGGTCATCGGAGGCAAGTACGCCGTGCGCAAGGGCGAATCGCTGATGGTGATCACCCCCGCCCTGCACCGGGACCCCGCCTGGGGCGAGAACGTCGAGCTGTTCGACCCCGAGCGCTTCTCGCCGGAGCGGGAGCAGGCGCGGTCGGTCCACCTCTTCAAGCCGTTCGGCAGCGGCGAACGCGCCTGCATCGGGCGGCAGTTCGCCCTGCACGAGGCCACCCTGCTGCTCGGCCTCCTGGTGCACCGCTACCGTCTGATCGACCACGCCGACTACCAGCTGAAGATCAAGTCGTCGCTCACCATCAAGCCCGACGCGTTCACGCTCCACCTGGCCCGCCGCACCAGCGGCGAGCGCAGGACGCCCGCCCCCGCCCCCGCCACGACCACGACCATGACCACGACCACGGTCCGGCGCGCCGCCGGCACCGCGCTCACCCTGCTGCACGGCTCCAACCTCGGCACCAGCGCGGGCATCGCGCACGACCTCGGCGCCGACGCCGAGGACCACGGCTTCACCCCGTCCGTCGCCTCCCTGGACGAGCGCACCGGCAGGCTCCACGCCGCGGACGGCCCGGTGGTGATCGTGGCCGCCTCGTACAACGGCCGGCCCACCGACGACGCGGCCGAGTTCGTCGCCTGGCTCGACGGCCTGGAGCCCGGCGCGCTCGACGGCCTCCGGTACGCCGTCCTCGGCGTCGGCGACCGCAACTGGGCCGCCACCTACCAGCGCGTCCCCACCCTCATCGACGAGCGCCTGACGGCGGCCGGCGCCACCCCGCTCCTCGACCGCGGAGCCGCCGACGCCTCCGGTGACTTCGCGGGCACGGTCGACCGGTGGACGGCCGACCTGTGGGCCGCGCTGCTCGACCGGTACGGTGCGGCGACGGAGGAGGCCGCCCAAGCCGGCCCGCCCGGGGACGCGGGAGACGAGGCAGCGGGCCAGGGCCAGGGCCTCTACGAACTCCAGGACACCGCCGCATCCGTCACCGCCGGACTCGCCGCCCGCCACGGCCTCCTGCCCATGGAGGTACTCGACGCCCGCGAACTCGTCGACACCGACCACGAACTCGGCCGCTCCAAGCGCTTCCTGAAGCTGCGACTGCCCGAGGGCGTCACGTACCGCACCGCCGACCACCTCGCCCTGCTCCCGAGCAACCCGCAGGCCCTGGTGCAGCGGGTCGCCGACCGCTTCGGCCTGGACCTGGACCGCACCGTCCGGCTGCGCGCCCGCCGCCGCAGCCGCAACACCCTGCCCGTCGACCGGCCGCTGACGCTGCGCCGACTGCTGACCGACTTCGTCGAGCTCCAGGACGCCGCCACCCGGGAGCAGGTCGCCGTGCTCGCCGCGCACACCGCCTGCCCGCCCGAGAAGCAGCCGCTGACCCGACTCGCCACGGCGAGCCCGGAGGAGTTCCGGGAGCGGGTGAGCGCCGCCGGACACAGCGTCCTGGACCTGCTGGAGCGCTACCGCGCCTGCGAGCTGCCCTTCGAGCAGTTCCTCGAACTGCTACCGGTGCTGCGCCCCCGCCACTACTCCGTCTCGTCCTCCGCCGCGGCCCAGCCCCGCGAGGTGGACCTGATGGTCTCGCTGCTCGCCGCACCCCACCGCGGCGGCGAGGGCACCTTCCGCGGCATCGCCTCCCACCATGTGCGGACGATCCGGGCCGGTGACACCGTCCAGGCGCGGATCCTGCCGTGCGGCGAGTCCTTCCGCCTCCCGGCGGACCCGTCCGTCCCGGTGATCCTGGTCAGCGCCGGCACCGGCCTCGCGCCCTTCCGCGGCGCGGTCCTCGACCGGCACCACACCGGCTCGACCGGCACCCTGCTGTGCTACTTCGGCTGCGACCACCCGGACGTGGACTACCTGCACCGGGAGGAGTTCGAGGCGGCGCAGGCGGCCGGGGCCGTCAGCATGCGCCCCACCTTCATGCACGCGCCCGTCGACGGCGCCCGCTTCGTCCAGGAGCGCATCGTCCGCGAGAGCGACGAGGTCCGGGCGGTCCTGGAGGCGGGCGGCCGGGTGTACATCTGCGGCGACGGCCGCCGCATGGCCCCCGCCGTGCGGGAGGCGTTCATGGCCGTCCACCGCGAACACACCGGTGCGGACGAGGAGGAGGCCGCCGCCTGGCTGGCCGAGCTGATCGGGTCCGGCCGCTACGTCGAGGACGTCTGGGCCGGTTGACCCCGGCCGGCGCGAGGCCCACCGCCGTCGACGACGGTGGGCCTCGCCTCACGAGCCTCTGCTCAGTCCGTCGGTACGTCCGCGAGCTCCAGCCGCCCCCCGGCCAGGGCCACGGTCGCCGACACCAGCGCCTGCAGGCCGACCCGCTCGGCGTCCTCGTCCGGCAGACAGAGGCGCTGCATCGTCAGCCCGTCGAAACCGGCGAGGAAGAACCGGGCGACCGTCGCCGCGGGCTGGGCCAACTCGTGCCCCGTCCGCGCCGCCGCCGCGGCCACCAGCTGGGCCGTCACCTCGATGACCCGCCGGTAGTGCTCCTGCCGGGCCTCGGTCAGCCGGGGCGTACGGAGGGCGAACATGGTCAGCTCGGTGAGCAGCTGGTGATTCGTGGCCGGCTCCAGCATGGTGCGCCACAACTCACCGGCCAACGCGGCGATCGTCTCCGCGAACCCGGCGCCCTCCGGCGCCGCCCGCTCCACCCGAGCGGTCAGCTCGTCGGTGATCTGGTCCATGACCGCCCGGTACAGGTCCTCCTTCGTACCGAAGGTGTAGTGCACCGTGGCCTGGGAGACCCCGAGCTCGCCGGCGATCGCCCGGGTGCTGCCGGCGGCGACGCCCTCCCGGGACATGAGGTCGATGGCCGCGTTGATGAGCTGCGGGCGGCGCTCGGCGGCGGTGACATGAGCCATCCGGCGATTATAGGGACTTAGTCCCCCGATTCAGTCGCTCTCTCGCCACCGGCGGCAGGACGGGTTCACGCGGGTCAGCGCGTACCGACGTCCAGCGTCCAGTAGTGCTGGATCTCGGTGCTGCCCGGCGGCCGGGCCTGGTGGAAGTAGCCCACCCCGGCTTCCTGGGCGGCGCAGTTGAGGATGAGGTTGCGGTGCCCCCAATGCCACGCCGCGTCCCGCTGCATCCAGAACTCCATCGCCTGAGCGGGGCTGGGGGCGGGCTCGGGCTGCCCCTGCTGGAAGTAGACGTTCTCCCCGCGGAAGGTCTTGTAGCCCGCGAGGTCCATGGGCTCGCCGTTTTCCCAGACCAGTTTCCCGTCGGGCCCCCGATGCATGTTCGAGTCCTGCTGGACCTGGTCGCTGGGAACGGTGGACAGGTAGCCGCTGTGGTCGTAGGCGATGTCCCTGAGCTGCTGGGAGAACCGGAAGGGGTTGGGGCAGGCGCTCATCACCGCTTCGCCCTGCGGGTCCGGCTCCAGAAGGGGATACAGCTCCGGGTGCGTCCGCGCGCGGTTGACCAGGTCGAAGAGCTCCTGCTCCAGCGGATTCGGCGCGGGGCCGACGCCCGAGGTGACCTGTCCGATGCTGTCGCCGACGTACTCGGTGAACCACAGGTTCCCGTCCGGTCCGGCCGCGATGCCGAACGGGTGGCCGTCCGCGGTGGGCAGCGGGTATTCGGTGACGGATCCGGCCGGGGTGATCCGCCCGATCCGCTCGCCCGTGGACTCGGTGAACCACAGGTCGCCGTCGGCCCCGGCCGCGATGGCGTACGGGGAACTGTCCGGGTTGGGCAGGGGGAATTCGGTGACGGACCCCGCCGGAGTGATCCGCCCGATCCGGTTGCCCCTGGCTTCGGTGAACCACAGGTTCCCGTCCGGGGCGGCCACGATGCCGGTCGGCCCGCTGTCGGGGGTCGGCAGGGGGAACGCGGTGACGGACCCCGTCGGGGTGATCCGCCCGATCCTGCCGCCCCAGTAGTCGGTGAACCACAGGTTCCCGTCCGGTCCCGCCACGATCCCCAGCGGGCGACTGCCGTCGGCGGGCAGGGGGAACTCGGTGAGGGTCCCACTCGGGGTGATCCGTCCGATCGCGCCGTCCCAGTACTCGGTGAACCAGACGTTGCCGTCGGGCCCGGCCGTGATGCCGAACGGGAAGGCGTTCGCATGAGGAACGGCGAATTCGGCGATGTCCCCGGCCGGGGTGATCCGCCCGACCGCGCCGCCGAAGTACTCGGTGAACCACACATTGCCGTCCGGTCCGGCCGCGATGCCGAACGGGAGACTGACCGGGGTGGGCAGCGGGAACTCGGTGACGGACCCGGCCGGGGTGATCCGCCCGAGCCGGCTGCCGGTGGACTCGGTGAACCACACATTGCCGTCCGGCCCGGCGGTGATCCCGAGCGGATGGCTGTTCTGGACGGGCACGGGGTACTCGGCGACGGACCCGCCCGGGGTGATCTGCCCGATCAGCCCCCGGTCGTACTCGGTGAACCACAGGTTCCCGTCCGGCCCCACGACGATCCCCGTCGGCCCGCTGTCCCCGGGGGACAGGGCGACTTCGGTGACCGACCCGGCCGGGGTGATCCGCCCGACCTTGCCGACGAGGTACTCGGTGAACCAGAGGTCACCGTCCGGCCCCGCCACGATCCCCGACGGCTGGCTGCCCGTGGTGAGCACGGGGAACTCGGTGAACTCCCCGTCCGGCGTGATCCGCCCGATCTGGTTGCCGGCGCCCTCGACGAACCACAGGTTGCCGTCCGGCCCGGCCGCGATGTCCCACGGGGAGCTGTTCGCCGTCGGGACGGGGTGCTCGGTGATGCCCCCGTCCGGGGTGATCCGGCCGATCTTGTTGCCGGTGGACTCGACGAACCACAGGTTGCCGTCCGGCCCGGCCGTGATCCCCGTCGGCCCGCTGCCCGCGTCGCTCAGCGGGTGCTCGGTGACGGCCCCGTCCGGGGTGATCCGCCCGATCACGCCGTTGTTGTACTCGGTGAACCACAGATTGCCGTCCGGCCCGGCCGTGATCCCCCACGGGAAGCTGTTCGGGCTCGGGACGCGGTACTCGGCGACGGCCCCGTCCGGGGCGATCCGCCCGATCACGCCGCTGTCGTACTCGGTGAACCACAGGTTGCCGTCCGGCCCGGCCGCGATCCCCGTCGGGCCGCCGTCCGGGGTGGGCAGCGGATATTCGGTGACGGCCCCACCCGGGGTGATCCGCCCGACCAGCCCCCGGTCGTACTCGGTGAACCACAGATTGCCGTCGGGCCCGGCCGCGAGGTCCCACGGGTAGGGAGAGCTGCCCGGCGTGGACAGGACGAACTCGGTGACGACCCCGGGCAGGCCGGTGACCGACGGGCCGGCCTGACGGGAATCCGGCAGACGGCCCGGACGGCGGCCGCGCGCGGTGAAGGGTGTGGGTGTGGGCATGGTCGGCATGGTGGGCATGGGAACACCTCATCCGCGTCCCGTCCTGCTTCCACTTTCAGCCTGTTACGCCGTATGGGTGATCGCAACCGCCACGGCCCCGCCGGGGCCGCCGCTGGGCCGTCGACCGTCCGGCCGGTCCAGGCCGGCGAGGGCAGCGCGGCGGCGGTCAGCCGACCGGCAGTTCGTCGTTCTCCCGGCGGGAGGCCGCGCCGAGCCATGTGCGTGCGACGTCCTCCAGCGATCCGAGCAGCGGGTTGCGGTCGTCAGCGCGCGTGACGAGCACGACCTCGCAGGGATCGACGTCGATGACGGGCACCAGGGCGATGTCCTCGCGCACGGCAGCACGTCGGTCGCCGGCCGGGAAGAGCGCGACGCAGTGGCCGGTGGCGATGAGTTCCAGCTTGTCCTCGAAGCTGTCGTCGATCGCGGGCGGGGGCGGTGCCGGGCGGTCGCCGACCGGCTTGGGCGTGCTCCAGACAACGGGTGTGCCGGCGCAGGTCACCAGTTCCTCGTCCGCCAGAGCGCGCAGGCTGACGGGTCTTCCGTTCGCCAGGCGATGACGTGCCGACATGACGAGTACCCGCGACTCCTCATGGAGCCTGGCCACCCGGAAGCCGTCCGTGGGCAAGGGCAGGGGGCCGTAGGCGAGGAGGGCGTCGACCCGCCCCTCGGCGAGGGCCTGGGTGTCCCGCCAGTCGAGGTGCCGGGTGCGGACCTGGCCGTCGGGGTGCCGGCGGCGCAGCTCCTGCACCCAGGCGGTGATGACCAGTCCTTCGGCGTAGCCGACGGTGATGGCACGGGGCCGGACGGCGGCTCTGGCCGTGTGAGCGGCTCGCTCGGCCTCCTGGAGCAGTGTCCGGGCCCCGGGGAGAAAGGCCTGACCGGCGTCGGTGAGGCTGCTGCCCTGCGGCGAGCGGTCGAAGAGCCGGACACCGAGCTGGGCCTCCAGCCGCTGGATCTGACGGCTCAGCGACGGCTGCGCCAGGTGCAGCCTGGTGGCGGCCCGGCCGAAGTTGCCGTACTCCGCCACGACCGTGAAGTAGCGCACGAGCCGCAGATCGACGTCCATTCGCCCAGGGTACGTCGCGCGCTGCCATACGCCTGGGGCATGGCGGCATGCGGAACAGGTCTTGGACACGGCGCGCGGGTGGGCATTTGGCTGGAGGGCATGACCAGTTATGACGGCAAGAAGATCGTGATCACGGGCGGAAGCAGCGGTATCGGCCTGGCCACGGCCCGGTTGTTCGCGGACGGCGGGGCGCACGTCCTGATCACCGGCCGCACCAGGGCCACCCTGGACGCCGCGTCGGAGCAGTTGGGGAAGCACGCGATCGCCGTCCGTAGCGACGCCGCGTCCCCGAAGGACATCAAGGCGCTGGCCGGTACCGTCCGGGAGCGGTTCGGCACGGTGGACGCGCTGTTCGTCAACGCAGGCGTCACCGCGTCCGCGCCGTTCGACTCGACGACGGAGGAGATGTACGACGAGCTGTTCGACATCAACGTCAAGGGCCCGTACTTCACCGTGCAGGCGTTGGCGCCGCTGTTGCGCGAGGGAAGCGGCGTGGTCCTCACCACGTCGGTGGTGAACGTCCTGGGCCTCGACGCGCTCAGCGTCTACTCGGCGAGCAAAGCGGCCCTGCGGTCGATGACGCGCACCCTGGCCCGTGAGCTGCTGCCGCGCAAGGTGCGCGTCAACGCCGTGAGCCCCGGCCCCGTCGACTCGGGCATCCTGGACCGCTCGTCGCTGCCCGTCGACGTCGTCGAGGCACGGAAGGAGGCCTACCGGAGCACCAACCCGATGCAGCGGCTGGGGACGTCCGAGGAAGTGGCCGCCGCGGTGGCGTACTTGGCGTTCGGAGCGACCTTCTCGACGGGAGCGGAGTTCCCTGTCGACGGAGGGGGTTCGCAACTCTAGTGCCGTGCCGTGTCGATCCCTCGGGGGTTGCCGGTCAGCCGGCGCGGTCGCCAAGGTAGCGGCAAACATTCCGGCGTCGTTCGTAGCCCCCGGGAGGTACCGAAGTCATCCGCCGGGGCTACGTCGTGCGGCGCGGGGTTCCCCCTTCGCCGGCATCGTCGAGCGCCGCCTTCGTCCTGGCCTGTCATCGCGCGGCGAAGGCGGAGGCCGGCCCGCGAATAATCGCTGTTGCGTCTCCGCCGTCCAGTGATAGAACACCCGGGTGAACAAGATCTTGGACTTCCCTGAGCTGCTGCGCCTGATCGACGAGCGGTCAGCGGCCTTCCGCGCCGCGATCGCCGCCGCCCCCAGCCTCGACGTGCAGGTGCCGACCTGCCCCGAGTGGACGCTGCTCGACCTGGTGCACCACCTGGGCGGGGGGCGTCGCGCCTGGGCCGCCACGGTCGCGGCCGGGCCGGACGCCTCGGGCAAGCTGGCGGGAGAGGGCCTGACCGCGCCGCAGGAGCGCGAGGCCCTGCTCGCCTGGCTGGCCGAGTCGACGCAGCAGATGCTGGACGCGTTGCGGGAGGCCGGCCCGGAGCGCGGCTGCTGGGCGTGGTGGGGCGCGTCGCAGTCGCCGCGGACCTGCGGTGCCGTCGCCCGGCACCAGCTCCAGGAGATCGCGATGCACACCTACGACGCCCAGCTCACCGTGGGCGCCCCGGAGCCGCTGCCGCAGGAGGTGGCGCTCGACGGTGTCGAGGACTTCCTGTTCACCTGCTGCACCACGACGGTCGCTTGGCCGCACAAGCCCGCCGTCGTCGACTATCACGTCACCGGGGGCGGCTCCTGGCGCCAGTCACTCTCCGCCGACGGTTCGCGGGCCGTCCGTCTGCCCGAATCCGCTCCCGCCGCCGGCGAGGACCCGGAGTCGGTCGACGCCTCCGTCCGGGGTACGGCGAGCGACCTGGTCCTGTCCTTCTACGGCCGCATCCCGCTGGACTCCCTGGAGCTCGAAGGCGACCGGCACCTCTTCGAGCTGCTGGAAGGGTGGGACATGCAGTAGGACTGCCTGGAGCAACTATCCGATGCGCAGTGGCAGTTCATCGGGCCGTACCTGCCTGTCGGCGGGTACGGCCCGTACTTCGTGCGGCTGCGCCTGGTGGACCACAGCTCCCCCTCGCTCAAACAGCTGACCGGCTCCGGCCCGTCAGCCCCGCAGAGCGAACTCCGCGCGCTCGGACCACACGGTGCCGTCGTACACCAACAGGTGGACGGAACCGACACGCGCCGTGACCGGCAGCCGGCCCGAAAGGTCCGCTTCGATCTCGTCGAACACACCCGGCTCCTGGCCGTACGCCACCGTCAGGTGAGGAACGACGTCGGTGAACCGTCCCCGGAACGGCGGCGCCTCCGGCCATCGGGCGGCCACGGCCAAGGTGAGCGCCTGTAGCCGGTCCTCCCGCACCGGGGCGAGATAGAGCACGCCCGGAAAGCGGCCACAGCCCCGGAACCCGACGTCAAAGGCGCTGTGGGCACCGAGGAGTTCACCGAGTTCGCCCAGAACCTGATCACCGATGCGATCGTGATCCAGGAAGGGATAGAGCACGGTCACGTGCGCTGGAATCCCGACGGCCACGGAAGAGTCGAACCGCTCACGCCATCCACCCACGACCGGCTCGGCTTCGGGCACCTTGATGATCAGCGCCGTCTCGCCCGTCCGATACCCGCCCGCACCGTCCTCAGCCATGAGCGACATGATGCCACCCGATCGATCTTCGTTTCGAGGTCGCGCAGCGTCCTCAGCGCGACGCGGACGTCATGTCCTCTCACCGGCGGCGAGCGCGGCGACGGCCTTGAGGGCTCCGGAGGCGGTGAGGTGGACGCTGTTGACCAGCCGGGTGGTGTGCCGGTCGACGGCGGTCGGCCGGTAGGTGGCGGTTCCCGAGAACGGGCCGAAGTCGCCGTCCACGGTCAGCAGGCCTGGGGGGTCGTACGCGGTGACGCGGAAGTGCTCCTCGGCGGGGCGAGGGAGGTGGCGGGTCTGGCGGTAGGTCCTGCCGACGCCGATCGGTCCCGGGGAGGTCCGCTCGGTGGTGTCGAGCGCGTAGTTCCAGCGGGGGAGGTTCCCGGGCCGCGCGAGGTAGGCGAAGACCTCGTGGGCGTCCATCGGTGCCCGGCCCAGGTGCTTCGTCGACTCCGCGCTGTAGATCCGCGGCACGGCCTCGGCGTCGCCGAAGCCCAGCTCCCGTAGCTCGATCACCCGTCCACCGCTTCGATGAGCTTCGCGAGTTCGGTGGCGGTGGGCCGGTCGTCGGGGGCGGCCAGCAGGACGTAGCGCAGCCGGGCCTGGAGGGCGGGCCAGGGCATCGCGGTGGACAGCGGGATGGCCCGGTGGGCGATGGCCTTGCGGATCTCCTCCAGCGGCGTGCCTTCTTCGAGGCCGGCGGTGAGAGAGGACTGCCGGTGGCGATGCGGTCCAGCAACGCGGCCGGCTGACTCCCGCTGGCGCGGGGAGGACGTGCCCGAGGTCGATTCGATCAAGGTCGACGCCGGCTGACCCCCGCGGGTGCGGGGAGAACAACCGGTACGCGACCGAGGCCGGTGTGGTGGCCGGCTGACTCCCGCGGGTGCGGGGAGGACGTTGCCGGTCGACCGGCAGAGCCTGTGTGGTCCGGCTGACCCCCGCGGGTGCGGGGAGGACTGTAGGGGATGATGGACACAGGTCCACCTCAACGGCTGACCCCCGCGGGTGCGGGGAGGACCCAGGCACTACCAGGTCCCCCGACCGCTCGCCCGGCTGACCCCCGCGGGTGCGGGGAGGACTTCTGGTAGCCGAACGCGCCGTGGTCGGTGATCGGCTGACCCCCGCGGGTGCGGGGAGGACCCTTGAGCGCGATGCGCAGTTCCTCGGGGGTGAGGCTGACCCCCGCGGGTGCGGAGAGGACAATCCCGACGACTGCCGACCGTGCCGCAGAATCGGCTGACCCCCGCGGGTGCGGGGAGGACTACTCGTTCGTGATCTCGCAGGCCGGCGAGATCGGCTGACCCCCGCGGGTGCGGGGAGGACCGGTGATCGGCGGCGTCCTGGACGTCCTCCAGCGGCTGACCCCCGCGGGTGCGGGGAGGACAGCTGCTGGTCGTCGGGCAGCTGCTGGTCGTCCGGCTGACCCCCGCGGGTGCGGGGAGGACCCCGCACCACCGAGGGCGTGCACATGGCCGAATGGCTGACCCCCGCGGGTGCGGGGAGGACGTCATCACCAACAAGAGCACGCAAGCGGTGAACGGCTGACCCCCGCGGGTGCGGGGAGGACGCGTCGCCGACCGCCTCCACGGCGGCCGCCAGCGGCTGACCCCCGCGGGTGCGGGGAGGACTCGCCGCCAGGGCCGAGCTCGAACTCCTCCAGCGGCTGACCCCCGCGGGTGCGGGGAGGACGGGCCGCCGGCGCCGCTGTTCACCCCGCGCGGCGGCTGACCCCCGCGGGTGCGGGGAGGACGTCGTCATCGACTGCTCCAAGTTCAGCCAGGACGGCTGACCCCCGCGGGTGCGGGGAGGACCCTTTTTGAGCTGGGGCGATGTGGCGGCTTTGCCAGTTCTTTGCGTGCTTGGGTGCGGCGGCCCTTGAACGTTGCGCGTGGGTGTTGAGGTGTCAAAGGGCTTGCGGGGCATCCTATGCGTCCGGGCGCGCATCCGCGGTCGGAAGCGGCGCTTGTCAGCGGCCGTCGCCCGCCGCGTGGCGGAGGCGGGCGAGGGTGCGGGCGTCGCTGAGGAGTGGGGCGTCGAACGCGCGGGAGCCGGTGTGGATGGCGTGCATCACCCGGGTCAGGAAGCGGTGCATGCTGTCGGCGGGCGGTAGTCGGTGGGCGTGCTGCGCCCCGTCGCGGTGGACCGTCAGGGTGGGGGCGGTGTCCGGCGGTAGGGAGAAGGGGCGCTCGATGTCGACGGCCTCGTCGGGGCCCAGGAGCTGCAGGGTGTTGCGGTAGGTGCTGGTGAAGCCGAAGTGGCCGATGGCCGTCCTGCCGCCGGGGTAGCGGGCGAGGGCGCTGTAGGAGAGGTCGAGGCCGTCCGGTGTGCGGTCGGTGACCATGACGCTGACCTCTTCGGGTTCGTGGCCCCACAGGACGCGGCCGAGGGAGGCGAGGTAGGGGCCGGTGTCGAGGAGGGCGCCGCCGCCCTTGGCGCGGTCGTGGCGGAAGTCGGTGGCCGGGACCGGTGGGGTGAAGACGGCGACGGCCTTGGTGGCCTCGGCCGCGTGGCGGGTGATCACCGAGAACATCGGGTGGAAGGCGTAGCAGGTGGCTTCCGCGAGGAGCAGGGATGAGCGGCGGGCCAGGTCCACCAGCCGTTCGGCGGTCGGGAGGTCGGGCAGGGCGGGTTTGTCGACCACCACGTGCCAGCCGTGGTCGAGCGCGTGCCGGACGGCGTCGGCGTGTTCGTCGTTGGTCAAGGACACGTAGGCCAGGCCGGGCGGGTGCGTCTTCAGCGCGAGGCGCCAATCGCGGTGGAGGGCATCGGTGGCGTGGCGGCTGGCGATGGAGACGGCGGTGATCCCGGCTACCGCCGCGGCGGCGGGCAGGATCCGGCGGCGGGCGAATCGGGACAGTCCGATCAGCAGCAGGTCCACGAGGTCAGCTCCCGTAGATGCGTTCGGCCACGGCCAGTTTGGCGGCCCGCAGGTGTGCCAGCCGTTCGGCGTCGAAGCCGCCGCCGGTGGGGCGGTCGGGGATGGCCGGCCCGTGCAGCAGCTGCCAGGAGGAGCCGGCGTCGATCAGTGAGCGGTGTTTGACGTCGTAGTAGTCGGGTCGTACGACCAGTGCCAGGCCGGGGGCGCCGGCTGCGGCGGAGACCGCGTGGGGGTGGAAGCGGGTACTGATCCAGCACTGGCCGGGGCGGGCGGGCAGTCCGTGGGCGAGGACGTCGTCGAGCGAGTAGCGGCGGGCGCCGGGCAGCAGTTCGTGGGCGGCGGCCAGGACGTCCCGGTCCTTGTCCGGCGAGCACTCCAGGAGGCCCACGTCCGTCACCTTCCACGCGCGCAGCAGCGAGGCGATGAGCCGGACGGTTTCGGGAACAGAGCCGGCGAGCAACGACTGCGCGCACACCATGGCCTCCGGCACCTCCTCGTCCGCCGGACGCACCAGGTGGGGCCCGTACCCGAGGAAGACGTCGTCGCAGTGGTCGGGCGAGGGGGTGAGCCCGGCGAGGCGGGCGGAGGGCGCGTCCCGGACGTCGACCACGTCGAAGCGCCCGACCAGGGAGCGGGTCAGGGCCATGGAGGCGGCCGGTGGCCAGAGGCCCTGGCCGGTCATCGCCGTCCGGGCGCCGGTCGTCTCGGCGGCGGTGGCGATGCCCGCGAGCAGGCCGGTGAAGGCCGGCCAGATGGCGTTGAGGTAGCCGCCGCCGAGCAGGTGCAGGACGTCCGCGCGGTGCAGGAAGGCCGACGCGGAGGACCGTACGGCCTCCGCCACCCCGGCCGGGTCCCCGTCGGGCCAGTGGCGCAGGCACAACGGCCAGAGCACGCTGGTGAACCGGGCCCGAGGGTGGGCCCCGCCCAGGTGCGCGGCGGCCGCCTCGGGGTAGAGGCAGTCCACGACCACGTCGGCGTCGGGGGCCACCCGGGCCAGGTGGCGCAGCCAGGTGAGGGCGATGAGTTCGTCGCCGTAGTTGGGGATGCCGGCCGGGCAGACCAGGTACACGAGAGCGGTCATGCGCGACGGCCCCGGTGCAGCGCCGTCAGCTCCTCCAGCCGGGTGACGCAGTCCGTCGGCGCGGGGTCGGCCATCAGGTCGGTGTGCAGTCGCTGCGCTCCCTCCCGGAAGGCGGGCTCGGTGAGTACCCGGACCAGCGCCTTGCACAGGCTTGTGCCGTCGAGCCCGGCCAGGTCGAGCGACAGCCCGGCCCGGTAGGCGGCGACCTGGCGGGCGGTGGCGCTCTCGTCCCACAGTGGCTGCGGGACGACGATCTGCGGCACCCGGAAGGCGGCGGCCGAGGCGAAGGTGCCGCGGCCGCCCTGGTGGACGATCGCCGAGCAGGTCGGCAGGAGCTGGTCGAACGGCACGTAGCCGACGGCCCGTACGTTGGGCGGGAGCGGCACGGGACTGTCCGTCAGGGTGACCAGCACCTCCGCGTCCAGGCCGCCCGCCGCGTCGAGGAAGTCCCGCAGCGGGAACGCGGACTCCCGGCGGTGGATCTCCTGCCTGGTCACGCCGAGGGTCAGCACGACCCTGGGCCGCCGGGGGCGCTCGCACAGCCACGGGGCGAGCACCGCCGAGCCGCTGAAGGGGATCCGGCGCACCGGGACGCTGCGCCCGGGCAGCTCGTACGGGTGCGGCCGGCCCAGGTCGACGGACCACTGACCCAGCAGGAGGTCCTCGCCGTACGGCAGCCCGTACGGGGCGAGCATCGGCCGCAGCCAGTCGGCGTAGGAGTCCCCCGGTGTCCGGGTCCGGAGCATCCCGACGGTGTCCGTGCCCCAGACGATCCGGGCGTGGGCGGCGCCGCACAGCCGCGCGGCCACGGGGGCGGGGAAGGCCAGCATGTCCCACAGGACGAGGTCCGGCTGCCAGGAGCGGGTGAAGGAGACGAGCTTCCTCAGCAGGCCGCACTGCTCCCCCACCTCGGTGCCGGGCGCGTACACCTCCGTGTACAGGTAGCGCAGCGCCGCCCGGAACCGCTCCCACTCGCCCTCGGCGGCCTGCTCCGGGTCCAGGGCCAGGAAGCCGGACTCGTTGTGGGCACCCGGGCGCACCGGAGAGACGTCCCCCTCACGGCCCAGCGGGACGGCGGTCAGTCCGGAGGCGGTGATGTGCCCGGTGGCGTCCCGTTCCGGACCCCAGTCGCCGGTCAGGACGACGTCGTGCCCGGCGCCGCGCAGCGCCCACGCGAGCGGGATCACCGCGTTGAGGTGGGCCTTCACCGGGAGGGACACGAAGACGATCCGCATGCGCAGCTCCGAGGAGGCGAGAGTCCGAGAAGGCGAGGGTCCGAGAAGGCGAGACAGGGTCGGCTTCACCCTGGCCGGGCCCGCGGCCGGGCGCACATCCACCTGGGCCAATCGAGTCCGGTTCGGGGTAGGCGCCGTGGCGCGCGGGTTACACCTCCGTTCTGCCGCCATCCCGAAGCCATCCCGAAGCCATCCCGAACGGAGGAGCAGGGGCCATGGACGAGCCGACCGATGTGGTCCGCGCCGCCGTCATCGGAGCGGGGTTCCTGGGCAGCGCCCTGGCGGCCGGCGCCGAGCGCCGGGGCTGGGACGTCACCGTCATCGGGCGCTCCGACCCGTACGGCCTGCACCGCGGACCCGCCACGACGGTCAGGCTGGTCCGCGGCAGCGGCGCCGACGAGCTGCCCGCCGTCCTCACCCGAAGCCGACGCCCGGACGCCGTCGTCGTCGCCGCCGGCGGCCGCTTCCCCGTCCCCTCGGCGCACGAGCCGCAGGCCGACGCCGTGGACACCCTGTCGCTGCTGATCAACGTCTGCGAGGCCGTGCGCACCCTGAGCCCGGCCACCCTGATCGTCTTCCTCTCCTCGGCCGGCGGCGTCTACGCGCCGGGCGCGGCCCCGGGGCTGCGGGCCGAGAGCCACCGGGCGCGGCCGACCTCCCCGTACGGCATGTCGCGGCTGATGGGTGAGCACTACCTGGAGTTCTACCGGCGGGTGCACGGCCTGCGGTGCTGCGCCCTGCGCTGTTCCAACGTCTACGGCCGGCTCCTGCCGAGTTCCCGGGGGCAGGGCGTGGTGTCGGCGGCGTTCCGCTGCGCCCTGACCGGAGAACCGTTTCGGCTGCACGGCAGCGGGGAGCAGCGCCGGGACTTCCTGCACGTGGACGACTTCGTCCGGGCGGTCCTCGACCTGCTCGCGCTGCGCCGGGAGCTGCCGGGCACCGTCAACCTCGGTTCCGGGGTGGGCTACTCGGTGGCCGAGGTGGTCGACCGGGTCTCCGCCGTGATGCGCCGGACCATCCCCGTCGTACGGGGGCCGAGCGCCGGCACCGACGTCGGCAGCCTGGTGGTGGACGCCTCGCTGCTGCGCTCGCTGGTCGACTTCGCGCCGCTGCCTCCCGAGGCGGGTATCGAGCTGATGGGCCGCACCCTGCGGACAGGCGCGGGGGGCTGAGCGGGATGTCGGTCCTCGTCACGGGCGCCGAGGACTTCCTCGCCTCGGCGCACACGGTGGACACGCCGCTGACCCCGGACCCGGAGGCCTTCCTCCGGGAGCGCGCCGCCGCCTCCGCGTTCCGGGTGGAGCAGGTGCCGCTGGGTGCGCTGACCGACTGGCACCTCGGCGAGGACCGGATCGGCCACCGCTCGGGCCGCTTCTTCACCGTCGAAGGCCTCGCGGTGCGGACGAACTTCGGCAGCACCCCGCACTGGTGCCAGCCGGTCATCGTGCAGCCCGACATCGGCGTCCTCGGCATCCTGGTCAAGCGCATCGAAGGCGTCCGGCACTTCCTGATGCAGACGAAGATGGAGCCGGGCAACAGCGCGCTGGTGCAGTACTCCGCGACCGTGCAGGCCACCCCCAGCAACTACCAGCGGGTGCACGGCGGGAAGGCGACCCCGTACCTGGACTACTTCCTGCGCCCCGGCCGGCGGGCCGTCGTCTTCGACCAGCTGCTGTCCGAGCACTCCTCCTGGTACCTCTACAAGCGCAACCGCAACATGATCGTCGAGATCCCGCCCCACGAGGAGGTGCCGGTCGGCGAGGAGTTCACCTGGCTGACCCTGGGCCAGCTGCGGCGGCTGCTCGCGCTCGGCAACCGGGTGAACATGAACGCGCGCACGGTGCTCTCCGCCATCACGTACGCGACGCGCACGTACGCGACGCGCACGGACGCGGCGCGCCAACGCGGAGAGTGCCAGGGCTTCCACGCCGAGGTCGTCCGCTCCCACCAGCGGCAGACCTCGGACGGCGACCTCGCCCGCGCGATGACCTGGCTGATCGACCAGAAGGCCAGGTTCGACCTCGACGTGCGCCGGATCGCGCTGCGGGAGATGGCCGGGTGGACCTGCGACGAGCAGAGCATCCGGCACGACGAGGGCCGCTACTTCCAGATCGTCGGACTGTCGGTCGGGGCCACCAGCCGCGAGGTGGCCGCGTGGGCGCAGCCGATGCTGCGCCCCAACCCCGGCAACGTCGTCGCCTTCGTCTGCCGGTGCCGCCGGGGCACCCTGGAGTTCCTGGTCCAGGCGATGGCCCAGCCCGGTGCCACCGACCGGGTCGAGCTGGCCGCGACGATCCAGCTGACCCCGGGGAACTACGACGGGCCGCAGGACCACCCGCCGCTGGCCGGGCTGCTGGACTGCGACCCGTCGTGGCGGGTGGTGGACGCGGTGCAGTCCGAGGACGGCGGGCGCTTCCAGCACGCCGACACCCGGCACGTGGTGATCCGGGTCCCGGATGACGAGGCGGTCGAGGCGCCGGCCCACTACCGGTGGATGTCCCTGGGGCTGCTCAACCGGCTGATGCGGCTGGGCTACTACGTCAACGTGGAGACCCGCAGCCTGATGGCCTGCCTGCTGTGACGCAGGTGAGTGTCAACGGCCGCTCTCTCCGTACTCGGCCAGGCCGGAGGCGCGGAAGGCCGCGTTGTCGTGGATGCCGATGACGTACCCGTCGAGATCCCGGAAGTAGAACACCCGCTGGCCCAGGTGGTCCGTCAGCGGGCCCTTGACGACCTCGGCCCGGCCGGAGACCAGGGCGTGGAAGGCGTCGAAGTCGTCGACGGTCAGGTACAGCATGCCGGCCAGGCTGATCGGGGTGTCGGCGAGCGCGGGCAGCCACCGCTTCAGG
The DNA here is from genome assembly GCF_032654805.1 of Kitasatospora brasiliensis. Taxonomy (NCBI): domain Bacteria; kingdom Bacillati; phylum Actinomycetota; class Actinomycetes; order Kitasatosporales; family Streptomycetaceae; genus Kitasatospora; species Kitasatospora brasiliensis. The sequence continues at coordinate 208,215 of NZ_JAUOOW010000008.1, forward strand.
TCGGCGTTGCTGTACAGCAGCCCGCAGAAGGCGCCCCGGTGCAGCAGCAGGTGGACGTCGTCGCCGGGGGTGGCGATGCTGGAGTCCACCTCGAATCCGAGGCCCCGGTAGAACGCGATGCTGGCGGCGGTGTCCCGCACGCTGATGCAGGTGGTGAACGGCATACGGCAACCTCCCGGGCGCGACGGGGCGCCTCACGAATCCTGTGGAGCTCACGAATCCCGGTGGACCTCACGAGTCCCCGTAGAACTGCCGCGCCCACCGGCGGTACCGGCCGATCGGGCCGTCACCCGGCGCCAGCCGCGGCCCTGCCTGGTACTTCTGGTAGTGCCACACCGGCAGGTCCAGGGAGCTGCCGGCCGCGTGGACGAGGAAGAAGGCATCGCGCAGCAGCAGCGAGGCCGCCGCGCCGACGGGCCGCGACAGCGCCCGCGGGACGCCCTTGACCGGCCCGGCCGTCGCCGTGGCGGCGATCCGGAAGTGGCTCAGCCAGGGCTCGATAGGGGTGGGCAGGGCGAAGAACCGGGCGGCGGCCCCGCGCCACGGCAGCTCGCACTCGATGACCGTCAGACCGAGCCCGTGGACCGAGAAGGCGTAGTCGACGCGGACCAGGCCGAGGCGAGGGAGCGTCCGGGTGACCTGGAAGCGGCCGGTGCAGACCGGGCCGGCGAAGGACACCTCGGGGGCCGTCCCGAGGGTCGCTCCGTGGAGCTGCTCCAGGTGCCCGAAGTCGACCACGTTCTCGGTCATCTGCTGCGGATGGCTCGCGACCTCGAACACCCTCCCGCGCGGGAGCGGCCGGCCCACCGGGAGCACCGGCGGCTCCCAGCTCGGCGGCGAGCCGTCCCGGGTGCCCCACACCAGGATCAGCCCGCCGCTCTCGCGCACCGGCAGCGTGCCGAGCGCCGCCCGGGGCGCCGTCTGCCCGTACGAGGTGCGCCGGCAGGGCCCGTCCAGGCTGAACACGAACCGGTGGAAGCCGCAGGTGATCTCCTCGCCCCGGACACTGCCCATCACCCCGAGGTGGGCGCCCAGGTGCGGGCAGTGCGGGCGCAGGGCGCGCAGCACGCCGCTCGCGCCGCGGGCCAGGACCACGTCCTCGCCCATCAGCCGGCGCGTCACCACCCGGCCCCGGCCGACCTCGTGACCGAAGCCGAGGCAGAACCAGCCGTCGGGGTAGGGCAGCGGCGCCGCCGGGTACGCCCGGTGGGCCGCCGTGGCGCCCGGGGGCCTGCGGAGCGGCCTCACCAGTGCACCGGGAGGGCGGCCAGCCCGCCGGTCAGCGCGCCGTGGCGCATCCGCGGCCCGTCAGCGTCGACGGCCGGACGCAGCGTCGGGAGACGGGTGACCAGCTGGGTGAACACCGCCTGGAGCTCGATCCGGGCCAGCGGCGCGCCGAGGCAGTAGCGGGCGCCGTGCCCGAAGGTGACGTGCGCCGGGGCCGGGCGGGCGAGGTCGAGCCGGTCCGGGTCGGGGAAGACGGCGGGGTCGTGGTTGGCGGCGCCGTGGCCCAGCAGCACCAGGTCCCCGGCCCGTACGGCGGTGCCGTCGATGTCCAGGTCCTCGCGCGCGTAGCGGGGGATGCCGCCGGCGGTGCCCTTGGCCGAGGCGCGCAGGATCTCCTCGACGGCCTTCGGCACCAGCCCGGGATCGGCCACCAAGGCCCGCCACTGCTCGGGGTTCGCCAGCAGCAGCAGCGCCCCCAGCCCGATGTGCACCACGGTGGTCTCGTGCCCGGCGAACAGCAGGGCCATCGACAGCCCGGCGGCCTCCTCGTCGCCGACGCCCTCGGCCGCGGCCAGCCGGGAGATCACGTCGTCGCCCGGCTGGGCGCGCTTGCGGGCGACCAGCTCGCGCCCGTAGGCGAACAGCTCGCCCACCCCGCGCTGCGAACGGGCCCGGTCGCCGGTGTCGGCGGCGGCCTCGGTGGCCGCGCGGAAGAGGTCGCGGTCCTCGTACGGGACGCCCAGCAGCTCGCAGATCACCAGGACCGGCAGCGGCACGGCGAGCCCGGCGTGCAGGTCGGCCGGCGGGCCGTGCCCGGTCAGCTCGTCCAGCAGGCCCGCCGTCAGGGCCTCGACGCGCGGGCGCAGCTCCCGCATCCGCCGGGGCGAGAAGTGCGGTTGCAGCAGCGTACGGATGCGCGCGTGGTCGGCGGCCTCGGTGTCGAAGTCGCCGAGCACCGCGTCGAACAGGGTCTCGCCGGTGCGGGCCGCGGTCTCGGGCGTCGGGTGGGAGCGGCCGAGCCTCGGGTCGTCCAGCAGCCGGCGGACCCGCGCGTGGCCGGTGACCAGCCACGCCTCGTCCCCCAGCGCGGTGCGCACCCGGTGCACCGGGCCCCGGGCCTGGAGCTCGCGCAGCCGGGGCGCGAGGCGCAGCGGGTCGTGCTGGTCGAACGGCAGCTGCGCCGCGACGGTCATGGCGCCCTCCACGGGGGTGGCTCAGTCCCGCGGTCGCCGGGCGGCGACGAGGAGGTAGCCGAGCAGGTCCGTGTCGATGACGGCCTGGGGGTTGAAGTAGCACTGGGCCTCGGTGTCCTCCGGCGCCAGGTGCAGGTCCTTCGCCTGCTCCGCCAGGGCGGCGAAGGACCGGGGCACGGTCTCCTCGGTGATGTCCAGCATCTCGACGAACTCCAGGCCCGCCGCCCGCAGGATCGCCGGGTAGTCGTCGAGCGGCACGGTCGTCGAGCCCATGGTCTGCCGCAGCGGGTGGGTGGCGGGGGACGGCGAGCGGCGTCGGAAGAAGTCGGTCAGCACGACCCTGCCGCCGGGGCGCAGCACCCGGCGCATCTCCCGCAGGACCCGCCCCCGGTCGGGCATGTGGGGCATCGACTCGATCGCGAGGACGGCGTCGAAGGAGGCGTCGGCGTACGGCAGGTCCATGGCGTCGGCCTGCCGGAAGGACACCTGGCCCCGGAGGCCGGCGGTGTGCGCCAGCTCGTCGGCGCGGGCGATCTGCTCCCGGCTGACCGCGATGCCCGTCACCTCGGCGCCGGTGCGGCGGGCGATCCGTACGGCCGGGGCGCCCACCCCGCAGCCGACGTCCAGCAGGCGGGCCCCGGAGCCGAGCCGCAGGCGCTGCGCCATGACGTCGGTGAGCCGGTCGGTGGCCTGGTCGTACGTCAGCTCGCTGTGCGGGCCGTCCCAGTAGCCGAGGTGGGCGTTGTAGCCGTGCCCGTTCCCCAGGAGGTCGGCGCCGAGCAGGGTCATCCGGTCGTACATCCGCCCGACCTCCTCGGGTACGGGAGCGTTCGGCGCCGGGACGCGTTCTGCCATCTGTCCTCCTGGGGGTGACCGCCGTCGTCTGCCGCACGATCACTATCGCGTGCGGCCGGGGGCCGAAACACCGCGCGGGCGATCGGCACCGTACGGGGGAGCGGGCGCGTCGTGCGGGTACTCCACTTGTCCGAGGAACGCCGCCGGTCTCCAGGCGACGGGCGGCGCCGCGAGCGGCCCGGGCGGCCGTCCCAGGAGCCGGGCGGCACCGCTTTGACCACGCCTGATACCGTGCCAACGCCGTGGTGCACGGGAAACCGGTCGAAGTCCGGTGCGGCCCTCGCCACTGTTGCCGCGGAGTGTCGCGGCCCTCGCTGACCGGCTTGCCCAGCGGTCAGGGCCACTGGGCGGGTCACAAGAGCCGCTTGGGAAGGTCGGTCGCGGCGCGTCGATGCGGAAGCCAGGAGACCGGCCACGGCGCGACATGTTCCACGAGGGTTTTGGAGAACACGTGCCCAGCGGTCAGCCGCGTCCGTTTCGTTCCATATGTTCCGCTCGTCCCACCGGTGCGATGCGCGCCGGCCGGGTGCTCGGGGCCTTCCTGTTCATCGGCGTGCTCGGAGCCTGCACCGGCGCCCCCGCGCCCGTCGCGTCCGGCGGGGCGACCGGAAGCGCCGGGCCGGTCAGCGTGGACAACTGCGGGACCACCGTGTCCGTCGGCGCACCGCCCGAGCGGCTGGTGACGCTCAACCAGGGTGCCACCGAGGTGGCCCTGGCCCTCGGCCTGCAGTCCCGCATGGCCGGTACCGCCTACCTCGACGATGCCGTCCCGGAGAAGTGGAAGGCGGCCTACGACTCCGTCCCGGTGCTCTCCAAGAAGTACCCGACGAAGGAGAACCTCCTCGCGGCCCGTCCCGACTTCCTGTACGCCTCCTACTCCAGCGCGTACACCGACAAGGTCGCGGGCACCCGGGAGGAACTGCGGGGCCAGGGCATCCCGTCCTACGTGTCCCCGTTCGGCTGCTCGGACAAGTCCCTGGTGCCGCCGACGACCTGGCAGGCGGCGTGGGGCGAGCTGAACGACGTCGCCAAGGTCTTCGGTGTCACGGACCGGGCCGCCGCGATCCGGCAGCAGCAGGAGCAGCAGCTGGCCCAGCTGACCGCGACGGCCGCGGGCAAGGGCCTGAAGGTCCTGTGGTACGACTCGGACACCAAGACGCCGTTCGTCGGCGCCGGCCACGGCGGACCCCAGCTGGTGCTCGACGCCGTGGGCGCCACCAACGTCTTCGGGGACCTGCCCGGCGGCTGGCAGACCGTGAGCTGGGAGAAGGTCGTCGCGGCGGACCCGGACGCCATCGTGCTCGCGGACGCCGACTGGGACTCGGCCCAGTCCAGGATCGACTACCTGGAGAACGACCCCGTCCTGAGCCGGCTCGCGGCCGTGCGGCGCAAGGCCTTCGTGGTGCTGCCGTTCTCGGAGTCCACCCCCGGCGTGCTGCTCGCCGACGGCGCCGCCAAGGTGTCCGCCGGACTGAGCCGGCTGCGCCCGGGTTCATGACCACCGCGCCCCACCCCGTCGCGCGGCGCTCCGGCCGGGGCCGCGCGACGGCGGTCCTGGCCGTCGGCGTGGCCCTGCTGCTGACCACCGTGCTCCTCGGCCTGGCCGTGGGCTCGCAGCCCGAGCCGCTCCGGACGGTGATCGACGTCGTCCTGCGCCGTCTCGGGCTGGGCGACCCGCACGTGACCCTGCTGGACGACCGGATCGTCTGGCAGCTGCGGCTGCCCAGGGTCCTGGGAGCGGCCGCCACCGGCGCCGGCCTCGCGGTCTGCGGCGCGGTGCTGCAGACGCTGACCGGCAACGACCTGGCCGACCCGTTCCTGCTCGGGATCTCCGACGGAGCCGCCGCCGGCGCGGTCACCGTGATCGTCCTCGGCGTCGGGGTGACCGGCGCCGAGGGCACCGGAGCGGTGGCGACGGCGGCCTTCGCCGGCGCGCTGCTCGCCGCCGCCGTCGTCCTGGCCCTGGCCGGGGCGCGCACCCGGTCGCTGCCGACCACCCGGACCGTGCTCGCCGGCATCGCGGTGGGACAGATGTGCGGGGCCTACACCTCGTTCGTCGTGATGGTCCTCGGGGACCGCAACGCGGCGCGCGGTGTCATGGAGTGGACGCTGGGCTCGGTCGCCGGCGTGCGCTGGCCCACCGCCGTCTTCCTGACGGCGGTCGCGCTGGCCGGTGTCACGGTCCTGGCCTCCTCGGCCCGCGACCTGGACGCCTTCGCCTTCGGCGAGACCTCCGCCCGCTCCCTCGGCGTCCACGTCGAGCGCACCCGCTGGGTCCTCGTCGCCACCGCCGCGCTGGTGACCGCGTGCCTGGTCGCCCACACCGGCGTCATCGGGTTCCTCGGCCTGGTCGTACCGCACGTGGTCCGTCTCGTCTGCGGCCCGCGCCACGCCCTGCTGCTGCCCGTGTCGGCCCTGATGGGCGCGTCCCTCCTGGTCGGCAGCGACATCGTGGCGCGCTCGGTCCTCCCCGAGCGGGAGATCCCCGTCGGCGTCATCACGGCCGGGCTCGGAGCGCCCTTCTTCGCCTGGCTGCTGTGGCGCCAGGGGCGGGCCGACGGGAGGGCACAGTGACGCCGGCGCCCCCCGTCGGGCTGCGCGCGGAAGGGCTGCGGGTGCGCGTCGGCGCGGCCACCCTGCTGGACGAGGTCTCGCTCGCGTTCGGCCCCGGCCGGGTCACCGGCCTGCTCGGGCCCAACGGCGCCGGGAAGACCACCCTGCTGCGCGCGGTCGCCGGACTGACCCGGCCGAGCGCGGGGCGGGTCCTCCTGGACGGGGAGGACCTCCACGCGCTCACGGCCCGCCGACGAGCACGGCAGATGGCCTTCATGGAGCAGCAGGCGGACACCCGGCTGTCGCTGCCGGTCCGTCAGGTCATCGAGCTCGGACGCACGCCGCACCGCGGCCGCTGGCCCGTGCCGACGACCGCCGCCGCCGACGCCCACGAGCGGTCCGTGTTCGCCGACGCCGTCGCCGCGGCCGACGTCGGCCACCTGCTCGACCGGTCCTGGCCGACGCTGTCGGGCGGCGAGCGGCAGCGGGTCCAGCTCGCGCGGGCGCTGGTGCAGGAGCCCGGGGTGCTCCTGCTCGACGAGCCCACCAACCACCTCGACCTGCGCCACCAGCTCGGCTTCCTGGAAACCGTCCGCGGGCTGGGCATCACCACGGTGGCCGCGCTGCACGACCTCGAACTCGCCGCCGCCTACTGCGACGAGGTCGCCGTCCTGCTCGACGGCCGACTGGTCGCCCACGGGCCGGTCTCCGAGGTGCTCACCTCGCCCATGGTCGCGCGCGTCTACGGCGTCGACGTCACCGTGGAGCGACACCCCCGGCACGACAGACCGCACATCCGCTGGAACGGACTGCTCCACCGAAAGGACTTCCCAATCGTGATGTCAAGCCGCAGCCGTGACGGGAGGTGAATCTTGATAGCACTGTCCGTCACGGATCATCGCCCACAGGACGTTGAGCCTGCGCCGGGCGAGAGCGAGCAGGGCCTGCTTGTGGCCCTTCCCCTCGGCCCGTTTGCGCTGGTAGTAGGCCTTGGAGGCGGGGCACGTCGTGGTGCTGACCATGGCCGAGAGGTACATGCTCCGCAGCCGGCCGCGGTGGTATCGCTTGGGCCTGCGGAGGTTGCCGCTGACGCGGCCGGAGTCGCGGGGTCTGGGGGCGAGGCCGGCGAACCCGGCCAGACGATCAGCACTGCCGAAGGCGTCCATGTCACCGCCGGTGGCGGCGATGAACTCGGCTCCGAGCCTGGGGCCCATGCCCGGCAGACTGCGGATCACCTCGGCGTGCGGATGCTCGCGAAACCGGGCCTCGATCAGGGCGTCGAGCTCGGCGATCTCCTCATCAAGGGCCATCACTCCCTTCGCGAGGCGGGCGACCATGGCGGCGGCCAGCTTCTCCCCGGGCAGCGCGGTCAGCTGGGCCTGGGCGGCCTCCACAGCCGTCTTCGCAAGCGCGGCGGCGCCGCGGACCTTGCGGTTCCTCAGCCAGGTCTCGATCCGTTTGGCGCCGGCCCGGCGGATCGCGGCCGGGGTCTGGTAGCCGGTCAGCAGCATGACCGGACCCTTGTTCACGAGCTCCAGCGAACGCTCCAACGCGGGGAAAATCTCCAGCAGTTGGGCCCGGAGTCGGTTGATCTGCCGAGTGCGGTCGAAGACTACGTCCAAGCGCCGAGTGGTCAGCGTCCGCAGGTCGACGGCGACCTCGTCACCCGGCCGCAGCAGCCCGAGGTCCTTGCGCATGCGGGCCTGGTCGGCGATGACGAAGGCGTCCTTCGCATCCGTCTTGCCCTCGCCGCCCTTGTAGGTGGCCGAGGCCCGGTAGACCGCGAGGCCGGTCAGGTAGGCCATGGGCTGGTCGTGGCCGAGCAACAGGCCGACCAGCAGTGCGGCACCGCCATGGTTGAGGTCGACAGCCCACAGCACGTCGGTGGATATCGCCAGGACGTCGCCGATCAGCTCCAGCAGCTCGGCCTCGCCGTTCAGAACCCGGCGGGACAGCAGCCGCTCACCGTCGGCGTTGATGACCACGCAGTGGTGGTGTTCCTTGCCGATGTCCACCCCGGCCCAGATCTCGGGCACGTTCCCCTCCGCCAGCTCGCAGTGTCACCTCACACCCGCAGACGACCTCGCCGACGTTGTCCTACAGCAGCGATCGAGTCGCGTCTCCCAATTGGCGGTCGAGCCGTCGCGAGGCTCCGGGCGGCCAAGTCCTTTGAGCCATCCGACGGCGGCCCGCTCATCAGCCATACCCAGAACCCCTGGGCGCTCCGATCTTACGAATGACCCGAGCTGACCCACATCCAGAAAGGTAGGACCACGCCATGACCTCCCCCGTCCCGGATGCCCCCGCCCGCCGCAGTGCCGTGCTCCTGGTCGGCATGTCGGCCGGGGAGGCCGTCCGTCGCGACGAACTCCTCCGGGCGGCGGCGACGCACCGGGCCTCGATCGCCTTCCTCCAGCAGGCGGACCCCTCGCTGTCGGCCGAGCTGACCAGGCTGGCCGACGCGGGCGCCGAGACCGTGGTCGTGATCGGCGTCCGCCTCGCGGCTCCCGGCCCGGCCCACTCCTGGCTACGGCGGATCGCCGCGCACTGGTGGCGCGAGCGCGCGGGCCACCGTCCCGAACTCCTCGTCGCGACCCGCCTCGCCGACTCGCCGGAGGCGGTCGCCACGGTGGCCGCGGTGACGAAGGCCGTCACCGGCGCGGAACCCGGCATCACCTCCGCGGCCTGGGAGGACGTCCCCGGCCACCGGCACCAGGCCCTGGTGTGCCGCGGCCCGCGGTGCGCGGCCATGGGCGCGGAGGAGGTGCTGCGCACGCTGATGCACGACCTGACCGAGCAGGGCCTCGGCGACGACGACGTGCTCCTCACCCAGACGGGGTGCCAGTTCCCCTGCAACCAGGGCCCCGTCGTCACCGTGCAGCCGGACGACGTCTGGTACGGGAAGGTCGACCCGGCTGTCGCCGGCCGCATCGTCACCGAGCACCTCGCCGGCGGCCGGCCGGTCGAGTCCCACCGGCTCCCCCGCCACCGGGGGGAACAGGCGGGCCGGCACGACGGCTGATCGCGAGCACGGGGGCGCCGCCCGGCCGCGGGCCAGGGCGGCGCCCCCGCCCTACACGGCCGTTCGCCGCTCCCGCAGGGACATCGGCAGCGAGCGCAGGTGGGAGGAGAGGCGCGGGGCCAGGCGGGTGCGGGCGCCGGGGAGGGGGTCGAGCTGCCAGCGGGCGGTGATCGAGGCCAGGGCGAGGGTGGCCTCGATGGTGGCGAAGACCTCGCCGATGCACTTGCGGGCGCCGCCGCCGAAGGGGGTGAACACCCCCCGGGGCAGCCGGTCGGTGTCGTCGCGCCAGCGGTCGGGGTCGAAGCGTTCGGGGTCGGGGAAGAGGTCGGCCCGGTGGTGCACGATGTGCGGGCTGTACAGGACGACGGAGCCGGCCGGGAGGCGGTGGCCGGCCAGCTCGACGGGCCGGGTGGTGACCCTGGTGAACAGCCAGCCCGGCGGGTACAGGCGCAGCGTCTCCAGCAGCACCCGGCGGGTCAGGTCCAGGGCGGGGAGGTCGTCGTGCCCGGCGATGCGCCCGCCGAGCACGGCGTCGACCTCGGCGTGGAGGCGTTCGCGCACGCCGGGGTTGCGGGCGAGCAGGTACAGCGCCCAGGAGAGCAGCGGGGCGGTGGTCTCGCTGCCGCCGAGGTAGAAGGTGAAGACCTGGTCGTGGATCTCCGCCTCGGTCAGGGCCCGTCCGTCGTCGTCGCGGACGGCCAGCAGGATGGACAGCAGGTCCCCGTGGTCCACGCCGGTGCGCCGGTAGTCGGTGGTGAGCCGGGCGACGTAGTGCCGCAGCCGTCGGCGGGCCCGTTCGAAGCGGCGGTTGCCGGGGGTGGGCAGGTGGTTGAGCCAGCGCCAGGGCAGGATCATCCGGCGCATCATGCCGGTCAGGGCGTCGTGCATGCACTGGCGCAGTTCGGCGAAGGTCGCGTCGTCGAGGTGCGCGGCGAACAGGGTGCGGGTCGCGAGGGTGGCGGTGAGCCCGTTCATCTCGGCCAGCACGTCGAGCCGGCGGCCCGGGCGCCAGCCGTCGAGCATCGCGGTGATCTCCGAGGACATCACCTCGGCGTACAGGGGCAGCCGGTCGCGGTGGAAGGCCGGCTGGAGCAGCCGGCGCTGGCGGCGGTGGTCGCGGTGCGGGCAGGTCGCCAGCCCGTTGCCGGCCAGGGTCCGCACGAGGTCGAAGATCGCGCCGCCCTTGTCGTACGTCCGGTCGTCGACGAGGACCTGGTGGACGAGGTCCGGATCGCAGAGCACGTGGAACGGCACCGGGCCGAGCTTGATCCTGACCAGGTCGCCGTGCGCGGGCAGGGAGGCCAGGAAGTCCAGCGGCCGGCGGCCGAGCGGCAGCGCGTGGCCGAGGACGGGCAGCGCGCCCGGGGCGGTCCTGCCACGGCCCGTCATGCCCGTTCGCCCTCGGTGTCCTTCTTGCGGGCGACCCAACAGCCCATGACCAGCTTGCCCTGCTCGATGCCCTCGCGCAGGGCCGGCATCGAGCCCGCGATCAGGCGCTCGAAGCCGTCCGCGAGGTCGTCGTCGGGCGGCTGGTGGTCCTGCCAGTTGGGGGCGATGTCGCCGTGGTCCTCGTAGCGGGACACCGACTCGACCTCGAACCCGGCGGCCTCCAGGTGCTCCGGGAGCGCGCCGAACGGGATGACGTCCGGGATGGCGAAGCCCTGGCACATCGGCTCCACCCAGCGCGCGTGGTCCGCCGCCGAGAGGCCGTCGGCGCAGAACCAGTCGACCCCGGTGAAGCCGCCGCCGGGGCGCAGCACCCGGGCGACCTGGGCGTAGGCGCGGGGCTTGTCGGGGGTGTAGCACAGGGCCTCGATGGAGAAGGCGCCGTCGAACTCGGCGGGAGCGAACGGCAGCGCCATCGCGTCCGCCTCCAGGAAGGTCAGCCGCCGCCCGATCTCGCTGTCGCGGTGCAGCGAGCGGGCGACCTCCACCTGGTGGCCGCAGATGTTCACGCCCGTCACCTCGGCGCCGGTGCGCCGCGCGATCGCCGCGGCCGGGCCGCCGATGCCGCAGCCGACGTCCAGCAGCCGGTCCCCCGCGGTGAAGCCGCCCCGGTCGGCCAGCCAGTGCTGGAGGGCGCGCTGCGCCTCCGGCAGGCCCTGGCCCTCGGTGAACCAGGTGAGGTGGAAGGAGTCCGACCAGATCTCGCGGCAGACCTCCGTCACCAGTTCGTAGTAGCGGTCGACGACGCGGGCGTAGTGGTCCTGCCGGTCGGCGGGGGTCCGTACCAGCCGGAGGTACTCGGAGGTGTGCATGCGACGTCCTTTCGGCTGCGGGCTTCGGAGGGTCAAGCGCAGGGGGCGAGGGTGAAGAAGCGCCGCTGCCACAGGGCGTGCAGCTCGGCCCTGGTCCGGTCGGTCAGGCCGGCGGCGGCCGCGCGGGCGAGCGCGCCGACCGTCTGCCGGCCGTCCGCCCGCTCCAGGAGCGCGAACAGCTCCGGGGACACCTCGGCGCGCGGGCCGGTGGCGTAGTCCAGGAGGATCTCGTGGGAGACGGCCCGGCCCGCCCGGATGCTCTTCTCCAGCTTGGTGACCGGCCGCGGGGAGAGCACCAGGCCGTCGAGGGCGAGCAGGAAGCCGGGGCGCCGGCGGACCAGGAAGTCCTCCACCACGAGGCAGTCGAGGTCCGTGGTGAGCAGGCAGGTCAGCGCGTCCTCGACGCTCTGGACGACCGGTTCGGCGTTGTTGTTCATCGAGGTGTTGAGCAGCACCGGGGTGCCGGTGAGGGCGCCGAAGCGGGTGACGAGGCGGTGGACGCGCTCGTTCACCTCCGGGGCGACGATCTGGAGTCGGGCGGTGCCGTCGACATGGGTGACGGCGCCGAGCCCCTCCCGGTGCTCGGGGCGCACCCGCATCACGAAGGACATGAAGTCGTGGTTCGCGGCCGTGTCGGTCAGCTCGAAGTACGTGGCGGCGGCCTCGGGCACGACCATCGGGGCGAAGGGCCGGAAGCCCTCCCGCTTCTTGATCATCGCGTTGATCCGGGTGCGGTTGTCCGCCGGCCGGGGATCGGCGAGGATGCTGCGGTTGCCCAGCGCCCGCGGGCCGAACTCGGAGCGGCCCTGGGCCCAGCCGACGACGGCGCCCTGCGCGAGCAGCCCGGCCGTCGTCTCGACCACGTCCGCCGGCCGCTCGTACTCGACCAGCGGGCCCCACGCCGCCAGCTTCTCCTCCACGGCTCGGGCGCTACCCAGGCCGGGGCCCCAACTCGCGCTGCGCAGCCGCTCCTTGAGCCGTACCGGGCTGCCGCCCAGCGCCTCCTGGGCGAGCAGGGCCGCGCCCTCCGCCGTACCCGCGTCATGGGAGGCCGGGTGGACGAACACCTCGGTGAACAGCCCCGAGCGCAGGACGGCGCCGTTGAGGCTGCAGTTCTGGGCGACGCCGCCGCTGAACACCAGCCTGGTGTGCCGGGTGGCCAGGCTCCAGTGCCTAAGGACGTGCAGCACGATCCGCTCCAGCGTCTCCTGGAGTCCGGCGGCGAAGTCCTTGTGCTGCCGCTCCAGCGGGGCGCCGGAGCGCCGGGGCGCCAGGCCGTGGGCGAAGAACAGGTTGCCGACGAAGTCGAGGGACAGCGCGTGCGGCGGCAGCTCGTAGTCCCCGTTCGGCCCCAGCGAGTACATCGACTCGAACACCGGGCGGTAGACGGCGGCGTCCCCGTACGGGGCCAGGCCCATCACCTTGTACTCGTCGCCGAAACGGAACCCCAGGTGGCGGGTGGCGCCCAGGTAGAGCAGGCCCAGCGACTTGTGCATGGCGAACCTGTGGACCGGCTCCAGCGTGCCGTCGGTGGCGCTGAAGACCGTTCCCGAGCAGTCCTCCCCCATCCCGTCGAGGACGACGACCAGCGCCTCCACCATCCCGGAGCGCGCGAAGCCGGACGCCGCGTGGGCGCGGTGGTGCGACGCGTAGTACAGCCGGTCGTCGGGAAGCTCCCAGCCAAGCGCCTCCCGCAGCCGGTCCTTGATGAGTCGGCGTGAATAGCGCAGCGGAACGGCGGGATTGTCGACGTAGAGGCCGTTGAGCATGAGATCGATATAGTGCTCGGGAAAGTAATAGCCCACCGCGTCGATTTCGTCCGGAGTGGCACCGGCGATGTCGAGGCAGGCCCGAACGGCATTGACCGGGAATTTCGTCGTGTGCTTGATCCGGTTGAGGCGCTCCTCCTCGACCGCCGCGACCAGGACGCCGTCCCGCACCAGGGCCGCGGCCGCGTCATGGTACAGGTACTCGCGCAGGCCGGGCACGATATCGGAGCTTTCGGGGGAGAAATTGCCGTTCAGTCCCAGCGTCAGCATGTTCGCCAACGTAATGGCGGGAATCGGGGGCGGCAACCGGGGCGGCGGGGGGTGTCGAATTCCTACTCGTTCGGATGAATTCGGCGCGAAATCGCTTGCCGGGGAGGGGGTGAGGCCAGGGCGCGGGCGCGGAGGTGCGGAAACCCGGGTGACGCCGCCGCGCCCGGTAGGCACCATCGCTGTCGACGCCTCAGATGACCGCCGACCGGCTGCTCGCCGCCGTCGAACAGCTGCGCGGACACACGCGCGACCGGCGCGAGGCCCCCGAACACGTCCCGGCGGTGCGCACCGACCCGGCGTGAGCGCAGGCCGGCCCCGTCAGCGGGTGGCGTCGACGGCGATCCCGACGAGCTGGAGGATCGCGTGCCCCCCGGCCGTCGCGGCGATCAGGACGCCGAACACCACGGCGGTGAACACCGTGAACGCCTCGTCGGCCCGACTGCGCGACTGGGTGCGGCGCCGCAGCCGGACGACGATGAGGATCGCGATGAACGCCGTCGCGCTGATCGTGTACTGCACCGGCCGCCCCCTGCTGTTGACGTTGCGTTAACCCTTGGTTACCGGGTGAGCATGCCAGAGCGGCCCGTCGCCCGGGGCCGGTTCGGGGAAATCGGACGATCCCCGGCTCGATCGGCTCGGCGGCCGCGGCCGTCCCGGTTGTCGCGAAGCCTTGACAGTGCGTCACGGGCTGAGAACCCTGGTGCCGTACTCCAGGGACGTGAGGGGCATGGCATGCCATGGGTTGACGAGAGCGGGCACCACCGGGGGTTCCCGGCGGCGGTGCTGGCGGACGGCAGCGAGCCGGAGCCGTTGCCGGACGGGCGCACCACCTGGTGGCTCTACAACGGTGCGGATGGTCCTCGGGCCGCCGCGGTGCGCGGTGGTTGCAGCTGCGGCTGGCGGGGCGAGCGGGTGCACCTGCTGGACTTCGGTGACGATCAGGCGACCGAGGCGGTGGGTGAGGCGACCGGGCCGTTCGCGGACTGGGAGCGGCACGTCGACCTGGCCGAGGGTGTGGTGTCGCGCGAGGTCGAGGAACTGGTCGCGGCGCTGGTGGACCGGATCTGTGACCTGACGGAGAGCAAGCCGTACGCCGCCGCCCGTGCGGCCGCCCGGTTCGAGCGGGCCGCGGGTGCGACCGCGCTGCTGGCCGGCCGCAAGGCCCGCGACAACCTGATGACCTGGGAGTACATCGGCCGCGCCTTCGGCTGCGGGCCGGAGGCCGCGCGGGAGCGGTTCGGCGAGACGCTGCCCGACGTCGACCAGGGCGATGAGGCGTAGGTCGTCAGCCTTCCCGCGTCGCGCGGGCGGCCGGAGGCGGGCGCCGACCGGCTGATCGCGCGCACCGCGAGCTGGCGTCGAGGCACCGGTCACGCGAGCATCGGGCCATGACGGCCACCGGGTCCCGCCGGGTGTTCACGGCAGATGCGCGCGATCCTGGACGTGAGCGGCCCGTGCCGCCGAACCGTGCGCGGGAGGCCCGGCCGAGGCCTCGGCCCGTCGTGCCCGTTCGCGCACCGTGACAGGGGCGCACAGACCGCGACCGGAGGACCCGACCGGAGGGTCCGAGTGGAGGTCATACGGCTGATGAGCGGCATCGAGCACGAATCGGCAGGAGCGCGGGACACGACCGAGGGCCGCGTCTACACCGTCACCGGCGGCGACTGGGACGAGGTTGCCGATGACGCACAGCGACGAGAACGGGCAGCGGACGACGAGCGGATCATCGTCAACATGGGTCCGCAGCACCCGTCCACGCACGGTGTGTTGCGGCTGATCCTGGAGATCGACGGCGAGACGGTGAAGGAGGCCCGCTGCGGCATCGGCTACCTCCACACCGGCATCGAGAAGAACATGGAGTTCCGCAATTGGGTCCAGGGCACCACCTTCGTGACCCGGATGGACTACCTGACCCCGCTGTTCAACGAGACGGCCTACTGCCTGGCGGTCGAGAAGCTGCTCGGCATCACCGGCGACGTCCCGGAGCGCGCCACCGTCATCCGCGTGATGATGATGGAGCTCAACCGGATCGCCTCGCACCTGGTGGCGCTGGCCGCCGGAGGGATGGAGATCGGCTCCACCACGCTGATGGTCTACGGCTTCCGGGACCGCGAGGTCATCCTCGACGTCTTCGAGCTGGTGACGGGCCTGCGCATGAACCACGGCTACGTCCGGCCGGGCGGCCTGGCGCAGGACCTGCCCCCGGGCGCGCCGGACCAGATCCGCGAGGCGGTCACACTGCTGCGCTCGCGGATGCCGGAGTACGACAAGCTGGCGACCCACAACCCCGCCTTCAAGGCCCGGCTGGTCGATGTCGGCTTCCTGGACCTGCCCGGCTGTCTGGCCCTCGGCGCCACCGGCCCGATCCTGCGGGCCACCGGCCTGCCGCACGACCTGCGCAAGACCGATCCGTACTGCGGGTACGAGGACTACGACTTCGAGGTCGCGATCGCGGACAGCGCCGACTCCTACGGCCGGTTCCTGATCCGGCTGGAGGAGATGAAGCAGTCGCTGCGGATCGTCGAGCAGTGCCTGGACCGGCTGCGGCCCGGCCCGGTCATGGTGGCCGACAAGAAGATCGCCTGGCCCGCCCAACTGGCCGTCGGCCCGGACGGGATGGGCAACTCCCTCGACCACATCCGCAAGATCATGGGCACCTCGATGGAGGCCCTGATCCACCACTTCAAGCTGGTCACCGAGGGCTTCCGGGTCCCGGTCGGCCAGGCGTACGCGGCGGTCGAGTCGCCCAAGGGCGAGCTGGGCGTGCACGTGGTCAGCGACGGCGGGACGCGCCCGTACCGGGTCCACTTCCGGGACCCGTCGTTCACCAATCTTCAGACGATGGCGGCGATGTGCGAGGGCGGCCAGGTCGCGGACGTCATCGTCGCGGTGGCGAGCATCGACCCGGTGATGGGGGGCGTGGACAGATGACCGTCGCACCGCAGGCGTGCCACTGGGCGGGCCGCTGGGCGGGCCGGCGAATCGGGTGGTTCGCGCTGATCGAGGACCGCTCTGGTCAGAAGCCCGCCGTGTCGAGTTCGAGGTCCAGCGGCGACGGGAGCCGCAGCGTCGTACCGAAGGGGTGAGGGCCTTCGACCAGGGTGTAGCCGAGCCGGCCCGGCTGGGAGAAGAGGGTGCAGGTGCGTTCCTGGCGGTCGACCAGGAGGTACACGGGAGCGCCGAACTGCGAGTAGCGCCGGCGCTTGGCCGACCGGTCGGTGTCGCCGTTCGACGGCGAGGTCACCTCGACGACGAGCACGGTCTGGTCGGGCAGGAGAGCCCCCTCGGTCTTCGCGAGTTCGGCGGGCACGACGGCGAGGTCGGGGACGTAGTAGTTCTCCGTACCCGGCAGGTCGAGGTTCCCGGAACCTGCGCGCAGGCCGAGTTCGCGCATGCGGGGACCGATCTGCTCGCGGATCAGGTCGACGGCGGTCTCGTGGGCCCAGGACGGTGACACGGGGGTGATGACTCCCTCGACGATTTCGACGCGGTCACCCGCGATGTGCTGAATCGCGTACTTCAGTGCCTGTTCCGGGTTCGGCACCTGGCTGTAGTCACCCGGGCCGGCATGCGCTGTGGTCACCTGCGGTTCTCCTGTCCGGATCTCAGTCCTCGGAAAGGACCGGTGACGGTTGGTCGGATCGGCTGCGGCCCGGCTGTCACGGCCGGAGCGCGGGCCGGCCCTGGCGTACGGCGGTACGGCGGTACGGCGGTACGGAGGTACGGCGGAAACCAGGGCACCGGGGAACGTTACCCGGTGGGGGCCTCCAGCCGCTGGGCATACGGTCCGGCCGGGCCGCCGAGGTCTGACCAAGTCATTGCCGAGTCATTGCTGTTGATGAGGTGGCGGGATAACTTCACTCCTGTACCACCCGTCCCGTACCTGCCCGGCCGTCACGCTGTTCCCGGCCGGATCCTGCACCCGGATGATGTGGAGTCTCAATGATTGAGTCAAGCCGTCTGCGCGACGGGATCGGGGGTGAAGACCCGGTTGTCGCGCAGGAGGGCCCACAGGACGCTGACCCGTCGGCGGGCCGGCGCGATGACGGCCTGGACGTGTTTGCAGCCCTCGGCGCGCTTCTTGAGGTAGAAGTCCCGGTTGGGGCCGTCCTTGATGATGCTGGTCTGCGCGGACAGGTAGAACACCCTGCGCAGGCGGCGGCTGTAGCGTTTGGGCCGGCGCAGGTTGCCGGTGCGGCGTCCGCAGTCGCGGGGGACGGGCACGAGCCCGGCCGCCGAGGCGAGGTGCCCGGCGTCCGCGTAGGCCGTCAGATCGCCGGCCGCGACGACGAGTTCCGCGCCGAGTATCGGGCCGATGCCGGGCAAGGACTCGATGACCTCGGCCTGCGGGTGGGCGTGGAAGGTGTCGCGGATCTGCTTGTCGACCCGCTTCAACCGGTCGTCCAGGGCCAGGATCTGCGCGGCCAGGTCCGCGACGATGGCGGCGGCGACGTCCTCACCGGGCAGCACGGTGCGCTGGGCCTCGGCGGCCTCCAGCGCGGTAGCCGCAACGGCATCGGCGCCGCGGACACCCCGGTTGGCCAGCCAGGCCGTCAGCCGGGCCCGGCCGCGGCGACGGATCGCGGCGGGAGTCTGGTAGCCGGTGAGCAGGACCAGGGCGCCCTTGTGCGCGGAGTAGTCGAAGGCCCGCTCCAGGGCCGGGAAGATACCGGTCAGCACGTCGCGGAGCCGGTTGATCATCCGTACCCGGTCGGCGACCAGGTCCGAGCGGTGGGCGGTCAGCAGGGCGAGGTCGGCCGCGAGCTGGGCGGGTACCTCGATCGTGGTGAAGTCCCGGCGGTGGCGGGCGGTCTCGGCGATGACGTAGGCGTCACGGGCGTCGGTCTTCGCCTCGCCCCGGTAGGCGCCGGCCATGCGGTTGACGGTCCTGCCGGGCACGTAGACAGCCTGCTGACCGTGCGCGGCGAGCAACGCGAGCAGCAGGGCGGAGGACGTCCCGGAGATGTCCACCGCCCAGTGGACCCGGTCGGCCAGAGCGAGGATCTCGCCGAGCGCGGTCAGGATCGCGGTCTCGTCGTTGTCGACCTTCTTCGACCACAGCGTGGCGCCACCCTCGTCGACCACGGCCGCCCAGTGATGGCCCTTCCCGGCGTCAACACCCGCCCAGACACAGGCACTTCGCTCACTCACTCGCCCCTCCTCGCTCCCACCGGCATCACGTTGGCCCGAGGAACACCCCGCCGTCGTCTCCGTAAACAGCGACCGCACACAGCGCGCACATCTCAATCAGCAGCCAGGGCGCCCCGGAGAGCCGGACGGCCACTCCTCAGGAGCCACTGAAGGCAAGACCCCATAAGCCACATCCGGCCCTCCTGGGCCGCCTAACACCTTACGGAGATCCCATGGCTCGACGACGTTCCTTACTTCGACTCGGCCTGGCCGTACCGACCGTGCTGTCACTGACCGCCTCGCTCGGATTCCTCCCCGCCTCGGCCTCGGCGACGCCCCGAATACCGCCTGCCGCGCAGGCCGAGGACACGCACTCCCTGGCGTACGTCGTCAACACCGAGACCGACCGTCACACGATCGCGGAGGTGCAGCGGGCCATCACCGCGGCCGGCGGCACCATCGTCGTCACGTACGACAGCATCGGCGTCATCGTCGCCCACTCGGCCAACCCCGACTTCGGCAAGCAGCTGCGCGCGGTGCGCGGAGTGCAGTCGGCGGGTGCCACGCGCACCGATCCGCTGAGCTTGGCGGGGACGACCGACGAGGGCCCGGTGCAGCACCTCTCCAAGGCCGAGGCCGCGAAGATCGCGGAAGCCTCCGGCGGCGGCACCGCAGCCCTCGAACCCCTCGAACCCCTCGAAGCCGAGCAGTGGGCCCTGCGGGCGGTCGGCGGCGACAAGGCCGCCAAGATCAACCCGGGCAGCAGGAACGTCACGGTCGCCGTGATCGACACCGGCGTCGACGACACCCACCCGAACCTCGCCCCCAACTTCTCCCCGTCGCAGTCCGCGAGCTGCGTCAGCGGCAAGGCCGACACCACGTACGGCTCCTGGCGGCCGTCGGACCCGAGCCACTTCCACGGAACCCACGTCGCGGGCACCATAGCCGCGGCCCGCAACGGCACCGGCGTCGCGGGCGTGGCACCCGGGGTGAAGTTCTCCGGCATCACCGTCGCCCAGCCCACCCCGCGTCAGCTGATCTACGCCGAGAGCGTCGTGTGCGCCTTCGTGTTCGCCGCCGACCACGACGTGCAGATCACCAACAACAGCTACTACGTGGACCCGTGGAAGTACAACTGCCTGGACGACCCCGACCAGAAGGCCATCGTCGACGCGGTCAACCGCGCCCAGCTCTACGCCCAGCGCAAGGGCACCCTCAACATCGCCGGGGCCGGCAACTCCAACCACGACCTGGCCTCCAACGCCCTGCCCGACGCCGGCAGCCCCAATGACTCCACCCCGGTGAACCGGACGATCGACCCGCACACGTGCCTGGACCTGCCCGCACAGCTGCCCGGCGTCGTCACCGTCAGCGCGACCAGTGCCAAGGGCACGAAGGCGTACTACTCCAACTACGGCCTCGGCGTGATCGACGTCGCGGGACCGGGCGGCGACCAGTACGTGCCCTCGGACGCGCCCTCCAAGCACCCCGGCGTCCTGTCGACGCTTCCCAACAACGACTACGGCTACGAGCAGGGCACCTCCATGGCCACCCCCCACGTCGCCGGCGTGGCCGCGCTCCTGAAGTCCGCCCACCCGAACGCGACCCCGGAGCAGGTGCAGGCGATGCTCAAGGCCCAGGCGGACAACCCGGGATGCCCGACCGACCCGTACGACGGAAACGGCGACGGCACCGTGGACGCCACCTGCGCGGGCGGCAAGCGCGTCAACGGCTTCTACGGCTTCGGCATCGTCAACGCGCTGCGGGCCGTCAAGTAGCTGCTCCGCCCCCGACGGCCCCGGCCACTCCGGCCGGGGCCGTCAGCGACGCCTCGCCACCGACGGGCACACCGGCACGTCGCGGTCGAGCCCTCCGAACTCGAAGACGGCTGACCCCGCGAGGGACGGGGAGGACGTCGGTGATTGCCGCGCAATCACCCTGGGGGGCGGCTGACCCCCCGCAGGTACGGGGAGGACGTCGGTGATTGCCGCGCAATCACTCTGGGGGGCGGCCGACCCTCCGCAGGTACGGGGAGGACACCTGGGACGACGACGCGGCCCGCCGGATCAACGGCTGACCCCCGCGGGTGCGGGGAGGACGCTTCCGTGACCTCCCCGACCTCCTCCGAGATCGGCTGACCCCCGCGGGTGCGGGGAGGACGGCCCCACCGACGGCATGGCCAACCCCAACGGCGGCTGACCCCCGCGGGTGCGGGGAGGACGCCGCGATCTTCGCAACCGCCGGCACCACCCCCGGCTGACCCCCGCGGGTGCGGGGAGGACCTCACCCAGATGGAAGCCGCCGGCGACGCGGCCGGCTGACCCCCGCGGGTGCGGGGAGGACACGGCCTGGGCATCGCCGGTGGCGTCGGCGAGCGGCTGACCCCCGCGGGTGCGGGGAGGACGCGATGACGGACACCCGCGTGCTGCCGCAGGCCGGCTGACCCCCGCGGGTGCGGGGAGGACCCTTCGTGACCTGGGGTGATGCGGAGGCTTTGCTATTTCTTTGCGCGACTTGGGCGCCGCAGTCCTCCGGCTGCCCCAACGTCCCATGCGAGCCATTGAGGTGTCAAAGGGCTTGCGAGTTCTCCCATCTCTCGCCACCGAGACACGCGGGAGGTGCCGATGACTTCGGCGTCGGCGGGGCCCGTCAGCCATGTCGCTGCCATTCGGCGACGGGAACTGAACTCCTGTCCAGCGTTCGCCGCGTGGCGCTGCGTAGCTCGTTTGGGTAGAGGGGCAGTCAGTCCCCCGTCGCGCCAAGCGGATTGCCGGTACTTTCCCGGGGCGACGGCATCACCGACCGAGAGGAGCCCAGGTATGGGCAAGCACGGCGACGGCCAGGGTGGCGAGTCCGGGGACAAGAAGCAGTCCCCGAAGGAGTCGGACGGCCAGTGGACCAAGCCCGTCACCGACCCGCCCAAGAAGAAGTGAGCCTGGACTGATGGATCAGTATGCGCAGTTGCTCGCGGACCTCGCGGAGGTGGGCGCGCTGGGCGAGGAGTGGCGGGGCGCGTTCGAGCGCGCCCCGCGCTCTGCCTTCGTGCCCGACGAGGTGTGGGTCGAGGA
This sequence comes from Kitasatospora brasiliensis, assembly GCF_032654805.1. Lineage (NCBI taxonomy): Bacteria > Bacillati > Actinomycetota > Actinomycetes > Kitasatosporales > Streptomycetaceae > Kitasatospora > Kitasatospora brasiliensis. Next base: position 229,560 of record NZ_JAUOOW010000008.1, read on the forward strand.
CGATGAAGCCCCCAACGGCTACCGCTCGGTCAGCAGGCACGCGGATCCGGCGAGGTGGTGGGAGGAAGTCAACTCCAGGCGGCAGATCGTCACGCAGGTCGACGACGGCCGAGCGGACGGGCCCGGCATCGCCACGTCGTCCTCGTCCATGCCCTCCCTGGTCGCCGCCATGCTCCGCCACCTGGCCGTGGCGGACGGGAACACCGTGCTCGACATCGGCACCGGCACCGGCTGGACCAGCGCCCTGCTGTGCGCCCGCCTCGGCGACCAGGCCGTGACGACGATCGAGGTCGACCCGGCCGTGGCCGCGACTGCCGGCGAGCGCCTGGCAGCGATCGGTGCGAAGCCCACCCGAGTCGTCGGCGACGGCCTCCTCGGCCACCCGGCCGGCGCCCCCTACGACCGCATCCACTCCACGGCAGCCGTTCAACAGGTGCCGCCCGTCTGGATCGAACAGACCCGCCCCGGCGGCATCATCGTGACCCCCTGGGGCACCCCGTACGCCAACGCCGGGCTACTCCGGCTGGAGGCCGGCGAACCGGGCCAGGGCGCACTCGGGCGCTTCGTGGGCGACGTGTCGTTCATGTGGATGCGAGCCCAGCGCCCCCACGCGGTCAAGGCGCTGGGCCGTCCTTCGCCGGAGTACCAGGGCCCGTCACGGATCGACCCCGACCTGGCGGAGGAGAACGTCCACGCCGCCTTCGCCATCGGCCTCCGCGTACCAGGCGTCCGAACCCTGCACACCTGGGACGAGGCCGACCCGGCCGGCACCCACCGCTTCCACCTCGCGGACGACGCCGGCTCCTGCGCATCCGTCCGCTTCCAGGACTGGGCCGGCCCCGACGCCGTCCACCAGAGCGGCCCCCGCCGCCTGTGGGACGAGGTCACGTCCGCCCACCTGGCGTGGCTCGCGGACGACAGGCCGGAGCTGACCCGCTTCGGGCTGACCATCACGGCGGAGGGCGACCAGCAGGTGTGGCTGGACGCCCCGGGCAACGTCCTGCCTTGACCCCCAGCCCCTCGAAGGAACTGGGCTGACCCCCACAGGTGCAGGGAAGACGCTGGGCCGAGCAGGACGACCCGGAGACCGGCCGGCTGACCCCCGCGGGTGCGGGGAAGACTTCCCGAAGTACGCGAACTCGCCAGTGGTCGACGGCTGATCCCCGCGGGTGCGGGGAGGACCCGGCCGCCGGAACGCCCTCGCGGTTCAGCGCCGACTGACCCCCGCCGGTGCGGGGAGGACCGGCAGCCGGCTACTGCGGCCTTGAGCGCGACCGGCTGACCCCCGCGGGTGCGGGGAGGACCCCTCGGGCTCCTCGTAGGCGTCGGCGATCTCCGGCTGACCTACGCGGGTGCGGGGAGGGCTTGACCGCGCACGCCAGTTGCTCACGCCCGTGCGGCTGACCCCCGCGGGTGCGGGGAGGGCTTGACGAGGAGAGCCATGATCGCCCCCAGCCACGGCTGACCCCCGCGGGTGCGGGGAGGGCCAGCACGCCGGCCGCCGCGTCTACGGATCGGACGGCTGACCCCCGCGGGTGCGGGGAGGGCGGGCGAAGTCCCGGACGCCTAGCTCGCGCACCCGGCTGACCCCCGCGGGTGCGGGGAGGGCACGGCGTTGATGCCGGACACGTTGAGGATGCCCGGCTGACCCCCGCGGGTGCGGGGAGGGCGATCCGATGGTCGCAGGTCGGTTCATAGGTCTCGGCTGACCCCCGCGGGTGCGGGGAGGGCAGCACGACCTGCCCCGCGGTGTGCTCGCGCACCGGCTGACCCCCGCGGGTGCGGGGAGGGCCCTTTGTGACCTGGGGCGATGTGGCGGCTTTGCCATTTCTTTGCATGGCTGGCTCCCGGCCGTTCCAACGTCCCACGCAAGCTGTTGAGGTGTCAAAGGGCCTGCGAATCATCCCACGTGGTCTCCGCCGGTCACAGCGCGCGGCCGATGGCTGCCAGGGCCCGGTCCGTGACGTGCCGCGCCGGGAGGTGGGTGGTGTCGATGGCGTTGGCATCGGTGGCCAGACGCCGCCAGCAGGTCATGCCCGGGTCGAAGCCGGGCTCCTGCGGCAGGCGCTCCCAGCGGATGCCGGTGTGCACCACGAACAGGATTCCGTACGGCGCCTGCCGGTCCGCCGCCTGAGGGCGCCCCGGCTTGAACTTCGGCGGCTCCGGCGGCAGCAACGGCTCGATCAGTCCCCACGGTTCGTTCGACACGATCCACGGACGAGACACCCTCCTCCCCGCGCGCCGACCAGCGAGCACCAGGACCCGAGGCTGCGCCCGCAACGGCTTCTGTCGGGACCTCTAAGACTCGTTGAACAAGGCTTTTGCACAACAGCTACAACCGCCGTAGTCAGGGGATTCATATGTTATGCCACCATCGGTCTTCCCCAAGAGGTCTTGGTTGTCGACGGGGCAAATTGGTACGAATCTGGGATTCACTTGAAGGAGGGTTGAATTCTTTAGGGAGAATACTGAAGTTACGGCGTCGAGACCGTGCTCGCGAATCCCTTGCTGAATGAAGTCAAATGCACCGTAGGTGTGTCCGCAGTCGCATTCAATCGGGGAGAATCTGAAGTTTGCAACTTCGACACCCAGCTCTGCCCTAATCCTTTGAGTTTCCTCTTCGGATATCAGGCGGAGTCCCGCGCGGCGGGTTCTCTCTGGCGTCCAGAGCCAATCCTTGATGGCGTCGGCCTGGGTGCGGGTCAGGTAGAACGAAATCGAAGCGCTACCTCTAATCGCGGCCTTGACAATATCTATGATGGCCTGATCGTCTGCTGAAGCCACCAGCTTTCCAGTGGCGACTATGTTGTCGATCTCTGTTAGCAGCTTCATGGTGCCTACTTCTCAAGTTCTGGGGAATCTCCAGAATTGTCTGGGAATCGCGCCGAGGTGCGCCATGGCGCCCGCCGGGAACTAGGTGCGGGTGGGATTTCAGAGAGGGTCCACCTGGCCTGTGTGGTCGCCTTTTATCAAGTCTGCGACGTCGCGCGACTGCTCCGCAACCTGACTGGTGGGAAGTCCTTGCGCTCCAGAGGGGGCAAGGAGGTGAGCCCATGGCGCGCTACGAACTGCTCCAGACGAAGCTGAAGACCGGCGAAGTCGTCGCCTCGCTGCCGGCCACCGCGATCTCGTACACCGAGACCTTGAATCAGGCGGGTACGGCGACGTTCATGATCCCGTTGAACCCGCCCCAGGCCTCTCCGGCGAAGCTGTTCCCGGCGGCTCTGGGCTCGTGGTGGTGCGCGACGACGAATCGGTGTGGGGTGGAATTCCCTGCTCTGCTGCCGTAGACCTTGCCGCCGGGCCGCTATTGGACCCACACACCCGGCTGACCCCCGCGAGTGCGGGGAAGACCCGTACAGGGTGTCGACCGAGACCGTGGTCTGCGGCTGACCCCCGCGAATGCGGGGAGGACCCGTCGGGGCTGGCGGTGAACAGGCCGAGCGGCGGCTGACCCCCGCGAGTGCGGGGAGGACGACCCGTCACCGCCGGCGGCGCCCTGGCCACCCGGCTGACCCCCGCGAGTGCGGGGAGGACACGAGCCCGTGGACGCGCAGTGCACCGACGGCCGGCTGACCCCCGCGAGTGCGGGGAGGACAGGCCGCCCTGCCACGGCTGCGAGTCGGCAACCGGCTGACCCCCGCGAGTGCGGGGAGGACGTCCGCCGCGGACTCCCCGAAGTCGTCGCAGGCGGCTGACCCCCGCGAGTGCGGGGAGGACGGCGATCAGGGAGGCGAGCATCAGGCACCGTCCGGCTGACCCCCGCGAGTGCGGGGAGGACGTCCGCCGCGGACTCCCCGAAGTCGTCGCAGGCGGCTGACCCCCGCGAGTGCGGGGAGGACGGCGATCAGGGAGGCGAGCATCAGGCACCGTCCGGCTGACCCCCGCGAGTGCGGGGAGGACTGCCACACCTGCGGTGACGGCGGGGACGCCTACGGCTGACCCCCGCGAGTGCGGGGAGGACACGTCGGTGGCGACGTCGGCGGTGTCCTGGGTCGGCTGACCCCCGCGAGTGCGGGGAGGACCCTTTGTGACCTGGGGCGATGTGACGGCTTTGCCATTTCTTTGCATGGCTGGGCGCCGCTGCCTCTCGGCCGCTCCAACGTCCCACGCAAGCTGTTGAGGTGTCAAAGGGCCCGCGAATCATCCCACGCGGTCTCCGCCGGTCACAGCGCGTCGCCGACCCGCCAGGGCCCGGTCCGCGACGTGTCGCGCCGTGAGGTGGGTGGTGTCGATGGCGTCGGCGTCGGTGGCCAGCCACTGCGCGTACGCCGCCACGTAGGCGGGCAGCTTGCGGCGGCGGAAGGCGCGTACCTTCTCGCTGCGCACCTCGTCGTCGGGGAACTCCGTGCCGGCGTCGATGCGGGCGCTGACGGTGTCGGGGTCGGCGTGGAGCAGCAGGTGTGTCAGCGGGATGCCGGCGGCGCGGATGGTGCCGTGGATCTCGGCGGCGTAGTCCTGGCGCAGCAGGGTCATGGGGATCAGCACCGGGTGGCCGTTGTTCTCGCGGTGGCAGTGGACGGCGAACTGGGCGACGAGGGGGCGCCAGGACGGGAAGTCCTGGAAGTCCTCGTGCTTGCCGGGGAAGGCCTGGCGTAGGAGGATGCCGATCTCCTCGGCGTCGAAGAGGACCGCGCCGGGCAGCTCCTGTCGGAGGGTGGTGGCGAGGGTGGTCTTGCCGCCGCCGAAGGGGCCGTTGATCCAGACGATCATTGGCTGCTCGCTCTCGTTGCCGGGCCTGATGGCGGGCCAACTGCGCGAGCGGGTCTGAGGTCACGACGTGTCCGAGGTAGCGGCTGTTCACCCGCGATCGGCGGGCGAGCAGCTGGACCAGGTCGAGCGGAACTCCATTCGGTCCGGTCGGCTTCGTGGGTGTCGACGGGTGGGCCGGCGTACCGTGCTGCCCGGCCCGGCGTTCGATATCCCGCCGATCGGTTGGTTGTCGGCGAGCGGTTCGACGTCCACGAGGTCCAGGGGCACCCACGGGTTGGTGTGGACAGGTCGGCTGACCAGTCTGCTCCCGGGGCGGGCGAACCGGCCGTCCCGTCCCAGTGACTCCGGACCCCGCCACGGTTGCGAGGCCCAGCCGGAGGTAGCAGTGTCGTTACCTGTGCCGGTCGATTCCGCCCCGGGATTCGTTGACCTCACCGACGCAACCGGTCCATGGGCGAGAGGGGCGGATGTTCCCGGTTCGCCGTCTCTTGTGTGTGGTCACGGAAGCGGGGGCGGCATCAGGTGTGAGCGAACGGAAGGGAATCCCATGTCGCTGGCCATGGAATCCGTCGAGATCAACGCCCCGATCGACAAGGTCTACGAGCAGTGCCTGCGGTTCGAGGACCTCCCCCACTACGTGGAACCGCTGAAGCGCGTCGAGCGCCTCTCGGACACTCATGCCCGCATGGTCTACGACGTCGCGGGCCGGCAGTTCGACGTGGAGGCGGAGATCGTCGAGAAGCTGCCGGAGCGGAGGATCACGTGGCGCACCACGGGCGAGCCGCGGACCACCTGGGCCACCACGTTCGAGCGCCTCGGTGATGCCAGGACCAAGGTGACGTTCCAGGTGGACCAGGTGTCCGGCGGGGCGCGGGGGCTGGTCGGGCAAGCGGTGGGTGGCGTGCAGGACGGGGTGGCGAAGGAGATCTCCGACGAGCTCCTGAAGGTGACCAAGCCCAGCGTCCGGGAATTCAAGAAGCACCTGGAAGCCCAGGCGTCCTGATCTGCTGCGTCGGGTCAGCAGCAGCCGCCGCCGGCCGGGGCGCTCAGGCTGATGGTCACGGGGGTGGTCACGGGGACGGGGTCCCCGCAGCAGCCCCCGGCCTCCTGGGTGTCGGGCTGGTCGTACAGTCCGACACCGCCGCAGACGCCGGTCTCGGGGAGGGTGAGTTCGACGCGCTGGGCGGCGTCGTGGTCGCCGGCGAGGTGGGCGGCGATGGAGCGGACCTGCTCGTAGCCGGTCAGGGCGAGGAAGGAGGGGGCGCGGCCGTAGGACTTGGTGCCGACGAGGTGGACGCCCTTCTCCGGGTGGGAGAGCTCGTTGACGCCGTGCGGGTAGACGGTGCCGCAGGAGTGCTGGTTGGGGTCGATCAGCGGGGCCAGGGCGGTGGGGGCCTGGAGGCGTTCGTCGAGGCCGAGGCGCAGTTCGGTGAGGAAGGAGAGGTCGGGGCGCAGGCCGGTGAGGACGATGACCTCGTCGAGGTCGTCGGCGCGGTGGCCGTCCTCGGAGACCAGGGCGAGGGTGGCGCCGGAGGAGCCGGAGGTCTCGACGGCGGCGGTGCGGAAGCCGGTCAGGGCGCTGGCGTGGCCGTTCTCGACGGCGGCCTTGGCGGCGAGGCCGAGCGCGCCGCGGGCGGGGAGCTGGTCGGCGGTGCCGCCGCCGAAGGTGGAGCCGGTGATGCCGCGGCGCAGGATCCACACGGCGTGAGTGCCGGGTTCGGCCTGGGCGAGGTCGGCGAGGGCGGCCAGTGCGGTGAAGGCGGAGGCGCCGGAGCCGACGACGGCGGTGCGCTTGCCGGCGTAGCGGGCGCGGACGGCGGGGTCGGTCAGGTCGGGGATGCGGTAGGAGATCCGCTCGGCGTGGGTCTTCTCGCCGAGGGCGGGCAGGCCGTCGGAGCCGAGGGGGCCGGGGGTGGTCCAGGTGCCGGAGGCGTCGATGACGGCGGCGGCGGTGATCCGCTCTTCGCGGCCGTCGGCGTGCCGGAGGTGGACGGTGAAGGGCTGGTTCTCGCGGTCGGAGTCGACGACGCGGTCGCGGCCGGCGCGGGCGACGCCGGTCACCGTGGTGTGGTAGCGGACCTTGTCGCCGAGGGCGTCGGCCAGCGGCTGGAGGTACTGCTCGGCCCAGTCGGCGCCGTCGGGGTAGACGGCGGGGTCGGGCCGGGTCCAGCCGGTGGGGGCGAGGAGCTTCTCGGCGGCCGGGTCGACGAGTTCGGCCCAGGTGGAGAAGAGCCGCACGTGGCCCCATTCGCGTACCGCGGTGCCGGCGGACGGCCCGGCTTCGACGACGAGGGCGTCGAGGCCGCGGTCGGTGAGGTGGGCGGCGGCGGCCAGGCCGATCGGGCCTGCGCCGATGACGAGGACGGGCAGGTCGGTGGCGGAGGTCATGGTGGTCTGCTCCCCTTCGGGGTGTCCGGGCCGGCCTGGCCTGGCCCGACTGATTCGACAAGCGTCGATGTACTGGCGCTTTCGACCTTGCAGCACTATTCGACGAATGTCAATATAGACATATGTCGAACCTGGAGTTGTCGGTGCTCGAACCCGACGCCACGCCGTTCTGCCCGCCGCTGACCTCGGCGGAGCTGTCCGAGCAGGACGCCGTCACGATGGCGGCGATGTTCAAGGCGCTGTCCGACCCGGTACGGCTGCGCCTGTTCTCCAAGATCGCCGCGCATGAGGACGGGGAGGCGTGCGTGTGCGACATCCAGGACGTGGGGGTGTCCCAGCCGACCGTCTCGCACCACCTGAAGAAGCTCCGCGAGGCCGGGCTGCTGACCGGCGAACGGCGTGGTACCTGGGTGTACTACCGGGTCGAGCCGCGGGTCGTGGCCGAGATGGCGGCCCTGCTCGACCTGAACTGCCGCGCCGGAACGTAAAGACCCGGAACGCAAGGACCCGGGACGTAAAGACCCGGAACGCAAGGACGCGGGACGCAAAGGAGCATCCGATGCCGCAAGCCGCCCTCGCCCCGATGGGGCGCGAGCACGCCGAGCAGGTCCTGGCCGTCTACCAAGCCGGCATCGAGGAGGGCAACGCCACCTTCGAGACCGCCGCCCCGAGCTGGGAGGCCTTCGATACTTCGCGGCTCCCGGAGCACCGGTTCGTCGCCCTCGGCGAGGACAGCCGGGTGCTGGGCTGGGCGGCGGTGAGCGCGGTCTCCGCCCGTCCCGCCTACGCCGGGGTGGTCGAGCACTCCGTCTACGTCCACCCCGACGCCCGCGGCCGGGGCGTCGCCCGCCGGCTGCTGGAGGCGCTGATCGCCTCCACCGAGCGGGCCGGGATCTGGACGATCCAGTCCGCGGTCTTCCCGGAGAACACCGCCAGCCTCGCGCTGCACGCCGGGGCCGGGTTCCGCGTGATCGGCACCCGCGAGCGGATCGCCCGCCACCACGGGGTGTGGCGCGACACCGTCCTGATCGAACGCCGCAGTCCCATTGTCGACTGAGTGCGGCCGGAGCGGCTGCGTCGGCCGGCTCAGGCCAGTAGGTCGGTGATCTGCCGGACGGCGTCGCGGGCCGGACGGCCCACGCCGATGAGGGTGGCGGAGGCAGGTCCCGTCCAGTCGCCGTAGCCGAGCAGGTGCAGGCGCGGCTCGCCGAGCGCGCGGGTGCCGTCCGTGGCGATGTGCCCGTGCGTGCCGCGCAGGCCCAGGGCGGCGAGGTGGGAGAGGGCGGGGCGGAAGCCGGTGCACCAGATCACCGTGTCCGCCCGGGCGGTCGTGCCGTCGCTCCACCGGACGCCGTGTGCGGTGAGGCTCTCGAACATCGGCCGGGCTTTCAGCAGGCCCGCGTCCCGGGCGGCCCGTACCGGTGGGACGGCGACGATGTCGCCCAGGGACGCGACGCCGCCGGTGTCGGTGCGGCCCTCGTCCAGGGCGCGGCGGCGGGCGGTGGCGGCGTCGAACAGGGCGCGCCCGTCGATGTCGTCGGCGAGGAAGCGGGGCGGGCGCTGGGTTGCCCAGGTGAGGTCGATGCCGTCGTGGCCGGCGAGGTCGGCGGTGATCTGTGCGGCGGAGTTCCCGCCGCCGACCACGACCACTCGTTGCCCCGTGAACTCGGACGGGCGCCGGTAGCCGGTGGTGTGGAGCTGACGACCGGCGAAGATCCCCTGGCCGGGGACGGCGGGGACGAACGGGCGCCACCAGGTGCCGGTCGCCGAGACGACCGCCCGCGCCGACCAGTGGCCGGCATCGGTGTCGACCCGCAGCCGGTCGCCGTCGCGGACGACCGTGTGGACGCGGACCGGGCGGTGGAGGGGCAGGTCGTAGCGGTGCTCGTAGTCGGTCAGGTACCGCACCACGTGTCCGGCGTCCGGGTACTCCTGGCCCGGCTGGACGGGCATGATCCGGCCGGGCAGTGAGGAGTAGGCGGCCGGGGAGAACAGGTGCAGGGAGTCCCAGGTGTGCTGCCAGGCCCCGCCCGGCGCGCTCTGGGCGTCGAGGACGACGAAGTCCAGCTTGTTGCGGCGCAGGTGGTACCCGGCGGCGAGCCCTGCCTGCCCGCCGCCGATCACCACGACGTCGATCGCCCCGGTCACGGGACCAGTGCCCGTACGGGTGGCGCCTCGACCGCGGCACACGCCGGACCCGCGCCGCGGCCCTCCCGGATTCCGGCGGCGGGCCCGCCGACGAGAGGCGTACGGCGGTCGAGGCGGTGCATCAGCTGTGCCTTTCCGGGGTGGTGAGTTCCGCGGACTTGAACTTCTTGCGCCAGGCGAGCGAGACGTAGACCAGGGCGACCAGCACCGGCACCTCGATGAGCGGGCCGACGACGCCGGACAGGGCCTGGCCGGAGGTGACGCCGAAGGTGGCGATGGCCACGGCGATGGCGAGTTCGAAGTTGTTGCCGGCGGCGGTGAACGCCAGGGTCGCGGTGCGGTCGTAGGCGAGTCCGATGGCCTTGCCGAGCGCGAAGGTGCCGAACCACATGATCGCGAAGTAGGCGAGCAGCGGCAGTGCGATGCGGGCGACGTCCAGTGGCTGGGAGGTGATGGTCTTGCCCTGGAGGGCGAAGAGGATCACGATCGTGAACAGCAGCCCGTAGAGGGCCCAGGGGCCGATCTTCGGCAGGAACGTGGTCTCGTAGCGTTCGCGGCCGAGCTTCTTCTCGCCGATGCGGCGGGTGAGGAAGCCGGACAGCAGCGGGATGCCGAGGAAGATGACGACGTTGAGGGCGATCTTCCACATGGAGATGTCCAGGTGCTGGCCGTCGCCGAGGCCGAGCCAGCCCGGCAGCAGGTCGAGGTAGAACCAGCCGAGCAGGCCGAACGCGATCACCTGGAACACCGAGTTCAGGGCGACCAGGACGGCGGCGGCCTCCCGGTTGCCGCAGGCGAGGTCGTTCCAGATGATCACCATGGCGATGCAGCGGGCCAGGCCGACGATGATCAGGCCGGTGCGGTACTCGGGCAGGTCCGGCAGGAAGGTCCAGGCGAGGGCGAACATCACCGCGGGGCCGACCAGCCAGTTGATCACCAGCGAGGAGACCATCAGCTTGCGGTCGCCGGTGACGGCGTCGAGCCGGTCGTAGCGGACCTTCGCCAGGACCGGGTACATCATGATCAGCAGGCCGAGTGCGATCGGCAGCGAGATGCCGCCGATCTCGACCTTCGCGAGGGCGTCGTTCAGCCCGGGGATCAGCCGCCCGAGCCCGAGGCCGACGGCCATCGCGGCGAGGATCCACACCGCGAGGAAGCGGTCGAGGGTGGACAGCTTGGCGACGACCGAGGGCTGCTCGGACGAGGGGCGGGGAGCCGGCGCGGACTCGGTACGGGGCACTAGCAGGACCTCTTGGTGACGGCGCCCTCGCGGGCGGTGGCGGCGAGATCGGCGAACTGGCCCGACAGGCCCTCCAGGACCTCCGGCTTGAGCCGGTAGTACGTGAACCGCCCGCACGGCTCGGTGTCCACGAGGCCGGCCTCGCGCAGCACCTTCAGGTGGTTGGAGAGGTTGGTCTGGCGGGCTCCGGTCTCCTCCACCAGGTGGGTGGTGCACAGCGTCTCGCGGGCGAGCAGGGCCACGATCCGGAGCCTGAGCGGGTCGGCGAGCGCCCGCAACAGGTCAGTGTCGACTGACATCAGCATGGACTGATACTTTCACATCAGCCTCGGCTGATGCCATGAACGAACGAGTGAACGAAGGATCACCCCGATGACCGGGACCACCCCGACGACCGCCGCGCCGCTCGCCTCCGTGCTGTTCGTCTGCGTCCACAACGCCGGCCGCTCCCAGATGGCCGCCGGGTTCCTCGGCCACCTCGCCGGCGACCGCGTCGAAGTCCGCTCGGCCGGCTCCGCCCCCGGCGACCGGGTCAACCCGGCCGCCGTCGCCGCCATGGCCGAGCTGGGCATCGACATCTCCGACCAGCGGCCGAAGGTCCTCACGACCGAGGCCGTCCAGTCCTCCGACTACGTCATCACCATGGGCTGCGGCGACGCCTGCCCGTACTTCCCCGGCAAGACCTACCTGGACTGGAAGCTGGACGACCCGGCCGGCCAGGGCGTCGAGGCCGTCCGCCCGATCCGCGACGCGATCAAGACCCTCATCGAGGGCCTCATCGCCGAGATCGACGCCGGTGCCCTCCGCCCGTAGGCACCGCCCCCGGGCCCGGTCGCTCCCCGAGCCGGACCGATAATGAACCGAACGGTTCCGTGGGTGAGACGCGGGGGGTAGCCGAGGGTTCGCCGGAGCTCTTCGTCGTCGAGAGGAGCGAGAGCTGCTCGCAGTTCTCGACGGTCAGTGCACGCGTTCAAAGGACGCTGTCCGTCTGTTTGCGGAGTCGGACAGTCCTCGGATGACGGCAGGCCTGTCCGCTGACAGGAGACCGCCCCGTCATCCGAGAGCAAGGCTCCCGGGGATCGCCGTAGGAGTCGGTGCCGGTTTCGAGGACGGTGCCGTGGAAGGGGTTCAGCCGCCCTACCCCACCAACCCGCTGCGGTCGAGCAGCGCGTGGAGAAGGGCGAGGGGAAGGCGCGGGTTGGCGGCCGCCGCTTCGGCGGACTCCGGGTCGTCCAGGAGGGTTTCGACCAGGTCGAGGGGCAGGAGCGGGTTCGCGGCCGCCGCCCGTCGGACCTGCGCCTCCGGGTCGGTCAGAAAGTGGACGGGCGGCCGGTCGAGGCCCGGGTCGGCGGCGGCCAAGGCGCGGACCTCCGGGGCGGGATGATCGAGGAGGTGGCCCAGCCCGGTCCGCGGAAGCCCGCGCAGCATCAGCAGGTACGGCCGCTGGCACGGAAGGGCGAGGAAGGCGTCCAGGACGATCGCGGACGGCGCCAGCGGGTGGTTGAGGGCAAGCAGGTGGCGGACCTCCGGATCGGCGTCGTCGGCCAGGCGCCGCACCGACTCCGGCGACAGCCGCGCGCAGGTCGCGGCGACCTGGCGCAGCACGGGCTCCTCGGAGCGGACGCAGGCCTCGTACCAGTCCGTGGCCGGCTCCAGGAACATCTCGCCGACCCGACCGAGGCAGCAGGCCGTGTTGCCGAGCACCCGGTCGACGGCGACGCACTGCGGCCAGGTCCGCGGCAGCGGCTGGAGCCGGGCGCGAGCCCGTACGGCGCCCTCCGGGTCCTGGGCGAGCTCCGCCAGCAGGTCCGCCGTCAGATCGGCCCGCGCCGCCACCTGCTCACGCACCTTCGGATCGGGATCGCGGGCGAGGCGCGCGACGATGGCGGCGGGCGTGAGGCGGTTGTGGGCCAGCGCCCCCAGGTCGCGCCGTTCGGCGAGGCACTGCTCGGCCACGGCGACGGAGACCGCGCAGTTGGTGAGCAGGTAACTGCGGCGGCCGCAGTCGTCGTCGGGCAGCTCGGCCCGCATCGCCCCCGGGTCCAGCGTCCGGTTCTGCGCCCGGGCCGCCTCGGCCACGGAGGCGACCGGGTCGGCCAACAGGGCGTCACGTTCCGCAGGCGTGAGCATCGGCCAGAGGTCGACCGCCGTCACCCGCAGCTCCGGGTTCGGATGACGGGCCAGCCCCCGGCGGAACGACTGCGGGATCTGCCCGGAGAACCCCAGCTCGCGCCGGATCTCGCCCGCCGTCAGCAGGGGCTCCTTGCCCTCCTCGTCCTGTGCGGTCAGCAAGGTCTCCAAGGCGTCGTCGGGCAGCGGCTCGTTCACCATGATCCCCAGGTGCGGCCGCGGGCCCGCGGCGAGCGCCGCCCGCACCAGCGGGTGGGGGTCGCCGGCCAGCCGCCCGCGCAGCTCGGGCGCGACATGCCGGTTCCGGGCGAAGGCCCCGCGGACCCTCGTCTCCGGATGCGTGGCGGCCACCTCGGCCACATCCGCCGGCAACGCCCGAGCCCCCGCCACCACCGGCCACACCACGCTCACCCGCGCGGCCAGCAGTCGCAGCAACACCTTCGACGGAGTGGCCGGGTTGGCGGCGACACCGCGCAACCAGAGCATGGGGAGAGGCAAGGGACGCATCGCGCCATCCTGCCACCCGGCCGACTTCGACGATCGCGCAGCCCGCAGTCGAACCGCGGATCGTACGGAGCGAGGCGTGCGGGCCGGTTGCCCGCCTCCCCGCAGGTGCGGGGAGAACCGGGATGCCCTCGGGGTAGGCGATCTCGCGCGGCTGACCCCCGCGGGTGCGGGGAGGAGGCTGTGTGACCTGGGGTGCAGCAGGGGGCTTGCCAGTTCTTGGCCGATGGTCCTCGGCTGCTGGGGAGTCAGCGGGAGATGCCACTGTGTCCCGGGCCGCACCGGAGAGGTGCGGCCCGGGACACAGCAGGGGGCGTCAGCTGCCCGTGGTCAGCAGGCGGTTGGCGAGGGCGTCGGCGAGGCGGTAGGCCTCGTCGGCGGAGAGGGTGCGGCAGATGGCGTCTGCCAGTTCCTCGACGTTGTGCCAGTCGACGGTGTTGAGCTCCGGCTGAGCGGGGGCGGGGGCCGGTTCGTCTGCCGGGGGGGCGGCGATGACGGCGCGCTGTTCCGGCATCGGGAGGGACTCGGAGTTTTCCGCGGAAAATTGGTCGGGGCGCGGCGCGGCGGGTTCCGGCCGGGGAGCGACCGGCTCCGGGCGGGGGGTGACGGGGGCCTCCATGGCAGGCGCGGGTGCAGGCGCGGGTGCAGGAGCGGGAGCGGGGGCGACCGGAGCCGGTGCAACAGGAGCCGGAGCAACTGGAGCCGGCGCCGGGGCAGCCGAGGCGGCCGCCTTGGCTTCCGCCTTCGCCGCCCGCCTCGCGATCACCGCGTCCGCGTCGGCCTGGAGCAGCCGCTCCAGTTCCGCGGTCTGCTCGGCCAGGGACATCGTCTCGATGCCCTTCACCGAACCCAGCCGACGCGCGACGTTGATGGAGATGCCCTCCTCGCCGCGCGCCTTGGCCCGCACCTGGCGCTGGAGCTCGGCGTGGAGCTTCAGCAGGTTTTTGCGGTGCGAGATCCAGCTCTGCGACCAGCCTTCGGCCTCGGCGGCCTCCTTGGCGGTGGGGTACTGCGCCACGATGAGCAGGACCGCGTTGGCCTCCTCGATCGGGTCGAAGTCCTTGCGCGCCATGTTCTCGTCGAGCGCGGCGCGCAGCAGGGTGGCCTTGGATTCGGCGACCGTGTCGTCCACGACGACGAGCAGCTGCTCGCGTCCGTACAGTTCGGCGGCCGCGCGGCGGCGGTTGCCGTTGACGATGATGACGTCCTGCGGGCCCGCGCCGAGGGTCTGCCGGTCCTCCGGCCACAGCCGCAGGTAGGCGTCGGGGGTGACGGCGAGGCAGCTCTGGAGCTGGCGGTCCTTGATGCTCGCCAGGTCGGAGAGGTCGCCGAGTTCGTCGCGGGGGTTGCGCGGGTTGGGCAGGCAGTCGGCGGTGGGGATCCACCGGGCGGCCGGCTGGTTGTCGTTGGCGCTTTCCACGCCGGGGGCGTCGACGACCGGGTCGGCGGCCATCGAGGCGAAGGAGACGCGACGGCCTGCCATCAGCGGCCCCCGTAACCGAGTTCGAGGGAGAGGCGGAAGAAGTCCTCGCGGGCCCGGTAGGCGGTGCCGCTCTCCTTGTACTGGGTGACGACCGTTCCCTCGGCCACCGCGCGCGAGTGGATCTTGTACCGGCGCAGGACGGTCTTGGCGCGGGGCCAGCCCTTCGCGGTGATGTACGCCTCGGTGTCTTCGAGGTCGGCGCGTCCGTCGCGCGGGTCCCAGTTGTTGACGACGACCCGGAAGGGGATGTCCATCGGCTCGATGACCTTCTGGATGGTCCGGGCCGTCGGGTCGAAGCACAGCGGCTCGGTGATCATCGGGACCAGGACGTCGTCCGCGATCTCCAGGGCCCGGCGCAGGATCTCCTCGTCGGCCAGGGTGCCCGGCGTGTCGATGAAGATGTGCTGGTACTCGTCCTTCTCGCCGAGGACGTCGAAGGTGCACGCGGCGAGGTTGACCGTGGTGGTGGTCTTGCCGACGCCGCCCTTCTGGTTGGCGATGACGTGGATCTTCGCGCCGGTGTTCTTGAGGTTTATCAACTGTTCGGCGTGGTCGTGCGCCGCCATGAAGTCGAAGGGCAGGTTGTCGCCCACTCGCTCCGCCCAGACGACGGCTGACCCCTGGGGGTCGGTGGACACGACAAGCACGGATGGCTTCATGATGTTCCGTTCTCTCCGTGGGCTTCCCGGGCCGAGTGCCCGGTACTGCGGATGTCCGCCGCGCAAAGCCGTGGGCGGTGGACGGAGAACAGCATTCCAGATGATCAGCCCGGATCCTGACACGACCCGCGTGTGTCGGGACACAAGTCGGCAACACAAAAGCGCAGGTCGGCCGGGTCGGAGTTCCGCGAAAGTCACTCAGATCGCCTGGTGGGCCTTCGAACTGTCGGGTCGGATCAGTTCCACGCGAGCAGCGCGACGCTGCCCAGGGCCAGGACCACGCCCAGGTGTCGGGACCGGGCGGATCCGCTCCTTGAGGACGATCCGGGCCAGGAGCACCGTGCTGACGGGGTAGAGGGAGGCGAGCAGGCCGGTGACGGCCAGGGTGCCGTTGCGTAACGCGACCGGGTAGAGCGCGCTGGAGGCCATGACGACTTCGGCGCGGCCCACGTCGAGGTCGAGCAGCACCACCGCCGTGGCCCGCACCCGCTCACGGAGCCCCGGGCCCGGTCCTTGAAGGTAAAGCGGAGGTCAGTAATCGGACGACGGGGTTGTGTGAGCGGACGGGTGCAGGAGATCGTTCGAGACGACCCCGTCGCCGCCCGCTGGAGGACCTCCGTGACCGACCCCGTGCCCGCGTCGCTGCCCGCCCCGCCCTACTACGCCGTGATCTTCACCGCCGTACGGACCCCCGGCGACAACGGCTACCGGGCCACGGACGACCGGCTGATGGAACTCGCCGTCGAGCAGCCCGGCTACCTCGGCATCGACTCCGCCCGCCGCGCCGACGGCCTGGGCGTCACCGTCTCCTACTGGAAGGACGAGGAGTCGATCGCCGCCTGGCGCAAGCACGCGGAGCACACCGTGGCCCGCACCCACGGCCGCGAGCACTGGTACGCCTCGTACTCCCTCCACGTCGCCAAGGTCGAACGCGCCTACGGATTCACCCGCACGGCCGACGAGTAGGCCCGTACGCTGCGCCCATGCAGAAAGGGATCTTCAGCCGCGAGTCCGTCCTGAGGGCCATCGAGGAGTGCGACCGCCTCGGAGCCGCCACCTTCCGGGAGACGTACGGCTTCGGCAAGGCCGTCAGGTACGTGCTGCACCACGGCGGGCGCACCTACGACTCCAAGGCGATCGCCGGCGTCGCCCATCAGTACGAGTACGGGCGCGCCCTCACCGGGGGCGAGTTCTCGGGCGGCAAGACGGCCGCCGCGGCCTGGCTGGAGCGCGCCGGCTTCGAGGTGCGGCAGATCCGCTGACCGCCTCCGGCCGGCCATGTTCAGGCCGGGGAACCGTCCCGCACGACCGGCGCGCTCGCCGGTCACCGGACGACCTGCGGCGCCTGCGCGTCCGGGTAGCCGTACCGCGCGGCGTGCCGCCGACCGGACCAGCCCGCCTCGCCGGTCACCCGCACGCCTCCGAGCATGGGCCTCGGCGGCCGCCGCACGCGGTCGGCCACAGCGCCCGTCCGGAGCCCCGCGGAGGAAGCATGACCACGCCCCAGAGCAGCCCGACCGCCGACCAGGTCGTCGCGGCGCCCACCTATCTGGCGGACATCCGCTTCTTCTTCCGGCCCCAGGACGTGGAGCACATGGCCGCCAAGGGCATCGACCTCGGCACCTACGACGGGGTGAAGACCAGCGCGCTCTCCATCTACGCCCAGACCGCCCCACCGAACCCGCAGATGCCCCCGGACACGGCCGGGCACTGGAGCGCCGAACGCTCCCAGACGTTCAAGAACTGGATCGTCAACGGCTACCCCCTCGGCACCGCGACGCCGCCCGCACCCGCGCCACCGGCCGCGCAGCCCCCGGCCCGGCTGCGCAAGGAGGTCACGGCGCTGAGCGACCCCGAATTCCAGCTGCTGACCACGGCGTTCACCGGCATGATGGCCCGCGACCCGTCCGCCCCGGACAGCTACTTCGCCCTGGCCGGCCAGCACGGCCTGCCCAGGCGCTGGTGCCTGCACCACGAGGACCGCTTCAACCCCTGGCACCGCCAGTACCTGCTCGACTTCGAGGACGCGCTGCGCTCCGTCCCCGGCTGCGCCCAGGTCACGCTCCCCTACTGGGACATCTCCACCGCCCTGCCGGAGCGGCTCCAGCACCCGCCGTTCGACCGGTACGTCCTGCCGGCCGACCCGGGCGCCGCCGCCACGCCGCACCCCGTCACCGGATTCTTCCCGTACACCACCCAGCGCTACCCGCTCGCCACCATCGCGCAGAACCTGAAGGACTTCGGCGTCCTGGACGACATCACCACCTCGCTGAAGCAGTCCCTGTGGGGCTCCTTCAACGTGAGCGGCTACCAGGACTTCTCGATCCAGGCCCACGACGGCGGCCACGGATCGATCGGGCCGACGATGGGCAACCAGGACGTCTCCTCCTTCGACCCGGTGTTCTGGTTCTTCCACTGCAACATCGACCGCCTCTGGCTGAGCTGGCAGACCCGCGTCCACGGCACCACGCTCACCGGGTTCCGGACCACGCTGGGGACGGACACCGACTGGCTCACGACGCCCTTCAACGCCCTGCCGCCGTTCAGCCGGACCGCCGACCAGACGATCGAGACCGAGGTCTCCTATGACCGCCTGGACCTCGTCAGCCCCGCGGAGGGCGCGTTGGAGAACCTGTCCGGAAGCATCGACGCCGCCCGCACCTTCGCCTTCCGCAGCTCCGACCCGGTCTCGGTGCGGGTGAAGGGCATCGACCGGCTGAACATCCCGGGATCGTTCGTGGTGAGCCTGCTCGCGGACGGCGAACCGGTCGCCAAGCGCTACTTCTTCCAGCCGGACGACCCGCGCCGCTGCGCGACCTGCGTGAAGCACGGCATCGTCAACATCGACTTCCGGATGACCCAGGACCAGCTGCTCGACCGGACCCTGTCGGTACGGATCGACGTGCCCGGGCACGCGGGGATCGGCACGGCCTTCCCGCTCGCCCAGGCGGGCAACCCGACCGTCAACGCCCGGCTGCTGGTGCAGGAGGCGTAGCCGGATCGGGGACGCGGGCGGGCCGCACCGGATGGCGTAGCACTCCTCGCGCGGCCCCTGGGCGTTGAGAAGACTGACCAGCGTGTCCCCCATCCCTCCGGTCCCCCTCGCCGATAGCGCCGGGACCACGCTCCACGAGCGGGTCCTGGCCGGCGCGCTGCGGGCGAGGGCCGCGCGCGGCACGCTCACCGTCGAAGCCGTGGTCCTCGCCCAGGGGCGCCTCCAGACCCCGTCCCCCTGGCCGGTCGGGATGCCCCGGCGCGGCAACGGCGGCGCCGGGTTCCCCAACGCGTGGCGCATCGCCCGCCGCTCGCCCGGCCTGGCGTACACCGAGGGGTATGTGATCGAGGAGGACGGCACGGTCTCCCGCCACGCCTGGTGCGCCGACAGCCGCGGCCGCGCCCTCGACCCGACCTGGCCCGACGGCCGCGCCCGCGGCTACGCGGGGATCGCCATGGCCACGGGCTGGGTCGCGGCCGTCCAGTGGCGCACCTGCACCCGCACCCGCTTCTCCGGCGTCCTGGACGCGACGGTCCAGCACACCCGGGACGCCGACCGGGTCCTGACGTACGGAGTCCCGCCCGAGGCCCTCCTCGCCCTCGGCCGACCGCTGCCGCCGGGGGCCGTGAGCAGGGGCCCGAACTGGTCGCCTGAGCTGGTCGCCTGAGCGCACCCCGCCCGGCCCGGCGCGGGCGACTGTTCCGCGATCGCCTGTCGGCCAGTGCCCGGTGGCGGGTCGGGCACGTCCAGGAGGCCACCGGATCGGGTGACAGCGGCAGAGCAGGACGGCAGGCAGCGCCGGGCCTGAGCGCCAAGCCGGTGGACGTCACCCGCCGCCGCCCCGTCACCCGCCTGCTCGCGCCCGGCAACAGCCGACGCTGACAACGCGAGGGGGTGGTCGAAGCCGCAGCACCGCGGCTTCGACCACCCCAGGGGTCCGGCTACGGCCGGGTGCGCGGGGCGGGGCCTACGCCGAGCCGGCGGCCGACGTCGATGGTCGGTTCCGAGCGGGGGCGGCCGCTCGCCGTATTCCTACGGCGTGGCGGAGTCGCTACCACTCAAGGGTGAGCGCACCGGGCCGGCCCGGCTGGCCGGGCTGGCTGTCGCCGCCGGGCCCGCCGGTGAAGCCCGCATACCCTTCGTAATGCGTCCAGTTCCCTGCACTGCCTCCTTGGCCGGGGCTTCCTCCGGTGCCGCCCTTGCCGCCGGCGCCTCCGGCCCCGTACGCGGGGTGCTGCCCGATCCGGGAGTCGGTGGCCGCCGTTCCGCCGGACCCGCCCCCCCGGGTTCGTGCCGCCACACGGTCACGGTCCGGGTCTGGCCGGGCATGTGCCACTTCTCCCGCTCGTCGTCAGCATCCTGCGGCTTCTGCTCTTCCTGGTGCTCCTTGAGCTTGGCCGGCTCGCCGCCCCGGCCCAACACGGGAGCGTCGGTGTGGACGTCGTCAGCGCCGCCGGCGGAAGCGTTCTGCACCGGCTTGCCGCAGGTGGCGCCGGGACTGTCCGACTCCGAGGCGGAGGCATCGCTGCCGCGGGACAGCTTTCCCTTTCCGCCGCCTCCGCCTCCACCGCCCGCTCCACCGGGCGCGACCTGCGCGCCTTCGCTCGCCCCGCCGCCGACGGTGACGAGAACCCGCTTGTCTTCAGGCCGGCAGGAGGTGGCGATCACCGTGGCGTCCCCGGGCTGTCCGGGGTTGCCCGGCTTGCCGGCATCACCGGAACTTCCTCCCCGCTCCGCTCCGCCGCCACCGGCCGGGCCGGCGCCTTGGGCGGCGGGACCGCCCGCGCCGCCGGCGCCCACCGTGATGCCCAGGACTTCCCCGGGCGTCACGGCGAACGAGCACCGCAGGTGGCTGCCGCTGGCGCCCCCCGCACCGCCCCCGCCGGACAGGCCGGCCGCACCGTCGCCACCCCCCACGTACGGAGAGGCGTCCGGTGTGCCGTGCTCATTCACTGCCACCGTGGCGCCCCCGCCGCCCCCGCCACCGGCGCCGCCGCCCGCACCGCTGCCGCCGCCCTGGCCGCCGCCCCAGGCCGAGACCGTCACCCGACTCACCCCGTCGGGCACGGTCACCGCGTAGGTTCCGGGCTGGTCGAAGACCTTGCGCCCCCGGCCCTCCACCCTGCCGCCCGCCACCTGGAACAGCCCGTCGCGCACCTTGCCGACGGCGCCCGTGCCGGCCACCCCCTTGTCGGTGTCCTGATCGACCCTGCCCCCGGCGATCGTGTAGGCCGCATCCCGCAGCTGCTCGAACGGGGTGTCGTTGGGGTTCTCACCCAAGGCGACCTCTTCGAGGATCCACCGCTGCCACCCCCGGTTGACCCACTCCTGCGCGTCCTTCCACTGCACGACCCCCGCACCCGCGCTCATGGAGCGCCCCTCGACCGTCAGCACCAGCTGCGACTCCAGGACATGGCGGATCGAGCACAGGTTCGCGCCTTCGTGCCACAAGAGCCATTCCACCGCCTCCGTACTGCCGTTGTAGACCTCGGCAACGGCGGACAGGCCCTTGCTGTCCCCGCGCACGTGCAGCAGCTGACGGCTGGCCCGGTTCTCCAGCTTGTGCCGGGTCATGACGCCTCGCTCGTAGGGCGCGTGCGTGATGTTCCACAGCTGCCGCTCCAGCGCCTGGCCCCGCAGCAGCGCCTCCTGCGCCACCGGAGACCCCGGGGCCGTGCCCTGCGCCGTCATGTACAGGCCCGACCTCGCGCAGCGGACCAGATAGGTCCCCGCGTCCGGCCGAAGTTCGGAATAGTGCGGACGAACGGTCACCTTCACTCCCAACGTCGGATATTCGAGGCACATGCCGCCACCCGACGCTGCCCGGCCCTTTGCCCCGGAAACCGCACCGAACACGCGGCCGTCGAGATCGAGTCACGGGCGTGAGGAGTGACGTGGTGGCGGACGGACGGCGAGAGCCGGGCGACGTCCTGGTCACGGACGTCGCAGCCCTCGGCGAGAGCCGGTCGCGGGCTGCGCCCTGGAGGGCGCCGTAGTCGGCGGCGCGGTCACTGCGCCACCGCTTCTGGTCGGGCAGGTCGGCCGGCTGTGGCGCGTATGCGAACCCGGCCAGGGTGAGCGGGTCGAACACGATGTCGGAGGACGAGGCGGTGTCGGTGACCGCCATCTCCGGGCGCCGCCAGCCGTCGTGGTCGTCGAGGACGCCCAGCACGTACGGGAGCCGCGCGGGGCGTCGGACGCCTACGGCGCCGGGTCGCCGGGCGGGTCGTAGAGGGCGGCGGCGCGGCGGGCCGCCTCGGCGAGGCGGGCGCGCAGGTGGGGAGGCTGGAGGACTTCGGCCTCCGGGCCGAGGCGCAGGAGTTCGAGGTAGCCGATGTCCCAGTTCTCGACCGGCAGGGTCACGGTGACCCAGCCGTCGGTGTCCGCGGGGCCGGCGGTGGCGAGGGCGTCGGCGGCGGCGGTCGGTTCCAGCAGCGCGGCGAGGTGCTCGACGGCGAACGGGCTCAGGCGCACCAGGGCCCGCTCCCGCAGCAGGGCGCGGGTGAACTCGCGCGCGGCCGCGGCCCAGTAGGCGGCGAGGTCGAACTGCGGGTCGCGCTCGAAGCGTTCCTCGCCGGCCTCGGCGCTCTCGAAGCGCTCCACCCGGTACGAGCGGACCTGCCCCGAGGCGCCGCGCGCCGCGAGGTACCACTGCCCGGCCTTGAGGACCAGGCCGTACGGTTCCAGGCGCTGCTGCCGGGTGCCGCCGCGCGCCGCGTAGCGGGCGTGCAGGACGCGCTCCTGCCAGACGGCGCGCGACACCTCGGCAAGCAGGGGCGGGGTCCGGGCCTCGCGGAACCAGGCCGGTGCGTCGAGGTGGAAGCGCCGGGCGGCGGCCGCGGGGGCGTCGCCCAGGTCGCCGTCGCTCAGGGCGGCGGCGACCTTCAGCCGGGCGGCGAGGGCGGGGCCGGTCAGGCCCATGTCGCGCAGCGGGCCGGGGAGCCCGGCCAGGTGCAGCACTTCGGCTTCGGCGCGTTCGAGGCCGGTGAGGCGGGTGCGGTAGCCGTCGACGAGCCGGTAGCCCCCGCCGCGGCCGCGCTCGGTGTACACCGGCACCCCGGCCTCGGCGAGCGCGGCGACGTCCCGCTGCACGGTGCGCTCGGAGACCTCCAGTTCGGCGGCGAGCCGGGCGGCGGTCATCGTGCGCCGGCTCTGGAGGAGGAGTAGCAGGGCGATGGCCCGGCTCGCGCGCATGTCCGCTCCCTTCGGGGGTCCAGCCAAGGTACGGGCAAGAGGGGCGATGACGGTTCAGTGCGGCTCTTCGGCCCCCGTCGCACCGGCGCCGGCGTTCGGCTGCCGGGCCGCTGCGGCGCGCCGTGGCTGGGTGGGTGTCAGCAGCGCGGCGAGCCGGTGGGTGTCCGCGAGGTAGCGGTCGTAGGGGAAGCCCGCCTGGAGGAGGGCGGTGCGCAGTTCTTCCTCCAGGGGTTTGCCCTCGGCCAGGAAGGCGGCCTGGCCCGACGGGGTGAGGGCGACCAGGCGCCGGCGCCGGTGGGCGGGGTCGACGCTGATCGTCACGTACCCCTGCGCCTCCAGTGGGCGCAGGGAGCGGCTGACGGCCGGGTCGGACAGGGCCAGGGCCTCGGCGAGCTGGTGCTGGGTGGCGGGTTGGATCTCCTCAAGGGTGCCCAGCAGTCGCAGCTGGCTGTGGGAGAGGCGCTGGTCCGGGTCGGAGCGGCGCCGTGCCGCGTCGCCCATCAGCATGACCACGCGGTACAGCAGCTCTGCCAGTCCTTCGTCCATGAGCTCATCCTACCGGATACTTGCAGTGTTAATATTAACCATGCAACACTCGATCCCATGGGCAATCTTCCCTATGCCGTTCGAACCACGTTTCCGCTCCTGTTCATGCTGGTGCCCGCCCTCGGGGCGCTGCTGAGCTGCCGTCGCCGCGGCCCGGGCCGGTCGGCGGCGGAGATCTGGCAGCGCTGGTGGGCAGTCGGCGCCCTCGGCGTCGGAAGCCTGTGGATCACCATCTCGTTCCTGGCGCTCCCCAAGGGCATGGCCGACACCATCGGATTCGCCACCTCGCCGTTCCAGTTCGAGCTGGCCTTCGCCAACCTCGGCCTCGCCGTACTGGGCTTCCGCGGCGCGTGGGCGTCGCCCCGCGAGCGCCTCACGAGTGGGCTGGCGGCCGCCGCGTTCCTGTGGGGGGCCGCGATCGGCCACGTCCACCAGTGGTTCGCCCACGGCGACCACGCCGCCGGAAACACGGGTGGCATCCTCGCCAACGACGTTCTGATCCCCGCCGTCATGATCGCCTTGGCCGCCCGGGACGTCCGCCGCGCCCGCTCGGGCCTCGGCGACGGCGCCCGCCCGGCCGCCTGACACGGCGGCGAGTGCCGTCGCCCGGCGGCTCCGCACCGGTCACGCCCGGCGGCATCGCGCTTGACCGCGGCTGCGGGAGCGGAGCCCGGGAGGGGCGTTACGGCCGGCGGGGTGTGGATCCGCGCTCGGTAGCGGGTGAGGGGCCGGCTGTGGGCGTGGTGTCCCGCTCTGTCCAGCTGCCGAGCAGTGCCAGGTTCTCCCGGTCGGAGGGTTCGGGGCCCGCGGTGTAGATGCACAGGGTCTGGTCGGGGTCGTCCGGCGGGGAGAGGCATTCGTAGCGGAAGGTGATGTCGCCGACGAGGGGGTGGCGGTAGCGCTTGATGCCGTGGCTGCGCTCCTGGACCTGGTGGTCGGACCACCAGCGGGGGAACTGCGGGCTGTGTACGGACAGTTCGCCGATCAGGGCCGTCAGCTGCCGGTCCTGGGGGTGGCGGCCGGCGTCGAGGCGCAGCATGGCCACGGTCTCCGCCGCCGTGCGCTCCCAGTCCAGGCAGCTCTCCCGTGCGGCGGGGTCGAGAAGCAGGTAGCGGGCGTAGTTGCGCCGGCTCGCCGGAAGTGCCTCGAAGTCGGTGAGCACGGTGCGGGCGAGCCGGTTGGCGGCGAGGACGTCGGTGCGCCGGCCCAGGATGAACGCGGGTACGTGGTCCAGGACGTCCAGTACCTCGTGGAGGCCGGGGCGGACCCGCTGCGGGCGCTCCGGGGCGCGGCGGCGCGCACCGGTACCGGCCGCGGCCAGGTTCATCATGTGGGCGCGCTCGGTCCGGTCCAGGCGCAGGGCCTCGGCGAGGGCGTGCAGGATCTCCTCGGACACGTTGCCGTTGCGGCCCTGTTCGAGGCGGATGTAGTAGTCGGTGCTGATGCCGGCGAGCCGGGCCAGCTCCTCACGGCGCAGCCCGGCCACCCGCCGGGCGCGGGCATCCGGTGCGAGCCCGACGTCGTCGGGCCGCAGCCGGGCGCGGCGGGAGCGCAGGAACGCGCCGAGCTCCGCGGTCTGCTTCATACGGCCTCCGTGATCCGTTCCGTACGTCCATTGTGCGGATCGTGGGTGAGGGCGCGGGCCCGCAAACCTGGTACTGGCGGTACCAGGCGGGAGCGGGCCAGCCACGGCCGCCACGAGCGCCCGTGCGGCTGGTCTCCTGGATGAGGCGGCGGGAAACGGCCGCAGCCGACAGCGATGAAGGAGCACCACCCCATGCCCGAACTGGTCACCGACACCACCCTCGCCGGCCGTATCGCCGTGGTCACCGGAGCCTCCAGCGGCATCGGCGAGGCCACCGCCCGGCGGCTGGCCGCGCGCGGCGCCGAGGTGGCCCTGCTGGCCCGCCGCGCCGACCGCCTGGAGGCGCTGGCCGCCGAGATCCGGCGGGCCGGCGGCACCGCGATCGCCCTGGCCGTCGACGTCACCGACGCCGAGGCCGTACGGGCGGCGGCCGATCGGGTCGAGCGGGAGCTCGGCACCGTCGACCTGCTCGTCAACAACGCCGGGGTGATGCTCCCGGCCCCCGTCGAGGAGCTGCGCACCGACCAGTGGCAGCGTCAGATCGACCTGAACGTCACCGGCCTGATGAACGTCATCGGCGCGTTCGTTCCGCAGCTGGTCGCGGCGGGAGCCGCGCGCGGCGTCGCCGACCTGGTCAACCTGTCCTCGATCGCGGCGAAGAACATCTTCCCGAACTTCGCCGTCTACTCGGCCACCAAGGCCTACGTCACGCAGCTCTCCCGCCACCTGCGCGCCGAGCTGGGTGAGAAGCACGTGCGCGTGTCGGCGATCGAGCCGGGGATGACGCACAGCGAGCTGCACGACCACGTCACCGACCGGGGCGTGCAGGAGTGGACGGCCGGGATCCACGACATCATGCTCCACTCGGAGGACATCGCCGAGTCCATCGTGTTCACCGCCTCGCTGCCGCCGCGCGTGAACCTGCAGCAGATCACGATCATGCCCACCGGCCAGCCCGCCTGACCCGCCGACGGGGTGCGGGCGTTTGGGGCCCGCACCCCGTCGGACAAGGGCGGGCTCCCTGGTGTCCGCGCCTTGGCCGGGCCTTCTTCAGCCGCGGTGGTCGGAGGGTGCCGGGTCGAGGGAGGCGGGGTCGGCGGCGTAGGCGGTCATCCAGTGCGGGTGCAGCCGGTAGTAGACCACGTCGTGGTCCCAGTCGAAGGCGTCGGCGCCGTAGAAGTCCTGGAAGTACGCGAGCAGCTCGGGCCAGTCGGCGGCGGGCTCGCCGTCCGCGGGGTTGAGGACCTCGACGGCGCCGTGGGTGAAGACGCCGAGGTCCTCGCCGCGCAGGTGGGCGGCGCTGATGGCGGGCCGGGCGGCGAGGTGGCGGGCCTTGGCGGCGGTGCGCGCGGTGCCGAAGTGCCACGTGCCGTGGAGGAAGTGCCCGTCCGCGCCGCTGATCCGCGGTTCGCCCTTGGCCGTGACGGTGGCCAGCGCGAGGGTGCACATGCCGGTGAGGACGCGGGTGAGCTGTCCGGCGGTGAGGGTGCGCTCGCCGCTGATGATGGAGCGCAGGTGGGCGGTGGAGCGGGAGAGCGAGGTGTCCAGGAGGTCCTGGAGGCGGTGGAGCTCGTCGGGTGTCTCGTGCACGGGGGTCCTTGTCCTGTCCGTCGTTGCGTCGGCGTCCCTACTGTCCCGTCGAATCCCGACATCTCCTGTCGTCATTTCGGGTCCGGTTGTGCTGCGATGATGATCCGGTGAACGAGGCCCCTTCCCCGCCGACGCCCGTCATCCTCGGCATCGACGACCTGCGGCCGCTGCCCAGGGCCACGCGGATCGCCCGGACCAGCGGGGACGGCGTCCGGCTGCTGGAGGAGCACCGCGGCGCTTACATCGACGAGCTGTGGCTCGACCACGATCTCGGCGGCGATGACGACATCCTTCCCGTGGTGGCCCTTCTGGAGGAGGCGGCCTTCGGCGGGGAGCCCTTTCGCATCGGAACGGTCTTCGTCCACAGTGCCAACCCGATCGGCGCCGCGAGGGTCGTCCAGGCCCTCACGCGCTGGGACTACCGGGTGCGGCGGGCGACGGCCTAGCGGATCCGACACCGGCAAAAGGGGTCCGCTCCTCTCTCTGAAGGGTTGTTTTAGACAACCGCCGAGTACACCACCCACCCAGGAGAATCGCGCGCGCCCCTCGCCTTCGCCTTCCCCACGCACATCAGCCACCCTGCGACTGAGAGGGTGGCTTCTTCGTCCGTTGTCTAAAACAACCCTCTTCCGGGGCACTCCCAAGGCCCGACGGGCGAAGTTGCCGCGTGCCCTGGCGCCGCGGACCGCGTTGAGCAGGTCGGCACAACCAGCCCCAGAAGGAGCGTCCCGTGACGACACCTCCGATCCGCAGGACCGCCCTGGCCGCGGCGGCGGCCGCCCTCGCCCTCATGACGACGACAGCCGCCGCCCCGCCCCAGGGCGCGTACACCGACCAGAGCGACACCGCGTTCCAAAGCGACTGCCTCACCACCATCAACGCCTACCGCGCCAAGCACCAGGCACCCCCGCTCACCACCGACCCCAAGACCGTGGACTACGCCAAGACCCGGGCCCAGAAGGTCTCCCAGCCCAACGGCTTCCACCACAACGGCCTCGCCGACGGCTACGGCGAAATCCTCGGCTGGACCTCCTACGCCACCCGCGACACCGACGCCGCCTACACCCCCCGCACCTGCCAAGCCGCCGTCGACGCCTGGTACCGCGAGATCAGGAACTACGACTTCGCCGACCCCGGCTTCAAGGAAACCGCCGGCAACTTCACCCAGCTCGTCTGGAAGTCCACCACCACCGTCGGCTGCGCCCGCGTCGGCGGCCCGCGCGACCAGACCCCCGACCACGACGGCTTCCGCTGGTTCGACACCTACATCGCCTGCGAGTTCACCCCACCCGGCAACCTCACCACCGACCCCCACGACCCCGCCAAGGACTACAAGGACAACGTCCTGCCCGCCCCGTAGGACAAACAGCAGGCCCCCCGGCCCACCGCCGGGGGCCCACGGGGCCTCCCCACACCGACCTCCTCCCCCACGTCCCCCACCTCGCCGACGGCCTCGCCGCCAGCCCCAACCCCTTCCTCGGGTAGGCCCGCCGGAAGTCGTACCGGCATCCCGTACGCTGCACGCCATGACGACCGACGCCCCTGACTGGCGGGCACGCTGAAGCGCCCGCCGGGCCGCGCACGCAGAGGCCCGGGCCTCCGAAGGCAAGCTCTCCCCGACCGCCCGGACAATCCTTGGCATAGCCGGAACCGCCATGGCCGGCGCCGGCGCCACCGCGGTGTTCAAAACCGAGGTCGAAGTCGGCCCCACCGCCCTCATCACCATCGGCAGTATTCTGCTGGTACTCGCCGTCATGGGCCGTCGCATCACCTCCATCGGCCTCACCGAAGGCAAGATCGACTGGACAGTCGAACAGGTCCGCCGTGACCTTGCCTCAGCGAAGGACGACACCGAGCGGGTCGAGATCGTCACCGCAGCAGTCGAAGAACGCCCCCGCATCCGGAACATCCTCGACATCGCGATCAACTCCGAGCGCGCCTACTTCAACGTGATCCGGGACCGCCTCGTCGGACACTTCGGCGAAGACGCCGTGGCAACCGACGCGCAGCTCGGTCCGGGCTTGAGCCGGGCAGACCTGATCGTCACCAAGGGGGGCAAGTCCGTCATCGTCGAGGCTATGTTCGGTGCCCCCAACCGGGCCCTCAACGCCCTCCAGATGATGGGAAGCTCAACCCGTCCCTTCTCGGTACCGAGCAAGCCGACACCATCGTGATTGTCAGCAACATGATCGAACCCGGACTTCACCACCTTGCCGAGACCCGCGAGTTCGCTGAGCAGGCCGACAAGTACTTCGCGTACGCCCGCTGGATCGACGATCGCGACACCGCAGGCTTCATCCGGGTCGTTGAGGACCTCCTTCAAGAGTCCTGACCTAGCCGGTCCGACCCCACGGCCCGCGGTACCAGGACGTCGTGGGTGGTGGATGCGGTGCTGCCCTCATGGACAACAGCACCGCGTTCGAGACGGACCGTAGGAGCCGGGCGCGACCAGCTCACCCGCGCTTGCGGCGCGGGATCGTGGGAACCAGGTCAACGAAGTCGGGGGCGAGGTCGGCGACGCGGGTGAGGGGTGGCCGGTCACCGACATAGCGCCCGAACACCCTCAGGCCCCGCACTCCGTTCCCCAACTCCTCCTCACCACCGGCAAGGACCCTGATCGCCGCGGCGGAACTGGCTGGGTCGAGCACCGACACCAGGAGCCCCGCTCCGCCGTCGTCGAACCAGCCCAACTCCCGACCGCCGACGCCCTCCACCACCTTGGACGGCGACTCGTGCTTGGGCAGCTTCACCACCGGCCGATGCCCCGCCGCTTCTTCGCCGGTGAGAGTGACAACCGAACCGTCAGCGGCCAGGCGCAGCACCCGATCTGGGGTCCGCAGGTCAGTGCGGCTGGTGGGGCGCCGGTGCCACAGCCACAGCTCGGAGTCAGCTGCGGCGATCAGCAGGTCGTACCGTGCGGGGCGGTCGTGCGTGGCCGGCACCTGGAAGACCGTGAGCTCGGCTCGCCGGAAGCCGCCGCCGCGGCGGACGAACCGCTCGGCGATGTCGTGCATCCAAGCGTCGGCGGCCGCGGGGTTGGGCAGCTCGATCACGCTGCGTCGATCGACGTCGCGCCATCCCTGCTCGTACTCCGCAGCCAGCTGCGCATCGGTGTTCCAGAACCCGTACGCGCGCGGGCCGGGCTGGGCTCGGTGGTGGCACAGCGGGCATGGGTCGGGGTGGACGTCCACCTTGCGCCGGGAGCCGGGGGCGACGAGGTCGAGGATCGTCGGCGAGTCGAGCGCGGAGAGCATCAGTCCGAGCAGCGCGGTGTCCTGCTCGCTGCCGGGCAGGACCCGGACGAGTTCCCACGGGTCCTGCGTGCTCTGGCGCGCACGGATCTCGGTGACGCTGGTCCTCATGGGGCAGCGGCTCGCGCTCCCCACCGCGGGCGGCCGGCGGTTGCTGGTGACCCGCAGCGGGCACTACCTGCACATCGACACTGCCAGCGAGCTGGATGCCGCCCGGATCGTCTACCAGCAGCCGCACCTTCGGGAGGACAACCTTCCGCCGGTGCTGCTCGCTGCCCGACACGCCCTACGGATGGTCGCCTCGCTCGCCCTGCCGACGGAGGCGCGCACCGTGCACTCCCTTGCCGGAGTCCAGGCGGCCGCCACCATCACCGAACTGCCGCGCTCCACCGTCGGACCGGATGTACGAGCCCAACGGGGCATCGCGGCCCAGCTCCTCGTCAACCACCATGGGTCTCAGGCTGCTGTCCGTGAGGAACTGAGCCTCGCCAAGTCCACGCTCAGCGAGCTGCTGTCTGACCGGTGAGTTCCTGCCGCAGGCCTCCCGGGCGCATGGCCCATCGAGGGCCATGGCCTCCTCCGCCCGTGGCGCACCGCCGCGCTCGCGGCGGTCGGCCCTCAACGGGTGAGGACTTGGTCGGCGCGGTGGAGGAAGTCGGCGACGGCGGGTTCGGTTCGCCAGGGGGCGAGGTTGGTGATGAGGGTGCGCAGGTAGGTGCGGCTGCGGGTGGAGTGAACCGTGCTGAGGATGGTCAGGGCCTGTTCGCCGGCTTCGAGACCGGGTTCGAGGTTGCGCTGCTGGAGGTGGGCGGTGGCGATGACGGTCTGCCGGATTCCGACGGCACGGCTGAAGACGCCGGCGGGCATGGTGGCGGCCTGCTCGTTCCAGCGCAGGACTTCGGCGGGGCGTCCGAGGTCCCGGTAGATCTCGGCGGCGTCGGTGGCGACGCGGGCGTGGGTGAGGTAGGAGAGCCAGTCGGGGTCGCGGGGGTCGGTGTCGGCGGCGGTGACGAGCTGTTCGCAGCGGCTGAGTGCGGCTGCCGCTGCCGGGGCGTCGCCGGCGAGGCCGTGGGCGCGGGCCTCGGCGAGCTTGGCGAAGGCGAGGACGCGGGCGGGTGCGTCGTGTTTGGCGCGCTCGTAGGCACCTTCGGCCATGTCGATGGCCTCGTTCGGGAAGCCTCGCAGGAAGGTGTGCAGGCTCATGGTGGCCAGGACGTAGGACCCGACGGCGAGGTCGCCGGAGGCGCGGGCGAGGCGGAGGGCCTGGACGAAGTGGGCCTGGGCGCTGCCGTGGTTGCCCATGTCGACGTCGTGCCAGGCGGCGACGCGGGCGAGTTCGGCGGTGGCGGCGAAGAGCTCGGTGCCGATCTTCTCGGTGAAGGTGCCGCGCAGCAGCGGGGCGGCACGCTGGTTGAGGCAGTCGGTGACCTGCGAGGCGCGCCAGTTGCCGCCGCCGTACTTGGAGTCCCAGCGGCGGGCGTCTTCGGCGGCGCTCCACAGGTCGTCCAGGTCTGCGCGGCCGACGTGGCCGACGCGGTGTCCGGCGACGCGGGCAAGGGGCGGGTCTGTGGGGACGGCCAGCCACCGGGTGACCGGGGTGGTGTAGGCGGTGAGGGCGAAGGGGCTGCTCTGGAGGAAGCGGCGGCGGTCCACGGTGCTCCAATACTCGGCCGCGAGGGTGAGGGCCTGATCGGGGTCTCGGTGGAAACTCAAGCCGGTTTCGGCGGTGGCCGCGGAACTTTTGGCCATCCCCATCTCTTCGAGTGACACCTTCCGGCCCAGCCGTTCGCCCAGTGCGGTGGCGAGGAACGCGGGTGCGGGCGGGTCCGGCACCATCGCGCGGGCCGTCCAGTTGCGGATCGAGGTGTGGGTGTACGCGCGGTCGACGCCGGCGAGAGCGAGGAGCTCGTTGACGCGGTGGGCGAGGGCGGCGTTGCTGGCTTCGCTCTGCTCGATGAGGCGGGCGAGGCGGTGGTTCGGCTCCTTGGCACGGCGTTGCGCCATGGTGGTGACCCCTTGGGTGTCCGGATCGGACTTGTGGAACCGGGGCGGCATGGGCTCCGCGTCGGCCGCACACCCGGGAGGGCGAGCCTAGCCCAACTCGCTTTGTGTGTGCGGGGTTTCGTGATTGTGAGCCCCCGTTGTGAGCCCTGCCCTGTGCGGCGCGGCGGGTGTCTGCTGGTTCTCACGCCGGCCGGGCTCGACAAGACGCCCGCGGCGTCGCCTCAAGCACACTGCCGGCCGATCGCGGCTGGCGAGGACGTTCCTTCCCCTCCCCGAGCCGCGCACGGGCACCGGCCCGTGTCCGGCGGACCGGGCCCTACCCCATCGAGGTTCAGGAGACACACCGTGCGCATCCTCGTTGACGGACTGGACATGTCGGGCAAGACCACTCTGGTCGCCACTTTGATCAAGACCCTCGAAGCCCGGGGAGTCGCCGCGGTGCGGCACCGCGGGATGCTCGCCGAGCACCACCCCGTCGAGCCGCTGCTGAAGAAGCTCCCCCTGGTCAGGCAGGCCCAGAGCAGTGCCATCACGGCGGCGTTCCTGGTCGGCGGGTACGCCCTGGATGGACTCCTCGTCCGTGTCGACCCGCCCCGGCCGGCCGACGCCGTGATCATCCAGGACGGCTACGCGGACCGCACGATTGCCTTCGGCCTGGCGGGCGGCCCCTACCTCACGGCCGCCCTCGCGCTGTGGGCCAGCCAGGCGTTCGCGACGTTCGACGTGGCCGTGTACCTGCACGCCAGTGCGCAGGTGCGGCGCGAGCGGATGGTGCTGCGCGCGGACGTGGATGCCGCCGACCGCCGCAGCGTCGAGGACGAGCCCTTCGCGGCCCGCTTCAACGCGAGCCTGCTGAACTTCGTCGGCCGCCGCCACCGCAACCTCCTGATCTTCGACACGGCCGAGCACACGCCTGAGGAGATCGCCGACCAGGTGCTCGCCGCCGCCGGTCTGCCCACCCTGCCGACCTCCGAGTCCGAATCCAGGTGGAGCGCATGACCTTCCTCATGCCCGCACGCGACACCGGTCTGTGGCAGGCCGCCGAGCACGAGCTGGCGGCGGCCCTCGGCGGGAGGCCGTTGGTGGCCGCCGAGCGGTTCGCCAGCAGCGGCCGCACCTCCTACGCCGGGCCGGTGCCGATCGCCACCGCCCGCCCGGCACTGGCCATCGGCTGCTACGAGCCATGGGTGCCCGCGTCGCCGTTCGAGGCGCTGACGCTGGAGGGCCGGACCTCGCTTCGCGGTGTCGCCCAGCGTCGGTCCTGGATGGCCGCCCTCGACCGCGCAGCCCAGGCGGCCGTCCGGCGCCACGGGCGGCCGGTCGTCGCGGCCTGGTACGCCACTGACCGGCTGCGGAGGTGGGCCGGGCCGCGTGGCACGGTGGCCGCCGTCGACGCGAGCCTGCGGGCCGAGGTCGAGGACAAGGCGAACTTCGGCAGCATCCTCGACCACTCCGGCGTCCCGGCCGGCCTGCACTTGACCGGAGCCCGGGTCGACGGCCCGCTGCCGGGCCTGCGCGAGCTCCGCCGCCTCGTGCGCTCGGAGAGGGTGGTGGTGCAGTGCGGCGCGGACTCCGGCGGACGGGGCACCGTGTTCGTCAACGACGAGACCGACCTCGCGCGGGCGGCCGAGATGGCCGGGCCCTACCGGGTCACCGCGTTCGTGACCGGCTGGTCCTCGAACACCACCGTGCTGTCCGTCCCGGACCACGCCGGCTGCCTGCGGGTCTACGTCGACCGGCCCTCCCACAAGGCCGTCAGGGTGTCCGAGGCCGGAGTCGCGGAGGGAAAGAGCGGCGGGAACACCTGGTGCCTGCCTTGGCCCGAGGACGCCGCCGCCCGCCTGGTCGACGCGGCCGTGCGGATCGCCACCTGGGCTTGGGACAAGCACCGGATGAAGGGCCTGTTCGGCCTCGACGCCATGCTGACCCCCGACGGCAAGGTGTTCCTCAACGAGATCAACTGCCGCAACCAGGGCACGACCGAGGTCTCGGCGGTCAACCAGCAGCTGCGCGGCCTGCCGCCCTTCCTGGCCGCTCACCTGACCACGATGCTCAACCACCCGGTCACCTGGCTGCCGGAGCCCGACGACTTCAACGCGGCCACCGTCGACCTCGCCGCCGGACCCGCACCCGGGCCCTACTACCTCAAACTCCGCCACCGCGGCGAGGTGCCCGTCCACCTCGACCCCCACCTCGCTCTGCCCGGCGTCTACCGCATCCACGAAGGCCACCTGCGGTGGGTCCGCCCCGGTGCGCACCCGGCCGACGCCGGGCCCGGCGAGGTCTTGCTCGCCAGCCTCCCCGCCCCCGGAACCATCTGCGAGCCGGGCGCCGAACTCGGCACCGCCGAAGGCATCACCGCGGCCGCCGACGCCCCCTTCGCCAGCCCGCACACCCTCTCGAAGGCCGGCCGCGAACTCCTGGCCGCCTTCGACCAGCACCTCGTCCCCGCCGACCACCAGGAAGGAACCGCCCCGTGACCACCGCAACGATGCCCAGCCTGCGCGCCCAGCTCGCCGCCGTGCCCGACGACGCGCTCACCCGCCTGCAATACCTCGCCGCCGAGGTCGGCTGCGTCAACAAGTGCGCGATGTGCAGCCAGGCCGCCGGCAGCGACCTGTGGCGCTTCACCCCGCGCGGCCTCACCCAGCTGATGACCGCGCTCGCCGACGAGGCCGCCGCCCGCGGCGTCCGGGTCGCCCAGGGCCGCATCCACCGCCCCGGCGTCGTCTTCCCCTACTTGGACAACGACATCAGCTCCTACCCCTACCTCGACACCTACGCCGAGCTCGCCCGCGACGTCCTGGGGGTGAAGATCCGCATGTCCTCAGTCGGGTTCTCCGCCCAGAACGCCCGCCTGAGCGAGATGCACCGCCGCATCGTCGCCGACCTCGGCGAGGTCTTCGACGGCATCCGCTTCTCCCTCACCCCGTACGCCACCGGCTACATCGGCAAGGCCCCCGGCACCTCCCGCGACCAGTACACCGCCGGCCTCGCCCACACCCTGCGGATCTACCAGCCACTGCTCGACCGCCTCGGCCACGGCGCCGCCACCGCCGCCGTCGAGCTGCGCTTCGCGCCGCTGGTCGGCATCGCCGAGCTGACCGACACCCACATCGACGGCCACCACGTCCTGAAGGTCGGCCCGCACCTGCTGATCTCCACCCAGCCCGACCCGAGCCCGCTGCCGATCACCGCCATCGAGTGCCTGGACGAACGCAACCAGCCCGTCCTGTCCACCCCCGGCCGGCCCTACCTCCACATCACCGCCGACGCCGCCCAGCTGAACAGCGCCACCGTCCACGACGCCCTCTCCGGGGTCCTGGCCGTGCAGCACCAGGCCACCCCCGTGAGCCTGCACCGCTTCACCAACGCCGACGGCGACTACTACAGCGCCGACCCCGACTTCCACCCCGACGGCCGCTTCACCGCCCTGAACATCTACCCGGCCACCGAGACCCGGAAGGCGGCCGGCTACACCGACGCCACCCGCCACTTCCTGAACACCCTGCTCGACCACAAGGCCGCCCGCGGCCTGGCCCGGCGCCAGGCGTTCCCGAACGCCACCGCCAGCGATATCGACGCCGTGCTGTCCGCCCTGCGTACCAAGGCCCAAACCCTCGACCCCGTCGACAAGGCGGCCGCCGCCCACCTGCGCGAACGGGTCATCCCGATGGTCGGCGTCCACGCCCGCGCGCTCCTGACCGCCGGCTACCCGGCCTCCGCGTTCTTCTCCCGGGACTTCACCATCGACACCGGCCAGATCGTCAACCAGGGACGCGCCCTCCACCTCTTCCGGGGCCTGGCCGCCACCGACGGCGAACCGATGACCCTGCGGGAAGAGCGTGGCTTCGGCCAGGCCAGCCTCTCCACCGTCCGCGGACCGATCTGGCGGATCACCCCGCTGCCCTGGACCGACAGCCGCCTGCCGCTCGCCGTCACCGGCCGCAAGAACCCACCGACCGAGCAGCCCACCGTCCTCATCGAGGAGATGGACCCCTGCCACCTCGCCCCGGTCATGCGCGCCACCGGCTGCCGGCTCCGCCGCTTCACCCTCACCGGCGTCGAGATCGAACACATCGCCCAGGCCGACGCGCGCACGGCCCACGGCTTCCCTGGGGCAAGCTAGAACACCTCAACACACCGACTCCTCCCGGGTGTTGACCCGGGAGGACCGCTGGAAACCTCCAGCACAACACCATCCCCACCAAGGAGCACCAACCCCATGAGCACCACCGAAGCGACGACGCCCAAGCCGTTCAGCAGGATCAAGGTCCGCGTCACCGGGCTGGTCTTCTGCGGCGACGACGTCGCGCTGCTGCGACGGGACCGGGCCGAATCCGTGCACTACACCACCATCGGCGGCAACGTGCAGGACGGCGAGGACTACCGCGAGGCCGTGTACCGCGAGCTCGAAG
Organism: Kitasatospora brasiliensis; assembly: GCF_032654805.1. NCBI lineage: Bacteria > Bacillati > Actinomycetota > Actinomycetes > Kitasatosporales > Streptomycetaceae > Kitasatospora > Kitasatospora brasiliensis. Next base: position 265,408 of record NZ_JAUOOW010000008.1, read on the forward strand.
AAGAACTCGGCCTCGGGCGTGACCAGGCGTCCACCGAGCCGGAGCTGATCTGGATGGCGGACGCCCGGATCAGCCGACCCGGTCCGACCCCGCCGCCCCGCAAGTTCCACCTGATCTACCGGCTCCACGTCACCCCCGAGGTCCGGGCCCAGCTCGCCACCCAGGAATTCGACGAGCTCCCCGACGGCAGCCACGAGGTCGGCACCATCGAATGGCACGACTACCGCAAGGTGGACGGCCTGCCGCTGTTCCCACCGATCGGCCGGCAGATCGCCGAGCTCGACGGGCCCGACGCCCCGGTGCACCGGTTCGAGCTGGAGCCGATCACGGACCAGAACTACACCTGGATCTGACCCCGGCCGGACCTCCGGACCTGGCTCCGACCACCCTCCCAGGCACTCACTCGTTTGAGTGAATGCCTGGGAGGGCCCCTTCGCGCGAGCGAGGTTCAGCTGGGGACGGGGGTCGGGAAGGTGGTCTGGTTCTCGTTGTCGGGCAGCGGTGGGAGGACGACCCCGCATGCGGTGAGTTCAGCGTGCTCCGTCGCGCTGAGGTTGCCCTTCCGTGCCTTCCTCTGGCAGTGCTTCAACCAGTTTCCAAGGGTGTTGAGGTCGCCGGCCTTTTCCGACCGGGGGACGCGCACGTGCCCATTCTGTGCCGCGAACGCCTTCAGCAGCTTGATGTTGTTCGCGAATTCGGCATCTTCGACGTTGGTCACGAACCCGAGGCGGGTCAGTGTTCTGCGTTCTGCCTTGGTGAGGCCGGCGAATCGGACGCGCGTGTTGCGCTCGTGAAAGACCTTGCCGCCCGGCGACCCACCTGCGGCGACCATCGGTGTCGGGGAATATCGGTACAGCGGTTGGCGCTGAGAACGGCCATGGTCGGCGAGCACCTCAGCCGGGGGCTCCGCTGGGGTTGGGGGAAGATCGGCGTCAGGCCTTGATCGGTGTGGCCTCCCTGGCGGCCTGCTCGATCTTCGCGCGGTAGGCCGCACGGGCTTCCTCGTCGATCCGCTTCTCGTGTTCGGGGCGCAGCCCGGTTCGGCCGTCGAGGCCTTCGCGCAGGATGTCGGCGTGCCCGGCGTGCCGGATGGACTCGCCGAGGACGTGGACCATGACGGCGAACAGGTTCGTGTCGGAATGAGGCTCCGGCCACCAGGGCACGTGGCCGGGGGCGTCGAGGGGAAGCGCGTTGATCGTCGCGTCCGAGTGTTCCCAGGTGCGCCGGTAGAACCCGGTGATCTGGTCGCGGGTCTCGCCCTCGGTGGCCCACAGATCGCTGCCGTCGGAGTCCTGCCACCGGGGCAGCGGTTCCGGGGAGGGGCGGTCGAAGACCTCGCCGAAGTACCTGGCCTCGATGGTGGCCACGTGTTTGACCAGGCCGAGGAGGTTGGTGCCGGTCGCTGTCAAAGGTCGGCGGGCGTCGTATTCGGACAGGCCGTCGAGTTTCCAGAGCAGCGCCTCGCGGTCCCGCCGCAGTCTCCCGTGCAGGTTGTCCTTCGCGAATCCATCGATCATGCGGCATGAGCCTGCCACGGGCTGCCAGTGTTCTCAAGATCCCGTACGTAGTCCGCAACGACCGGACGCCGTGCGGCTGAGCGTGGTGCGCCAGGGCCGGACCCGGCGCACCACACCCCTCTCAGGTCACCTCATGACCGGTCAGTCCCTCGCCTCCAGGCGCGACTCGGCGAGCGCGAGGCCGGCGATGGCCAGCAGCATCACCACCGTGCCGACGACCGTCGCCGCGGTGAGCCGCTCGCCGAGGAACAGCACGGCCAGCACCGCCGCGCTGACCGGCTCGATGAGCATCACCACCGACGCCGTGGCCGCCCGGACGGCGCCCGCCCCCGCGAAGTACAGCGGGTAGGCCAGCGCCGTCGTGACGGTGGCGACGTAGAGCATCAGGAGCACGACGTGACCCGGGTGGGCGGTGTGCGGCACCAGGCCCTCGCCCCAGGCGAACGGCAGCATGACGGCCGCGCCGACGGCGAAGGACCCCACCGTGAGGGTGTACGGGTCCTCACCGCCGCCGTGCCGCCCGGTCCACCGGCCCAGCAGGGTGGAGACGGCGTAGCCGGCGGCGGACAGCAGCGCCATGCCCACCCCCAGGGGGTGGACGACGCCGGCCCGGTTACCCAGCACCAGGACCGCCAGGCCGGCCAGCGTGCCGCCGATGGCCAGCAGCCCGCCGCCGCCGACGCGCTCGCCCAGGAACAGGCGCCCGCCGGCGGCGGTGAACACCGGCGCCGCCCCGAGCGCGACGATGGTGCCCACCACCAGCCCGGTGTCCTGCACGGCGGCGAAGTAGGCGCTCTGGAAGACCGCCAGAGCGATGCCGGTGCCCGTGAACAGCAGCACCCGCCGGCCCCTCGGCCGCGGCGCCGCGGGCGCCTTGCGGGCCGGGCGGAAGATGCCCGCCGCGAGCAGCAGGGCCACGCCGGTCAGGAAGCGCCAGAAGGAGACGGCCATGGGCCCGAAGTCGCTGGACCGGTAGACGATGTCCACGGCGGCCCCGGTGGTGCCCCAGGCGGCGCCGGCGAATGCCAGACAGGCGAGGCCGCGGCGCACGGAGCGCGGCGCCGGCACGGGGGCAGCAGGGATGACAACAGCAGTTTTCGACACGGAAGGGATCTCCAGACGGAGCGGATGGTCGTGGTCTCGCGTCTGCGGGGGCACAACCAATCAGCGCGTCGCGGCCCGTGGCCTACCTACGCGCCGGTGTCGATGCGACCCGCCTCAGAGGGCGGGCGGCGAGAGAACTGCTGCGAAAGACATGCCCCCACAATACGGCCCCGGGCCCCGCCGGGACAGGCGGAGGTCTTCCCGCCGGTGCGCCTCCCGCCCACGCCGCTCCCCGGTGTGACGGTGTGTGACATGCCGCGTTCGGAGCAATCGGAAAGCCCGGACCGTCCAGCCGTCACGCTGTGCGTGCAGCCCGGGCAGCGGGCACGTCATCGGGAGAACAGCAGTGAGCAGGCACCAGGCCCCGGAACAGTCAGCAGGGGCACGACGGGACGGGCAGTGGCGGCGGGCGGCGGGTACTTCGCGGGCGGGGGCGGTGGCGGCGGGGGCAGCAGCTTCGTCACCCCGACCGCCACCGGAACCTCCCTCGCCCCGTCCACCGTCGGGACGGCGAACCACAACGGCCAGGTGGTCGTCACCTACACCGTGGGCCAGCCGGTCAGCACCCTCCTGACGGCGTCGCCGCGCAGCACCCGGGCCAACCGGCCGGTCGTGCTCGGCGACCTCGTCTGCCCCGGCGCGGGCTCCACCAGTACGGCCACGCCCACCGGCACCGTCACGTTCACCGACACCACCACCCACACCACCCTGGGCACGGGACGCCTGTTCCTCTCCCTCGGCCGGTGCGCCGCCGCCGGACTGGTCACCTCCTTCAGCACTGTCGGCACCCACACCGTCACCGCCGTCTACAGCGGCGACTCGGTGTACCAGGGCAACAGCGCCACCCCCGAGACCATCACCGTGACGGTGAAGCCCGTGACGGTGAGCCGGTGACGGTGAGCCAGGCCGACTTTTGATGGTCGTGGCCTCGTCGTCGCGGGTGGCCAGGCCGCGCCATCGCTTGAGCTCCTTGATGCAGCGTTCGACGTCGGTCAGCCTCGGGACCGCCCGAGGGCATGGTCGTGCGGCTCACCGCCCGGTTCACACGCCGGCGGCCGGACCGCGAGCCGGAGAGCCGCACGTACGCGTAGGTGGTGGAGGAGCCGGTCTCCTACGATCCGGCCGAGCTGCCGGGCTGAGCGGCGGCCCGGTCGACCAGTACGGCGAAGCCGTTCAGCAGGTGTTGCAGGCCGAACTCGAAGAGCTGGTCGAGGTCGAAGTCGTAGCCCTCCATGGTGAGGCGGAGGAAGGTCGGGTGTTTGGCGACCAGCTCCATGAACTGCGCCTCCTGTTGGGCCATCCAGGCGTCCGCGTCCTGCCCGGTGGCGGCTTCGGCGGCGGCCTCCATCTCCAGGTTGAGAGCGGTGCCGCGGACATAGTTGAACAGCGTCAGGTACGCGGTGAACACCGTCGGCACGTCCAGGCCCTCGGCGACCAGGGTGGACAGCACCCACTCGCCGAACGGCAGCGCGTTGGCGACCGGTTGGGGGCGGGTCACCGACAGGGCGGACGCCAGCCACGGGTGCGCGCGGAACAGGTCCCACAGCAGGCGGGCGGCGAGTTCCAGGCGGGCCCGCCAGGGCAGCGCGGTCTCGGCGGGGGAGAAGGAGACGGCGCTGAAGACCCGATCCATCATCAGGTCCACCAGGCCGTCCTTGTCGGGCACGTGCCGGTACAGCGACATGGCGGCGGCGTCCAGTTCGGCCGCGACCCGGCGCATCGACAGGGCCTCCAGTCCCTCGGCGTCCGCGATCTCCACCGCCGCCGCGACGATCCGATCCGTCGTCAGGCCGCCCTCGGCGGCGGGCCGACGGGGGGCCGGCCGCTCGCCGGGGGCCGGCCGGGCCGGGGGCTTGGCCGGGGCGGGGGCCTCCGTGACCACCGTGCCGACGCCCGGGACCGCCCGGACCAGGCCCTGGCCGCGCAGCTCCGCCAGCACCTTGGTGGCGGTGGCCATCGCGACGTTCCACCGGCGGGTGATCTCCCGGGTGGACGGCGCCCGGTCGCCGGGGCGCAGTTCGCCGCTTTCGATGCGCTGCCGCAGTTCGCCCGCGATCTGCTTGTAGCGGTCCACCCGCTCCACCTCCGCACTAGTGCACCAATCGGGCCATGCTAGCCGCCCGCCGCAGGCACCCGTACCGGGGGCACGGCCGCTTCGGGGCACCCTAGTGCACTAGTGCAGCACCGGGAAATTCCAGGGAGGGTATCTTGCACAGTGCGACGCGTACGCCGTACGTTCACTGCCATGAAGAACACGGACATCCTCGTCTCCGGTGGCGGCATCGCAGGACCCGCACTGGCGTACTGGCTACGCAAGGCAGGCTTCCGTCCCGTCGTGGTGGAGCGCGCCCCCGGGCCCCGCCCCGGCGGGCAGAGCGTCGACCTACGCGGCGCCGGACGCACCGTCATCGAGCGGATGGGCCTGCTCGACCAGGTCCGGCAGGTCGCCGTCGACCAGCGCGGCCTGGCCCTGGTCGACCGGAACGGCAAGCGCCTCGCCGAACTGCCCACCGAGGCATTCGGCGGCGAAGGCATCGTCTCCGACCTCGAAATCCTCCGCGACGACCTCGCCGGCGTGCTGTACCGGGCCACCGCCGAGGATGTCGAGTACCTCTTCGACGACACCGTCACCTCGCTGACGGAGGACCCCGACGGCGTGGACGTCACCTTCGAGAACGCCCCGCCCCGCCGCTTCGACCTGGCAGTCGGCGCGGACGGGCTGCACTCCACCGTCCGCCGCCTCGCGTTCGGTCCCGAGAGCGAGCACTTCGTTCCCATCGGCGGCTACACCGCCTGGTTCACCGCCCGCTTGGACCTCGGCCTCGACGACTGGCTGCTGATGTACAACGCCCGCGGCGGCCGGGTGGCGATGGCCCGCCCCGGCCGCGCGCCGGGCGAGATCAAGGCCGGACTGAGTTTCCGCTCCGACCCGATCGCCTATGACCGCCGCGACTCGGCCGCCCAGCGGCGCCTGCTCACCGAACGCTTCGCCGGGGCCGGCTGGGAGACCGACCGGCTGCTCGCCGCGATGGCCGACGCGGACGACTTCTTCCTCGAACACCTGGGCCAGGTCCGCCTCGACCGCTACACCCGCGGCCGGATCGCCCTGATCGGCGACGCCGCCTGCTGCCCCACCCCACTCACCGGTCTCGGCACCAGCCTGGCCCTGGTCGGCGCCTACCTGCTGGCCGGCGAACTCGCCACCGCCCAGGGCGACTTCACCACCGCCTTCGCCCGCTTCCAGCGGCAGATGAAGCCCTACGCGGCCAAGGCCCAGGACCTCCCGCCGGGCGGCATCGCCGGCTACGCCCCCAACCACCGCCCCATGATCGCCCTCCGCGCGGCCTCGATGCGCTGGATGACCCGCCGGCCCCTCCGCACCCTCATGGAGGCCCAGGCCGCCAAGGCGGGCGACGTCGAACTGCCCGACTACGCCGGCGCCCTGGAGGCGGTCTGAGACCGGAGACCGCTCCAGCACGGCCTCCCGCAGGGTGGCGTGGCGGCCCCAGGGCCGGGCCCGCTCCAGCTGGGCGCCGAGGGAGAGCAGGAGCCCCTCCTGGTGGAGCCGGGCGGTCAGCATCACGCCGATCGGCAGCCCGTCCGGTGTCCAGGACAGCGGCAGGCTGATCGAGGGCCGGCCGGTGAGGTTCGCCCCCGGGGTGCGCGGGGTGACGGCGAGCATCCGGGCGTAGGTCTTCTGCGGGTCGTCCGCATCGGCCAGCGCGCCGACGGGCAGCGGCGGCTGGTTCGTCGTCGGGCTCAGTACGGCGTCGAGCCGCTCGTAGCGGTGGCAGATCGTCCGGGCGGTGGCGGCCGGCGAGGCCGTCGCCGCGTGCAGCCGCACCTCACGGCGATGGGCCGCCGCGCCGGGATCGGCGCGGCGGCCCATCAGTCCGTGGAGGGGCGTCAGCAGCCCAGGTTGCCGCCCGGCACGGTGCCCAGCAGCTGGGTGAAGCGCTGGTAGGCGTCGATCCGGCTCTGCACCTGCGCGGGGTTGCCGCCGTTGCACTCCAGCGAGCCGTTGATGCTGCGGATGGTCTCGCCGAAGCCGTAGCCGTTGACGATCGCGTTGTGCGGGGTCATGGTGCCCGGCCCGCTCTGGGTGTTCCAGTACCAGAGCGCGGTCTTCCAGGCGACGGCCGGGTCGGTCTGCACCAGGTTGGGGTTGTGCAGCAGGTCGATGCCGAGGGCGTCGCCGGCCGCCTTGTAGTTGAAGTTCCAGCTCAGCTGGATCGGGCCGCGCCCGTAGTACGCGGACTGCCCGGCCGGGCAGCCGTACGGCTGTGAACTGTCGCAGTAGTGCGGGTAGTTGGCGGTGTTCTGCTCGACCACGTAGACCAGCGCGCCGGTCTCGTGGTTGACGTTGGCCAGGAAGGCCGCGGCCTCCTGCTTGCGGACGGTGTCGCTGCCGGTGGCCGCGAAGGCGGGGTAGGCGGCGAGGGCGTCGATCAGGCCCTGGTAGGTGTAGAAGGGGTTCCGGTTCGGGAACATCTGGTCGAACTGGGCCTGGCTGACGGGGAATCCGCCCGGGTTCGGCACACCGGTCGAGGTGCCCGTCGGGGTCGGCGTCGGGCCGGTGCCGCAGCCGCCCTGGTCGGACCAGACGCCGGAGCCGCCGGTGCTGGGCGGCTCGTTCTGGGTCCACCACTTGGCGAGCCAGTTGTGGCCGCCGTAGGAGACGGCGGCGCCGCCGGTGTAGACGGCCGAGGAGTTCCAGGGCGCGGCGCAGACGGCGGCGCTGGCGTTGGCCGCGGGGAGCAGCAGGACCACCGCCAGCGCCGTGGCGACGGTGGAGAGCAGTGCGAGCAGGCGTTTCACGGACACTTGATCACCCCTTGTGCGGTTGTGGGGCCGCACGGTCGTGGAGGTAGGGACGTCGGGGCAGGGGAGCCGGGCCCCGCGGGGTGGAGGGCACGTCGTGGGGGACGGGCCGACCGGGGTGCGGGCCAGTACTGCGGGGCTGCCCCAGACTCAAGCGGAGTGGTCTATACCTGTCAAGGGGTCGCGGCCAAAAGAGTCACTTCACGCGTCCGATGGCGACGCCTGACGGCACCTCCGCTCCCCCGCCGCGCACCGTGACCGGCCCCCCTCCCGAGCGCCCGTCAGGCGTCGGCGATCGGTAGCCTCGTATATCTGGCAATATACGAGGCTACCGCTGTGGGAGGCTTTCCCCCGTCAGCACCCCACGCGCGCAGGAGAGCCAGTTGAGCACCGACCCCGACGTCCTGGACGGCGAGTTCGTCGACGGGGACGGAAACGGGAACGGGAACGGGCGGATGCTGCCCGCCACCCGTACCGGCGGGCACGGGATCGACGTCGGCGGCTTCGACCGCGACACCGTGCTGGTGGCCGGCCGCCCCCTGCCGGCGCCCTTCGTCGCACCCGCCTACGCCGCCACAGACTTCGTGATCAGCGAGGACACCGCGCAGCTCCTCGCCGAGTCGACGGTGCCCAACACCGAGCGCAACCATCGGGCGCGGATCCGGGTGTTCCAGCGCTGGTGCGCCGAACGCGGCCGGGTCGCGCTGCCGTGCACCACGGCGACGCTGATCGAGTACGTGGGGTGGATGGTCCTCGGCGGCGTCTACGACCCCAACACCGTCTCCGACTACCACAGCGCGGTGGTCACCTGGCAGGAGCGGGAGACCCCCGGCAACACCCGGCCCGGGACCATCCAGACCAGCAGGATGATCGCCGCCTTCCGCCGGAAGTGGTCCGCGACCAAGACCGAGAAGCAGTCACCGGCCGTACTGGAAGCGGACCTTGAGGAGATGCTCGCCGACTGCGACGAGGACCACCGCCACGGGATCGGACGGCGCGACGCCGCGATACTGGCCATGGGCTGGCACCTGCTCAGCCGGCGGATCGAGCTGGCCCGCCTGGTCCCCGTCCACGCCGAGCTGCACCCCGACGGCATCGCCGTGCGGCTGGTCGCCCGCAAGACCCGCAAGGACGGCTCGGTGTTCGAGGCCTGGATCCCGGCCCGCGACGACGCCCCGCAGCTCTGCCCGGCGCGGCGCCTGCGCGCCTGGCTGGAGTACGCCCGCACCATCCGCATGCCGCTCGACCAGGCCCTGTTCCGCGCGCTCGACAAGGCCGGCCAGCTCCAGGTCCGGCTCACCCCGCAGACCCGCCCGAAGCACCCGGACGGGCAGGCGAAGGCGGACCACGAGATCACCGCCGAGGAGTGGGTGGAGCTCTCCTACCTGTCCGGCGACGCCGTGAACGCCATCGTCAAGACCCGGGCCCGCAACGCGTACCGGCGGGTGGCCGGCCTCGGCGAGCAGCGGCGCGTCGACCTCGGCCACAACGCGCTGCTGCACGAGGACACCGCGAAGGCCGTCACCGCCCACGGCCTGCGGGCCGGCGGGGCGTCCGCGCTGCGCGAGGCCGACGTCCCCGAGGACCAGATCGCCGAGATGGGCGACTGGCGCAAGGACTCCGCCGCGATGCGCCGCTACTTCCGCCGGATCCGGGTCCGCAAGCAGAACCCCTGGGCGGCCGCCCGCGCCGGCCGGTCGGCCACCCTCTGAAAACCGGCGGGGCCGAGCGGCGGGCGCCCGGGCGCACGAGGAGTCCGGCCACCTCGACCGCGCGGCGGCCCAGCGCCAGGCCGCCGAAGCCGCCCGCGGACGGGCGGGAAGCGGCCCGCCGGCAGGCCAGGGAACGGCGCCGCGGCCGGTAGCGCCCTGTCCTCTCTCCTATCCGCTCCTCTGCTCCTGTTTCTGTTCCCCCTCCTACGACGGCGCCGGGACGGAAGAAGGGGACAGACGAGGGGTCGGCGGGGTGTGGCGGGCGTCTCAATGGCGACCGATCGGCGGTGACTCGACGTGACGACCCCGAGCCGGTCAGCGATACCGCCGACCCCCGCCCGGTGAGGGCGCTCACACACGGATGTGATGAACGACGACGGCTAGCAATGTCCGTTTTGCCCTGCTTTTACCAAGGGATGGAAGGCGTTCGCGCAGGTCAGGGGCGATCGAGGCGCCCGGCGAGGCCCTTCCTTCGAATCGGAGCCGGTCCGCCGGCTACGACGGCGGATCGTAGCGAGAGGCCCTTGGCTGCCACCGATCCGGTCTGGCACCTTGGCATTCGTCGCCAGCCACACCGGCTCCTGTCCCGCCGGTGACGGCTTCCCGCCGAGTCACTCCCCGCGACCATGAGGCCCCTGTCCGGCCACGGTCGCGGCGGGGTGTGACACCGGCCCAACCGATTGAGGTCTTGCTCTACATGCCCGCTTTCAAGCTCCGTATGCGTACCTCTGCCGCGATTCTTGCCGCCACCGCCGGCGTGACCGCCCTGGGTGCCGCCGTGGTCCCCTCCGTCGCCTCCGCCGCGGACGCCTCCCCCCAGGCCATCGCCGCCCAGATCGTCCCTGCGGACCAGCTGGCCTCGTTCAGCCAGATCATCTCCCACGAGTCGGGCTGGAACGTCACCGCGACCAACCCGAGCTCGGGCTCGTACGGCCTGGGCCAGGCGCTGCCGGCCTCCAAGATGGCCTCGGCCGGCGCGGACTGGAAGACCAACCCCAGCACCCAGATCAAGTGGGCGCTGGACTACATGAACACCCGCTACGGCAGCCCGAACGCCGCCTGGAACTTCTGGCAGAACCACCACTGGTACTAAGCCGCTCCCCTGCGGGAGTGACCGGCGAGGCGGGCACTAGCACCTGAGACGCCCGGAGTACGGGGAAATCACCCGAATTCCCCCGACCAGGCGATGCCCACGCGGGCTCGGCCCACCACTCCGGGAGCATGGGATCCACGGACTCGGCGGGCCCGGTGGCCCGCGGGGCCGCCATCCCGACAACAAAACAGGAGAGATCGTGCCCGCCGACCTCACCGTCCCCCTCCACCGAGTCGTCACCCCGGCACCCGGGCCGCCCCGGCTCACCGCGCTGCCGAACGGCGCCCCCGTGTGGCTCGTGACCCGGTACGACGACGTGCGTCAGGTCCTCAGCGACTCCCGCTTCGGCCGCTCACCGGTCCACGCGCCGGACGCCGCTCCGGTCACCGACAGCCCGAGCCTGCTGGACAGCCGCGACGCCATCGGCCAGCAGGACGGCGACGTGCACCTGCGCCTGCGGCGGGCCATCAGCCGCGCCTTCTCCCCGCGCGCGGTCGCCCACCTGCGCCCGTGGGTGGCCTCCGTCATCGACGGCCTCCTCGACGACCTGGTCACGCAGGGCCCGCCCGCCGACCTCGTCGCCGACTTCGCCCTGCCCCTGCCGTGCGCCGTCATCCACCGGCTCCTCGCCATCGACGACATCCCCATCGACCAGGTGCTCCACTGGGCCGAGCACGCCTTCGCCGACACCGATGCGGCGGCGAAGCAGGGCGCCCACGCCCGGGACGAGCTGAACGACTTCACCGCCGAGCTGATCACCAAGCGGCGGCGCTCGCCCGGCGACGACGTGGTCAGCGCCATCGTCCAGGCCTCCGACCTCGAAGGCGGCATCCCCCAGGCCCAGCTCGTCAATCTGATCGCCACCATGGTCGTCGGCGGCCACGACACCACCATGACCATGATCAGCAACATCCTGCTCTACCTGCTGACCGAACAGCGGCAGGCCTGGACCCGGCTCGGCGCGGACGAAGAAGCCGCCGCCCTCCTCACGGAACGGGTGCTCCACCAGATCCCCCTCGGCGACTGGGTGGAACGCGGCCGCCTGCTCGCGGCCCTCGAAGACATCGACCTCGGCGGCGTGACGATCCGGGCCGGTGACCTCGTCACCACCGACCGTGTGACAGCCAACCGCGACCCCGACGCCTTCCCCGGCGACCCCGACGACCTGTTCACGCCCCTGCCGAACCCCTCCCTCTCCTTCGGCGCGGGCCGCCACTACTGCCTGGGCACCTGGCTCGCCCGAGCCGAACTCCAGCTCGCCCTCCACCACCTCGCCCGGCGCCTGCCCACGCTGCGCCTCACCATCGGCACCGACGACGTCCTCTGGCGACGCGGGACCATCACCCGCAGCCCCGTCCGGCTGCCCGCGACCTGGTGACGGGGCGCTGCCTCCACCCAGCCGACGCCCGGAGCGGTCAGCGCACCTTCTCCGCCGCGCCGCTCCGCCCCGAGCGCTCGATGGCGGCCGGCACCCGGTGGTGGGCCGCCGCCGCGTGGAAGTCCGGGTGGGGCCGGCGCCCCTCCGCGATCGACCGGGCGAGCTCCTGGTAGCCGACCGCGACGTTGGGGACCGGTCCGGTAGTCGTCGAGCACCGTCCCGGCGCTTCGAGCAGGCCGCCGACCTGGCGCCGCGCACGCGGTTCCGGTCGCACGGCCCGTCCGTCAGCTGAAGCGGATCGAGCGGTACGGGGCCTGGCCGAACTCGATCGCGGACTTCTCGTCCAGGACCGCGTCGGCCACCCCGGTGCACGTGCCGTCCACGTACAGGTACGCGTTCCGGTCCGTGCCGTTCCACCACCGCGTCCAACGCGAGCCGATCGTCGCGGGGGCGGCCGGCACGGCGTGGCAGCCGGTGGGGTCGTCCAGGACGAAGTAGGGCGGCGCGTACTGGCAGCCCCAGGGCCCGCAGTCCTGGGCGCTGACCGTGAACGCGCCGCCGGCCCTGGCCGACGGCGCGGCCCCGGCCGGGGCGGGCGGCGCGCCCAGGAGGGACAGGACCGGCGCCATCGAGGCGGCGGAGACGAGGAGCAGAGCGCTTCTGCGCACGGGACCTTCCTTTCGTCCGGCGGTGCGGGCACGGCCCGGTGACATACCGGCCGGCATCGCGCCCTGGGGCGGCCGCGGAGCACAGCGTCTCCCCGCCGACCGGGGCGGGCGAAGACGCTGCTCCGAACGCGGCATGTCGCGACTGCTTCCGGCCGCCGATCCGGCGGCGGAGCCGAGGTACATCGCGACCGTCCGGAAGGCGACGATCGACCCTCCCCGACTGGCAGCCGCGGAGCCCACGGGCGGCCCGTCCACGGCGACTTGTTCATCCGTCAGCTCCGGCGCGCCGAAGTACCTGGGGAAGCCACAGGCGTGACAGAGAGGCGGGACCGATGTCCGGAATGACCCGACGGAGGCTGCTGGGATCGGCGGCCGGGGTGATGGGCGCGGCGGCGGCGGTGAACCTGCTGCCGCCGAGCGTCCAGCGGGCGGTGGCGGCGGGAGTGCCGAAGGGCGGCTCGCTGCGGGACGTGAAGCACGTGGTCCTGCTGATGCAGGAGAACCGGTCCTTCGACCACTACTTCGGCACCCTGGCCGGCGTGCGCGGCTTCGCGGACCCCGACGCGCTGCGGCTGGACGACGGGCGCTCGGTGTTCCACCAGCCCGACAGCGCCCACCCGGACGGCTACCTGCTGCCGTTCCACCTGGACACCCGCACCACCAGCGCCCAGGCGATCCCCTCCACCAGCCATGCCTGGGCCGTCCAGCACCAGGCGTGGAACGGCGGGAGGATGGACCGGTGGCTACCCGCCCACCGGGCCGCCGACGGCGCCAACGGCCCGTACGTGATGGGCTACTACACCCGGGAGGACATCCCCTTCCAGTTCGCCCTGGCCGAGTCGTTCACCATCTGCGACCACTACTTCTGCTCGGTCCAGGGCCCGACCTGGCCCAACCGGCTGTACTGGATGACCGGCTCGATCGGGGCCGACGACGCCCATGGCGCCCACGGCGGCCCGATCATCCGCAACGCGGCGCCGGAGCCGCTGACCTGGACGACCTACGCCGAACAGCTGGAGGCGGCCGGCGTCAGCTGGCAGGTGTACCAGGAGGAGGACAACTACGACACCAACATGCTCTCCCTCTTCAGGAGCTTTCAGCAGGCCGAACCCGGCAGCCCCCTGCACCATCGGGGCATGACGGCCCGTCCGGCCGGCACCTTCGAGGACGACGCCCGCAACGACCGGCTGCCCGCCGTCTCCTGGATCCTGCCGACCAGCCACCAGTCCGAGCACCCGGACTACCTGCCCGCCGCCGGCGCCGACTACGTCGCCTCCAAGATCGAGGCGATCGCCTCGAACCCCGAGGTCTGGGCGAAGACCGTGTTCATCCTCGACTACGACGAGAACGACGGCCTGTTCGACCACGTGCCACCGCCCGTGCCCCCGGCCGGGACCCCGGGCGAGTTCGTCGACGGCCTGCCGATCGGCGGCGGCTTCCGGGTGCCGTGCGTCATCGTCTCGCCCTGGACGGTGGGCGGCTGGGTCGCCCGCGAGGCCTTCGACCACACCTCGGTGCTGCGCTTCCTGGAGCGCTTCACCAGGGTCCGCGCGGCCAACCTCACCGACTGGCGCCGCCGCACCTTCGGCGACCTGACCTCGGCCTTCCAGTTCGAGCGCGGCCCCCGCCGGGCCCCGGCCCTGCCCCCGACCGCCGCCCAGCTCCGACAGGCCGAGTACGAGGTGGCCCACTACCCGGCTCCCGCCCTCCCCGGTGCGGACCAGAAGTTCCCCACCCAGGAGCCCGGCGACCGGCCGCACCTGCCGCGGTAGCGGGCCGGCGGTCCTCGGTCCAGGCCTGGACCGAGGGCCCCTCAGCGGGCCGTGCTCCGCATCCGCAGGTCGCCCGGGCCTGGGGACGAGGACGGGGCGCAGCCGCCCTCGGCCGGGCAGGTGGGCGAGGCTCCGGCGGGCGGTGATGGCGGCGAGGACGAGGGGTGGCCTCGGTCGTCGCGAAGGTGTCGCCGATGCGCTCGCGGGCGCCGGTGGCCGAAACGAAGGCCCGGCTTGCCGGCAGGTCGGACCCGCTGCCTCAGGCGACGGCGGCCAGGTCCGCGCGGCCGAAGAGCAGAGCGTAGCCGCGGGGGAGGCGGGCGAGGAGTCGGTCGGTGAGGTTGTCGTCGGTGAGTGTGATGAGGGCGGCCAGGACGGAGGAAGCGTCCCAGCGGGCGGCGGTGAGGCTGGTGCCCAGGGTGTGGGCGAGGCTTTCGACGAAGGCGGGGGCGGTGACGGGACACGGCAGGGGGATCTGGGCGGCGAAGACGGCACGGGCCCGCTCGGGCAGGACTGCGGCGAGGTCGCAGCGTTCGTCGCCGGTGAGCTGGGAGCCGAGGAGGGCCAGGACGGCGTCCAGGACCCGTTCGGCTTCCTCGTCGGCGGTGTAGCGGCCGAGGGTGCGGACCTGCTGTAGGAGGCGGCGGTAGCGGGTCATGACCGTGGGCCTTCCAGGGTCTGGCCGCCGGCGGGCCGGCGGCGGCGTGCGGGGGTGGTCAGGGTCGTTCGCCTGCGGTCGGTCGGCCGAACAGCAGGTCGTAGCCGGGCGGCAGCTGGAGCAGGACACGCCCGGTGAGGTCGTCGCCCGCGGCCTCGGCCACGGTGGACAGGACGGCGCCGATGTCCCACAGGGCCGTGGCTTCGGTGGCGCCCTCGATCCAGGCCGCGGTCGCGCGCACGAACCGTTCCGGACCGAGCGGCTCGGCGGCCTGCAAGGGGTTGAGCAGGATCAGGGCCATGGTCTCCGGCAGGCGGGCGGCCAGTTCCGCGCGCACGTCGCCGACCAGATGGGCGCCGAGCAGGGCCAGGACGACCCGGGCGGCCCGCTCGGCCTCCTGTGGGGTGTCGTACTCACCGCGCTCCCGGACCTCTTCCAGGAACGCCTCCCATTGAAGAGTCACCGCGGTTCTCCCTTCGTCCCGAGGTCCGGCGGTTGCTCTGGTCGTTCATGACGCTTCCGCTCGTTCATGACGCTTCCGCGTCACCGCGGGTAGGCCGGCCTGGGCGAGGGCGGCCGGCGGTCGGGGGTGTTCCGGCCGCCCCTGATCGAGGGGGACGGATCAGGGGCGGCACGGAACGGCATCGGGGTCGGTCAGGCCTGGATCTGCTTGCGGTCGCCGCTGTGGCTGATCGCGACCTTGCGGGGCTTGGCCTTCTCGGCGACCGGGATCTTCAGGGTCAGCACGCCGGCGTCGTAGTCGGCGGTGATCCCGGCGGGGTCGAGGGTGTCGGAGAGCATGACCTGGCGGGAGAACACGCCGAGCGGGCGCTCGGACAGCTCCCACTTCACGCCCTCGCCTTCCTGGCGCGGGCGGCGCTCGGCCTTGACGGTCACCATGTTCCGCTCGACGTCGATGTCGATCGCCTCCGGGTCGACCCCCGGCAGGTCGAAGCAGATCACGTACTCGTCGCCGGCCCGATAGGCGTCCAGCGGCATCGGCGCCGGACGCGACCAGGTCCCCGTGTTGCCCAGGAACTGCTGGGTCAGCCGGTCCAGTTCGCGGAACGGGTCAGTGCGCAGCAGCATCGCGAAACACCTCCATGGATCGAATGGGTGCCAGTGCGCTTCCTCTGACACCTTTGTAGCGCGTCATCCATCCGATGACAAGTCGGCGTGTCGCCTATAGAGTGACTGCATGAGTGAAAAGCCCCGCAGACCCGCCGCCGGGCCTCCCCAGCCGGTCGAGCCCGCCTCGTTCCTGGCCGCCGCGGCGGCACTGGCCGCCATCGACGACGCCGTGCGCACCGCCCAGAACCCCGCGTCCCCGCCCCCGCCCGCCCCCGGCCGGCAGGAAGGCCCCGAGCAGGCCCTGGCCGCCCTGGTGCTGCTGCGCGAGCTGCGCACCCAGCTCGCCGGCTGGGAAGCCGGCCTGGTGGAGAGCGCCCGAGAGGCCGGCGCCACCTGGGCCGACCTCGCCCAGCCCATGGGTGTCGCCAGCCGCCAGGCCGCCGAGAACCGCTACCTGCGCCTCAAGCCCGCCGGTGGCAAGACCCGGGCCGGTACCGGTGCGGAACGCGTCAAGGCCGTCCGCGACCGGCGGGCCGCCGACCGAACGGTCACCGCCTGGGCCCGCGACAACGCCGCCGAGCTGCGGGTCCTCGCCGCCCGGATCACCACGACCGCACTCGCCCCCGGCGCCCGTCCCGCCCAGGCCGCCCTGACCGCCGCACTCGGCGCCACCGACCCCGCCGACCTCATGGAGCCCCTCGCCGCCATCCGCCCTCACCTCGACACCGGGACGGGCGACCTCGCCGCCCGCCTCGACGCCCTCACCCACCACACCACCCAGCTCCGCGATGACAGCGACCGACGCCGCGCCTGACCCTGTCGCCGACGCCGAGAGGCGCTGGCAGGACCTCCTGGACCGGATCCACGACCTCGAAGCACGAACGGCCGCCACCACGAGCACCGTCACCACCGCCCTCGACCACCACCTCGCCCGGCTCGACGCCCTGCGCCGGCAACTGGCCCATCCCGACTGGCCACTGTCCGTCCCCGATCCAGGCGGCCCTCGGGCCACACCGGCGACCACCCGGGCGGCGGCCGTGACCGCCGTCGGGCCGCTGGTCCCGGACGCTCCCGGTGACCTCCTCGCCGGACAGCGCCTCCAGGAACGCGGCGCAGAGCCGGTCGCCGTCCGGCGGTCCGGGGACGCCCGGTGACTCGTACGGCCGGCAGCCGGTGGCGGCCACCAGTCCGATGGGGGGTGGTGCCCGGTCGATCCCATGGCCGGCCGGGCCGGCCGCCGGCGGAGCACCTGCGGGGCGGGGAAGCGGCCACCCCGGGGCGGCCGGTCGGCTCGCGGCGGACGCTCCCGATGCCCGCCGCCCGATGCCCGGTGCCCGATCCCCGCCGCCCGATGTCCGATATTCGGTTCATCGTTCGGCCGGATGGGGTAGGGGTCGGATGGCCCACCTCCTGACCGGTGGAATCTGGTGACCTCCCGTGGCCTCCGACGGACCGGCCCACACCACCCGCGTACCTCCGCAGCCCGCCCCGCCGCCGCAGCCCCGGTGGCGGCGGCCCGACCTGGACCTCGTACGCCGCCGGGTCGACGGGGTGCTCGACGCGTTCGTCGACCGCAAGACGTCCGCCGCCCGCCTGGCCGGGCTGCCCGACGACGTGCCCGTGGCCCTCACGGACTTCCTCCGGGCGGGCGGCAAGCGGATCCGTCCGCTGCTGTGCGTGCTGGGCTGGCAGGCCGCCGGCGGCACCGGCGAACGGGGGCTGGCGCAGGCCGTCCGGGTGGGCGCCGCGCTGGAGATGTTCCACGCCTTCTGCCTGGTCCACGACGACGTCATGGACGACTCCGACACCCGCCGCGGACAGCCCACCGTGCACCGCGCCCTGGCCGCCCGCTACCGCGCCGGCCGTACCCGGGACCTGGCCGAGGCCGTCGGCACCAGCGCCGCCATCCTCACCGGGGACCTCGCGCTGCTCTGGTCCGACGAGCTCCTCCAGGACCCCGCCGACGGCCTCGATCCGGACCGGTACGCCCGCATCGGTCCGCTGGTCGCCCTGATGCGCGAGGAGGTGATGTACGGCCAGTGCCTCGACCTCATCGCCACCGGCCTGCCCACCGCCGACACCGAGCCGGCCCTGACCGTCATCCGCTACAAGACCGCCAAGTACACCTGCGAGCGGCCGCTCCAGATCGGCGCCGCCCTCGCCGGGGCCGACGAGGCCCTCCAGCGGCAGCTGAGCGCGTTCGCCCTGCCGCTGGGAGAGGCGTTCCAGCTGCGCGACGACGTCCTCGGCGCCTTCGGCCACCCCGAGCAGACCGGCAAGCCCGCCCTGGACGACCTGCGCGAGGGCAAGCACACCGTCCTCGTCAGCCTCGCCTACCAGGCCGCCACGCCCGCCCGGGCGCCGCTGCTGCACGCCCTGTACGGCAACCCGCGCCTGTCGGAGGAGGACGCGCGGACCCTGCGCGCGCTGCTGCGGGACACCGGCGCGGACCGGGCCGTCGAGCGCATGATCGCCGAACGGCACGAGCGGGCGGTGGCCGTCCTGGACGGCCTTGCGATACCCGCCGAGGTACGGGAGCAGCTGCGCGCCCTGGCCGACAAGGTCGCCTGGCGGACGTCATGACCACCGTGGTCTGGGCGGTGGCCAACGCCAACGTCGCCCTGGTGAAGTACTGGGGACGGGCGCCCGGGCCCGGTCACCAGCCGGCCGGTACCAGCCTGTCGCTGACGCTCGAAGGCCTCGCCTCCGGCGCCCGCGTGGCGCGGCGGCCGCCCCGGGCGGGCGCGGACCGCGTCGCCTGGGCGCCGCCCGGGCCGGTCGCGGAGCTGGGCCGGTTCGTGGCGCACGCCCGCGCGCAGCTGGGCATCGAACACCCGCTCGATGTCGTGGTCACCTCGAACTTCCCGGTCGCCGCCGGCCTGGCGTCCTCGGCCTCGGCCTACGCGGCGCTGACCACGGCGCTGGCGGCCCTGGCGACCGGCCGCCCGTCCGCAGACCGGCTCGCCGCCCTCGCCCGGCAGGGCTCGGGCTCGGCGTGCCGCTCGATGCTCGGCGGGTTCGTCCAGTGGCGCCCCGGGGACGACGTCGGGGCCGTCACCCAGGTCGCGCCCCCGGAGCACTGGCCGCTGGCGGTCCTCGTCGCGGTGACGGCCGCCGGCCCCAAGCGCGTCCCGTCCCGCGAGGGGATGCGCCGCACCCGGGCGTCCTCGCCGTTCTTCGAGGCGTGGCTCGCGGCGGGCGAGGCGGACCTGGCCGCCGTACGGGAGGCCGTGCGCTCGCGCGACCTCCCGGCGCTCGGCGCGGTGGCCGAGCGCAACGCCCTGCGGATGCACGCCACCGCGCTGGGCGCCGACCCGCCGCTGCTCTACTGGGAGGCCGCGACCGTCTCGGTGATCCGCCAGGTGTGGCGCCTGCGGGAGGGCGGTGTGCCGGCGTTCTTCACCGTCGACGCCGGGCCGCAGGTGAAGGTGCTCTGCGAACCGGGCGACGCCGAGCGCGTCGGGCGGGCGCTCGCCGACGTCCCGGGAGTCCTGCGCGTGCTGCGCTCGCGGCCCGGCGGCGCGCCCAGGACCGTCCCGCAGCCGCCGTCGTGGGCCCTGTCGGGGGGCTTGTCGCAAAACTTGTCGCGGGACTTGTCGTGGACCGTGGGGGAAGCCGTATGAACGAGGTGGCGGTGTTCGCCCCGGGCAGCCTGTTCGTCGTCGGGGAGTACGCCGTGCTCCACGGCGGGCGGGCCCTGCTCGCCGCCGTCGACTCCGGCATCGGGTGCCGGGCCGCGCCCGCTGCGGACGGCTGGTGGCTCAGCGCGCCGGATCTGGGCGTCGACGCCCCGTTGGAGGAGGTGCCCCGCGATTCGGGCGCCGGCCTGCTCGCCGCCGCCGTCCGGGCCGGGAGCGCGGCGTTCCCCGACACCGGGCAGCTGCGGGTGACGGTCCGGGGCCGGGGCTGGGGCGCCGGTCGGAAGATCGGACTGGGCACCAGCGCGGCCGGCGTGGTCGCCGTCCTCGGCGCTCTCGCGGCCGCCGCGGGCCGTGACCTCTCCTCGCCCGCCCTGCGCCGGACCCTGCTGCCGACCGCCGTCGACGTCCACCGCGCCCACCAGCACGGCCGGGGCAGCGGCGGCGACGTGGCCGCCAGCGTCCACGGCGGCTGGGTCGGCTACCGCACCGTGCACGGCGCCCCGCACGCCGACCCCGCCGCCGTCCCACCCGGGCTGCGCCTCGCCGTCGCCTGGAGCGGGCTCGGCTGCGACACCCCCTCCGGCATCGACGCGTTCCACCGGATGCCCGGGGCGGACGGCTTCGTCAACGCGCTGCACGAGGAACTCGGCCGCTTCTGGGCCGCCTCGCGCGCCGGGGACCGGGCCGGGTTCCAGCGCTCGGTCTGCGCGTACGGCGTCCTGCTGGAGGGCCTGGCGCGCCGCGTCGCCCCGCCGGAGGCCGCCGAGCGGATGGCGCGACTGACGCACGCGGCGGCCGACGGGGGTACGGCCGTCAAGAGCTCCGGCGCCGTGGGCGGGGACTGCGTGATCGCCCTCGGCCCCGACGGCGCGCGGCTCGCCGAGGTCCGCGCGGCCTGGCGCCGGCTCGGCGCCGTACCGCTCGACGTCGCCCTGGACACCGAGGGCCTGCGGGCAGGTGCCCCATGAGCCTCCGGTTCGAGGTGCCGCCGCTGTACTGCCCGCTGCCGCCGTCCCGCCCCCACCCCGACGAGGCGCTGCTGGAGCGGCGCGGCCTGGACTGGCTGGAGGCGTGGGGAGTGCTCGCCGACCCGGTCGACCGGGTACGGGCCGCCGCCACCCGCGCCCCCGAGATGATGGCCCGGATGACCCCCGACGCCCCCGTCGAGCGGACCCAGCTCAGCGTCGACTGGGCCTACCTGGCGTTCTGCTTCGACGACCGGCGCACCGACTGCGGCCCCGCCAGTGCCGGCACCACCGCCCTGTACCTGTGGTTCGCGGGCCTCGCCTACGCCGGCACCACCCTGGACACCGACCCCCTCCCCGACGACCCGTTCTACCCGGCCGTCGCCGACCTCTCCGCGAGGATCAAGGCGGGCAGCAGCCCGGCGCTCTGGCACCGCTGGCTCACCGACACCAGGGCCACCGCCTGGGCCGCCCTGTGGGAGCCGGCCCACCGCACCACCGGCCTGCCCACCGACTTCGCCACCTTCCTCACCGTGCGCCCCGACCTCGGGCTGGGCCCCGGCGCCCTCACCTGCGGCGAGATCGCCGCCGGACTGCGGGTGCCCGAGGACGAACGCCACGATCCGCTCGTCCGCGCCGTCACCCAGGCCGCCGGACTGCTGATCACCCTGGACAACGACCTGTACTCCTTCCCCAAGGAGGACCGGGCGGCCCGGCTGGCCGGCCGCGACCCGCTCGCCGAGCCCTCCCCCATCCCCATCCTGATGCGCCGGCACCGCAGCACCGCCACCGAGGCCGCCCGCCGGCTCACCCTGATCCGCGACCGGATCATGCACCGGGCCGTGCAGCTGGCCGAACGCATCACCCTGCGCCCCTACAGCCACGACACCCGCGCCCTGGTGGACCTCGCGCTCGTCGCCGTCCGCAACGCCCTGGACTGGGCCCGGCACACCGCCCGCTACACGGACCCCGACGGCACCGGCCCCGGCACCATCGACCTCCGGTGGAGCGGGCTCACCGACACCCCGCCGTCCGACGACCGGCCCCTCGCCTACCCGGCGATCTCCTGGTGGTGGGACCTGGACTGACCCCGCGGAGGGAGGTCCCCGCCATGGCCGAGACCGTCCCGTACACGGCCGTGCACGCCGAGCGCTTCGCCCGGCTCCCGGCGGAGTTCGAGCGCCTGTCCTCGCTCGTGGAGAAACCTTTCGCCCTGCGGGACATGTTCGACCACGACGGGTTCGCCATCGAGGACTACTGCCGGGGGTTCACGCCCAACCCGCACACGGAGGCCAGCGGGGCCGCCGTACGGCGCTTCGCCCGGCGGCACGGCATCTGGCTGACCGGCATCAGCGACCACGTCACCGACATGGGCGCCTACCTCAACCCCCGCGCGAGCCGTGAACGCCTCACCTCCATCGGCAAGACCTACGCGATCGACTGGTACCTGGACGACACCATCGGGCGCGAGAAGTTCGCCGCCATGTCCGACGAGCAGCGCGCCCGCGCCGCCCGGAGGCGGGAGCGGATCATCGCGCTGTGCCGCTCGGCCGGTGACGGTGACGCCGCCGGCTCCGGCGACGCCGGCGACTCGGTCGACTCGGTCGAGGAGGCGGTGCTGCTGGTCCTGGCGGAGCTGCGCGACGGCTCGACACCGGAGTGGTACGAGCGGTTCGTCCGGCAGTGGGTCGCGCACCTGGGGATGATGTGCCGGGACCAGAACGCCCGCACCTCCGGGCTCCTGCCCGGCCTCCAGGAGTACACCGAGCGCCGCATCGTCATGTCCGGCATGCCGTACACGATCACCTTCGGCGAGTTCGCCGCCGACCGCTTCCTCGCCCGGCGCGCCCTCGTCGAATCCGGCACCGACGCCCTGGTGCGCCGGGTCTTCCACCGGATCTGCGCCGTCTGCAGCCTGTCCAACGACCTCTTCTCCTTCCCCCGGGAGCTGCGCGAGGGCTGCGACGCCAACGCCGTCGTCGTCGAGGCCCTCAACCACCCCCACCTCACCCTCGTCCAGGCCGTCACCGCCGCCATGGACCGCACCCGCCGGCACACCGCCGCCTTCCTTGAGGAGACGGCCGCCCTGGCGACGGCCGTCTCCCGGCTCGGCGAGCCGGAGAACCTGCGGGAGTTCATGCGCACCACCCAGGACGCCCTGCGCGCCACCTGGGTCTGGCAGACGCACAGCCCCCGCTACCGCGAGACCCGCGCCGTCTTCCGCTGAACCGGCGGGCCTTCGGCAGCACGCGTGCGCGGGTACCGCGCTGCCGCTGCCGTGGAACCGGAGGCCCGGTGTGGTCAGGCACCGGTGAGCAGCTGGGGTGACAGGGTTTTGACCATGGTGTTCGTCCACCGCATCTGCCGCACCGTTCGAGGGTGGCAATCGGTGACGAGCTCCAGCAGGCGCTGGTCGTCGGTGGCTCGTGCGGCCTCCGGCCTCGCCACCACCGGTGTCGCCGGCCCCGCCCGCCCCCACCGGTGGCCGACGGCACGGGGCGGGCGGGCGGGACGAAAGGTCAGCCCGCCGCGGGAAAGCGCTCCCAGACGCGGTGCGTGCCCAGTTGACCGGCCAGCGCGGCGAGGGCCCGCTCGCCGTCCGTCTCGGTGAACACGCCCGGCGCGTGCGGATCGACCCCCGCCGCCGCCCACAGGGCGCGGGCGTCCGAGAGGCCGGCGATGGGCTTGGCGTGCCGGTAGGCCTCGTTCACCAGCAGGACGACCCGGGAGTCGAGCGTCCGCCGGCCGCCCGCGACCGCGCCGGACTTGGCGTCCCGCGCACCACGGTCATCGGCACCCGGCTCGGGAGCGTGGGCCACCAGGAGCGCGTCGAACTCGACGGAGCGGGCGGCGGCGAAGGTCCGTTGCACGCCGAGGCCGTCGGCCAACGGTGCCCCGGTGGGGCCGATGACCAGCGGCAGCAGGCCCTCGGCACGCGCGGCATCCCGCACGCGGCGCACGGCGGCCGCATCACCGCCGGCACCGGCGATGATGCCGAGCACCCGGCCGGCCGCGGGCCACCGCCGCCCGAGCTGGGACAGGGCCGGGCTGGGGGTGACGTCGACGTGCGCGGTGGCGGCCGGTGCCGACAGGCCCAGGCCGGCGGCGACCTCCCGGCAGAGTTCGCCGTCGATCCGTGCCAGGACGGTCAGCACGCGTTCCCTGATCGCCTGCTCGTAGACCTTGGACAGTTCGAAGGTGTAGGCGGCGATCACGTGCTCGCGCTCCACCGGACTCAGGCTCAGCCAGAACAGCCGGGGCTGGCTGAAGTGGTCGCCGAACGAGGCAGGGGCCTCGCGCACCTTGGCTCCGGCCGCGATCGGCACGGGGTGCTCGACGAAGGCGTGCTCGGCGGCACCGGCGAAGAACGGGCAGCCCCCGTCGAGCGAGTTCGGCTTGTACGGCGCGACGCCGCTGTGGACGGCGTCCTGGTGGAAACCGTCGCGCAGCATGTCGTTGACCGGGGCGTGGGTGCGGTTGATCGGGATCTGGGCGAAGTTCGGGCCGCCCAGCCGCGTGATCTGGGTGTCGAGGTAGGAGAAGAGCCGGCCGGAGAGCAGCGGGTCGTCGGTGATGTCGATGCCGGGGACGAGGTGACCGGGGTGGAAGGCGACCTGTTCGGTCTCCGCGAAGTAGTTGGTGGGGTTGGCGTCGAGCGTCATCAGGCCGATCGGCCGGACCGGGGCGAGCTCCTCCGGCACGATCTTGGTCGGGTCGAGCAGGTCGATGCCCTCGAAGGTCTGCTCCGGCCGGTCCGGGAACGTCTGGATGCCGAGCTCCCACTGCGGGAACGCCCCGGCCTCGATCGCGTCCGCCAGATCCCGACGGTGGAAGTCGGGGTCCATGCCGCCGATCAGCTGCGCCTCCTCCCACACCAGCGAGTGCACCCCCGCCTTCGGCTTCCAGTGGAACTTCACCAGCGTGCTCGCGCCCTGCGCGTTCACCAGGCGGAAGGTGTGGATCCCGAAGCCCTCCATCATCCGGTAGGACCGCGGGATGCCGCGGTCGGACATGTTCCACAGGGTGTGGTGGGTGGCCTCGGTGTGCAGGGAGACGAAGTCCCAGAACGTGTCGTGCGCGCTCTGCGCCTGCGGGATCTCCCGGTCCGGGTGCGGCTTGGCCGCGTGGACGATGTCCGGGAACTTGATCGCGTCCTGGATGAAGAACACCGGGATGTTGTTGCCGACCAGGTCGAACACGCCCTGGCCGGTGTAGAACTTGGTGGCGAACCCGCGGGTGTCACGCACCGTGTCCGCCGAGCCGCGCGACCCCAGCACGGTGGAGAAGCGCACGAACACCGGCGTCTCCACCCCCTCGGCCAGGAACGCCGCCTTGGTCACGCCCGCCGCCGTGCCGTAGCCGCGGAAGACGCCGTGGGCGGCGGCACCGCGGGCGTGCACCACTCGCTCCGGGATCCGCTCGTGGTCGAAGTGCGTGATCTTCTCGCGCAGGTGATGGTCCTGGAGCAACACGGGGCCACGGGGTCCGGCCTTGAGCGAGTGGTCGCTGTCCGGCAGACGCACGCCCTGCGCCGTGGTCAGGTACCCGCCGTTCTGGGCCCGCGCCGCCTCGGTGCCGGCGGCCCGGCCTGTCGCCGACACCGCCGCGGGCGCTTCCTGGTCGGGCTTCGGCGGCAACGGCGCCCGCGGCTCGGTCGGTTCCGCCACGGTCGGCGTCTGCGGGCCGGGGGCACCGGGCACCTGTTCCTGGCGTACGGGGTTGGGCTCGTCCATCAGTACTCCGATCAGACACTCGGCCCGCCCCGGAATCGGCGGGGCTCCGGACACGCGGTTCGCCGCCACGGCGCCCGGTCGCTGCCCGGGCGGTCCGCCACCCGGCCCCGCCGCGGGCGGAGCACGCGACCGACTCCGCGAAGGGGGCCACCACTGGCCCGACGAGCCTCCCCCGGATGCGGAGCTCCATCACGCACCGTGTTCGCAGTTCACCCGGGCGCTGCTCGGCCTCGGCCGACCACCGCGGCATCCACGGCCGTTCGACGACGCACGAGAAGCGCCTGGCCGCCGCGCCCGGGCCCTGGCCCCACGTCCGGCAGAGCATCGCTGCCGAATGGTCGGACCACCGGCTCGCGGACGGGAATGCCGATCGCTACAGCCCGGGGGTGTAGGGGGCGATGCCGATGATCAGGATGTCGCGCCGGCCCTCCTGGCCGTCGCCGCCGAGCCGTACCGGACCGACGTAGTGGCTGACGCGGCAGTCGTGCACGCCGTAGCCGTCCAGCGGCTCGGTCAGGACGAAGCGGTCGTGGATGTGCTCGGGCGGCACGGCGTCCGGCTGCCGCCCGGCACTCCCCGGCGTGGCGATGACGTTCTCGCCGCCCTCGACATTCCGACGGCCGATCAGGTGGGCGAAGGTGAAGGTCGCCGGTGAACCGCCGTCCTGGTGCAGGCAGTTCGGCGAGGAGACCGCGATCTGCTGCTGGTCGCGCACGCCGAGCGCGATCAGGTGCACGCCGACGTAGACCGGGACGCGATGGAGGTCCTCCAGCCACAGCGCGTGCCCCAGGTCGGCGCGGATCACGGCGTCGAGCAGCCGGTTGCCGCGCAGGGCGGGCGGGATGTCGGGCAGTCGCCGGAGCACCCGCGGGTACTCCGGGTTGTGCTCGTCCTGCCAGTACTCGGTGACGGTGCCGAACTCCTCGTCGGGCGCGCCGGGAATGTAGGACAGCTCGCCGGTCCACGGCAGGTACACGGCGTGCGAGTAGCGGCGGAACCGGTTGGTCGCCCGCGCGTACGGATCCCGGGGCAGGTCCCGGTAGGCGGCGGCCAGCACGGCGAAGTCCTCCGCCAGGGCTCCGGCATCGATCCCCAGGTCGGCGGCGCGCAGCCGGGCGTAGCCGTCCCGCCGGATCCTCATGGCCTGCCCGGCCGGCTGGGCTGCGCCCTCCGGGCCGCTCGTGCCCGCGCTCTCGTCCATCGGCTGCTCCCGGCGCTCCCGGCCGGGCTCCGACACGGGTCCGATTCCCCGCCCCTGTCCGGTCGTCGCCTTCCACGCTGGCACGCCCCGGGCGGCCGCACCGCCGTGGCGTGCGCCGTGCGGATGAGTGCGGCGGCCGCCTCCGTGGGGGTCGGAGTGCGGAGCCGCCCGCGTCGATCGCCTCGGCGGGCGGGTAGCCGCCGAGGGGCGCGCACCCGGGCCCTGCCGGCGAACTCCGGACCGACGGCGGGGAATGGGGACGCCGATCCCGGGCACCTGCCCGGTACGTCCCGGTTTCGGAAGAACCATCGGGACGGCCGACGTCACCCGGGCGTCCGGGCAGACGCCGAGGTTCCACCGCCTGTCCGTACCCGGCGGTACGGCGACCGGCACGAGACGGAGGCCTCCATGAACGGTGTCGAGGGCTTCCCGAACCGGCTGTCCGCCGAGCACCGGGCCATCGAGGCGTTGCTGCGCCAGCTGACCCGCACCACGACCGGCGTCGGTGACGACAGTGAGGCCCTGCGGCTGCTGGGCTCCTTGCGGCGGCTCCTCGGCCCCCACCTCGTGGTGGAGGAGACCCATCTGTACCCGCTGGCCCGCCGGCGCCTCACGGCCGGTGACGCGCTGGCGGACGCCGCGGGCCGCAGCCACGCCACGATCCGCCGGCTCCTCGACCGGGCCCAGGACGACCGGCTCTACGCCGGCGGGCGCCGGCACACCGTGACCGTTCTGGCCGTCCTGCTCCGGGCCCACCTACGCGGTGAGGACGAACGGTTGTTCCCCGCTCTGCGCGCCCGCGCCGCCGCGGAGGAGCTGCGGACCTGCGAGCGCCGCATGCGCGAGGGGTGGGCCCGGCAGCCGGGCGCACCGCTGTGGGGGCTTCCGCCGGGGACCGGAGCCATCGCCGCGCTCCGGGACCACGTCAGCGGGCACGACACCTCCGGGCAGCAGCACTCGCCCTGACGAGCCCCGGCGCGCGGGACGGCGGGGTCGGCGCGCGGGACGGCGGCCTCGGGGGCCCTTCGTGCCCGGGATCTCAGGTGCCCGTCGGCCGGGCGAGGGCGCGCTGGGCGGCGGTGAGAACGGGCCCCGCGATCCGGCGTACGACCGGCCGGCGCGCCCGCAGTGCGGCGCGGGCGGCGTTGGCCCCGCAGGCGCCGTGGACCCCTCCGCCCGGATGCGCGGAGGAGGAGGCGAGGTAGAGGCCCCGGATCGGGGTCTCGGGCCGTCCGGTGCCGGGGACGGGGCGCAGGACGGCCTGTTGGTGGAGCGCGGTGGTGCCGCCGTTGATGGCGCCGCCGACCAGGTTCTCGTCCAGGGCTTGCAGGGCGGGCGGGGTGAGGATGCGCCGGTCGACCACCCGGGCGCCGAAGCCGGGGGCGAACCGTTCGACCTGGGCCTCCATCCGGCGGGCGAACACGGCGCTCTCCCGCTCGTCCCAGCGGCCGGTGAGGCCGTCCGGGCCGCAGTCGGCCGTCACGCGCTGGGGGACGTGGGTGTACATCCAGGCGGACTCGGTGCCCGCGGGGGAACGGGAGGGGTCGGCGGTGGTCATCTGGCCGAGGAGGCCGAACGGCCGGGCGGGGACGCGCCCGGTGGTGACCTGGAGCGCGTAGTCGCTCAGCTCCGTCATGTCCGCCCCCAGGTGGATCGTGCCGGCGCGGGCGGCTTCGGGGCAGTTCCACGGGATGGGGCCGTCGAGCGCCCAGTCGACCTTCACGGTGGAGAAGTCCCACTGGAAGCGGTGCAGGTCCCGGCGCAGCTGGGCGGGCAGCCGGTCCCAGCCGACGAGGCCGCCGTACAGGGTGGTGACCGCCACGTCCGCCAGCACGGCACGACGGGCCCGGACGGTTTCGCCGCCGGCGGTGCGCACGCCGATCGCCCGCCCGGAGCGGATCAGGACGTCTTCCACCCGGGCGCCGCACCGCACGTGTCCGCCGTGCGCTTCCAGGCGGCGCACCAGGGCGTCGGTGAGCGCGCGGGCACCGCCCGCCGGAGCGGGCCAGCCGTACTGCTGGCCGAGCATGGCCATCAGCCAGCCGAACACGCCGCTGACCGGGGACTCCGGCAGCAGGTCGGCGTGCAGGGCGCAGCCGGCCAGCAGCAGGGCGGGGCCCTGGGTGTCGAACTCCTCCTCGGCGAGGCGGCGCACCGGCAGGGCCGCGAACCTCGCCAGGCGCAGGCCGCCCGCGGCCCGCACCCGGGCGGCCAGCGCGAGCCCGGCGCGTACCGGGGGGAAGGGCGCGAACATCGCCCGGATCAGCCACGGGTCCAGGTGGTCCCACAGCTGCGACAGCCGTTGCCAGGACCGGGCGTCGTGGGAGCCGAAGTCGCGCCCGATCAGCTCGGCCGTCTGCTGCGCGTCCTGGCACAGCTGGGCGCAGCGCCCGTCCGCCAGGGGGTGGGCCAGGACGGTGGGCGCGCGGCTGAAGGTCAGGCCGAAGTCCTGGAGGGCGAGTGCCTGGATGGCCGGGGAGGCCGCGGCGAGCGGGTAGAAGGAGCTGAACACGTCGTGGACGTAGTCCGGGTGCACGCCGCGGTCGCTGTGGACCGCGCCGCCGGGGCGGTCCTGCGCTTCGAGGACTTCGACCTGCCAGCCGGCGTCGGCGAGGACGTTCGCGGCGACCAGCCCGTTGGGTCCGGCACCGATCACGACGGCGTCGTTCATGCCGCGCCTCCTCGGGCCGGTGGCCGGTGGCCGTCCTCGACGGTGTCGGCCAGGCGGGACAGCATGCTGCGGTGGCGCAGGTGCAGCAGCGCCTCGGACGGGGCGGCGTGCAGGGTGCTGCCCGGCCCTCGCAAGGGGTGTTCGTCGACGATCACGAGGGTGCCGCCGCCCCAGGCGAGCAGTTCGATGGCGATGCGTGCGGTGCCCAGGCGACCGGCGAAGGCTTCCAGTTCCAGCCGCTGCGGCTCCTCGCAGCGGCGCACGACGGTGTGCCCCGCCAGCTCCCAGGGGCCGGCCCGGACGGTGTAGCGCAGGCCGGCACCGGTCTCGGGCCAGCTGCCGTCGGCCGGTTCGGTGCGGGAGGTGCCCGGCACCCACCGGGAGTAGCGGCGTGGATCGGCCAGCACCTGCCACACGTCCCTGGGCGGTCGGTCGATCAGGACATGACGGACGGCCATCGTCTCTTCCCCTTCGGTGTGCTGACGAGCGGGCGAGGTCAGGGGTGGAGGACGCCCTCGTCCCTGACTGAGGCATTCCTCGGTCCCTCGGACACGAGCGCTTTCCTGACCACTCCCGGATCGGTCGGAAGACGGCGGTACGGCCCACGCGCCTGCCCGTCTGGCGGCCCACCACACGTCCCGTCCGCCCCGTCCGTCGCGACGGTCCCGATCGGCTCGGGTGGCCCGGGTGGCCCGGGTGGCCGACCGTGGAGGGTACCGGGGGTTGCGTCCGTCCTCGGCCTTCGGGTTTGGCGGGCCGGTGCCCGGCTAACCGCCCCGGTATGGACACCACACCCCCGCACACCCACCGGTGGTCCCGCCGGGCCGTCCCGGCCCGGCGGGACGGGCCCATCCACCACACCGGGAAGTGAACCGCCATGCACCTCGTCCGACCACCCGGGGTCTACCCGCCCCAAGGCGACACCGAGCTCCTGGCCTCGTGCGTGCGCCGGGAGCCGCTGGACGACTCCAGCCGGGTGCTTGACCTGTGCACCGGCACGGGCGCCGTCGCACTCGTGGCGGCCCGGACGGGGGCCCGGGTCACCGCCGTGGACCTGTCGGCCCGGGCCGTCGCGACCGCCTGGGTCAACAGCCGGTTGCACCACCGGCGCGTCCGGGTGCGCAGGGGCGACCTGCTGGCCCCGGTCACCGGCCGGACCTACGACCTGGTCACCGCCAACCCGCCGTACGTCCCGGTCCGCGCCGGGGCCGCCGCTGCGGGCCGCGGTGCCGCCCTGGCCTGGGACGCCGGACCGGACGGGCGGCTGGTGCTGGACCGGATCTGCCGCGAGGTGCCCGGTCTGCTCGCCCACGGCGGCGTGCTGCTGGTGGTGCAGTCCTCGCTCGCGGACATCCGCGCCACGCTCTGCCTGCTGCGCGCGGCCGGGCTGCGCACGGGGGTGGCGGCGCGGCGGCGGCAGGCGTTCGGACCGGTGATGACCGCGCGGGCCGCCCTGTTCGAGCAGCGCGGACTGATCCGGCCAGGCCGGCGGGAGGAGGAGCTGGTGGTGGTGCGCGGTGTCCGCGAACGCTGACCGTCCGGCGACCAGGGTGGTCGTCGTCCCCGGCGGTCCGCTGCTGGTGGAGGGACCGGTGGAGGTGATCCTTCCGGACGGGACGACGCGTGTCTCCGAGCGCCCCGTGGTGGCGCTCTGCGCCTGCCGCCGCAGCCGCATCTACCCGTTCTGCGACACCAGCCACCGGCGGCGCGGCCGCCCGGGGCGGGGTTCCCGGGGACGCGCGGCGGAAGGGGCCGAAGGGGCCGAAGGGGCGCCGGGCCGGGACGCGGACGGGCGGGGCTCAGAGCGGGTCGTCGGGCAGGGGTGAGCGCAGCGAGGTGCGCCCGGCCCGCCAGCGACCGAGCAGGTGGTCCGCGAAACGTCCGTCGACCACCCCGGCCGCGGCGAAGCCGAACGCCACGTCCCGGGCGCACTGCGGTTCGGCGGCGACCAGCTCCTCGATGACCCCGCGGCGCACCAGCTGCTCGTGGACGGCGTCCGCCTCGATGTGCTCGCGGTAGAACAGGGTGCCGTCCGGCCCCCCGCCGAGCCGCTCCAGCGCCGCCGCCAGACGGGCGGAGCCCGGCGAGGAGGTGATCTCGACGGTCGCGAAGTGCCCGACGGCCGCACCGCGCAACGCCCGGTGCAGGCCCAGGAGCGTCATCAGGTTGACCACCGCCAGGGTCGGCGCCGGAACGAGGTCCAGGTAGTGCCCGTAGCCGGGATCGAGGCCGAAGGCGGCCATCATCCGGGCGAACAGCGACGCGTGCGCCCGTTCCGGCCGTCCGGCGCCGTACTCGTCGTAGAGGATCGCCGTCAGCACCGCCTGGGCGGAGCCGTGGATCCTCGGCAGCATCCACAGCTGCGGATCGGCCTCCTTGAGGTGGTAGACCGAGCGGTGCACCAGGTACTCGCGGGCGTGGCGGCGCTCTCCCTCGGCGAGCAGGAAGTACGACGGGCCGGTGCCGTCGGGCGGCTCGGTGAGCAACGCCTCCAGGGCTTCCCGCAGCGGCGGCACGGGCTCCGCCTCCGCGCGCACCGCGGCCAGGAACGGGCGCTCCAGCTCCTGCCGGAACCGCAGGAGTTCGGGATCCCACTCCCAGCCGTCCCAGACCCCGGGCAGTCCTCGGTCGTGGAGTTCGTAGCACAGGTGCAGGGCCAGCTGGTGGTCCTCGCCCCAGGGCTCGGCGAAGGTGCCCGGCGCGGCGAGCAGACGCCCGGCCGCGGGCGGTCCGGCGGTGAGCAGGGCGAGCACCGCCGCCGACAGCGGTCCACGGGCGGCGGGCAGCGCGCTCACCGCGCCTTCCCCCGTCCGTCGGCGCAGGCGCAGAGCACGGCGAAGGCGATCGCGAGCGTCAGGGCCAAGCAGCCGCTGAACGCCCACAGGACGGGCGCGGCCCACGTCCGCAGGCCCACCACCAGCAGGCCGAACGAGAGCACCGCGAGCCCGAGGACGCCCCTGGGCCGCACTCCGCACATCAGCGCCCACACCTTGGCGCGCAGCCCGAACCCGAAACCGCGCAACCGGGCGTCGAGCGCGTGGTCGCGCCGCAGCTCCCGCTCGACCCCGAGCAGTTCCTCCCGCTCCCGCCGGTCCATCGCGTCCTCCTGCCCTCCGGGTCCGCCCCCGCTTTCGTCCGGGGCGGGTGCCCGGACGGCGCGCGTTCTAACGCGCGGATCCCGTCGGCGGCCGGAGGCCCCCCGGGGGGACCCGCGCGGCCCACCGTCGGGTCTTCGTCGGGTCTTCGTCAGGGCCTCTGACCGGCCGGCCTTGGGGGGAAGGTGGCGAAGAGGATCAGCACGGTCGACCGCGGCGTGAGCCGCGCCAGGAGAAGGAGGAGGGCCGGTCCGCCGACGGCCATGGCGCGTGCGAACACGGTGACCAGATAGCCGATTCGAGGGGTGGACGTGCCGAGGTCGGCGGCCATCTCGGGCATCAGGGAAAGGGCGAACCCACCGCTGGCCATCATGAAGATCCGGCCGCCGGAACCGGGCAACGAGACCGCGTCGGGTCCTCCGCGCGCGGGCCACGGAGGACCCGACGGCGGTTCAGAGCAGGTTCAGCCGACGGCGCAGGTCCTCGATGTACAGGTCTCCGTAGGCGGCCGCCAGGTCGTCGAGGTCGATCATCGGGGGAATGTCGATCACCGGCTGCCGCTCGGCGAGGAAGGCCATGGTCTCCTGAACGACCCGCACCTCGTCGGCACCCGGAAGGTCCAGCTGATCGAGCGCGCCCTCACCGGCCTGGAGCCGCGTCGTCGCCTCCTCGGCGCCCTTGCGGACCCTGACGAGGTACTCGTGGTCCCCCAATGATTCGACGTGCACAGTCGCTGTCATGCGTGTCTGCCCTTCCTCCTGGGGCGGCCCGACCGGACGCCGGACCCGGTGGGCACGCCCCAGGGACGCGCCCGGTGGCGGCGTATCAGCACCGCCACTCCGACACCTTAGAACTCCTCCGCACGCCACACGCAGACCCAGGGCCCGCACACGGCAATGGATCATGGAAGCTGGGCATCGCCGGCCACCCCGAGCAGCGAAACCACGGAGCGCACGGGCGAACACCTCATCGCCCACCACCGCATCCGCCGACCGTTCCTCACCGCACTGGCGGGCGCGCCCGTCCTCGCCGGCTCCGACCACTCGACCGCGACCGGCGTGCCCAACAGGTCCGGCCCCTCCGCCTCGGCCAGCGGGTACTCATCACCAGAGGGGCAGCCGGCTGTGCTCCAGCCGACTGATGAAGATGCGCTACTCGCGGATGATGCCGTCCTGGAGGTCCAGGCGGATCATCCGATTGTCCGGGGCGCACCATCCGCCGGTCTCCTGGTCGTGGGGGATGAGGGCGATGTCGCGCAGTGCGGGAATGTCCTGCCACGGGCCTGGCGGGAGCGTCTCGGGTCCGGCGCCGGCGAGCCAGGTCGATCGAACCTGGACGGTGGAGAGGATGATCGCGCGCAGGTCCTCCTTGGTTGGGTGGTCGGCCAGCTTGGTCGGGCCGTCGGCGGTGACGAAGGTCCAGCCGTCGCCGGCGTCGGTGGGCCACACGGGCAGGACGCGCTTCGACTCACCGCCCAGGCGGGTGACGGCGAGGTGAGGGTCCAGGGCTGAGGTCAGCGGGTAGAGGTCCTTGACTCGGGCCGGTGGCGGGATCATCGCCATGTCGGCGGCTGCGGCCTGGGCCTGCTCCCCTGCCAGACGTTGTGCGTCGTCGCCGTCCATTCGGTCCGGATCCCAGGCCGCGTCGTACACATCGGCGATCAGGCCCGGCACCGCCCCCGGGATCGCGATCGGCCCGCCAAGGCCACGAAGCGCCTCGCACGTCCGCCGGAGCAAGGAGGTGTCGTAGACGTCGCCCCAGTGGGGTGCGGGCAGGCCGCCCGGCGGGGACAGGACCACGAGCCGTGGCACCGGCGCCCAGATGGGCCGCGGGTGGTCGTGGCGGTGGCACCGCCCGGCGCGCTGGAGGAGCAGGCTCATCGGGGCGAGGTCGGAGACGACCACGTCGAAGTCCCAGTCGAGGGACTGCTCCACCACCTGGGTCGCCACGACCACGAGCGGCCTGGCCTGGCGGGTGCCCTTCGACCCGACCATGCCCTCGATCAGGGCGGTGCGCTCGATCCGCTGCCACATCGGGAGCCGGGCGTGCAGGAGCACGATCTGCGGGCCGTCCTCACCCCACTGCTCCGCGAGCATCCTGCGGGTGGCCTGGGCGTCGGCGACGACGTTGCACACCACCAGCGCGCAGCCCTTCCCGGTGGCGGCGGGCCGGAGTTCCGACAGAATCCGGGCGGCGCGGCCGACGGGCGCCGCCGGGTCATGGGTGTGCCGGGTGATGTGGTGGTCGACGGCGAGGTCTCGCTCCCTGGTGGTGGGCAGCGGCCCGTGCGCGGTGACCTCCCCGGTCACCGCGGAGACGTGGACCCAGCCTGGGTAGGGTGAGACGATCGGCTCCGTGCCCGGGTGGCCGGCGCCGGCCCGATAGGCGCCGACGAGGTCGGTGGCGGTCCGGCCGGTCAGAGTCGCCGACAGCAGGACGACCGGGATACCCAGGTGGCCGCACCACTCCAGCAACCGCTGCGTCAGCCGGTGCCCGTACGCGTCGGAGCTGTGCGCCTCGTCGATGACCAGTGTCTTACCCGACAGTCCCAGCCAGCGCAGGACGTTGAACCGCACCGGCAGCGCCGCGAGCGCCACCTGGTCCCAAGTGCCGACCGCGACCCCGGCCGCCAGCCCTCGGTGCGGCCCGCGCAGCCACTGCGCGGCCTCGGTCGACACGCAGCCGTCGGCCACCACCTCGTCCCGCTCCGGGTCGTAGTCCTCGTTCAACCACGCCATCGAGTGCAGCAGCGTCACCGGCGTCCCGACCTCGGCGGCGCGGGCGGTGAACTTCTTCACCCGACGCCACATCGCATCAGTGGTCGCCATCGTGGGCAGCAGCACCGCCAGGCCGCCCACCCCCGCTGCCGCGCCGAGGACCCGGGCGGCGAAGAGAGCGGTCTCGGTCTTCCCCTCGCCGGTCGGCGCGGTGACAAGTACCAGCCCGGGCCCGTCCACCAGGTCCTTGAGCCGCTTGGCCACGTCGGCCTGCAACGGGTACGGGTGCTCGATGTCAGGGAACAGGCCGGTGAAGGAATCGACCGGCTTCCACGCCGGCGCCGCGAGCTGGGCGTGCGCGAGAATCCATGGCGCCCGCTGCCGGATCCGCGCGACGTGCGCGGCGAGGTCGCCGTTCCACGCGTCCAGTCGACCCCGCACCTGCCGAGTGTCGGAGGCCAGCCAGTCCGCCAGCACCACCACGCCGGTCACCACCACCGCCGCCCCCGCGGGCAGCAGTCGCTCCGGCGCCGCCGGCGCCCCGCAGACCTCGAACACCGCCCGCACGTGCGCCTCGCGCTGCTCGGCCCAGCCATCCGCACCCAGCCCGCGCAGTGCCTTCACCGGATCGACCATCGCGGCGGGCGACAGCGCCTCACCGAA
Source organism: Kitasatospora brasiliensis (assembly GCF_032654805.1). Taxonomy (NCBI): domain Bacteria; kingdom Bacillati; phylum Actinomycetota; class Actinomycetes; order Kitasatosporales; family Streptomycetaceae; genus Kitasatospora; species Kitasatospora brasiliensis. The sequence continues at coordinate 300,888 of NZ_JAUOOW010000008.1, forward strand.
CACGCCGTGGTGGCCGCCGAGGATCTGCGCGAACTGATGCGCCGCAGACCTCCACGGACGCTCGACCGGCGGCCACCCCAGCCCCGTGAGGATCTGCGGCAGCGTCCAGTGGCTCGCCACCTGGTGCGGGATCCACTCGTCGTGCATCCAGCCCGCCGGCGCCGGGAACCGGGGGTCGGCCAGCAGCCCTGCCGTCCCTTCGATTCGTCGCTGGAAGCAGCAGACGGCTTTCCCGGTGTCGTGCAGGCCCCCCGCCAGCATCACCAGCCGCCGCGCCCGCATCAGGTCCACATCCCACCCCTCCGCGATCATCCCCCGTTGGGAGGACGTCAGGTAGGAATCCCACAACGTGCCCGCGATCACTGCGGTGTCGGCCAGGTGACACACCAACGGGTACGGCCCCGACAGGCCACGCCGCTTACCGGCAACGCGCGGATCGAACACTGAACTCCTCCCCAGAACTGGGTTCCCCCTTCTGCACGGGGCTCCTCGCCGTAGACCTCGCCCGCGTCACCCATCGGACCACCTCCGCACAGGCGGAGCGGACCGTGTGCTGCCCGATCGCGGGAACCGCCGTGACGGGTCACCTCCGCGCGGGCGGAGCGGGCCCCCGGTGGTACCCGTCCTAGCGGCCGGAATCGGGCCACCTCCGCGCAGCGGAGCGGACCTTTCTGACCTGCGGCGGGTTGGCGGCTTTGCGGTTTCTTTACTCACGATGGGGGGCGATGCTGAGAAGGCCCGCACCGTAGGCGAGACCGCGGCCGATGCCGTCGGTGACGGCGGTGCGGAGCGCGTGGTGGTCGGTGATGGTGGCGATGCCTTCGAAGCGGGTGAGGGTGTGACGGATCGGTCCAGTGGCGCGGTGGCCAGTAGCGGGTGCCTGAGGGATGTCGAGGATGCCGTGGAGGTCGAGGCCGGCGGCGTGGGCTTTGCGTTCCCACCAGGCGATCGCGTCCTTCCCGTGGAGAGGAGCGGGCTTGCCACGGTTGAGGCGGCCTTCGGTGTCGCGGGTGCCGTCGCGCATGGAGCGGGTGGGGGAGCCGTCGATGCGGTAGCGGACCTTGTGGCCGTCGGCGAGCCAGTCCAGCAGCGGCGTCAGGTTGCGCTGCTGGGCGGTCGCGTAGCGCGGGGGAAGGGTGGTCGGGTCGGCCGTCAGGGCGGACTGAACGAGGACGGTGGTGCTCTGGACGGTGCGTTCGATTCGGTAGAGGACACCGAGGCTGCGCCGGGCGGCCTCGCCGCTGGTGAGGGCGTCGGGGTACATGCCCATGATCCGCTGGTGCATGCGGCTGATGTTGCGCAGGTCGTCGGCGGCGTCCCTGGATCGGGGTTCAAGGCGCAGGAGGGTCAGGTGGGTCACGGGATTCGCTCCGGATGGGGTGGCGTCAATTCCCCCGCTGGGGCGGGGCCGGTGCTGTCGGGAGGGTCAGGTGCGGGTTCGGGTGTAGGTCGTGAGGGCGGCGATCCAGGCGGTGCCGGTGCCGGCGTGCTGGGCGTAGGTGAAGGTGTGGCGGGTCTCCCACAGCGGTCGACCCGCGAAGCGGCGGCCGCCGTCGGCGGGGAGCTGGTCGCGGACCTGGGTGACGGGCGGGTGGCCGGTGCCGGGGTCGGTGTCGTGGACGAAGACGACCTCAACGGCCCCTTCCGCCGGGTCGGAGCCGGGGCCTTTGCCGGGTTCGCGGTGGAGCGGCAGGCGGTACAGCTCCGCGACGGGGTCGTCGACGGCCGCGATGAGGATCGGGCTGGTGGGCGGGCAGGAGCGGCGTCCCAGGTAGGGGTGCCACACCGGCTCGCGCAGGGCCCCGACCAGCACGTCAGTGATGGCCGGGGCTCCGGTGACGGCAACGGTGAACGCCGCGTCCCCCAGGTAACAGCGCTCGGACTGCATCGTGGCCTCCCTCAGCGGGCGGCGACCGCCGGACGCGGTGATCACCGTCTCCTCCCGTGGGTAGCCGCCGCCGACGGTGTGGTAGTCCCGCGTGAGCCGACCCGGCCGGTCGATGCGCACCGTGTACCGCAGACCGGCCAGCTCCCCGAGGCCCGAGCCGCGCGGCAGACCGAGCACGCACCCGAACAGGCCGGTCAGACCGGACCGAGTCGGGTACGGGTAGGTCAGACGAGTACCGAACTGCGAGGGGCTGCCCCAGGACTGCAACGGCGCGGCCAGGTGCAGCAGCAGGCCGCCGCTCACAGACGCTCACCGATCGCCGCGTCCACGGTGGCCAGGAGCTTCTCCAGCGAACCCGCGTCCTCACCCAAGTGCTCCACCTCGCCTGCGCCCAGGCCCGTGTAGGCGGAGGCGAGGACGCCGGCCTCGCCGAGGAAGCCGTTCACCGCGGCGGCGTACTCGTCCAGCCGCCGGACCGACGGCTCGACGAACCCGCTCCCCCGCTCCGCGGCGACCGGCCGCTCGAACGCCCCGCCCAGGTTCACCGGCTGATCCCCGCGCAGCACCGCGTGCACCAGCGACGGCGGCGTGAACGGCGCCGTCGAACCCTGCCGCGCGGACGGCACCACGACAGCGAACGCCCGCGCGAACTCCACCGCCACACGCCGCGCACCCTCCGCGTCATCGCCCAGGTTCCCCGCCAGCTCCGGCAGGTTCACCGAGCTGTACCGGTAGTACGTCCCGGAGGTGTGGAACGCCGTCCCCAAGTGCGCCGACCCCGACTCGTCCTCCTGACCGCGGGTGATGTCGTCGACCGCCGTGAAGTAGTCCGGCTGCACCGCCAGCGCATGGGTCGTCAGCTGGTGCGCGACCTGCACCGCTCCCGCCACAGCCGACCCCGGCTCGTTCGCCAGCATCCGCCCGAACGCCGCGATGCTCGACGTCCGGCCCCGCAGGACCCCCAGCACCCGCTCCCCCGCGGCCTTCACCAGCTTCGCCTGCGCCGCCTCCTCCTTCTTCTTGTCGACGCCGGCCTCGATCAGCTCCCGCTGCTCGACGGCGACCGCGGCGAGCTCCGCGATCCCCGCCTTCGGCAGCAGCAGCATGCTGTTCGTGTCGTTGTCCCCGTCCACGGCCACGCCCTTCACGCCCGCGGCCAGGACCACCATCCGCCCCGCCCGCTGCGCGAGCTCCTCCTCCCAACCACCGGCGCGCACCAGCTCGGCGGCGATGCTCTCCGGCAGCCGCTTCGTGCGCACCGCCCACTCTCCCAGCCGGTCCTCCACCTCCACCCGCACGTGCCGCTTCCCCGACTGGGAGGAGATCCGGCCGCGCTGCTCACCGCCGTAGAACGCGGTCTTGGGGACGTTGAGGTCGTCGCGGTTGAGGCAGGACAGCGGGTAGGAGTGGATGACGTGCAGGTCGAGGTACAGGCGGCGCTTCATCAGGAGGTCTCCTTGGCGGTCTTGGCAGTGGGGTCGTACTGGTAGTAGGCCCGGACCCAGGCGCGGGCGGTGTCGGTCGGGTAGTCGACCCAACGGGTCAGGTCGCGCAGCAGCAACGGCCACACCACGGGGACGTCGCCGGAGCGCAGGCGGGCGACGAGAGGCGGCAGGTCGCGGGTCAGGGCATCGGCGTCCTGGCGGGACATCAGCAGCAGCCGGGCCTTCACCGTGTCGGCGTTCAGCACGTTGACCCGGACGGCGCGGGCGAGGGACCAGCCGAGATTGCACCAGCGGTCCCCCTCGACAGGGGCGGTCAGGCCGGCGGGCGGCTTCGGCTTCCTGTCGAGACGGGGGTTGGGGGCCTGGTCGGCGGTCAGGGTGTAGGCGCGCTCGGTGTCGCGGTTCGTCCAGCGCGGAATCCGCTTCAGCAGGTACTCGTAGGCGCGGAACGGCTTTCCGGGGTCGACCAGGACGGAGCGGACCGCGGCGCGGCCGCCGGGGGTCGAGCACTGCTGGTGGACGTGCAGCATGAAGGCCCGCTGGTGCTTGAGCGGGTCGTTCTCCATCGAGGGCGACGATTCGATGGACATGGGCTTCCCCGGTGAGGTTGAAGTCGGCATGGAATGGGAGTCTCCGCAGGTCACGGGAGACGGGGTTGGGTAGGCCCGGACCGGCGGCACCTGCTTCTTGCGCGGGCCCCGGGGCGGCGTGAGCATCGCGGCACGGGCCTCCTCCACCGCCTGCATCCCGCGCGGCGTGAGCGCGGCGGCTTCCGTCACAGCGTCGAAAACCCGGGTCGCGACCTTCTGGAACCCGGGCTGCGGCCGATCCCCCGCGCCGTCCGGGACGACGGCCTTCCAGAACTCGGCCTCGGCCTCCGACCAGTACACCGGCAGCGCCGAATCGACCCACGGGCACACCTTGGTGTCACCGGTGAATCCCTGCCACGCCGACCGCAGCGCCTTCGCGAGCCCGGAGGCGGTACCCTCGGCGCGCGCACGGGCCCCCGAGACCGCCGCCGCCCCGTTCTCGTCCAGCTCCTCCAGGAAGCCCAGCACCGGCGGCGTCACCGCCGTGAACCAAGCGGTCTCCGGATCCCGCCGCTCCTGATGCAGCCCGTACGCCCGCAGCCGCAGCCCCGCCGCCGTCTCCCGGGGCAGGCTCGCGATCGACGCCAGGACAGCCGGCCGGTACCGCGGTGTCTTCCCCGGCACGGTCTTCAACAGCAGCGCGTCCAGGTCCCTCCACGCCACCCGCGCACAGTTCGCCCGCACCGGACCGCCCTCGTCCCGCCTGATCACGTACGGGTCGTCGGCCTCCGGCAGCTCGTTCTCCCACGCCCACGTCACCCACGAATCCGTCACGTGCCCGCCGTCCGCGTCGGGCTCCAGCAGCACCGCGTGAGCGGCGCGCGCCGTCAGCAGCGACACCGGCCCGGCCGGCGCCGCAGGCCGTCGCGGGTCCGACAGCTGCCCGGCCTCCCACGGGGCCTCGTCCCTGCCGGGATTCGTCGGCCAGGTGTCCGGCGACGGCACCCCCAGCACCAGCGTCTCCGCGAGACTGCGGCCCGCCGGGAACCACGACACCAGCGCCCGAATCGGCCCCGCCACCGTGTAGTGGCTGTTCTTCCCGTCCGAACGCCGCCGGTTCGCCGCCGTCCCCGACGGACCCGCGAACAGCCACGTCAACAGCCCGAACGCCGCTGTCACGGTGGGAATCGGTCCGCCCAGCCCGCCCTTCTCCAGCGGCCACCACACGTGGTTGTTCCCCGACGGACTCGTCATCAGCAGCCGCCCGGTCCCGCTGCTGCCAGTGCACTCCCCCGCCAACCGCGGCTCCTGCAGCCACGGCCGCGCCGCGTCGAACAGGTCGAACCGGTCGGTATACCGGCCGAAGTACGCGGCGATCCGCTCTCTGTCCAGGCGGCCGGCCTCCAGGGCGTCCCAGCGGTGGTCGTCCCAGTCCCCGGCCTCGTCCAGACCGGTGACCCGAGCTGTGATCGCGATCAGGATCCGCAACAGCGCGGACTCCGAAGCCGGATCCGGGCAGTCGACGTGCTCCAGCAGATGCGCGAACGTCAGTACCTCCCCCAGCCCGAGGACGACCGGTTCCCCCGGCCCACCCCGTACCGGCAGTTCGGCGACCTGTTCAGGAGTCAGATCGGCACGCACACGAGCCGTGATCCACGGCCTCACCACCACATCGAACAACGGTCGCGTCACAGAGCGGCCCCCAGTACTTGGGCACGGATAGTAGCCACCTGGTGACGCTAGACCCAGGGACTGACAACCAGACCCTGAACCCCAATCAGGCTCCGCACCCAGCACCCCGGCGCTAGGATCAGCCGCTGCTCCTTGACACCCACGACAGCCACAACCGACGGGCTTGGCGGCACAGTCAAGAAACAGCAAAGGCCGCGCTCCGGCGCAGGTCAGAAAGTGTCCGCCCCGCCTGCGCGGGGGTGACCCAGTGCCACCGCTCGGCTTCAGCCGAGCGGGGGCGTCCGCCCCGCCTGCGCGGGGGTGACCCGGTCGTCATCGTCATTCAGCAGAAGGGCGGCGCGTCCGCTCCGCCTGCGCGGGGGTGACCCGATCTCGGCAATGCCTACAAGTCGTTTAAGGGCGTCCGCCCCGCCTGCGCGGGGGTGACCCGGCACGGCGGAGGCAGCTCACCCCACCCCCCTGGTCCGCCCCGCCTGCGCGGGGGTGACCCGACGGGATCGCTGTCCGCGACGATCGACATCCCGTCCGCCCCGCCTGCGCGGGGGTGACCCGTTCGTCACGCGGCACGTGGACGGCGACCACTGGTGCACCCCTCCTGCGCCCGACGCCGCAGGTCACCCCAGGACCGGTGCCGAGCCGATGATGATCTCCCGTTCGTCGTTGAGCCGGGCCTGCCAGTCCCTCAGCGCCGTGTGGGCCGCGGCGGTCAGAGGGTGGCTCATCCCGAGCGCCCGCCGGGTCTCCGCGTAGTGCGCCAGGTGCTCGGCGACCGCGTCGTCCAGGCTGCTCTCCTCCGCCCGCCATCCCAGGTACTCCTGCCACAGGGCGAGCGCCCGCGGGTGGTCGTCCCCCAGGACGGCCGAACACTCTTGATGAAGTTCCCGGAACGCGGCGGCGGCACCACGACGGTCACCGCCCGCACCGGCGGCGTGCGCACTGCGCCGGCGGGCCTCGAAGGCGTGCGGATGCCGTGCTCCGAGCGCAGTGGTCAGCTCGGTCGCGAGAACCTCCAGGAGCCGTGCTCCCTGGGCCTCGTCGCCCGAACTCACCAGCCAGTTCGCGTGTTCGAGCCGGGCGCGGACGGTGTCCGGGTGGTCGTCCCCCAGGACGCGTCGCATCTCGGGGAGCATGGCCTCAAGATCGGTGATCGCCCAGTCGACCTCGCCGACGACCCCCATCCAGTGCGCGTGGTCGAGGCGGATCGCCAGTGTGCGCGGATGGTGCTCTCCCGCGCTGCGGCGGCTGGCGTCCAGCAGCGAGCGCAACCGGTACACGGCGGACAACGGATCACCCGCCTTGCCCAGCCAGTGGGCCGCCCGCGCGGCGACGGCGAAGGTCTGCGGCGCGTCCTCACCGAGTGCGGAGGCGCTGTGCGCGGCCAGTTCGCGCAGCGCTCTCGCGGCCGCGTCCGGCCGTCCCGACTCGCCCTTCCAGTGCGCCAGGTTCGCCAGCGACGCGATGGTGTCGTGCCCGCGGGGGCTGGTGTGCGAGAGACGGCTTGCCACGGCGTCGTAGACCTCGGTGGCCGTCGCGAAGTCGCCGGCCTTGCCGAACTGCTCCGCTAGGGCCGCCTGGGCGGACAGCGTGGCGGGGTGGTCCGGGCCGTGGACGCGCAGCATGTCCCTGAGAACGTCTTCCAGGCCCCGGATCGCCGCGAGGTCGTCACCCACCGTGCCGAGGCAGCGGGAGTGCTCCAGACGGATGGTCAGCAGCGTGGGGTGCTGGAAACCGACGTGGGCGCCGGCCTCCGAGGCTAGCTGCTCGAAGTACCGTACGGCTGCCGTGCTCTGGCCGCTGTCGGCGAGACTGACGCCCGCGCGCAGCAGCATGGTGGCCGCTTTGCCGGTGGGGTCCGCCCACAGGTGCCGTCCCGCCTTGCGGTGGAGCGCGGCCGTGCAGGCGCGCAGGGCCTGGGCCAGCGCCTGGCTGGTCTCGACAGGAGGCCACGCCTCCTGGACCGCGAACGCGGTGGTGCGCGCGAACAAGGCCAGGCCCGGACCGAGCGTGTCCTGGGCCGCGTGCTGGACGAGGGCGTGGACGCGGAGCATGCCGAACGGTCGGTCGCTGCCGGCCGGAAGGTGATCGGCGAGGCTGAGCCGGTGGAGGATCCTGAGGACGACCCCCACGCGCTGGGCGCTGATGTCCGGAGCGGGGACGGGAGGGGTCTCGGGGGCTCTGCGGAACCGTAAGAAACGCCTCCTGGGAGCTGGCACGGGCTCCTCTGCGGCTTCCGCCCGACGGGCCTGTCGCGCGATGAAGGCGCGAGCGGAGGGGGCAGTGAGGATCCTCTCGGGTATGCCGTGGGGGTCGAGCCAGGACGCCAACTGGAGTACGGCGGTGGCCTGCCCGAGCGAGTAGTGATCCGCGCGCTCCAGGCTCAGGGCGAGGACGACCGCGAGCGTCGCCGTCTGATCGTCAGGCAGGGAGTTCGGCGCGAGCTCGGTGAGCGGCAGCCTGGAGCGGACCATCTCACGGTAGTGACCACTCCTCATGCCGGAGTCGGCCGAGTCGATGATGAACGACGCGGCCTGGGCAAGAGCCAGCGGCAGTCGGCCGAGTTCCTCCCCGAGCGCCATCAGGTCGTCGTCGACCTCGCCTGGGCACCACCGATCGAGGCGACGCCGAAGATAAGCCAGCGCCTCGGCCGGGGTGAAGAGTCCGACCTCGATCTGGGTCCTGCCATCGGCGAACCAGAGCGGATCGCGTCGACGGGTCGTCACGACCACCTGCCCCGAAGCCCGTCTCGGCGGCCACAGACGGGCCAGGTCCCCGGCGTCCTGGACATCGTCCAGCACGACCAGCCACCGCTTCGACGTGGTACTCAGCCAAGCCAGGAACAGCTCCGGGGCCGTGTCGAAGTCGGCCGGGTCGCCATCGGCCACCTGCGCGGCCGCCTGGGTGTACGCCTGCCGCACCGCCTGGCGGCTGCTCGCGGTCACCCACAGCAACAGGTCCAGCGATCCGTCGTCGAGCAGGGTGTGCGCGTGATGGGCAGCCAGCTGGGTCTTACCCACCCCGCCCATTCCCGCGAGGACCTGACACAGGACCACGGGCTCGCCAGTGCCCGCCGCGTCCGCCACTGTCCGCGTCAGGCCCCGGTTCTGGAACGCATCCGCGATGGCGGGCATCACGCCGACCTGCAACGGCCAGGAACGCTCCGTCATGGACAACGTGACCTGGCCGCCCTGCAACACGGTACCGGTGAACGTGCCACCGTTGATCACGTTGCTCACCGGACCGTCGATGCTGGCCACAAGCCCTCCCGAAGCTCCCCCAGGGACCGCCCCATCATGCCGGGTCGCGAGGGTGCATACTGCTCCCTCCGCAGAGGGCCCCGGGAGCGGTCAGCATCCCTACGACAAACGCGGCTACGTTAGCCTCGGCGCCACAACCGCAGCAGCCCTCGGCAGTGGCCTGGTCCACCTCGGGTAGGACGGCCGGGGCACCGATGTACGAGCCGATGCCCTCGACTTCGCCGAGGACGCCTTCCATGACGTCGGCCATCGGACGCGCCTCGACCCAGCTCGGGCCGCGGCTGGTGGTCACGGCGCGCACCTCGGACTGGACCTGGTCGATCAGGTCGGGGCGAGTACCAGGCCGTCGTCTTCCCCAACATGCAGGTGCCCCTGTCGGGGAAGCCGAGTCCGAAGCCGTTGTCCGTAGCACGTGGCACGATGAACGCACGCTCCTTGACACCACAACAGCACAACCGACCAGCCTCTCCAGCAGGGTCAAGAAATGGCAAAGGCTCCGCTGCGCCGCAGCTCAGAAAGGGTTCGCTCCGCCAGCGCGGAGGTGACCCTCCATCCAGGCCGCCGACGCTGATGCGGCCTCCGTTCGCTCCGCCAGCGCGGAGGTGACCCGTACCACTCGCCGCGCTCGGTGAGCGGGGTGCCGTTCGCTCCGCCAGCGCGGAGGTGACCCACCCTTGCCCGGCGTTTCTGCGCGCACCAACGCGTTCGCTCCGCCAGCGCGGAGGTGACCCGATGGTCGGCAGGATGCCGGTCTGGCTCCGGGTGTTCGCTCCGCCAGCGCGGAGGTGACCCGGGAGTTGGTCGGAGGAGTTAGAAGGGGCGGCGGTTCGCTCCGCCAGCGCGGAGGTGACCCGTCGCCGGGCGGTGCCAGGGGCGCGTTCTTGGGGTTCGCTCCGCCAGCGCGGAGGTGACCCGGCCGGCTCACGCACGGCTACGCGATGACGATCGTTCGCTCCGCCAGCGCGGAGGTGACCCGACGGCGGGCTTGCGGACGGTGACGGTGTCGCCGTTCGCTCCGCCAGCGCGGAGGTGACCCGAGTGAGGGGGGCTTTCCCGGGGGCCTCCTTCCGTTCGCTCCGCCAGCGCGGAGGTGACCCGGCCCAGTTCCCGGATCTGGACAACGGCTACTACTATCCGGTCGGATCCACTTGTTCGGCGACAGCACACGCTGGGCCATGATCGCCGAGCTGCTGGGGTACAACCCCCGCGGCGGCAACCTCGTCGACGTCGTCCACCGCTACGGCAACTTCCTGACGCACGGTGAGCCCGGGGTCAGTGGATTCCTGGCGCGGGTGGACAACGTGGAGGAGATCGATCCCGACGGCGCCGAGCTGTACGCGGGAGCGGGAGGAGTTCCGGTCGTCGTCCGCGGCACCGCGTTGGGAGTCGACGCTGCCGCCGGCACCCCGCTCCAGGACGTGTTCCGGCTGCTGACGCCTGCGAACCATGGGCTTCTACTGGCTGACGAGACGGAGCTGCGGGCCGGCCTTCCGTCCGATCTGCCGGAGCTGCTGCGACTCGACGAGTGGAACCAGCCGGAGGGCTTCTGGGGTGTCAGGCCCAGCGGGCACGGGACCTTCCGGGTGATCGCCGAGGTGCTGGACTCCGGGGACCCGGCCCGGTACCGGCCGGCGCTTCCGGCGAACACCCCCTGGTCCCACTGGCCGGATGCCGGGAGCCTGTGAGGTGTCTGAGCTCGGCCCTGATCGGGGCGGGGGCGCCCCGATCAGGGGGTTCGGCTAGCTCAGGTGGCGGGCGAAGAAGCGGGCTCCGGCGTCGAGTTCGTACTGCGGGACGCCGGTGTGGCCGCCCATGTTGGCGTGGAGGGTCTTCTCCTTGGAGCCGAAGGCGTCGAAGAGGTCCAGGGAGGCCTGCCGGGGGTTGCCCTCGTCGTCCCACTGGAGGAGGACGTGCAGCGGGATGGTGACCTGCCGGGCCTCGTCGAGGATGGCGGCGGGCACGAGGCTGCCGGCGAACAGGTTGGCGGCGGTGATGCGCGGCTCGACGGTCGCCAGCCGGACGCCGATGGAGATGATTCCCCCCTCGTAGCCGACCGGGCCGCCGATCCCGGGCAGCGCGAGGAGGGTGTCCAGGGCGGCCCGCCATTCCGGGACGGCCTTCTCGACGAGCGGGAGGATCAGGGCGTCGATGATCTCGCCGGTGACCGGCTCGCCGGCCTCCATCGCCCGGCGCAGGTCGGCGCGGGCCTGGTCGGCGGCGGCCCAGCGGGGGCGGTCACCGCTGCCGGGGAGTTCGATGGTGGCCGCGGCGAAGCCGTACTCCGACGCGTAGTACCGGGCCCGCCCCGCCAGCCGGGAGTACACCTTGCCCAGTCCGAGCGGCGGGGGGCAGATGAGGATCAGCGGCGCCGGTGCGGACGCGGAGGCGGATGCGGGCGTCCACAGGATGCCGGGGATCTCGCCGAGGGTGAACTCGCGTTCGAGGACGCCGTCGTCGAAGCGCTGCTCAGAAGTAATGTGCATGGTCGTGCCTTTCGGGAGTGCTCAGGAAATGGCGCTCCCGGACGACGACCTATCGCCCGACCGTGACCCCGGAGGGGAGCACCCATGTCGATACTGCGTTCACGGGTACCACCTCCTTGTTCTCTCGCACGGCCTCCGGAAGAGTAGCAGGCCGCCGACCACGCGTCACCCGGTTTCCTGGCTCAGGGGTTCACGGTGACGGTGAGGGTCTCGGGGTTGCCGGCTTACCCGGCGTTGCCGCCCGGGGTGTCCGCTACGCCTCGATGCCTGGGCCGGCCGGTGTTCACCCGAGCAGAGCGGGCGGTCCGCCCTCGGCTAGCCTCCCTCTCCGTGGACGATCACCCCGAACCCTCGACCCTGCGTGTCTTCGTGGCCCTGGCTCCGCCCGACGAGGCCAAGGACGAACTGGCCCGGGCCCTGCGGCCCGCCTACGACGGGTACCCGCGGCTGCGGTGGAACCGGATCGAGGACTGGCACATCACCCTCGCCTTCCTCGGCGAGCAGCCGTCCACGGTGGTGCCGCCGCTGAGGGCGGCGCTGGCCGGTACGGCCGCCTCGCACTCCGCCCTTCGCCTGGGCCTGCGGGGCGGCGGCCACTTCGACCAGCGGCTGCTGTTCACCGGGATCGACGGGGACCTGGAAGGGCTCCACCGGCTCGCCGCCGACGTCCGGGACCTGGTCAGGTCCTGCGGGGTCGAGTTCAGGGAGCGGCCGCTGCGCCCCCATCTGACGCTGGCGCGCTCCCGCCGCGACGACCCCGTCAGCGTGCCGTCGGTCGCGGCGGGCCTCACCGGGTTCACGGGCCGGCCGTGGCCGGCCGAGCGCCTCCACCTCGTCGGCAGCAACGTCGGCCGTGGGCCCGGGCCGATCCGCTACCGCGACATCGAGGCGTGGCGCTTCGCCCGGTGACGCGCCGACGGCGTGGACAGCGCCGCCGTGAGGCATCAGTTCGTGGACCCCGGGCATGCATGAAGTAGTCGTCCGGAATCAGACCGTGACGATCCGGCATCCGCCCCGGCTCCGATCGGGGCGACACCAGGGAGTGGCGGCCATGGGCGAATCGCACGGCAGGACGGCATTGGTGACAGGCGCGTCGCGCGGGATCGGGCGGGCGGTCGCACAGCGGCTCGCCGCCGACGGATTGCTGGTCGCCGTGCACTACGGCGGCAACGAGGAGGCCGCCGCACGGACGGTGGAGCTGATCGCCGAGTCCGGCGGACGGGCGTTCACGGTGCGGGCCCGGTTCGGCGAGAGCGGCGCGCTGGACCGGTTATTCGACGGCCTCGCGGCCGGGCTGGCGGAGCACGGCGAGGACGGCCTGGACGTCCTGGTCAACAATGCCGGCATCAATCTGATGGCCTCGATCGGGCAGCTCACCGAGGAGGAGTTCGACCGGGTGATGGCGGTGAACGTGCGCACCCCGGTCTTCGTGATCCAGCGGGCCCTGCCGCTGCTGCGGGACGGCGGGCGGATCGTGAACATGGCCTCGACGGCCACCCGGATCGGCGCTCCCGTCCAGCTCGGCTACATCGTCAGCAAGACCGCTCTGGCGGCCCTCGCCGCCCCGCTCGCCAATGAGCTCGGCCGGCGCGGGATCACCGTGAACACCGTCAACCCCGGTGTGATCCTCACGGACATGACGTCCCCATGGGTGACCGGAGAGGAGACCAGCGCCTGGGTGGAGTCGATCACCGCCCTGGGCCGGATCGGCCTGCCGGAGGACGTCGCGGACGTGGTCGGCTTCCTGGCGGGCCCGCAGGGCCGCTGGGTGACCGGCCAGAGCGTCGACGCCTCCGGCGGCACCTACCTCGGCCCGATCCCGCAGGCCTGAGCCTCAGGCCGAGGGATCAGCCGTTCGCCCCGAGCGGGCGGGTCCGCAGCAGGGCCCGGGCCGGCAGGGCCGTCGCGGTCAGGCAGAGCGCCACGGCCGCGGCGGCCAGCGGCAGGGCGGTGCCCGGCGGGACGTACGGCGCGGTGCGGGCGAGGCCCCGGGCGATCGGCACCAGGGTGATCCAGGCGATCACGCTGCCCAGCAGCAGCCCGGCGGCGGCCACCAGCAGGGCCTCCCAGCGCATCATGCCGCGCACCTGGCGGCGGGTGGCGCCCGCGAGGCGCAGCAGGGCCACCTCGCGGCGGCGGTCCAGGACGGTCATCACCAGGGTGTTGGCGGCGGTGATCGCCGCGAAGCCGCCGAGCACGCCCGCCATCACGGAGTTGACCCAGTCGCCGGCCTCGCGCTTGCGGTCGGTCTGGGCGACGTATCCGGCGCGGTCGGCCACGGTGAGTCCGGACACGGTGGCTCCGGACACCGTGGCTCCGGCCGCCGTGGCTCCGGCCGCCGCAGGTCCGTCGGCCGGGAGCTTCGCCAGCCGGGCGGCGACCTCGGTACGGTCGGCGCCGGGGGTGTCCGCGACCAGGACCTGGCTGTCGTAGGCCACCCCGGCGTGCGCGGCGACGGCCGCCCGGGGCAGGATCAGCTGGCCGAAGCCGAGGCCGCGTTCGTACGTGGCGACGACCGTCAGCTGGGCCTGGGTGCCGTCGCCGAGCCAGAAGGAGGCGCGGTCGCCGGCCTTGAGGCCGAGCTTGTCGGCGAGGGCCGTGTCGACGGCGACGGTGTCGGTGCCCCGGGCGAGGTCGGCGAGCGAGCCGGTCCGCACGCCCAGGTCGAGGACCCGGGGCAGGGTCGCCGGGTCGCCGGAGACGCCGAGGGCGGCGGCGGAGCGGAGCTTGCCGTCGCTGCGGTAGACGGCGCCGGTGCGCAGCAGGCCCACGGCGGCGTCGACGCCGGGCGTCCGGGCGGCCTGTTCGGCGATGCCGGCGGGCAGGCCGGGGCCGGTGGAGCCGAGCACGTGGTCGGCGCGGATCCCCGCGCGGACCTGCTCGCCGGTGGCGTGCTGGACGGTGCTCTGGATGAACAGCATGGTGCCGCAGAAGGCCGTCACCATCGCGATGGGTGTGAGGACGGAGGTCAGCCGGCGGGCGTTGGCGCCGGCGTTGTCGGCGGCCAGCGAGCCGGACGCGCCGCCGACGCCCGCCCGCAGCGGCAGGCCGAGCACCCCGGCGGCGGCCCGGGCCACCCAGGGGCCGAGCAGGGCGATGGCGACCAGGAGGCACATGACCACGCCGAGGGCGGTGTTGGCGGCGTTCTCGCCGTCCAGCGTGGACGCGACCACGCTGAGCACCACGCCGCCGATGATGGCCACCACACCGAGGAGGGTCCGCACCACGCCCGCCCGGGCCGGCGGCACCGATGCCTCGCCGAGGGCCTGGCCGGGCCGCAGGTTGGAGGGCCGTCGGGCGGCGAGGTAGCCGGCGGCGAGTGCGGCGAGCAGGCAGGTGGCCACGGCGATGAACGCGGGGAGCGGGCCGACGTCCAGTTCGACGCCCTTGGGGACGGCGCCGCGCGAGGAGAGGCCGTCGAACCACCAGCGGGCCAGGGCCACGCCCGGGATGAGGCCGAGCACCCCGGCGAGGGGGGCCACCAGCATCGCCTCGGTGGCGATGGTGCGGCGGATCTGGCGGGGCGTCGCGCCGACGGCGCGCAGCAGGGCGAACTCGCGGGCTCGCTGGCCGGTGGCCAGCGCGATGGTGGACACGACGACGAAGACGACCGTCATGGTCGCGGTGCCGCCGAAGGATCCGCCGATCGCGGTGAGCATGGTCCGGCTGTAGCCGAGCGACGGCTGTTCGACGGAGCCGCGGGCGTCGCCGGTGACCACCCTGATCCCGGTGGGGGAGGCTCCTGACGTGGCCGCTGTGTCGCGCAGCCGGCGGGCGAGGTCCCCGGCGCTGACGCCTTCGCGCGGTTGGACGGCGATGGCGTCGGCGCGGCCGGGGTGGCCGGAGAGCCGGCCGGCCGTGTCGTCGGCGAACCAGGCGGTGGGGCCGGCGCTCTGCGGCGCGGCCAGGCCGGAGATCCGGTAGGTGCCGCTGCCGCCGGGCGCGACCAGGCTCAGGCTCGCGCCCGGGGCGAGGTGGGCCTCGCGCGCGGTGGCGGCGTCGAGGACGACCTCGCCGTCGCCGGGTGCGTGGCCCTCGACCAGGGTGTCCGCGCCGCCGGCGATGCCGAGCGCCGCGTACCCGCGCCCCGTCAGGCCCGGCGTCGCCGGACCCGGCTGGATGGGGAAGGCGGAGTCCGCGCGGGCCGCCGCCACGCCCGGCTGCGCGGCGATGCGCTGGGCCAGGGCGGCGTCCAGGCGGGCCCGGTCGGAGACGGGCCGGTCGTAGGTCTTCTCCTTCTTGTCGGACCTGCGGATGATCTCGATGTCCGGCTTGGCCGCGACGACGACCGGCGCGTTCGCGTAGCGCACCGGCGGCGCGGTGGCGGTGATGCCGGTCTGGAGCATGGTGCCGCAGGCCATGATGACCGCCGCGCCGAAGAGCAGGGCGATGAAGGTGCCCGCGAAGGAGGCGGGCCGAAAGCGCACCGAGGAGCGCGCGAGTCCGTTGCTCACGCCGCCGCCCCCAGTCGGCGGGTGGCGAGCGTGACCATCCGGTCGGCGACGGACTGGGGGTCCGGGTGGGGCAGCTCCCCCGCCAGGGCGCCGTCGGCCAGGAAGACCGCGCGGTCGGCGAACGAGGCCGCCACCGGATCGTGCGTCACCATGACCACCGTCGCGCCCATGGTGTCCACCGCGCTCCGCAGCAGCCCCAGCACCTCGTGCGCGGTGCGGGTGTCCAGGGCGCCCGTCGGCTCGTCCGCGAACACCACGTCCGGGCGGGTGATCAGCGCCCGCGCGATCGCCACCCGCTGCTGCTGACCGCCGGACAGCTGGCCCGGCCGGCGCGAGGCGTGCTCGCCCAGGCCGACCTGGGCCAGCAGCTCCAGGGCCCGGCCGCGGTCCGGACGCTCACCGGCCAGCCGCAGCGGGAGCAGCACGTTCTTCACCACGCTCAGCGAGGGCAGCAGGTTGAAGGACTGGAACACGAACCCGACCCGGCTGCGCCGCAGCACGGTCAGCCGGTTCTCGCTGAGGCCGGTGATCTCCTCGCCGCCGAGGAACACCTGACCGGACGTCGGCTTGTCCAGACCCGCGGCGCACTGGAGGAAGGTGCTCTTGCCGGAGCCGGACGGGCCCATCACGGCGGTGAAGGTGCCGTGCCCGAGGACCAGGTCGATGCCGCGCAGCGCGTGCACCGTCTCGTCGCCGCGCCCGTAGCTGCGCCGCACCGCCCGTAACTCGATCGCGGCCCCTCCCTGGCCCGAGGGTCCGTACGGCCCGTTGGGTCCGTGCTCGGAACGTTCGTGACGGGGTGCCATGTGCTGCCTTCCCTCGTGGATCGTCGCTGGTCATCGACGTGTTCCAGGCTAGGAACGGCGGGTTCGGCGAACCATGGAGGCTGCTGGCGAAGGCGGGGTGGGGTTATCCCCACCCCGCCTTCGTGGCCCGTCGGCGCGACCGGAGGGGCCGGAGGCGACCGGAGGCGACCGGAGGCGACCGGTCGCCCGGTTGGCTACCCGGCGAACGAAGGGTCGGTGCCCGTCAGTTCGCGGCTGGCCGCCCACAGTCGCGCCGCCGCCGCGGTGTCCCTGAGGTGGCCCCAGACGGGTTCGGTCCGGGGGGTGCCGCGCAGTCCGAACGCGCGCGGGCCCCACAGCTGGCCGCCGCGCACCGCCGGGTCGAGCACGGCGCGGACGGCGGGCCAGGCGCCGGCGTCCTTGCCCTGCACGACGAGGCCGAGCGGCAGGTGGCGCAGCCGCGCGCCGGCGGTCCTGACGTGGACCGGCGGGCGCGACGGGGTGAGGGAGTCGAGCGCGCCCCCGGGGTGGACGAGCACGCTCAGCGTCGTGCTGCCGGCGGCGCGCAGACGGCGGTCGAGTTCGAGGGCGAAGAGCATCTGGGCCGTCTTGGAGCGCGCGTAGGTGCGCTTGGGCCGGTAGTCGCGGGTGCTCTGGAGGTCTTCGAGATCGAGGGGTTCGGACTTGGCGGCGAAGCTCCCGGTGGTGACGATCCGGCTCCCCGGCGTGGCCGCGAGCAGCGGGGCCAGGTGGTGGGTCAGCGCGAAGTGGCCCAGGTGGTTGGTGGCGAACATCAGCTCGTGGCCGTTCACGCTCTCGCGGCGCGGCGGGTGGTCGAGTGCCACGCCGGCGTTGTGGACGACCGCGTCGAGTCGGTCCAGCCCGAGGGCGTCCACGGTGGCCGGCAGCGAGGCGAGGTCGGCCAGGTCCAGGGGTGCGTGCCGCACGTCGGCGCCGGGGACGCGCGAGCGGATGGCGGCGCTCGCGGCCCCGGCCCGCGCCGGGTCGCGGCTGCCGAGGACGACCGTGGCCCCGGTAGCGGCCAGCTGCTCGGCGACGAAGTACCCGATGCCCGCGTTGCCGCCGGTGACCAGGAAGCACCGCCCCTCGGCGCGGGGCAGCCGGTGGACGTCCCAGTGCGGGGTCTCGGGTACGGAGGACATGGCGGGCTCCCGGGGGTTCGGTGTCGTGCGGTGCGGTTCGGTACGGCGCGGTTCGCGCGGTCCGTACGCTCCCAGGCGCCGCTCACAGGTCACCGGCAGCCCGCTGTCGAGTGCTGTCGGGTCAGGACGGCGGCAGCGTCTTGCTCGCCAGCACCCCGCCCTGGGCGTCGTACGCGGCGAGCCTGATGTCCCCGAGCCGGTGCGGCGCCTTCGAGTCGCCGGAGGCCTTCGGATCGCCCGAGGCCTTCTGTGCGGGCCCCCAGACGTAGCCGGTGGCGTAGCCCGGGTCGCCGGGGAGCGAGGCGACGGTGGCCCAGTACGCCCGGCCGTCCACCTCGATGGCCATCCGGGCCACCGGGCCGGGCCCGTGGTAGACGAGGTTGTACAGGCCCTCGTCGCCCTGCCCGGGGTTGCCGTAGTACTGCACGGTGATCCCGGTCGTTCCGCTCGCCCAGGAGGATCCGCTGCACCCCGGAGCGCCCTTGTACGCGGGGGCGTCGTGGATGCAGATCTCCTGGTCCGCCAGCCGCATCCACCAGTCCGGGCGGTCCAGCGACAGCTGCCGGCCGGGCTCCACCACCACGGGCTGGGGAGCCGGCCCCTCCGGTAGGCGCGGAGCCTGCGCGGCCGGCCCGACGGCCTGGCCCCCGTGCCGCGCGGACAGCACCGCGCCCGTACCGGCCAGCACCGCGAGCGCGGCCGCCAGCGCCGACGCGCCCATCGCCACCCGGCGCCCGCGCCGCTGCCGGCGCACGTGGACCCGTACGGGCCCGGCCGACCAGTCCGGCACCGTGAGCCGGTCCGCCTCGTCCCGCAGCGCGCCGCGCACCATGTCCTCGGTGTCCATCACCCGTTGCCTCCGTCCGTGCCGTCGATCGTCGAGCCGCCGTCCGTCCCGTACAAGGCCAGCGCCGGGTGGCCGCGCAGTTTCGCCAGACCCCGGCTGGCCTGGCTCTTCACGTTGCCGGGCGAGCAGCCGAGCACGTCGGCGACCTGGCGCTCGCTCATGTCCTCCCAGTAGCGCAGCACGACCACGGCCCGCTGGCGCTGCGGCAGCTCGGCCAGTGCCTGGAGCAGCGCCGAGCGCTCCTCGACCTCGCGCTGGCCGCCGTCCGCGCCGTGCGCCCGGTCGGGCAGGACGGGCACGAGCAGCTGCCTGACCCGGCGCCGCCGGTGGCGGCTCAGGTTGTTGTTCACCAGGGCCCGGTGGACGTAGGCGTCCGGCTCGTCCAGGCGGCTGATCCGGGACCAGTTCCTGAAGACCTTCGCGAAGGTCGCCTGCACCACGTCCTCGGCCTCGTGGTGGTCGCCGGTGAGCAGGTAGGCGGTGCGCACCAGCCGCCGCCAGCGGGTGGCGGCGAACGCCTCGAAGTCGGCCTCCCGCAGGCCGGGGCCGCCGGCGGCGGCCGGCTCCGGGCCAGGGCGGGGCCGTTCCTCCAGGGGGACGTGCAGTGTGCTCGCGGTCATCCGATTCCTCTTCGCGTCCACGCGACGGCCCGACCGGACCATCGTTCTGCCCTACTCACCGCCGCGTCGACGAAAGGGTTGCACGGCTCCGCGGACCGCAACCGTCCCCGCCGTCCGACACCGGCCGGCTTGCCCCGCGGTCCGTCTTCCGGGAGCGGGGACGGCTGTTGGGGTTCCCCCGTGAGCTGTTCGCCGCAATACGGGTGAGGCCGCCGCAGACGGTAGGTACACATCCCGTCCAGGCCCGGCGCAGCCGGATGCGGACAGAACGGGAGCGTGCAGTGACGACAGCGCGGGAACGCCCTGCGGCGGTGACCGGAGCCGCTCTGGCCCAGGGGTACATCACGACGGTGGCCGGGAACGGCACGGAGGGGTTCTCCGGCGACGGCCACGCGGCACCCGCCGCGCAGCTGAACGGGCCGACCGCCGTCACGGTGGACGGCCAGGGGAACCTCTACATCGGCGACAGCCACAACGACCGAGTACGGAAGGTCGCCACCGACGGCACCATCACCACCGCTGCCGGCGGCGGCACAGCGTGCGACCCGCCGTTCGGCGACGGCGGAGCGGCGACGCGGGCCTGCCTGGACCACCCCTACAACGTGCAGGTGACGCCCGAGGGGGAGCTGCTGATCACCGACTGGGAACATCACGTCGTCCGGAAGGTCGACACGAAGGGGATCATCGGCACCGTCGCCGGCACGCCGACCGACAAGGGCAGCGACGGCACCCCGCTGGGCACCTACCTGGGGGGCGCCCAGGCGGTGGCGCAATCCCCTGACGGAGGCTTCTACGTTGCCACCAAGGACGAGCTGTGGAAGGTCTCCCCGGACGGCAGGACGATCAAGCGGATCGCCGGAGGAGGCACCTCCGCCGACGACGGCGTGCCGGCCACCGAAGCGCGGCTCAAGGAGCCCACCGGCCTGGCCGTCGACGCCTCCGGCGCCCTCTACCTCGTCGACAGCGGCGACAACCGCGTGCGCAGGATCGGGGCGGACGGGAAGATCACCACGGTGGCGGGCACCGGAACGGCGGGCTTCTCCGGGGACGGCGGCCCGGCGACCGAAGCGCGGCTCCGCTCGCCGTGGGCCGTGGCCATCGACGGCGCGGGCGCCCTGTACATCTCGGAACAGGGCAACGGACGGGTACGGAAGGTGGCCGCCGACGGGACCATCTTCACCCTGGCCGGCACCGGCACCCCGGAGTACTCCGGGGACGGCGGACCGGCGGCCAAGGCCGGGCTCAACAGTCCAGCCGGTCTCGGACTCGACCAGGGCGGCAACCTCTGCATCGCCGACTTCGAGAACCACCGGATCCGGATGGTGGCCGGGGCGACGAAGGTGCGGCCGCCGTCACCCGAGGACGCCGACCTGTCCGTGGAACCCGTCTTCCCCGCGGCCGCCCAGCAGCAGGGAGTGTCCTTCCTCCTGGGCGCGCGCGTGAGGAACCGGGGCCCGGCCACGGTGAAGGGCGACCGGGTCACCGTGACGCTGACCCTGCCGGAGGGACTGGTCGGTGACGCCGGATGCCTCCAGAACATCTGCACCCGCACGTTCCCCGGCACGGAGCTCAGCCCCGACGTCGGCAGCCTGGACGGCACCTTCCGGGTCCACGCCACCGACACCGCCCCTCCCGGCACCCGCACCGCCACGGTCACCGTCTCCTACGCGTACGAGACCAACCCGTCCGACAACACCGCGCAGCTGCCGATCACGATCGTCAAGCCCGAACCGAAGCCCCGGGACGAGAGCGCGCTGACGATCGTCCAGAGCGTGGAGGCGAGTGCCGGGCCGGGGAAGGAGACCGCGATCCAGGTCCAGCTCAGCGCATCCCCCGCGGTGCGGGTCAGCCCGGGTGTGATCACCCAGACGTTCAAGGCCCCGAAGGGATTCGTCTTCACCAACGCGCCGACCTGGGCCTACCCGGGCGGGAGCACCGGGCACCCGGACCACTCGATCGAGGACCAGGGCAAGACCCTCGTCGTCAAGAGCAACCCCCACGTGAACACGGGCGCCGACGACCAGAGCCCGTTGACGTACACCCTGCCGATGCGCGCCGAGTCCGACGCCTCCCCCGGCCACTCCACCGACGGCTCCGCCACCATCGGCAAGGACGCCCCGATCCCCCTGTCCGGAACCGTCCTCGGCACGGCCGTGAAGCCGGTGAGCACCATCGGCTCCACCGCCGGCGACGACTTCCACCAGAAGCGGAACACCGACTTCACCCAGATCCCCACCGTCGAGGCCCGCGACGTGAACGGCACCGCCGTCGACGGCGCCCGCATCCACTTCGCCATCGTCGACCCCAACGGCACCGGCTCCACCTTCGCCGACGGCACGTCACTGACGTACGACACCACCACCCGCAACGGCGGGATCGCCCACAGCCTCGCCGTCAAGGCGGGCCCCCATCCCGGGGACTTCACCATCGACGTCACCACCCTCGACGGCTCGGGCAAGGCCGTCTTCCACCTCACCGTCGACTGACCCGGGCCCGGGACGACGACCACCGCATCGCCCTGAGCGGCCGTCGGATCTCGTTGGCAACTCTGGTTGACTACCCTCGTTAGTCAACTACAGTTGCCTCCATGTCCGGCGCCGAGAACCCCCTCCCCCACGACCCCGCTGACGCCCTGGCAGCCGTCGCGGCGCTGCGGCGCCTCGCCGACCAGCTGGAGGACGCCGCCGTCGAGCAGGCCATGCGGGCGGGCTGGAGCTGGCCGCAGGTCTCCGAGGCGCTCGGGGTCACCCGCCAGGCCGTTCACAAGAAGCACGCCAAGCGGCTCATCGCCGCCGGGGTCCAGCTGAGGAGGCGCGGCAATGAGCGCGTTTGACCGGTATCTGCACGCGGTCCTCGTGCGGGCGACGCACGAGGCCCACGAGGACGGCTCGGCAACGACGGACGCCCACCACCTGCTGCTGTCCCTCGCCGCCGACCAGGGGTCCACCGCGCAGCGGGTCCTGGCCGCGGCCGGGCTCGACCGGGCCGCCGTCCGCGCGGCGCTGGACCGGGAGTTCGAGCACAGCCTGAGCGTGGTCGGCGTGTCCGCGGCCGCCTACGACCTGCCCCGGCCCAGCCGCGGCGACCGGCAGCCCAAGCTGGGCGCGTCCGCCCGACTCGCCCTGGAGCGGAGCTTCGCCACCGCCCGCAAGAAGGACCTGCGCTCCTCGCACCTGCTGCTGGGCGTCCTGGAGGCGCAGGTCGGCACCGTGCCCCGCGCCCTCGCCCTGGCCGGGATCGACCGGGCCGAACTGGCGGACCGCGTACGGCAGGCGCTCGACAGCCCGGATCAGTGACCACGCGAGAGGTGAACCCCATGCACCAGCGCACCGCCGAACCGACCGAGGACCACGCCGCGATCCAGCGCGTACTCGAACAAGCCGTGGACCACGGCGGCCTTCCCGGAATCCTCGCCGAGGTCCGCGAGGGCGACCATCGGTGGTTCGGGACGGCCGGCGTGGCCGACACCCGGACCCGCCGCAAGCGCTCACCGCACGACCGGTTCCGCATCGGCAGCATCAGCAAGACCTTCGTGGCCACCGTCGTGCTCCAGCTGGCCGCCGAACGCCGGCTGGGCCTGGACGACACCGTGGAGCGGTGGCTGCCCCGCCTGGTCCAGGGCGGCACCTCGGTCACCGTCAGGATGCTGCTCGGCCACACCAGCGGGATCTTCAACTACACCGACGACCAAGCGGCCCTGAACAGCCTGGAGGCCCACCGGCCCGAGTCGCTGGTGCGGATCGCCATGGCCCATCCGCCCACGTTCGCCCCGGGCTCGGGCTGGGCGTACTCCAACACCAACTACGTCCTCGCCGGCCTGCTCGTCGAACGGGCCACCGGCCGCGCGCTCGCCGAGGAGATCGCCGAGCGGATCGCCCGCCCGCTCGGGCTGACCGGCACCTGCCTGCCGCACGGCAGCGACCCGACGATCCACGGGCCGCACTCCCGGCACTACACCAAGCTGTTCCGCACCGACCCCGGCGCGCCCGTCCACGACGCGACCGAGCTCGACCCCGCCATGTTCTGGGCGGCCGGCGGCATGATCTCCACCGCCGGGGACCTCAACCGGTTCCTCGCCGCCCTGCTGGGCGGCCGCATCCTGCCGCCGGACCAGCAGCACGCCATGTTCACCACCGTGCCCACCCGCGACTGGATCGCCGACTCCGCCTACGGCCTCGGCGTCTCCTCCGTACGCCTGCCCTGCGGGGAGACGCTCTGGGGCATGGGCGGCGCGCTGTTCGGCTCGTGGTCCTACGCCTACGGCACCCGCGACGGCGGACGAATGCTCACCGCCAACGTCAACGGCGACTGGTGCGACGGCGGCTGGAGCGACCCCATCGGCGTCTTCACCGACCTGCTCCAGGAGGCGTTCCGCCGCTGACGTCGGCGCTGCGGGCCGGGGAGCGCCCGGCCCGCGGTTCCGTCAGCCGAGGAGGTTCTCGTGGACGCGGCCGTCCTTGACGATGACGGCCTGAAGCGCCGCCGTTCCGGCTGACGCCGTGACGGCGTCGTCACCTCGTCGTCACGCCTCGTCGTGCAGCGCGTACATGCAGCCGAGGGCATCGATGAACTTGGCGGCCTGGCCGTGGAACGCGACCACTCGGCCCTCGGGCACCTGCCAGTCGAAGGCCGTCCCGCCCTTTCCGCCGAAGGGCCCGTGGCTGTGGCCGAGGTTGGTGATGAAGGTGATCTGGTCCAGGTACTTGGAGGCACGGCCGGTGATCCTGACGATGTACTCGTCCGGGCCGAGGGTCACGTTGTGGGGTGTTCCGCCGTCGCGACCGTGCTGGGGGCCGGGCTCCACCGTCCCACCGGGCATTTTCCAGAAGCATTGGATGGCGTCGACGTACGTCGCGGAGCGGACGGTGATGGACGTGAGGCGCATGACGTCGGCCGCGGGATCCCGGAAGCGATCGCCTCCGCTTCCGCCGAACGTCGGTCCGTCGAGAAGAGTGGTGTCATCGGTTGTGGACATGAGTCGTCCTTCGCTGTCTAGGGCCGGTACGCCCGGGGATGCGGCAGCATCACCCGGTCGCGGGGGCCCTGGGGGAAGATCCCTTCTCCGTGCCCGCACCGGTCTCCTACGAAGTCACACACGAACCTCATTCACGCGATCGACGACGAGCTTCACTCCACCGCCCTCCAGCACGACGGGCCGGCCGTCAGGGTGCTGACGGCCGGCCCGAGGGGTGGGTGGGGCTCAGTCGAGGCAGAACTCGTTGCCCTCGACGTCCTGCATCGCCAGGCACGACTCGTTGACGCCGTCGGCGCGCAGCAGGTACAGCCGGACTCCGCCGAGGGCGACCAGGCGGGCGCACTCGGCTTCGAGGACGGCCACCCGCTCCTCGCCGACGAGGCCGGTGCCGGCCCGCACATCGAGGTGCACCCGGTTCTTGACGACCTTGCCCTCGGGGACGCGCTGGAAGAACAGCCGCGGGCCCGCGCCCGAGGGGTCGGTGCAGGAGGCCCAGTCCGGGCCCCGGTAGTCGGTGGGCCGGTCGCGGTCGAAGTCCTCCCAGGTGGCGAACCCCTCCGGCGGCTTCGGTCCTTCGTATCCCAACACCTCGGACCAGAAACGGGCGACGCGCTGCGGCTCGGCGCAGTCGAAGGTGACCTGGACCTGCTGGACCTGCTTGATCGACATCGGGCCATCCTAGGAGCGGGTCGCTCGCCGCCGCCACGGAGTTTTCCCCGGCCAACTCGCTTCGGCGCGCAGTGCTTTGATTGGTGGTCACACGTTCGGCATCGGAGCGGGTGAGAGCGGCGCCGGTGACGGCGGCGCCGAGGGCGATCGACGGGCCGGTGGCCCCGCAGCAGGGTGTCCACGATCAGGGTGGCCAGGGCGTCGGCGTTCGTCTCCGCGTCGGCATCGGCAGTTTCGCCGTGGGCCGCCTCGTGGATGAGCGCGTAGTAGCAGCGCCGCGCCCACGCGACGTCGGCGTCGGGCCGCAGGAGTCCGGTGTCCCGCGCGCGGAGGGGGGAGGCATGGAATGGACCTGCGACTGAACGGACGAACCGCCCTCGTGACCGGGGCCGGCAAGGGGATCGGGCTCGCCACCGTCGCCGCGCTGACGGACGAGGGGATGCGCGTGGTCGCCGCCGCCCGGACGGTGACACCGGAGCTGGCGGACCTTGAGGCCTCGGGCGCGATCGCGATCCCGGTGGACCTGGCGATCCCCGACGGGCCGGCCCACCTGGTGGAGGCGGCGCTGACGGAGCTGGGCGAGCTGGACGTGCTCGTCAACAACGTGGGCGGTGGCGACGGCGACCTGACCGGCGGTTTCCTGTCCTGCGGCGACGAGCAGTGGGCACGGGTCTACGAACTGAACCTCTTCGCCGCCGTCCGCACCACCCGGGCCGCGCTGCCCAGCCTGCTGCGCCGCGGCGGCGCCGTCGTCAACGTCTCCTCCAACGGCGCGCGCATCCCCCACGCCGGCCCGGTCCCGTACACCACGGCGAAGGCCGCCCTGACGGCCTTCGGCAAGGCCCTCGCGGAGGAGTTCGGCCCCCAGGGCGTCCGTGTCAACACGGTGTCACCGGGCCCGGCGCGCACGGCCATGTGGGAGTCGCCGGACGGCTACGGCGCCCGGCTCGCCGCCTCGCTGGGGCTGACCCGGGAGCAGCTGGTGGCCGCCCTGCCCGCGACCATGGGCATGACGACAGGGCGGCTGGTGGAGCCAGCCGAGGTCGCCGCCTTGATCGCCTACCTGGCCTCGCCGCTCGCGGCGAGCACCACCGGCGCCGACCACATCATCGACGGCGGGGCGGTCAAGACGGCGTGACCCCCGGGACGACGACGGCCGGTCAGCCGCCGTACGGCCAGGGGTATCCGAGTTCCTCGGCGCGCTCGCGGCTGCCGCCGCACACCCGCCCGTAGGACTTCGGGTCCTCCTCGGCCAGCCGTCGCAGCGCGGCGGCCGCCTGGGCCTCGGGCGGGCTGCCGTCGTCCGGAATGTCCCAGCGGAACTGGAGCGGGATGCCGTCCCGTTCCGGTCGGCCGGGCGCCGGCGGCCCCGGAGCGTAGGAGAAGGTGACCACGGCGGTGTCGGGGTCGTCGAAGTCGCTGCTGATCCAGCCTCGGCTGGCGTCCCACCGGCTCAGCAGGTCCGGCCGCCCGATCAACCCGGCCTTGATCAGGCGGGCGACGGTGCGGGCCCGCCAGGACCAGGAGCAGTCGCCCTCCGCCCTGGCGACCTCCGCGTCGTAGGCGCGGGCGTCGAAGCGGTGGGCGGGCAGCTCGGGTACGGCTCCGCGGGAGCCGGGCATGGTCTGGCGCCAGTTCTCCCACACCACCTGGTCCCCGTCGCGCCGGATGGTGACGTAGAGCGCCCCGCAGCACCCCTCCGCGCAGGAGGCGGTGGCGAGTCGCACCTCACGGGGCTCGGGCCCGGCCCGCAGCCCGCCCCCGTCCAGCAGGTCGTCGGGCTGGGCGGCGGGCCCGCGAGCGAAGGCGGCCGGGACGACCGGACGGCCGTCGATGAGCACCCTGGTCTCGACGGGTGCCTTGTCCGCCGGGTCGCCGGCCACCACCTCGATGCGGAACGCGGCGGGCCGCGGCCGGAACGGCCGGCGTCCGGTGCGGCGGATCCAGTCGGCCCGCCGCCCGTCGGCGCCGGCACCTGCCGCCACCCACCTGGGCTCGGCCAGCAGCGCCCCGAGCGATGCCAGCAGTGCCGCGCGCCGCCCGGGTGGCCAGTCCAGCAGCACGCCGGTGCCGCTGCCCAGGTCCAGGGCGAGCGAGAGCAGCATGGCGGCGTGGTCGAGGGTGGGCGGCAGCTGGGCGGCCCGACCGACCACGGTCGCGTAGGCGCGCGGCGCGTCCCGGTAGCCGAGAAGGTCGGCCGGGCCGTCCGGTGAGCTCCCCATCCGGACGAGCAGCGTGCCCGCACGGGCGAGCAGGTCGGTGTCGCGGGAGTGGTCGAGCAGGTCGGCCAGCCGGGTGGCCTCCGCGATCCGACGGGCGACGTCGCCGCCGACAGGAGACGGCGCGGAGACCAGCTCCCGCCGCACGGCCGGCCGGTCACCCGCCCACAGGGCGCGCACAAGCGGTTCGAGCCCGTCACGGCGGGCGTGCACCGCGAGCCACACGACGGCGGCGGTCCGGGGGTCGAGCGCTTCGAGCGCGCCGACCGCCGGGCCGGTGAGGCCCTGGAGCAGGCCGAGGACGCGAAGGTACGGGACGTCCTCCGGCCCGCCGACGCGGCCGAGCAGGGCGATGCCCGCGATGACGGTGGCCGCGGTCGTCCCCTCCCGGATCAGCCGCCGCCCCAGTGCCCGGGCCGCATCCGCCCGCTCGTCGGGCAGCGGCAGCCCGGCGACGACGGGCGCGACCAGGTGCTGGTGGCGGTCCCTGACCCCGAGCCGCTCGAAGCGGCGGAGCAGGGTGACGGGGTCGTCCGGCAGCGGGGTCAGTGCTTCCCGTAGGGCCGGCTTGGCCGCGTCCCAGGAAAGCGGCTCCCCGCCCGGCGCGGCCTTCCGGGGCAGGGCGTAGCCGCGCGAGGGCGGGAGGCCGTCAGCGGACTCACGCGTCCGCTGCCGGGCGTAGTCGTACAGAGCGGCCGAAGGAGTGAGCGCGCCGCGCTCGTCCCGGGCGCTCACCGGGTGAAGTGGGACTCGATTCCGTAGGTCATGGGGGGAGCCTGCCAGCTCGGCCGGCCCGCTGTCGAAGGGTTTTCCGGCCCCTGACGGCCCCTGACGGCCTCCGACGGCCCTGACGGCCCTGACTGCGCCTCCACTCCGTGCCCCGCTACTCGAACGGCTGGTGGTCCGGTGCGCAGACCGTGCCCCGCGGCGGGAGTTCGCCGTCGAGCAGGTAGCGCTCCTCGTGGGCGGCGGCGCAGGCGCTGGGGTTGCCGAGGACGGTGTGGCCGTAGCCGGCGACGGTCAGGAGGCGGCCGCGGGCGAGGGAGTCGGCCATGGCGCGGGAGCCCTCGTAGGGCCAGGCCGGGTCGCCGGTGTCGGCGACGACGAGGACGGGTGCGGCGGTGGGGCGGTCCCAGGGGCCGTCGTAGCGGTCCCGGGCGGCTTCGGACGGCCAGGAGGCGCAGCGCTGCGTCTGCCACACCCAGAACGGGCCGACGGCTCCGGACCGTGCTTCGGCGCGGTCGGCCAGCGCCCCGTAGTCGGCCCCGGTGGGCGAGGCGGCGTCGGCGCACAGCACGCCGAGGACCTGCGCCTGTCCCCGCGGTCCGCCGGTCGGCGGCAGGGCCGACGGCGTGCCGGGGGCGGTCCACAGCTGCTGCAGCCAGCCGCCCAGGGCCGCCCAGCCCGTGCCGGGGACACCCGGGACCGGCGACGCCGCGTACAGCATCGTGGCCGCGGTGGAGGCGGCGGACGCGTAGTCGTACGCCACCGCCCCTTGCGCGGAATCGACCGTGACCGGCCCTTCGCGCAGCCGGTCCAGGAGCCGGGCGTACTTGGCGCGGGTCGCCTCGGCGCCGCCCGCCGAGAAGGCGCAGGCCGCAGGGCCGGCCGCGCCGCAGCGGTCGAGGAAGGCGTCGAGCGTGCGGGCCGAGGCGAGGTCGCTGCCGGTGCGCAGGAACGGGGGCAGGGCGCGGTCCGCCGGCCCGCGGCCGGTGGACCAGGCGACGGGGTCGAGGGCGCTGTCCAGGACCATCGCGCGCACCCGCCGGGGGAACAGGTTGGCGTAGGTGGCGCCCAGCAGCGTCCCGTACGAGGTGCCCAGGTAGCTGAGCCGCTCGTCGCCGACGGCCTGGCGCAGCACGTCCAGGTCGCGGGCGACGTCCGCGGTGGACAGGTGGGCCGCCAGGCCCGCCGTGTCGCTGTCCGCGCACTGGCGGCCGAAGCGCGCGTAGGTGTCGGTCCAGAGCGCCTGCTGCTCCGCGCCGACCGGGAAGCCCGCCGGGAGCCGGTCGAGCAGGTTCTGCTCGGCGGTCTGGTCGGGGAAGCAGTGCAGGGTGGTGGAGGCGCCGACGCCGCGCGGGTCGAAGCTGACGATGTCGAACCGCTCGCGCACCCGCTCAGGGAACAGCCCGTACACGGCGGGCAGGGCCGCGGTGCCGGAGACGGCCGGGCCGCCCGGGTTGAAGAACAGCGTGCCGATCCGGTGCGCCCGGTCGGTGGCGGGGCGGCGGACGACGGACAGGTGGATCGACGGCCCGCGCGGCTCGCGGTAGTCGAGTGGCACGTCGACGGTGTCGCACTCGAAGCCGGCGGCCGTACAGGGCTGCTTCCAGTCCGGTCTCGGCACGGCCGGGGAAGGCAGGGCGGAGGAAGGTCCGGCCGGGAAAGGTCCGGCCGGGGAGGCCATGGCTGCGGCGGGGGTCAGACCGGCCAGCACAAGGGCGGCGGCCGCGACCCGGAGGGTGGCGGTGAGGCGGGTACGGGGCACGGGGCGGCCCTCTCGTTCGGTCTCCTGTTCGAGCGGTCCCGAGTCTTCCGACGAGCGCTGTCAGCACACCGACACATCGCTGTCCGGCCACCGGCACGCTGCCGACAGCGACCCCTCCGGCCCCGTCGGCCGGGCTGCGCACCATGGTTCCCCGTCCGGACGAATGGCCCTGGACAAAGAACGGGGCCCGTACCGCCTGCGCGGTACGGGCCCCGTTTTGCCTGGCGAATCGAAAGGAGTCGCGCGGCAGGAGTTATCAGAGAGCGACGGGGCGGATGTTCTCCGCCTGAAGGCCCTTCTGGCCCTGGGTGACGTCGAACTCGACCTTCTGGCCCTCGATCAGCTCACGGAAACCCGAGGCGTTGATGTTCGAGTAGTGGGCGAAGACGTCCGGGCCGCCGTCCTCCTGCTGGATGAAGCCGAAGCCCTTTTCGCCGTTGAACCACTTCACGGTACCGAAAGCCATAGGAAAATCTCCTTCGAAGGCGCTATAACCCGCACTGCGCGGGCTATCCGTCGCCGCACTGATGACCCGCCGGGACCTCAGAAAAGAAATGCGCCTGCGCTGGAAACCAGCAGGCGCACACAGAGTTCATGGGAACCAAAACTGCAACTTCTACGACCGTATCAGGCTCCGACGCGAAACGGTAACTTTCGCGGGGGCATCTTCTACCAGGTCGGCGGCTCCGCGGAATCCGGTCGAGCGGGCGGGGCCGGCCGCGCCGAACGCCGCGTACCGGCCGCCGTCCGACACCGACGGCGGGTGACCGGTGCCGACCGCGCTCGTTGCACACCCCGGGGTCTCACCCGCTCGGGGTGGGCAGGGAGCCGGAGGTGCGCGCATCGTGGGGTCGGCAGCGGGAGTGCGAGAAGGCGGCACTCGGCGCCAGTTCCTGGCCCGCGCCGCGGCGCTGGGCGGGGCCCTGACGGTCGGGCCCGCGGCCGCCGCGAACGCCACCGCCCGGGGCGGCACCGGGCGTACGGTGGCGGTCCTCGGCGGCGGGGTCTCCGGCCTGAGCGCCGCGCACGAACTGGCCGAGCGCGGCTACCGGGTGGCGGTGTACGAGTACTACGCGGCGCTCGGCGGCAAGGCCCGGAGCATGGACGTGCCGGGCAGCGCGAGCGGCGGCCGGCGGGCGCTGCCCGGCGAGCACGGCTTCCGGTTCTTCCCCGGCTTCTACCGCAACCTGCCGGACACCCTGCGCCGCATCCCCTGCGCCGGCCGGCCCGGCGGCGTCCACGACAACCTGCGCGACGCCACCCAGGCGCTGCTGGCCTACGACGCCCCGCGCCCGGGCCTGCTGCTCCCGTTCCGGACCCTCACCCGCCCGCTCGACCTGGGCGACCTCGCCCCGGACGCCCTGCGGCGGACCCTGGTCGGCGCGCTGGACGAGGTGCTGCACCTGCCCGCCGACGAGCTGGCCTACTTCGTCGACCGGGTCCTGGTCCACCTGACCAGCTGCGACCTGCGCCGCGAGCAGCAGTGGGAGCGGGTGCCGTGGTGGGAGTTCATCGGGGCCGGTCGGATGTCCCACGACTACCGGCGCTTCCTCGGGGTCGGCCTGACCCGGGACCTGGCCGCGACCAAGGCCGAACAGGCCAGCACCCGCACCGTGGCCCGCACGATCATCGAGGCCTTCCTGCTGAACGGGCTGCTCGGCCGCGGCGTCGACGGACAGCCCGACCGGGTGCTCGACGGCCCCACCAGCGAGGCCTGGATCGACCCGTGGGCAGAGCACCTGTCCTCGCTGGGCGTCGAGTTCCGCACCGGCACCGAGGTCCGGGAGGTGCTGTACGACGGGGGCCGGATCACCGGTGTCCGGGTGGCACCGGCCGGCGGCGGCGCCCCCGAGACGGTACGGGCCGACTACTACCTCAGCGCCCTGCCGGTCGAACACGCCCGCACCACCTGGGGCCCGGCCCTGCGCGCCGCCGACCCCCAGCTGGCCCGCTGCGACGCGATCCGCACGGACTGGATGACGGGCATCCAGTTCTACCTGCGCCGCCCGATGCGCCTGGTGCACGGCCACGCCGTCTGCCTGGACTCCCCCTGGTCGCTCACCACCGTCCACCAGGCGCAGTTCTGGGACCGGGACTTCCCGGCCGCCTACGGCGACGGCACCGTACGCGACTGCCTCTCGGTCTGCGTCTCGGAGTGGGACCGGCCTGGCGTCCTCTACGGCCGGACGGCCAAGGAGTGCACCCGCGAGGAGGTGGCCCGCGAGGTCTGGGCGCAGTGCCGGCTGGCCCTCGACCGGCCGGGCGCCGCCTGGCCGTCGGAGGCGGACGTGCACTCCTGGTTCCTCGACCCGGCCGTCACCGGACTCGGCGGCCCGACGCCGGCCAACCGCGAGCAGCTGCTGATCCACCCCGCCGGCACGCTCTACAACCGCCCCTCCGCCACGACCGCGGTCGGCAACTTCTTCCTGGCCGGCGACTACGTCCGCACCGAGGTCGACCTGGCCACCATGGAGGGCGCCAACGAGTCCGCGCGCCGCGCCGTCAACGCCCTGCTGGACGCCGACGGCTCGACCGCGGAACGCTGCCGCGTCTGGGGCCTCTTCCGGCCCCCGGAGCTGGAGCCGCTCAAGCTGGTCGACGAGGCCCGCTACCGCCTCGGCCTGCCGAACACCTTCGACCTCGGCTGACCCGGGGCCGCCGCCGGCGACCGGGCGTCAGTTCCTGTCGTACGCACCGACCCGGTCGACGATCAGGTCGATCGGCTCCCAGCCCCGGTTCCAGACGTCGATGCCGGTGGTGAGGAAGATGTCCGCCTGGACCAGGTTCGAGACGGTGGCGCCCTTGGTCCAGTTCAGGACGGAGGAGTCCGGCGGCGTCGGCGTGACGGTGGCCGAGTCGAGCGGGTCCGGAGCGACCGACAGGTGCCCGCTGCCCTGGGTG
Source organism: Kitasatospora brasiliensis (assembly GCF_032654805.1). NCBI lineage: Bacteria > Bacillati > Actinomycetota > Actinomycetes > Kitasatosporales > Streptomycetaceae > Kitasatospora > Kitasatospora brasiliensis. The sequence goes on from NZ_JAUOOW010000008.1 coordinate 333,301, forward strand.
TCGGTCACCGTCGTGTTCAGGACGACCGCCTCCAGGCGCCGGCCCGGCTGCCACATCCCCAGGCTCTTGTACTGCTGGCCGGCCAGCGGCCCCCAGAGCCGGGAGTCGTACGCGCGCTTGGGGTTCTCCGGCAGGTAGGCGGCCTCGCTGTCGGCGCTGTAGTAGCCGGTGACGTCGACGATCACGTCCGTTCCGGCCCAGGCGCCGTTGCGGAGGCTGATCCGGCCGTCCGGACCGACCGGCACGATCACCGCGTTGGCGACCGTCTGGCCGGTGGTGAAGTTCAGGTTGGACGTGGACGGTGCCTGCCCGCCGCTCGGGAACACGGTGAGGTGGCCGGGGCCCTTCGGGTCGGTCACGGTGACGTTGAGCGCCACGGCCGCGACGCCCTGGGCCGGAACCCCGCCCTGGCCCGCGACCTGTACGGCGAAGGTGCTCTGGCCGGCGACCTGCCCCCGCGCGGTGCCCCGACCGTCCCGGGTGTCGGCGATCCTGGACGGCTTCACGGAGGTGTAGCCGTTGGCCGCGGACTGGGTGAAGTAGCCGGTCACGTCCGCGATCAGGTCCACCGTGCCGCCGCTGCGGTTGGCCAGCTCGACGTACCCGTCCGCGCCGACCGGCACGATCGCCAGGGTCGGCACGCTCTGTCCCGCCGTGAAGTTGACGTTCGAGGTGGTCGGCTGCGGCGTACCGGAGGCGTACGCGATGAGGTGCCCGGCGTCCGTCGCGTCGGTCACGGTGAGGTTCAGCGCCACCGCCGTCACCCCGGCCGGGATGCCGGCGCTGCCCGCGATCCTCACCCGGGTCGTGGCGTACGGGGCGACGGCCTTCGCGGCCGGGGCCCCCGTCCCGTCGCGGGTGTCCAGCAGCCGGGCCGGTGTCCGCGGGACGAACTCGGAGCCGTTCACCAGGACGTCCCGGACGATGGTGGCGGTCCGCTTGCTGGTCTGCTCGGTCGCCGTGATGGTGATCCGGTGCGAGCCGACCTCGGCGAACAGGTGCTCGAAGAGCCTGTCCTGTGTGACGTCGCCCGTGCTCTGGAGGATCCTGCCGTCGCCCCAGTCGATGTCGTAGACGATCCGGCCCTCGGTCAGGTCGGTCGCGACACTGACCGCGATGTCGACGCCGTGGCCGTAGAAGGCCGTCGAGCCCATCGCCAGCTCGAAGTACGGGTCCTGCGGCGCGGCACCGGGCCCGGCCACCGCCTTCGGCGCCCCGGCCCGCGCCCCGGCCTTGGCGGCGCGGTCCTTCGCGAGGGCGTCCTTGGCGGCCTGCTCGACCGCCGCCGGCGCCGGCGCCGAACCGGCCCCGGTGGTCGGCGAGGCCCCGGCGGCGGACGGGCCGGCCGCCTGTGCCACGGCGGGCACCAGGCCCACGACGGCCGCGACGACGGCGGCGGAGATCATGACGCGGTGACGGTACACCGGCCCCCCATATCCCTGAACTCGTTCAAAATCTGGCCGGAGCCTACCGGAGCAGGGGGTTCGGAGTACATCGTGAATCCGGCCGCCGTACCGGCAGCGCTGCGATCAGCCGGTCGGTTCCGCCGTCGTCGAGCCGGCGTGCCCCAGCCAGTGGGAGCCTCAGTGGATGCGCGGACCGCGCTGGGGGTGGATGTCCCGGGGAGCGACGATGTGGTCCACCAGGCCGAACTCCAGCGCCTCCTGGGCGGTGAGCACCTTGTCGCGCTCGATGTCCTCGCGGATCTGCCCGATGTCCCGGTTGGAGTGCCGGGACAGCAGGCTCTCCATGCGCTCGCGCATCCGGATCAGGTCGCGAGCCTCGACTTCGAGGTCGGAGATCTGACCGCGCCTGCCCTCCGAGTGCGGCTGCTGGAGCAGGATCCGGGAGTGCGGCAGGGCGATCCGCTTGCCCTTGGCGCCGCCCGCGAGGATGACCGCCGCGACGGAGAGCGCCTGCCCGATGCAGACGGTCTGGATGTCGGGCTTGATGAACTGCATGGTGTCGTACACCGCGGTGAGGGCCGTCAGCGACCCACCGGGCGAGTTGATGTAGAGCGAGATGTCCCGGTCCGGATCCGATGCCTCCAGGCACAGCAGCTGCGCCATGATGTCGTTGGCGGCGGTGTCGTCCACCGCGCAGCCGATGAGCACGATGCGTTCTTCGAACAGCTTGCTGTAGGGGTCGTACTCACGGATCCCCTGCGAGGTGCGTTCCGTGAACCGGGGCACGATGTAGCGGCCTTGGGCTGCCGTTGACATGGCGGTGACCTTCCGGAAGTTCGATCTCGACAGGGCAGTGCTTCTCAAGATCGGGGGGGGGTCGCCCCTTGGGGACGACCCCCGTCGGCGGCGTGCTCAGACGCCGATCACGCCGCTGACGCCCGGGAGTTCGGACGCGCTGAGCATCACCTCGTCGATCAGGCCGTACTCCTTGGCCTCCTGCGCGGTGAACCAGCGGTCGCGGTCGGAGTCCTTGGTGATCTTCTCGACGTCCTGGCCGGAGTGCAGGGCGATCAGCTCCGCCACCTCCCGCTTGGTGCGGAGCAGCTGCTCGGCGTAGATCCGCACGTCACTGGCGGAGCCTGCGAGGCCGGCGGAGGGCTGGTGCATGAGGATCTTCGTGTGCGGCAGCGCGTAGCGCTTGCCCTTGGCGCCGGCGGTCAGCAGGAACTGTCCCATCGAGGCGCAGAATCCCATGGCGATGGTCACGACATCGTTCTTGATGTGGTGCATCGTGTCGTAGACCGCCATGCCGGCGGTCACCGATCCGCCCGGCGAGTTGATGTAGAGGTAGATGTCCTCATCGGAGGCGGCCGCCAGCATCAGCAGCTGCGCCGTGATCTTGTTGGCGATGTCGTCGTCGACTTCCTGGCCGAGGAAGACGATGCGGTCGTTCAGGAGCTTGCTGAACACCTGGTCGCCCATGCTCATGCTCGAACCGCCGCTTGCCTGGGGACGAATCGCATCCTGACCGGTTCCCTGACGAAATTCCATCGGACCCCCTCGCAGATCTCGCAGCCAGTTGAGATCATCACGCGCAATTCCCACCGCCGCGATGAACTGGCCGTCTGTCTAAGCCTTCTGAATGACCGTAACACGGTCCCATGAGGGGCATGATGCGCTCTTCAATCGTTCGCTGACAGCGCAAGGTCGCCCAACATGCCGGAGAAAAGGGTTAGTTCCGCGAGCGGCGGGTATCTGCCCAAACCTCGTGCCATCTCGCGGCTTTCGATCTCCGGGGGCGTTCGGGCCGGCGGGCTGGTCCAGGGCCGGCAGTGAGGATGTGCGGTTGCCTCTCCGCCGGGTCCGAGCGGACGACGTCGAGGGCGCGCCGACCACCCACTCCCCCGCCGGCCGCAAGCCGCCGGGCCCGCGATCGACCGAGTCCGCCGGCGCCCTCGACGGCGGCGCGGGAGGACTCGTGCGGGTCGATACCGATGCCGACCGCTCGGCCTGACGTCACCAAAGCGGCGCGACTATAGCCGTGTATGGGATTGAAGATGCCAAAACGCCCACCCGGAGCGCGTCTCACATGGCCATCCCTGCCGGCTTCTTGAAGCAGGTCAGGGCGGCCGCGAGTCCGAGGAAGGCGGCGAAGCGGTCGCCGACGGGAGCGGATCGGGGATCTCCAGGACCAGCGGCTTGAGCGCCCGGCCGCCCTGCGCGTCCGCGGCCGAGATCGCCAGGGCCTGCGTCCGTCGGGAACCGGCCTCCGCGACGGATCAACCCCCACGAGGGACAATCACGCCCCAGGCCGGCCGAACGCCACATGAGACGGCTCTTGGAAGTCCTTGCGAATCGCCGGCCGCCCCCTCGCGATGTTCGAGTGGAGTAGTGGTGCCGGATGTCGGAGTTTCCATCAGGCTACTTCAAGCCATTGGGCGCGCCTTCGTTCGACCACATACTAACCATTGGGCCGCGTTGGCCAGGGATTCGGCGGTCGCGCGGCGCATGATTCGCGCCACCGGTGCGGACCCGAGAACCCTGAACACCTTGTGTGATCACCGGAGTTGGTGTTGCATCTGTGGCCAGAGAAACCAACTATACGAACGGCCGCGGCGAGGCGAAGCCTCACGCCCACTTCGGCGTCGCCGAGTGAGCGGCCGTGCTCGGGGGCCGGTAACCCGGGCCTGAGGGAAGGGAATTCCGTCGTTGACCGAGACCGATAAAGCCGCCGTCTGTCCCGCGATACCCGACAGAACCGACAGCCCCGGCGGGATCGAGGTGCTCGCCTCGCTCAGCCCCGACTTCACCGCCGACCCGTACACCGCCTTCGCGCGGCTGCGCGAGCGCGGCCCGGTGCACCAGGTGGTGACGCCCGACAGGGGCGTGGTGTGGCTCGTCGTCGGCTACGAGGCCGCGCGCGAGGCCTTCACCGCCCCGCAGCTCAGCCGGGACTGGCATCGCGAGTGGCGGCAGGACGGCTGGAGCCCGCCGTACGCCCTGAACATGCTCGGCAACTCCAACATGCTGATGAGCGACCCGCCCCACCACACCCGGCTACGGAAGCTGGTGGCGGGGGAGTTCACGGCCCGGCGGGTCGAGGGGATGCGGGGCCGCGTCCAGGAGATCACCGACGAGCTGCTGGACCGCATGACGGCGGACGGAGCGCGCAGCGCCGACCTCATCGAGGCCTTCGCCTCCCCGCTCCCCATGATCGTCATCGCCGAACTGCTCGGCGTCCCCGGCCTGGACCGCGCCTCCTTCCACGCCTGGTCCAACGAGACCCTCGCGCCCACCAGCCCCGAGGCCGAGAAGGAGGCGTACGAGCAGATCATGCCGTACCTCAGCGGGCTCATCGCCGCCAAGCGCGAGAGCCCCGGAGAGGACCTGCTCAGCGCCCTCGTCCACACGGTCGACGAGGGCGGCGACCGGCTCACCGAGGACGAGCTGGTCTCGCTGGCCTTCCTGCTGCTCGTCGCCGGGCACGAGACGACGGTCAACACGATCGGCAACGCGGTGCGCGCGCTCCTCGCGCACCCCGAGCAGCTGGCGGCCGTACGGGCCGATCCGGCGGGGCTGGCCGAGGGGCTGGTGGAGGAGACGCTGCGCTACGACGGGCCGGTGGCGACCACCACGCCGCGCATCGCCCTGGAGGAGACCGAGGTCGGCGGCGTACGGGTGCCGCGCGGTGCCATCGTGCTGATCGCCATGGCCGGCGCGGACCACGACCCGACGCGCTTCCCCGATCCGGAACGCTTCGACGTACGGCGCCCCGAAGCCCGGGGCCACCTCTCCTTCGGACACGGGATCCACTTCTGCCTGGGCGCCCCGCTCGCCCGCCTCGAAGGCGAGGTGGCGCTGCGCACGCTCCTGGAGCGCTGCCCGGACCTGGCGGCGGACGGGGAGCCGGGAGAGTGGCTCCCGGGAATGCTGATCCGGGGGAGGCGGGAGCTGCCGGTGCGGTGGTGACACGCCCGCCGCGGGCGGGCATACACGTGCCCACCCGCGGCCGCACCGGGATCCCCACTCCCGCAGGGGCGACGCGAAACGGCCGCCGGAGAACGCGCTCAGCCCCGGTCGGGCGCGGCCACCCGGGCGGAGATCAGTGACAGCGCGTCGTACTCGGCCAGTTCGGCGCGCAGGACGTTCGCCCGCTCGCGGAAGCGGGGGTCGCCCAGCACCCTGTCCACCGCCTCGCCCACCTGTTCGACGCTCGGACGGGCGGTGCGCAGATTGACGCCGGTGCCGCTCCACTCGACCCGGGCGGCGACCTCCGGCTTGTCCTCCGTCTCCCCGGCGACCACCAGCGGAACGCCGTGCCCGAGTGCCGCCTGGACGCCGCCGTAGCCGCCGTTGGTGACCAGCAGGTCGGCGAACGGCAGCAGGGCGTCGAAGGGCACGTAGTCGGCGGCCAGGGAGTTGGCGGGCGGTCCGGGCAGGTCGGACAGCGCGCCGCGCAGGACCCGCGCACCGTCCGGGCGCGCGGTGGCGGCCACCACCAGGACGTCCCGGCGTTCGGCGAGGGCCCGTACGGTGGGGGCGATCAGCTCGGTGAGATCCGCGTTGGCGAAGGTGCCCTGGGTGACCACGACGATCCGGCGGCCCTCGGCGCGGGCCCGGGACAGCTCGGGCCACCAGTCGGGCAGCCCCCCGCCGCTGTCGGCCCGCAGCGGAAGGGCGCCGACGAAGGAGACGCCGGCCGGCAGGTCGCTGCGCGGGTACTCGAAGCCCGGGACGGTCAGTTGGAGGTAGTGGTCCGCGGCCTCGGTCCAGACCCGGCCGGTGGGCCCGGAGGGAAGCCTCGCCCCGGCCATCGAGAAGGCGGCGGCCAGGTAGTCGGCGACCGGCCTGGTGCTCTCCGCCAGGCTCTCGGCCAACGCGGCGTACCGGGCGCGCTCCTCCTCGTCGACCGGTGGCAGCAGGCCGAGCAGGTGCGGGGCGGTGTCCCGGCTCGGCACGCCGAGCGGGGAGATGCCGATGCTGAGGACGGTGGGCCGGTCGGCGGCCGGCTCGGTGAGGGCCAGTGCCACGCCGCCCAGGAAGAGGTTGTCGTGGATCACGGTGGTGGCCGGGAATTCGGCCAGCAGCTTGTGCAGCGCGAACAGTTGGGAGGGCAGCGGGTCGCCGAAGACGTGCATGATGTCCCAGGCGACCTGGGCGGGGCCGGGCGGGACGCTCCGGCGGGACGGGAAGCTCGCGTCGAAGTCCCGGTCGTCGTAGTCGGCTTCGGGCGGCAGCGAGTGGAACACCGCGCCGGTGGCGGCGGCCTGCGCGGCGAAGCGCGCGCCGCCGAGGAAGGCCACCTCATGGCCGAGTTCGACGAGGTGGGCGGCTATCCGCAGCAGCGGGCCGGTGTGGCCGTTCACGGGGGTGGCGGCGACGAGGATCCTGCTCATCGGGGTCTTCAGCTCCTTGGAGTGAGGGTGGAGGCAACAGGGGACGGGGCTCGCCACCGAAGGGCGCAGACCACCGCGAGGCCGGCGACGAAGGAGAGCAGATGCCCGATCGCGGACACGGCGCCCTCCTCGATGCCGTCCAGCAGACCGGGCGCGGCCACGGCCAGCAGCACCAGCCAGAGCGCCCGCCACCAGAGCGGACGGCCGCAGCCGATCGCCACCGCCATGGCCGCGACCACCAGGTAGGACGGGCCGGTGTCGAGCTCGTGCGCCGCCTCGGCGGGCAGCGAGCCGTGGTCGATGCGCCACCGGACCGCGACCTGGGTCGCCACGGTGACACCCGCGTGGACGCCCGCCAGCACCGCGACCGCGCGGCGGGCACCCAGCACGGAGACGGCGGTGAACGCCGACAGCGCGAACACCCCCCAGACCGGGGCCGAGTCCTGCGGCACGAAGGCCGAGGCCACCAGGGCCTCCACCGGGTGGCCGGACGGCCACGGACGCAGATTGTCCAGGTCGGTCGAGGCCCACTGCCGCAGCCGCTCCAACCGGTCGGGCGACAGCAGCTCCTGCACCGGCCACATCAGGGCCAGCGCGGCGGCGTACCAGGCGGCAGGGTTGCGCACCAGACGGCGCACCGGACGGCGCACCGGGTTCGCCGGGGTTGTGGCCGGATGGCCGAGCATGGTCACAGCTGGTCCTCGCCCTTCGGGTGTCCGAGCACCGGAAAGGTGCGGCGGCCAGCCTGCGCGGCGGAACTCATCACGCGATGAACACCGAGGGGAAAGCCCTGTTGAGAGGCCGTTGACTCGGACCACCCCTCGGGACCATCCCCCCCCTGGGATTTGACAGCCTGTTCGACGTACGGCTCCCATGGGCGTGGTGATCACAACCTCGGGGGCGGGGACGGGGATATCCGTCCAGGTATTGGAACGGTTCACCGTGCGGCGCGCCGGCGCCGAACTGGACCTGCGCGGGCCCCGCCATCGGGCCGTCCTCGCCCGGCTGCTCGTCGCCCGCGGGCGCACCGTGCCGATCGACTGGCTGCTCGCCGACCTGTGGCCCTCCCCGGACGGCGCCCCGGCGGGCGACGGCGCCCGGGCCTCGCTCCTGACTCTCGTCTCCAACCTGCGCCGGGTGCTCGAACCGGAACGCCCGCCCCGCGCCCCTGCCCGGCTGCTGGTCTCCGCGGCGCCGGGCTACGCGCTGCGGATCCCCGCCGAGGCCGTGGACGCGCGCCGCTTCGAGTCCCTGGCCCGGCAGGCCGTCGAGCAGCCCGACGGGCCCGGCCCCGAGCGGTTGCTGAGCCGCACCACCGAGGCACTCGCGCTCTGGCAGGGCCCGGCCTACCGGGAGTTCGCCGACCAGCCGTGGGCCGCTCCCGAGATCGCCCGCCTTCGCGAACTCCACCACACCACCGTCGAGCGTCGCTGCGAGGCCCTGCTCGCGCTCGGCCGCACCGCCGAGGCGATCCCCGATCTCGCCGCCTTCACCGAGGCCGAACCCCTGCGCGAGGAGGCCTGGCGGCTGCTCGCCCTCGCCCTCTACCGCGACGGGCGCCAGGGCGACGCGCTCGCGGCCCTGCGCCGGGCCCGCACCGAACTGGGCCGGCGGCTCGGCGTCGACCCCGGCCCCCGGCTGCGCCGCCTCACGGCCGACATCCTGGCCCAGGCCCCGCACCTGGACCTGGACCCGGACCTGGACCCTGGCCTGGACCCTGGCCTGCCGGACGGGGCCCGCCCGGCAGGCCCACCGACGACCGAAGCGGCCTCGGCGACCACCCAGGCCTCCCGGGCCACCACCCCGTCAACCGGCCCGACAACCGGCCCGACCGGCCTCCCGGCCGACCTTCTGGTCGGCCGGACCGAGGAACTCGCGGTGCTCCGCGACCGGGCCGTCCGGGCCGCCACCGGCCGGCACCTCCAGCTCGCCCTGGTCTCCGGCGAGGCCGGAGCGGGGAAGACCGCCCTGGTCGAGCGGTTCGTCCACGATCTCACCGCCGAGGGCTGGACCGCCGCCTGGGGCCAGTGCCCCGAGACCGACGGCCTGCCGCCGGCCTGGCCCTGGACCCAGCTCCTCACCACCCTGCTGGAGCACTGCGACCCGGACACCGCGCCTCCCGAGCCGATCGCCCCGCTGCTCGCCGCCACCCCGGCCGACGAACCCGCCCGCCCCGGCCCGCCCGGCGACGCCGCGCGGGCCCGCTTCCGCCGGCACGAGGCCGTACGCGCCTTCCTGCTCAGCGCGCCCGTCCGACGGCGTGGCCCGCTCGTCCTGGTCCTGGACGACCTGCACCGGGCGGACCAGGAGACCCTGCTGATCCTCGGCTACCTGGTCGACGCCAGGGTCCCCCTCCTGCTGGTCCTCACCCACCGCCCCGACGAACCGTCACCAGCGGTCACCGACACCCTCGGCCGTCTCGCCACCGCCGACCCGGCCCGCGTCCAGCTCACCGGCCTGGCGCCCGAGGCCGTCCGCCGCATGCTCGGCCGGGTCCTCGCCGGGCCCATCCCGGACGACCTGCTCGCCGCCGTCATGGAGCGCACCGGCGGCAACCCCTTCTTCGTCCGCGAGACCGCCCGGATGCTCGCCGTCGACGGCCTGCCGACCACGCTCGGCGACATCCCCGACGGCATCCGCGAGGTGCTCCGCCGCCGTGTGCTGCGCCTGCCCCCGCAGACCGTCGACCTGCTGCGCCACGCCGCCGTGCTCGGCCGCGACGCCCCGGTGGACGTCCTGACGGACCTCTTCCTCACCCCGGGCCCGCCGGGCACCCCCGACCGGACCGAGGCGGCCGCACTGGAAGCCGTGGACCGCGCGGTGGCCGCCGGCCTGTTGCTCGAACCCGCGCCCGGCCTGCTCCGCTTCGCCCACCTCCTGGTCCGCGACACCCTCTACGAGGACCTGTCGCTGGCCCGCCGCACCCGCCGGCACGGCGCCACCGCCGACGCCCTGCTGCGCCTGCGCCCCAAGGACGCCGACGCCATCGCCCACCACCTCTTCGCGGCCGCCGACCCGGCCCGCTCGGCGGAGACGGTGCGCTGGATCCGCGCCGCCGCCGACGCGGCCACCGCCCGCGCCGCGTTCGGCGAGGCCGTCGAGTTGTCGCGGCGCGCGCTGGCCGCCCACGACCGGTCCGGCACCGAGGACGCCCGCGGCCGGGTCGCCCTGCAGATCGGTCTGATCAGCGCACTCGCCGTGGACGGCGACCTGATCGCGGCCCGGCAGGAACAGGACCGGACGGTGTCGGCCGCCCGACGCCTCGGCGACTCCGTGCTCACCGCCCGCGCGGTGGGTGCGCTGGGCTCCCCGGCGCCGATGCCCAGCCGCCCCTACGGTTCGGTCAACGAGGAGCTGGTCGACACCATCGACGCCCTGCTCGCCGAGCTTCCCGACACCGACCGCGCGGTCCGCTGCGAGCTGCTCGTCGCCCTCGCCCAGGAGTTGGAGGGGGAAACCGGCGCGGACGGCCGCCGCGGCCACTCGGCGGCACGGGAAGCCGAGCGGATCGCCCGCGACCTGGGCCATCCCGTGTTGCTCGCCCACAGCCTGATGGCCCGCTACCTGCACGAGTTCCACCACTTCGGCACGGCCCCCGAGCGGCTGCGGATCGGACGCGAACTGCTCCGGCTGGCCCGCCGCCACGAGTTGGCCGCCTTCGAGGTCTACGGCCGGATCGTACTGATGCACGTCCACGCCGGTCTGGGCGAGTTCGACGCCGCCCGGATCCACGCGGACGCCGCCGCCGCGCTCAACCGCCGGGTCCGACTGCGCATCGCCGAGCTGCTGCTGCGGGGCTTCGAGGCGATGCGGGCGGTGGTCGCCGGGCGGTTCGAGGACGCCCTGGAACGGTACGCCCACATGGCGAACGCCATGCGGGGCACCGACATCTGGGGCATCACCTCAGGGCTGCGGGCCGGCGGCTCCTACTGCGTCGCGGCGGCCAGGCGCAACGCCGAGGACCTGACGGCGACGGCCCGCACGATCACCGCGATCGGCAACCACTCCCCGGCGGACCTGCCCTCCCTGGAGACCGACTACCGCCTGGACACCCAGCAGTCCGAGGCGTTCGTGCTGCGGGCCCTGATGCTGGACGGAGCCGGTTCGCCCGCGGAGCTGCGCGAGCGGCTGCGGGCCGCGCCCGCCACCCGGGAGGACGTGTTCCGGGAGCTCAAGCTCTGCCTGGCCGCCCAGGTGGCCCTGGCCGTCGAGACCGACGCCCGGCTGGAGGCCCGATACCGGGAACTGCTGCCCGCCGAGCACGCCATCGCCGGAGCCGAGGCCAACCTGCCGCTGGTACCGGTGGCCCAGGTGCTGGGCGAACTCGCGGAGCGCCTCGGCGACCGGGACGCCGCCGACCGGCACTACCGGACGGCGCTCGCCCTGGCCCGCCGCATCGACAGCCCGCACTGGCAGGCCGACGCCGAGCGGGGCCTGCGCTGCCCGGGGAGTACCCGACGCCGCGGACGACGGGGTTGAAGCTCATCACGCTCCACGTCCCGCTGTCGGGCGTGACGGCCAGGATGACGCCGGGCCTGGCACACCGAGTGACGCCACACCCGACCGCGATCCCGCACCTCTCGCCGGCTCGGCCGCCCGGACCTCGTGGAGGTGGACGAGCACGTCGTAGGACCGGGCGAGCGCGACGTTCCCTGGCGGCTCCGGGTACTCCGTCCCGTACTCGCGGGTGGGCCGGGTGACGCCCAGCCAGGACTTCGCGGCGGCCGGCGCGGTGCGGAGGTCCAGGTAGAAGTCCCGGTAGCGGACCTGGTCGAGGGTGTACTCGTTCGTCTCCGGCGCGGGCGGCCGCACGGTGAACTCCTTCCACGGCCCGCCCAGGGCGGTGTCCTTCGACAGGAACGACCCCTGGGAGAAGGTGGAGCCGATCGGCAGGTAGTCGCGGCCCATCGTGTCGTTCAGGAAGGCACCCTGCGTCCTGGGGTACAGCCCGGGGTTGCCGGCGGCGCGGCCGACGTGGTCGTCGTGGGCGGAGAGCAGCACCTTCTGGCCGGTGTGCTGCCGCCACCAGGTGATGTTCTGCGCCATCACCTCGTCCCGGAGCCGCTCGAAGGAGGGGAGCGTCGCCTCGTCGTGAGGGTCGACGGTCATGAATGCGGCGGTCCGGGCGACGGAGCGGGCGTTCTGCTCGGCCCAGGCCGCGGCCCGCGGGTCGGTGACCGGCAGGCCCTGGACCAGTTCGAGGGCCTGCCGCGCCCGTACGGCGTTCTCCCGGCGCTCCGCGATCGGCTTGTCCAGGTACGCCAGGTAGTCGTCGATCGGGCGCAGCCCGGTGTAGAGCCCGTCGAGCCGGGCGAGGGCCCGCGGATCGGTCCGCCCCACGTAGTCGGTGATCCTGGCGAAGAAGGCGTCGTCGAGCGTGGGCGCGCCGATGTCGTCGCCCAGGAAGTGGACGGTACGGCCGGGGTGGCGCAGGTTGTAGTCGCGCATCCACGCGATGAGGTGGACGAACTCCTCGCGGTTCCACGGGGAGTCGGCCAGCGCCGCCTTGGCGACGGTACGGGCGTCGCCGCCCTCGCCGGTCCTGAGGTAGTCGTCGATCCGCAGCCCGGCGGACCAGCTGAGCTCCAGGGCGAAGGCGGTGAAGCCCTTCTCCTCCACGAGGTAGCGGAAGACCCGCTCCTTCATGGCGAAGAACTCGTGGGAGCCGTGGGTGGCTTCGCCGAGGCCGACCACCTTCGCGTCGCCGACCATCGCCCCCAGGGCGCGCAGGTCGGCCGTGTCGCCGCCGGGTTCGGTCGAGCGCAACGGGTGCGCCGCCTTGTCCAACGCCCGGACGACGCCCGTGTCCGCGGCCATCCGGGGCGTCGCCCGGGCCGTGACGGGGGTGAGGAGCGCCCCGGTCGCGACGGCCGCCGTGACCAGTAGCGTCCGACGGCCGATGCCCTTGTGCCGGCTTGCCATGCCTTGACCTCCCCATTCGCCTACCGCACTGCCGAATCGAGCATGGCCCGCGACTGCGCGGTGGCGCGCTGCGGAAGACCTCCGAATCCCCGGGGGGGATAACCCCCGAGGGACCGGGCGGCACGTCGTGGCGCCCGGTCCCTCCCTCTTCATCGGCTTCGAGATCCGGCCCTGTCCTCACCGGCGGTCTGGGAGCGGAAACTGTGGCCGAGTTCCGTGCCGAGCCCGAAGTAGTGGCGGAAGTTGTAGATCAGTGGGCTCCATTCGGCCGGGTCGACGTACTGGGAGCCAGGGACGACGATGCGCGGATCGGCGTGGACCTTGAGCACATGGGCTTCGACGATGAGGAACGCCCCGGAGACATCGGGTCGGACCCGGGCCGCACGGGCCTCCAACTGGATCGGGCATTCGGCGACGCGGGGCGGCCGAACCGTGTCCGATGGCTCGGACCGCAGACCGGCGGCGGCGAACTTGTCCGGCTCGAAGCGGAAGGCATCGCGTTTGCCCGCCGGGACCGGGGTGCGCCCGGTCAGCGGTGCCAGACGTTCCACGGCCGGCCACTGGGCGGGCGCCGGAAGGTTGATCACCAGGTCGTGGCGGTGACGGAGGTTGTGCGCGGTCTGTCCGTCGACGCCCACGCCGAGCACGACCACCTGGCCGAGTGCCCAGGCCGAGGACATCGGTGCCAGGTTGAAGGAGCCGTTCTCGTTCTCGGTCGAGAGCAGCACGACCGGGGTGCCGAAGTACAGGATGCTCGGCGTGATCGTCACGTGGTCGAACGGTGTCCCGGCGGAAACGCTGCTGGATGTCGCGGTGTTCATGGGCTCGACCGTAGGGCGAGGATCCTTCGGTGCTCGCCGAAGTGTCGTCGATGGATGATGGACGGCGATGAACAGTCACGATGCCCATGTCACAGGCCCTGACCTGGCCGCCTTCGCCGCGCTGCTGGCCGACGGCACCCGGGCGGGTTTCTGCCTGGCGCTGTTGGACGGTCGGGCCTGGACCGCGATCGAGCTGGCACGCCACGTCGGCGTGGCCGCCTCCACCGCCACCGAGCACTTGAACCTCCTGGTCGCCGGGGGCTTGCTCGCGCAGGAGCGCCAGGGCCGCCATCGCTACGTGCGCCTCGCCGGTCCGGACACGGCCGCCCTCGTCGAGGGCCTGGCCGCGATGGCTCCTCGAACCGTTGCGCCGCCTCGCTCCTTGCGGGCCGCCAACCGCGGCCGGGCACTGGCCCGCGCCCGCACCTGCTACGACCACCTCGCCGGTGCTCTCGGGGTCGCCATCACCGAGGCGATGACGGCGCGTGGGCTGCTCGACTGGGCACACGGGCCGAGGCTCACCGGCCGCGGAGTCGTCTGGCTCGGCGAACTCGGCATCGCGCCGCCGCCCGCCACGGGCCGACCGCCGGTCCGCTCGTGCCTGGACTGGACGGAACGCCGGCCCCATCTGGCCGGTGCCGTCGGCGCCGCCATCTGTCGCCATGCCCTCGATTCCGACTGGGTCACCCGGCTCGGCACCGGCCGTGCGGTCGTTCTCACCGACATCGGTCGACGTGAACTTCGAGATCACCTCGGCCTGTCCGACGAGATGATCTGCCCCGGGGAACGGGCGGGCGGCTGAGCGCGGACCAGGTCAGGAGGACCGTCGGGAGAGGGTGTAGACGCGGCGGATCGCCAGGCCGTGGGCTTCCTCGGCGAGGATCGCCTCGTCGGAGTGGCCGATGACGTGCAGCTCCAGGACGGCGGGCTGGGGGACGAGGCCGGTGGTGACCTCCAGGGTGAGGGTCACGTCCTCCTGCCCGGCGTCGAAGGACCAGCGGCCGGTGACGCGGCCGGTGACGCCGAAAGCGGTGCACCTGCCCGTGACCGTGTCATCGGCGCCGAGGTCCAGGTCGAACACGCCGGGGTCGTCGTCACCGCAGACGCGCCATGAGCCGGGAACGACCGCCAGGTGCGTGGGCGGGCGCCGACCGGGGACCGGGCCGGTGCCGTAGCACTTCGCCAGCAGGCGGTCGATGGCTCCCGGAGCGCCGGGCTCGTAGCGCCAGACCGGTTTTCCGAAGGAGACCGCCGTACGGATGTGTGCCCGCACCACCTCGTCGGCGCCGGCCGAAGGAGTGTCGACGACCACGGCCGCGTCGCAGGCGCCGAGGTCCTGGAGGGTGGGCTCGGCGAGGATGTCGTCCACCACCTCGCGCTCGGTGTCGAACGCGGTCCACACGCCGTGGGCGCGCAGGTGCCGGTCGAGCGGGACGAGCGTCCGGTGCTCGTGCGCCGCACCGGTCAGGAAGATCTTGGGCGTTTCGGTCACGGCCTACTCCTGTGCGTTGAGCTTCTCGGTCTCGGTACCCGTCAGCCACGGCTGCGCCGGGTCGAAGGTGGCCAGCCAGTACTCGGCGGTCGAGGTGAAGGTGTCCGGGAACAGGTGCGGCCCCTCCTGGATCAGGATGTCGATGACGTCGATCTCGTTGTCGATCTGCTGCTGCCGCTCGACCTGGTACTCCGCCAGGACGTTGGGCTTCGACGCCGACTCCCCCTGGAGCTCCTGGAACTTCAGCAGGCCCTCCGGCGACAGCGCCCGCGCGTTCCCGGCCATGATGTTCGCCAGGTCCTGCCGCGCCTGGTCGACCACCTCGCGGTCCTTGTCGATGTTGCGCTGAAGGTAGTCGGTGAGCGTGGCGACGTAGTCGGGGACGACCGTGTAGACGAGGATGCGCGGACGGTCCTTCAGCGGTAGTTGTGGCAGCCGGGTGACGTCGACGTAGTGGGTGATCTGCGGCAGCGGATGGGCCTGCGTCGGCTGGGGGGCGTCGGGGGCTACCGGGGTGAGCCCGGGTATCGCGCCGGCGCCGGGGAGGTTCCACGCCCAGAGGTTCGAATCCGCGGCCAGTCGGGTGGCCTGTTGCATCAGCGCCTGGTACGCGACGTACCTGCCGCTGGGATTGCCGGCCATCGCGGTGCGGATGGGAGCTTCGACCTCGTTGAGGTGGCGGTTGTTCGCCCGCGCGGTGCCCATGAAGATGTTGGCCGCCGTATCGTTCGCGCCGGCCACGAAGTCGCCGTTGATGGCGTGCATGGCCGTGGCCGCCTGATCGCGGCTGCGCTCCCGCACCAGTGCCTGGTTGCGGAGCCGGATCGCCGTGAAAGCGGCCGGATAGCCGGGCGACGACCCGCCGCCCGTGTCCCTGAGCAGATGCTCGATGCTCACCGAGTTGCCGAGTGTCGTGCCACGGCCGCCCAGCGTCGTGCCGTGGAACCTGAGGGTGTCCACCGGTACGGGACCGGTGTAGGCGGCCTCGGGAGTGCCCACGTTCGCGAACGGGGCCAGCTTGCGCTGAACCGGGCCCGCGGGCACGCGCGGTGTCGCGGCGCTCGTGGGCACGGTGGCCCCGGGGTCCGCCTCGCGCTGCGCCGGTGCCGCACCGGCCAGCACCCGCCGCGCGTTGGCTTCGGCTTCGCGTTCGAAACGGTCGGAGGGGTCGGAGACCCGCAGCCCCGATCCGTTGTCGGTGCCGGCGACGGGGCCCTGGCGCTGCTGGATGACGTGGGTGAGCTCATGGGCGAGGGTGTGCCGGTCCATTCCGCCGTCGCCGACGACGATGTGGTTGCCGCTGGTGTAGGCGCGGGCGCCGATCCGGGCGGCGGAGGCCTTGGCGGCGCTGTCGTCGTGGACCCGTACGTCGGAGAAGTCCGCGCCGAGCCGTGCTTCCATGTCGGAGCGGGTCGCCCTGTCCAGGGGACGGCCGGCGGTGCGCAGGACCTCGTGGACGGCGGAGCGTTGCACCGCTGCCGGGCCCCCGGCCGCCGGCTGATAGCCGTGCTCCCGCCGCTCCCGGCCGTGGAGGAGCCTGGCCTGACGCATCATCTGCACGACGGCCGCGTTGCCGATGGAGGATTGCAGGGCGAGGAGCCCCTGAGGAGAGGCCGCCCCCGGCGCGGCCGTCGGCCTCGCGCGCTCAGCCGGCCGTGCCCCGACCGGATGCCGGCCGGGCTCGCTGCCCTGACCGTTGCCCCGACCGTGGTCCTGACCGTGGTCCTGCTTGTGTCGCACGGGCGCCTCTTTCGGTCGTGGCCCCCGGGTGGGAGGACGGGGTGTCCGGTCGTGGACTTCCTGGATACGGCGTAGGGGCGCGCCGGGGCCAGAGGCCGGGCGGACAGCGTTGTGTGGACCCGTCGGGCAGGTCCGGGGGGCCTTGCGGGCAGTCGGGCCGCACACGGCGCCGGACGTCGGGCTCAGGCGATGGGGCGAAGGTGCGGTCGTGGTCGTCCGTGTCGTAGCGCTCACCGGTGCGGTCGTTGCGGACGATCCGCCGCACACCCCTGTCGGCCACCGCAACTCGCCTGGGAGAATGGACACTTGGCCGCCGGCTCACCGAGGCGGACGGCACCGACCCGCTGACCCGACCAGCGCGCTCGCCCGACCAGGAGAGAGCCGTGCCCCCTGCACTGATCACCCCCGGCGACTTCCCCACCAGCCCGCTCGCCCTGCGCTCCGCCGACCCCGCCCGCCAGACCAAGGCCCGCGCCTTCGCCCCCGAGCAGGCCGCCGCCGCCACCGAGGCGGCCGCCCTGCTGGCCCGGATGTGGGAGACCGCTGCAAACCGGTCGGCCCGGGTGGCGGCGCTGGCCGCCGTCCACGCGCACCTGGTCGACTGGCGCTACCGACTCGCCGTCACGATGGGCCCGCCGCCCGCCGCCGACGTCTTCTTCGACCCGGAGCGCTTCCGCACCCCGATCCGGGAGGGCGACACCAACTTCGACCTCCTCGGCGAGGTCGGCCGCCTGCGCGAGGGCGCGCGGTGGGACCAGGCCACCCGCAGCTACGCCGGCGGCCTCGCCACCCCGGCCTGGGAGGCCATGCTCCGCTACGGCCGGCTCGCCGAGCGACGCTTCGTCACCGAGGGCGTCACGGGCGACGTCCTCCAGAACCGGGTGCTCCTGCCGGACGGTCGACACATCGCCGGCAACCGCCTGCTGCGGGGCAAGGCCGCCCACCGCGCCACCGCCGAACTCGCCGCCAGGGCGGCGGCCCGGGGCCAGGACCCCTCCAGGATCGAGAGCGGCGGCAACCCGATCTACGCCGCCACTCCCACTCCCCGGGACAGCGCCGTCCTGCACTCCGCCGCCCTGGACCTCCTGGCCCGCCCCCACCCCAGCACCGGGGACTACCTGCTGGCCCGCTACCTGCTCTTCCAGACCCCACGGACCAAGAAGGGCAGCGACGCCGTCACCAGGACCTTCATCGTCGCCGTCGGCGCGGTCGCCCTCCCCCGCACCGCACCGCCCCTGCCCGAAGACATCGATCTGCGCTGCTACGTCCTCGGCTGGCCCCCCTGCCGCCCGTAGGCGCCGGAACGGCCCGGGCAGCCGGTCGTCAGCCGGACCGCAGCACGCCTTCGACGACCCGTCGGACCCTGTCCACCGCCAGGTCGTCGCCGAGGCGCAGGGCGGTGATCGGCGGCGCCCTCGGCGTCGCGGTGATCGGCGCCGTGTTCTTCGCCGCCCTCGGCCATCCAGCCGCCGACCGGGCCCACGCGGCCGGCCACGCGCTCGCCACGGCGTCGATCACCACCATGGCCGCGGCGATCGCCGCGACGGTGCTGGTACGCCTGCTCCCCAGCGACCGGGGCGACTGACGGCG
This sequence comes from Kitasatospora brasiliensis, assembly GCF_032654805.1. Taxonomy (NCBI): domain Bacteria; kingdom Bacillati; phylum Actinomycetota; class Actinomycetes; order Kitasatosporales; family Streptomycetaceae; genus Kitasatospora; species Kitasatospora brasiliensis. Next base: position 351,668 of record NZ_JAUOOW010000008.1, read on the forward strand.
GCTGTCCGGCCTCCCTCGACCTCCTCGACCTCCCGGCCGTTCCGAAGGTCGGTGACCCGCTGTCAACCCCGACCATCGTCAGGGGCCCCTTTGACTTTCGGGTCGGGTGGCCGGGGTGCTCCGGCTTCTACCGTCCGGACCATGACGAACACGCACAGGAATTCGAGAAGGACCAGGACGCCGGAGGCCGCGGCCGGGTCCAGGCCCGTCCTCGCCGCGGCCGCGCTCTGCACGGGGGCCGGGGCGGTGGCGGCTCTGGCGCCGCGGCGGGGTGGCGAAGCCGGGCCGGTGCGGGTGTCCGCCGGGTGGTCGGCCGACGGCTACCGGCGGGTGGCCGAGGCCGTCGGCGACGCCCCGCACGCGGTGGCCTCGCTGCTGGAGCCGGCCACCGAGGTCGGGCTGCTGGTGCTCGGGCTGCTGCTGGCGTTCCGCTGGTGGACGGCCCGGGCCCGGCGGGCCGCCGGGACGGTCGCGGGAGTGGCGCTGGTCGGGCTCGGCACGGTGCTGGCCTACGGGTCGAGCGAGGTGCTGAAGGTGCTCCTTGACGAGGAGCGGCCCTGCCGGGCGCTGGCCGGACTGCCGGCCACCGCCGTCGCCGGGTGCCCGCCGCCGGGTGACTGGTCGTTCCCCAGCAACCACGCCACCCTGGCGGTCGCGCTGGCGACGGGACTGGTGCTGCTGCGCCCGCGCTGGGCGCTGCTGGTCGTCCCCGTCGGCGGGGCCACGGCCGCGCTGCGGGTGGCGGCCGGAGTGCACTACCCCCACGACGTGCTCGCCGGTGCCGCGCTCGGCGGCACGGTCACGGCGGCGGTGGTCCTCGCCCTGCGGCCGTCGGCCACCACCGCCGTGTCGGCTCTGACCGCCGTGCCGGTCCTCGGGTGGCTGCTGTCGGCCCCTGGAAGGGCGGTCTCAGTCCCGCGGGCCGCCCGCGCAGGCGACGCCGAGGGTCAACCCGGCCTCGTGCGCGAGGACGGCGGCGGCCGCCCGGTTGGCCACGCCCAGTCGCGCCAGGATGGAGCTCACATGGGCCTTCACCGTGCCTTCCACCACCCCCAGCCTTCGGGCGATCTGACCGTTGGACAGCCCGGCGGCGATCAGCGTCAGCACGTCCCGTTCCCGGGCGGTCAGGGCGGCCACCCGTTCCCGGGCGCCGGCACGCCGGTCGGCGGGGCCGCCGGCCCCGGTGGCGGCCAGGTGGGCGACCACCCGGGCGGCCACCTTGGGTGACAGGTAGGCCGCCCCGCCCGCCACCGCGTGCACCCCGGCGAGCAGTTCCTCGGGCTCGCCGGACTTGATCAGGAAGCCGTTCGCACCGCCGCTGAGCGCCCGCAGGATGTAGTCGTCCTCGCCGAAGGTGGTCAGCATGAGCACTCCGGTGGCCAGGCCGTTGCGGCGGATCTCGGCCGCCGCCGCGATGCCGTCCGTCCCCGGCATCCGGATGTCCAGCACGGCGACGTCCGGCCGGTGACGGCGGACCAGTTCGACGGCCTCCCGGCCGTCCCCGGCCTCGGCGACGATCTCGATGCCCGGGTCGGTGGTGAGCACGGCGCGCAGCCCCGCGCGGATCATGGGCTCGTCGTCGGCGAGCAGCACCCGGATCGGTGCGGTGGTCATCGGCGGCTCCTGTCGTTCGGTCGTTCGGTCGTTCGGTAGGGGTGGTGGGCTTCGGCGGGCGGTCAGGAGCGGAGCACGTCGCGCGAGACCAGCCGGGAGTCCCGGAAGCAGAGCCGGTAGGCATCGCCCGCGCGGTCCACGAACAGCTGGGCGGTGATGGCGTAGTGCACGCAGGAAACCCCCTCCCCCAGCGGCGTCGCGGGCGTCGACGGCCCGCTCGGCGGCCGGTACGGCAGCCGGTGCCCCGGCAGCAGCCGCTCGACCGACGCCTGGTCCTGCCCCACCTCAAGGGTGGCGTACACCTCCGGGTCCAGCACCGACAGACCGACCACGTGGAACGTCCACACCCGCAACGCCACGGTCAGCAGCACGGCCGTCGCCAGCGGGACGAGCACCACGGCCGCCAGCGTCCGACCGACCCTGCGCCGGGCCCGGCGCAGTTCACGCACCGGCGACGGCGGGACGGCGGGCCCCGGCGGAACGGGCCCGGCGGGACGGCGCGGCAACTCGGCCACGACCTCGAACCCGCCGTCCGGACCGGCCCCGTGGGCGAAGGTGCCACCCGCGAGCCGAACGCGCTCGGCCAACCCGACCAGGCCGCGACCGCCGCCGACCCCGACAACGGGTGACGGGGCGGCGGGCGCGGGGCCGTTGGCCACCCGGAGCCGGACGCCGTCCGCCGAGTACGCCACCTCCACCGTGACGGCCGCCCGCGGTGCGTGCTTGGCGGCGTTGGTCAGCGCCTCCTGCACCACCCGGTACGCGGCGTGCTCGGTGGCGCGCGGCAGCCCGTCCGGCTCACCGGTGATCTCCGACCGGACGTCCAGGCCGGCCGCGGACGCCTCGGCCACCAGGTGCGGGAGGTCCGAGTCGGCCGGCCCCTTGACCGTGAGGGCGTCGCCCCCGTCGCTGTCCCCGTCCCGCAGGACACCGATCACCTCACCGAGCCGCTCCACGGCCGCCGCCGCACCCACCCGGATCTCCTGGACCGCCTCCCGATGGGGCGGGGCGAGGCCGGGGGCGAGCTTGAGCGCCCCGGCACGCAGAGCGATCAGACTGAGGTCGTGCCCGAGGGCGTCGTGCATGTCCTGGGCGATCCTGGCCCGCTCCCGCAGCCGGGCCTGCTCGGCGACCAGCCGCTGCTCACGCTCCAGCCGCTCGGCCCGCTCCCAGCCGGCGCGCACCAGCTCCTGCGACTGCCGCCAGAACCGGCCCAGCAGCCACGGCCCCATCCCGGTGCTCACGGCGAGCACCACGAACCGCAGGCCCAGAACGATCCAGGAGGGCACCGACCCGATCACCAGCACCCCGGCCGCCACCAGAACGGCGAAGACCACCGCCGCCGGCCGTACCCGCTCCGTCCGCAACCCGGCCAGAAACGACAACCCGACCGCCGGCAGCACCCACCACAGGCTCGTGACACCGAGCCCGACACACACCGACGCCACCACGGGCAGCGCCGCCCCACTCATCCGCATGCCCACGACCCTACGGGGGCCGACGCCTCGGCAGATCTGCCGAAAGTCATGCCCGAAGCCGCCCCGCCCGACCCCGCACCCAATCGAACGTATACATATTATCGCTGCGGCGTGTCCACCCTCCGTCCCGAGCGGCTCGCCTAGCGTTGTGCGAGCCCTGACGAACCAGGGCGTCTTTCCGCAGGCGGGCGCCCCCTGTCGGTCCAGTCCACATCAGTCATGCCCCCAACCGGAAGTGGAACACGACATGGCATTCAGCAGGACACTGGGCGCGATCGCCACGACGGCCACCCTGGCCCTCATGGCGGTCGGCACGTTCAGCACCGCCGCGGCAGCCGACGACGGATTGCAGAAGGGCGGCTTCGCCACCAACACCTGGGAGAAGCCCGGTTCGGGGCACCTCACCACCGAGCTCAGCACGCAGTCCAAGCTGGTCGGATACCAGGCGCACCCCGCCCTCGACTCGGCGACCAACCCGGCGCCCAGCAAGCCGCTGTCCGGCTCCTGTTCGGACGCCGCGATGAGCGGGCCCTACTTCGCCGAGACGTGCGACGGCACCTACTACTACACGTACATCGACTGCAGCGACGGCAACGAGTACGTCTTCGGCCCCTACTCGGGCAGGGCCCGCTACTACATGTCCTGCCCGAGCGGCTACAACGCCACCGGCGGCGGCTGGTACTCCTGACCCCGCAACAGCGCGGCGCCCCAGCCCCCGAGGGAGGCTGGGGCGCCGTCACGCGCACTGGGCGACCAGGGCGCGCCCGGCGGGGATGGGGCCGCGCTGTCAACGGTGTGGCGGAAGACCCCTCCAATGGGGCAATCAGGAAGGCCGCTCGGAGTACTCCCGGGCCATCCTGAGGGGCGAAGCCGACCGGTCACAGGTCCTGGTCGCTTCGGGTTCTCCGTTCGGCACGAACGTCCGTGCCCGTCCCCTGGGAGCAACCATGAACGCCTCTTCCGCCCCCCGTTCCGCCACGACCCGCTCCGCGCGCCACCGCCGGCCGTGGCACACACGCACAGCACTCGCCATCACCACGGCACTGGCCTGCCTCCCGGCCCTCGCCGCCCCCGCGTACGCCTTCGGCCCCGGCACGCACACGGAGATCACCGAGGGAGCGCTGCAGGGCTTCCAGAAGAAGTCACTCGAAGCGATGGCCGCGGGCGACCTCGGCGACGGCACATGGGGCGCAATCCGAGGCAGCGACAAAGGCACGTACTACCCCTACCAGACCCGCTACCACTGCGACGACGCGGACTACCTCAAGGGGGGCCACTACCCGCGCACCAGGCAACAGGCCACCGGCGAGCTCCTCGCCTGCGTCCAGACCGCCGTCGAGGAGTTCCACAAAGCAGTGGTCGCCGCCGACGGACTCGTCGACTCCCAGGGCGGCATCAACACCAAAGACGTCAACCTCAGCTCCCGGTGCAAGTACAACGACCAACCCGGCCGCGCCAAGTGCGAAGTCTTCGAGCACCTCGGACGCGCCTGGCACGTCATCGAAGACTTCTACTCCCACAGCAACTGGACGGACCACTCCGATCCGAAGCAGGCCATCGGCCTGACGAACCCGCCCGGGCTGCAGAAGACGACGCCCGCGCCCTTCTTCACCCTGCGCGCCTACAGCAACCAGTCCACGGCCACCTGGGAGGCGGAGGCCACCAAGGAGATCGACAAGACCCCGGACCTGGCCACCGGCTGCGCTCCCCAGGAGTACGAGCACGACGACCCGACGCACTACAACGACTGCACCGGCCGCATCAACCACTACGACACCAACGGCAAGGGCGGCCTCAGCAAGGAAGGCTCGCGGGCCACCATCGACGACAACGGAAAGCACGCCGTCGACGTGGCGACCGAGGACATCAAGCGTCAGTGGAAGGACTTCCAGGCCGAACTCCTCGCCACGTACCCCCATGGGCGCGGCACGAAGATGATCTGTGCCCTCACCCACGACACACCCACCGACGCCACCTGCAAGTGACCTTCCGTGAGGCGGGCCCGCACGAGCCGCACCCGGTGGTCGGCGGTCGGGCCCGCCCCATGCCAAGCGGCACGAGCAGCCCCAGGCCGCCAGTAGGCTGCCCCCATCGCCCTGCCCGGCACGGCTCCGGGCTCCCGTCAGCACGCGGAGGTAGCGGATGCCCCGGGTCGCCGTCCTGTCGGCCGGATCGTGGGGGACGGCCTTCGCGCTGGTCCTCGCCGACGCCGGATGCGACGTCCTGCTCCACGCGCGCCGCCCCGAGATCGCCGAGGACATCAACACCCGAGGCCAGAACCCCGCCTACCTGCCGGGCGCCCGACTGCCCGGCCGGGTGAGGGCGACCACCGAAGCCGCCGTCGCACTGGCCGGCGCCGACGTCGCGCTGCTCTCCATCCCCTCCCAGAGCCTGCGCGCCAACCTGGCCGCCTGGGCGCCCCTCATCGAACCGGACACCCTGGTCGTGTCGCTGATGAAGGGGATCGAACTCGGCACCGGCCTGCGGATGAGCGAGGTCATCGCGCGGAGCGCCGGCATCGACCCCGACCGGATCGCCGTGCTGTCCGGCCCGAACCTGGCCCGCGAGATCGCCGCCCGCCAACCCGCCGCCGGCGTCATCGCCTGCACCGACCACGACGCGGGCCGACGCCTCCAAGCCGCCTGCCACACCCCGCACTTCCGCCCCTACACCCACACCGACGTGATCGGCTGCGAGCTCGGCGGGACGGTGAAGAACATCGTGGCACTCTCCGTCGGCCTCGCCACCGGCCTCGGCCTCGGCGGCAACGCGAAGGCCACCCTCATGACCCGTGGGCTCGCGGAAACCGCCCGCCTCGGCGCGGCACTCGGCGCCGACCCCGGCACCTTCGCCGGGCTGGCCGGCCTCAGCGACCTCACCGCCACCTGCCTCTCCCCGCTCTCCCGCAACCGCACCTTCGGCGAGCACCTGGCACGCGGCCTGACCGTCGACCAGGCCTCCGCCGCCACCGGCCAGACCGCCGAAGGCGCCAAGTCGGCCTACTCGGTCCTGAGCCTCGCCCGCCGCCTGGGGGTCGAGATGCCCATCACCGAACTCGTCGTCGCCGTTCTCGACGGACAGGTCACCCTCGGTCAGGCAGCCGACCTGCTGATGACCCGCGCTCCCAAGGCCGAGCTATCGGGGACGCGCCGGGCGTAGTCAACTGAGCGCGCGCTCAGACCACTCGACAGAGTGGGGTCGGCCCGCCTGGGTCGGGTAGCGATTCTCATGCCCGGGACGGCCACAACAGGCCATCCTTGCAACAGAGTTGAGAGGATACTGCTGTGGGAGACGAGAACAAGGGTGGGCCGAACGACGGTCAGGATCCCAAGCACGCGCGGCCCGGGGATCCGATCGTCGGTGAGGCGCCATCGGCGGACAGCCAGAACAAGAAGCCCGACCCGAAGCACCGGAAGTGACCCCATGAGCCCTGACGAGCAGCGAGCCGCGCTGGTGGCGGCACTGGCCGAGACAGGGGCACTAAACGCGGACTGGGCCCCGTCGTTCACCGCCGTTCCGCGACACGCGTTCCTCCCGGACACCTTCTGGGCGGACGAGAGCGGCGGCGACACCGAGTGCAGCCGATCCTCCGAGCCCGAACGGTGGATGGGGCTCGCCTACTGTGACGTGCCGATCGTCACCCAGTGGGACGACGGCGGCGGTGGGCCCCGGATCTTCCCGACATCATCGGCGTCCATGCCCACGCTGGTTGCCGAGATGCTGTCCGACCTGGACGCGCGACCCGGTCAGCGGGTCCTCGAAATCGGAACGGGCACCGGCTACAACGCGGCCCTGCTGGCGCATCGCCTGGGCAACGACATGGTGTCCACCATCGAGGTCGACCCGCAGGTCACCGCCCAGGCCCGCTCCGCCCTGCTGGGCGCCGGCTACACGCCGGAGGTGGTGTGCGGGGACGGCTCACTCGGCTGGAAGGCGCAGGCCCCGTACGACCGGGTGATCTCCACCGTGTCCCTGCGGCTCATCCCGCCCACCTGGGTGGAGCAGACCCGGCCGGGCGGGGTGATCGTCAGCCCGGTCTCGCCGTTGTTCGGTAGCGGGGCCGTCGTGCGCCTCACGGTGAACGACGACGGGACCAGCGCAAGCGGCCGGTTCACTCGTTCCTCCGCGTTCATGCTGTTGCGCGGGCAGCGCTATCGGGGTGAGCCGGTGGAGAAGTACCTGCCGGGAGAGTGGCCGGGCGACTCCGCGCAGTCCTGGACGAAAATCGACCCGGAGGCGTCCATCGGGGACGACTGGTTGGCCCAGTTCGCCTGCGCCCTCGCCCTGCCGGACGTGTACTGCCGACGCGCCGAGTTCGGCGAAGGTTGGACGTGGTGGTTCTTCGACACGGCCGTCACCTCCTGGGCGACGGTCGACTCCGTACCGGGGAAGTCCCGGTTCGACGTCCGTCAGTCCGGCCCCCGGCGGCTCTGGGACGAGGTGGAGGCCGCCTACGACCAGTGGGTGGCCGCCGGCCGTCCCGGGTACGAGCGGTACGGACTCACGGTGACCCCCACCGGGCAGACGGCCTGGCTGGACGAGCCCGACAACCCGGTTTCCAGGTAGACCGGAAACGCGAAAGGGCCTCTCCCCGCCCTGGGGAGGGGCCTCGGCTCCTCACCGAACTCGTCGTCGCCGTTCTCGACGGACAGGCTGTTGAAGCAGCGGAGCCCCGCCACTCCATGAGGGTGGTGGCGGGGCTCAGGGTAGTGCGCTTGCGTCAGACGTCGCCGAACTCGCCGGAGCGGATGCCGAAGACGAAGGACGACCAGGCGTCAGCCGGGAAGGTCAGCGCCGGACCCTCCGGGTCCTTGGAGTCACGGACGGGGACCACGCCGGGCAGGCTGTCGGACACCTCGACGCACTGCCCGCCGTTGCTGCTGTAGCTGGACTTGAACCAGTCGAGCTGGGTCACAGTTGCCTCCGTAGGTCGCGGATCATCGCCACGGAGTCCGCCTGTGATAGAGCGTGCGTTTGGAGATGATAGTAGGCCGTCAGCTCTGCCGATACCGCGTTGATGTCCCTCGATAGTTGCCCTCGATGCACGCTCTCCGCGTAGGACATGAGCGAGCGGTTGGGCAGCGTCAGGATCGTCACCGGCAGGTCGAAGGCTCGGTTCTCGGCGAGGGCGAACGAGGCAATCTGTAGACGTGTGGTGGGCTGCTCCGCGAACTCCATGAGTCGGTCCAACTGTGACGCCATGACAGCAGCCCCACCTACCGGCCGACGGATGCAGCTCTCATCCATGACGACATGGATCAACGGGGGCGGCTTCCGGCGCGTGCTCAACTGCCGGTCTATGAGGAGTCGAACTCGTTTGTCGGCCTTGTCCTGGGTGATGTTGCCCCTGCGGACAGCACTTGCCTGGACGGCGGCCGCGTAGTCCTCGGTCTGAAGTAACCCCGGCACGAGCCCGAGTTCGAAGAGCCGTAGTTCGATCGCCCTCCCTTCCTCGGTCACGAACTCGGCGAAGCCTGCGAGGAGTGCGCCGCTGTGCCGCACCCCTTCGGCCTTGTGCGCGAAGAGGCCTTCTTCCGATGTGTCAAACGCCTTGTCCAGTCCTGTTGAAATCCGTGGACTTGGTTTCCGCCGACCATTTTCCAGCGCGGAAATGTGTGACCCGGTGCAGCCGACAAGCTCGGCAAGATACTCCTGCCTCCAGCCCCGCTGCTCGCGCAAGCAGCGAAGGAACGTCCCGAACTCTGCGGCCGGCGATGTCTTGGGGTCCAGTTCGCGCTTGTTCAAGGCAAGTCATCCCACCAATCAAACGTCATCGGCAAGTTGAACAGGTCTCGGACTGTACGCCACAGTGGGCGCCCCTGGGTAGTCGTAGCACTACAGAACGGAACCCCCATGGCGCGCAAGCGAACCCCCACGCCCCCCAGCCGGCCGCCCTACCGGCCCCAGCCGGGCGAGCTGGTGCTCGACACCACGACCGGTCAGCCCGTCGTCTTCATGGCCACGTACAACAACCACGCCTACCTCCGACCGCTGGGCGGCGGGCTGGAGCACACGGTCCGACCCGCCCAGGTCGAGCCGCTGCCGGGCGAGCCCCAGATCGTCGTGGACCTGACGGACAGGCCCCGCGACACCACCCCCCTCCCCGCGAACACCGCGTGAACCTGCGCGACCGCTGCGCCTTCCTCGGCCGGACGGTCCACAGCCTGATGCGCGAGCCGCGGGTGACCTGGTCGTGGATCTGGGGTGCGTACCTTCAGTTCACGCCCCCGGTGCTGTGGTTCAGCCCGGGTCGCCGGCAGGCGGTCGCGCGGGCGAACCGGGTCCGCGACGACGAACGCCACGCTCACGAGGCGCTCGCCGAAGCCGTCCGTGACGCGATCCTGGCTCAAGTCGAGGAGGCGAAGGCGCACGCGCAGCGTGCGGCAGCCCTCTACGACCTGGTCCATGAAGTGATCCCGGCGCCTCCCCGCCGGCCTCGGGTGGCACGCCCGCCGAACCGGCGAAACTAGCCCCCCGCCTCGACTGCTGCTCTCTGCCAGGAACTGCAGTCGGGGCGGGCACCAACTCCCGGCATGCAGTCCTGACGGCGGTCAGGACTGCATGCCGGGACACGCTCCGGGTACTGGATCCCCGGTGCGTACGCCGGCCCTCGGATGTTCCTGACTCGACATCACCGGGGGCCGGCCCCAACCTCCGTCCCGAGGTCGCCACCGCTTCCGCCCGAATCCACTGAGGAGACACGATGCGGACCTCACGCGCCGTACTGCTGGGCGCCGCGCTGCTCGCCGGGGTCGGCGCCGCCCACCTGGCGCTCAACCACCGCTACCAGCGGCAGCGAACGACCCTCACCCTTGAGGACATGAACCAGCGGCTCGCCGGCGACGCCCACCCCGAGTGGTACGCGGACCACCCCCTGCTGGACGGGCTGGACCGCGACACGCGGGCGCGCCTGCTCCACATCGACCGCTCGATCTCACTGACCGCCGCGAAGTACCGCATCGGGCAGATCCCGGACGGGGAACTCGATTTCATCCTCTGCGTGCTCGCGATCGAACCGGCCGCACAGACCTACTGGCAGCGGCTCGGCCGTCGCCTGGTCGACGAGGCTCGGGCGGGCGACTCGGCGAGCCGGCGGCTCGGCGAAGGGCTGGTGCGCGCGTTCGGGGAGCCGCCTGTCGAACAGCACGCCGCGTAGTCGCCCACCGCCCCGGCGTTCAGCACCACGCGCGGATCAGGTGGCGGGTGCTCGGCGACGGCTGAGCCCGTCGGTCAGTCGATGCCTTCGATGATGCGGACGTCGCGCTCGACGGCGTCGGAGAGGACCACCAGCGCCTTCTGGTAGGCCTCGCTCTCGTACGCCGCGACGGCCTGTTCGAAGCTGTCGAACTCGATCAGTAGGACGCGGTGCGTGGTTCCGTCCTCGTGGGCGACGACTCGGCCGCCACGGGACAGGAGCCGCCCGCCCCCGGCTCGAACGGCCGGTCCGGCCGGACCGGCCGGCGAGCGTCGAACAGGTGGGCGCTGCCGTGGACGAGGTGCTGGGCGGCCCCTGCTTCCGCGAGGGGGCGGACGTCCTGCGCTCCGGCCACTTCTACGCCGGTGTGCACGGCGCACTAGGAAGCACGAGCAGCGCTTTACGGGAACTCCTTCACGCCCTACCGGTTCCGATAATCGCTGTAAATGATGAGCACACCGCACATGAATCAGGTGATCCGCACCCCTGTCCCTCGGCCAGGCGGACATGCGGAGGAAGGAGCCCATGGTGTTGCTTCTCATCTCCCCGGACAGCGTCGAGGAGGCCCTCGACTGCGCGAAGGCGGCGGAGCACCTCGACATCGTCGACGTCAAGAAGCCCGACGAGGGCTCGCTCGGCGCCAACTTCCCCTGGGTCATCAGGGAGATCCGTGACGCGATCCCGATGGACAAGCCGGTGTCCGCCACCGTGGGAGACGTCCCCTACAAGCCCGGCACCGTGGCCCAGGCCGCGCTCGGCGCGGTCGTCTCCGGCGCCACGTACATCAAGGTCGGCCTCTACGGGTGCACGACGCCCGCTCAGGGCATCGAGGTCATGCGCGCGGTCGTCCGGGCGGTGAAGGACCACCGCCCCGAGGCGCTCGTCGTCGCCTCCGGCTATGCCGACGCCCACCGCATCGGCTGCGTCAATCCGCTCGCCCTGCCGGACATCGCCGCTCGCTCCGGTGCCGACGCGGCCATGCTCGACACCGCCGTCAAGGACGGGACGCGGCTGTTCGACCACGTCCCGCCGGACGTCTGTGCCGAGTTCGTCCGGCGTGCCCACGCGTCCGGTCTGCTCGCCGCCCTCGCCGGCAGTGTCAAGCAGGCCGACCTCGGTCCGCTGACCCGCATCGGCACGGACATCGTGGGCGTGCGCGGAGCGGTCTGCGAGGGCGGTGACCGCGATGCCGGAAGGATTCAGCCGCACCTGGTGGCTTCCTTCCGGGCGGAGATGGACCGTCAGGCCCGGGAGTACGGGGTCGGCGCCCCCGTCGTGAACTGACCGCCGGCATGCCGACATCCGAGCCCGACCGCGTCCCCGGACGCCGGACCGCGCACTTCGCCGTCGTCGACCCGGCCACCGGGGAGACCTTCGACGAGGCCCCCGACCAGCAGCCGGACGAGCTGGACGCGGTGGTCGACCGGGCCCACCGCGCCTGGCGCGGCTGGCGCGCCGACCCCGCCGCCCGCACCTGCGCGCTGTACGCGGCCGCCGACGCCGTGGAGAGCGCCGGCGACGACCTCGCCCGGCTGCTCACCCGGGAACAGGGCAAGCCCCTGGCCGAGTCGTCCGCGGAGATCGCCCGTACGGCGGCCCGCCTGCGCTACTTCGCCGAACTGGCCCCCAGGACCCGGCGGATCACCGACGGGCGGCCCGTGCACAGCGAGATCCGCTGGCGTCCCCTCGGCCCCGTCGCCGCGATCGTGCCGTGGAACTTTCCTCTCCAGCTCGCGGCGGCGAAGTTCGCGCCCGCGCTCGCGGCGGGCAACACCGTGGTGCTCAAACCGTCTCCGTTCACACCCCTCGCCACTCGACTGCTCGGCTCCGTCCTCGCCGCCGCTCTGCCCGAGGACGTGCTGACCGTCGTCACCGGCCGCGAACCCCTCGGCGCCCGCCTCGTCTCCCATCCGGGCATCCGCCACGTCACCTTCACCGGCTCGGTGCCCACCGGGCGGGCCGTCGCCGAAGCCGCGGCGGCCTCGCTCGCCCGGGTGACCCTGGAGCTGGGCGGCAACGACGCCGCCGTCCTGCTGGACGACGTCGAGGTGGACCGGATCGCGGACCGGCTGTTCTGGGCCGCGTTCCGCAACTGCGGGCAGGTCTGCATGGCGGTCAAACGCGTCTACGTCCCGGCCCGGCTCCACGCCGAGGTCGTCGAAGCCCTCGCCCAGCGCGCGAAGACCGTCGCCGTCGGGGCCGGGCTCGACCCGGACACCCGGCTGGGCCCGATCAACAACGCCCCCCAGCTGGCCCGGGTCGAGCAGGTCGTGCGGCAGGCCCTGGCGGGCGGCGCGAGGGCGGCGGCCGGCGGTCACCGGCTGGACGGGCCGGGCTACTTCTTCGCTCCCACGATCCTCACCGACGTCCCGCCCGACAGCGCGGTGGTGACCGAGGAACAGTTCGGACCGGTCCTGCCGGTGCTGCCCTACCGGAGCCTCGACGAAGCCGTCGCCGCGGCCAACGGCACCGGCTTCGGACTCGGCGGATCCGTGTGGGGAACGGACCTCGACCGCGCCGAGACGGTGGCCGACCGGCTCGAATGCGGCACGGCCTGGATCAACCACCATGCCGAACTGTCCCTCGCCCAGCCCTTCGCAGGCATCAAGAACAGCGGTGTCGGCGTCGCGGGCGGACCGTGGGGGCTCTACGGCAACCTCCGGCCGTTCGTCGTCCACCGCCCACAGGAGGCATGACGATGAGGTACCAGGCGGCCGTACTGCGCTCGTACGAGGCTCCGTTCACGGTCGAGGAGGTGGCCCTGCGCACGGAACCCGCCGAGGGCGAGATCCTCGTCGAGATCGCGGGCTGCGGGATGTGCCGGACCGATCTCGCGGTCCGGCGCTCGGCCGGCCGCAGCCCGCTGCCGGCCGTGCTCGGCCACGAGGGGGCCGGGGTCGTGGTGCGGGCGGGCGGCGGCCCGGACACCTCGATCGAGGTCGGTGATCACGTCGTGCTGAGCTTCGACTCCTGCGGACACTGCCGGAACTGCCGCGGCGCGGCCCCCGCCTACTGCGAATCCTTCGCCTCCCTCAACCTCTTCGGAGGACGCGAGGAGGACGCGCCGCCGCTCACCGACGCGAGCGGGGCGGCGATGGCCCCCCGGTGGTTCGGCCAGTCCTCCTTCGCCGAGTACGCGCTCGTCCCGGCCCGCAACGCGGTCCGGGTCGACCCCGCACTGCCCGTCGAACTGCTCGGGCCGCTCGGCTGCGGCTTCCTCACCGGTGCCGGAGCCGTGCTGAACACCTTCGGCGCCGGCCCCGGCGACACCCTCGCGGTCTTCGGCGCGGGAGCGGTGGGCCTGGCCGCGGTGATGGCGGCCACCGCCGCCGGCGCGCTGACCGTGGCCGTCGACCGGCACCCCGAACGCCTGGCCCTGGCCGAACGGTTCGGCGCGATCCCCCTTCCGGCCGGAACGGCCGCACTGCCCGACCGGATCCGACGACTGACCGACGGCGGTGCCCAGTACGCGCTGGACACCACGGCCTCGCCCCCGCTCATCAACGACGCGCTCCGGGCCCTGCGCCCCACCGGCAGCCTCGGCCTGGTCGCACGGCTCCCCACCACGCTGCCGCTCGAAACGGGCACGCTGGACCGCGGCCGCGGCATCCGCCACATCTGCGAAGGGGACGCCGTACCCGGACTGCTGATACCCCGACTGGTCGGGATGTGGCAGGCCGGACGCTTCCCCTTCGACCAGCTGATCCGCACCTACCCCCTGGCCGACATCAACGAGGCCGAACGGGACTGTGACGCGGGCCGCGTCGTCAAACCCGTCCTGCTCCCGGCCGGAAGAGGCCGCTGAGCGCGGTGCGCGGCACCGCACAGTCCCCACTCCCGTACTCCCCCACTCCCGTACTCCCGTACTCCTGTCAACGGAGGAAACATGGCCGGCACGGCGCACCAGCACACGGACGTGGAAGGCGTGGACGGAGGCGTCGGTCTGACCGCCCTCCTGGTCGCCGCGGCACGGGCGATCGAGACCCACCGCCATGACAGCCTGGCCCAGGACGACTACGCGGAACACTTCGTGCGCGCCGCCCCGGCGTGCGCCGACTGGCCGGTGCGCATGCAGCAGGTCCCGGACGGGGACGGCAATCCGTTGTGGGGGCGGTTCGCCCGCTACTTCGGCCTGCGGACCAGGGTCCTCGACGACTTCCTCCTCCGTTCGGTCCGTACGGGCGTCCGCCAAGTGGTCCTGCTGGGGGCCGGGTTGGACACCCGCGCCTTCCGGCTGGACTGGCCGTCCGGCTGCGTGGTCTTCGAGATCGACAGAGCCGGCGTGCTGGCTTTCAAGCACCGGGTGCTCAGGGACCTGCCGGCCACCCCGAAGGCGAAGCGCGTCCCCGTGCCGGTCGATCTGAGCGCCGACTGGGTCACCGCGCTGACCGCCGCCGGATTCGACCCGGCCGTACCGAGCGTCTGGCTGGCCGAGGGACTGCTCTTCTACCTGCCGAGCTCCGTCGAGACGCACCTCATCGACGCGGTGGACGGGCTGACCACCGAAGGCAGCGCACTGGCCTTCGAGGCCAAGCTGGAGAAGGACCTGCTGGAGTACCGCGACAGCGCGATCTACACGGCGACGCGGGAGCAGATCGGCATCGACCTGATCCACCTCTTCGACCGGGGAACACGCCCTGACTCCGCGGGCGCCCTGACGGCCAAGGGCTGGTCCACCTCGGTACACACCCCCTTCGACTTCACCCACCGGCACGGACGCGGCCCGCTCCCTGAGCCGAACGACGCACTGGAGGGGAACCGCTGGGTCTTCTCGCACAAGCGCCCGAGCAGGGGCCGCCCGGCGTGAAGTCCGGAGGCTCGTCTCCCATCGCGCTTCCTCGACCTGCCAGGTTCCGCGGATCCGCGCCGTGCCGCGGAGACGCTCGCCTTCGCGGCCATGGGCGGGAAGCGGCGTGCCAGGGTGTAGGTGCCGCCGGGGAGCTCGGCTGTTCTACCCCACGGCTACGACCGGCGAACCTTCGTTGGGCCCCGCGCACTTGGGCTGTGCACGCCCCCGCGTCACCCCGTGCGCCGTTCCGCCCCGGGGTGACGCTGCGCCAGGATGGTCAGCCGGTCGCATCCGCCGTACAGGAGGGCAGCAGCGTGGGAGAGCACTCGAAGCCGCCGAAGGACCCGGGCCAGGGGACGCCGCCGCCGGGCAACGCCGACGGCAAGGTCACCCTGCCGCCGCCGAGCAACGGCAAGCACCAGAAGAAGTGATCGTGGACGACGACGTGAGGCCGGTCGGCCGGGTGACCCTGGACGCGGAGATGGAGCGGGCCGGGGCGTGGCCGAAGGACTCGCCGTGGCTGCGCGAGGCCTTCGCCGCGCTGCCGCGCGAGCGGTTCGCACCGGACCGGCTGTGGCGGTGGGACGGCTGGGCCTACGTCCCGGTGGACCTGCTCGGCGACCCGGACGGGTGGCTGGCCGAGCTGTACGCCGGCCCCCACTCCCCGGCCGTCACCCAGCTCTGCGGCGGCCTTCCGTCGTCGTCGCTGTCCGCGCCGTCCGTGGTGGCGGACATGCTGGACAGCCTGCGGCTGGAACCGGGCCACCGGGTGTGGGACGTCGGCACCGGGCAGGGCTGGACGGCGGCGCTGGCCGCGTGGCGGGCCGACCCCGGCCTTGTGGCCACCACCGAAGTGGACGAGCGGCTGGCCGAGTTCGCCCGGGGCCGCCTCGTGGCCGCGGGACTCGACGTCGAAGTATTGGTGGGCAGCGGCACCGTCGGCGGCCCGCCGGGCGGTGGCCCGGTCGACCGGCTGCACGCGACGTACGCGGTCGAGGCGGTGCCGTGGTCGTGGGTGGAGGCGGTGCGGCCGGGTGGGCGGATCGTCTACCCCTGGGGACGGCTCGGGTACGTCGCGCTCACCGTCGCCGACGACGGGGCCGCCGCGCACGGCTGGGTCCACGGCCTGGCCCAGTTCATGGGCGACCGGACCGGACCGGCCCAGGCGAGCACCGGACGCCCGGCCTACGCCGCGGTACGCGGCGACGCCGAGCCCGAGGCCCGCCGGGTCCTCGACCGCGACGCCGCCGCCCTGAAGGACTGGCACCTGCGGTTCGCGCTGCGCGTCGCCGTCCCGGATGCCGTGCTCCTCACCGAGCAGAGCGAGGGCGGACCGGTTTCCCTGGTCCACGACGGCAACCGCTCGTGGGCCGAGATCGGCCCGGCCCCGGACGGCCGACCGGTGCTGTGGCAAGGCGGGCCGCGCAGGCTCGGCGACGAGCTCCTGACCGCCTGGGCCCAGTGGGAGGAGCTCGGACGGCCGGACCTGTACGACTACGGCATCACCGTCACCCCCGACGCCCAGTGGGCGTGGCAGGGCGACCCGCAGGACGGTCCGCGCTGGCCGATCGAGTTCGGCCTCGTCTCGCCCCGCGCCGGGTAGGCCAAGAGACGGCGTGAAGCTTCCGGCCGGTAGGTTTCACCCGATGACCACCGAAGCCCTGCTGCGGCTCTACGGCCGCGAACACAGCGACATCTGGGACCGCTTCCACTCCGAATTCGACTTCCGGCCCAACACGTACGTGTTCCCCGGCATCACCGAGCCCGCACCGTCGATCACCTGGAGCCTCGACGCGCTGGACGACGACCCCGGCGACCGCGGGCTCCACCGCCTGGTCGACGTGGTGCAGGACGGGCTGGTGAAGTGCAGCCGCCCCGGGGAGGCGCTCTGGATCCTGGACTGGCAGCACACCTGCTACCGGCTGCGCCCCGACCTGCCGCCCACCGACATGTTCCTGCCCCGGGTCCTCGAAGGCCGTACCCGGGAGGGCTGGCCGCTCACCCCCTACCCGGACGGCGACTACGCCGTCTTCCTCGCCGAGGACCTCCGCTTCGGCACCTTCGGGCACCCCTGGGAGAGCTCGTTCTGCGTCTTCGGCGCCGAGCTGTTGGACGCGGTCGCCGAGGACGTCCACCAGGTGCTCGCGCGGGTGCTGCGCCGCGACGGAAACCGGGACGGCTTGCCCGGGTGACGGGCCCCGGGCCCGTCACCTCCCCGTTCCCGTCCCCTCCCGGACCGCAAGCTCAGGGGCAAGTGACCGCTTGCCTGACACCCCGGCGGCCCGCTGGCACAGGTCGACGAGGGAACCGAGGAACTGGCCGCCGTACGTCCGGGCGGTGGCGCAGAGCTCCGCGTCGGTGGGGCCGGCGTGGCCGCCGGACGAGTGGCCGGCGCCGGGGGCGGGCCGCGGCCGGGGGTGGGCGGCCGGGGCGTCGTGCCGCCGACCCGAGCCCGGCGCCTGCGCGCGCCCGGCCTGGGATGCGTCCCCGTCAGGGTCCGCGGCTTCCTGTCCGTCGGCGGGCACGGCGTCCTTCGCCTCGGGGGCGGGCTCGTCCTCCGCCTCCTCCGTCAGGTCCGCTTCGAGGTCCGGATCCCAGGAGTCCGACGGCACGGAGAAGTCCAGGGCCGCCACGAGGGCAGGGACGACCAGCTGGTCGTCCGACGCCACCCGCTGGTCCGCCCCGAAGCGGCCCAGCTGGCCGACCTCCGTCGCTCCCGTGACCAGCGCCGTCGCGAGGACGACCGCGACGACGGTCCCGCGCCCGAACACCCGGGTCAGCGACGGTGAGACGGCCGGACGACGCCGGGCGGCCGGAAGCACCGGGACCACCTGGGGCTCCGACGCCACCAGCTCCGCCCGCCGCCGGCACACCTCCGCGTTGCGCGACGCCGCCCACTGCTCCACCGCGCCCAGACCCGCCCACGCGGCGGCGGCCCCGGTGAACAGGTCGGCCGCCCGCTGGGGGTCCCCGCCGACCGCCGCGACGTACGCCCGCACCTCCTGCGCGCGCAGCGCCTCCGGATGCAGCGCTCCGCGCTCCCGGACGACCCGCTGGTACAACTCCTCGGCCAGGTGGGTCGCCAGGTCCACGTCCCCCGCCTCCATGGCCTCCCGGATCAGGGCCACCAGGGGGGCGTAGACCTCGGGCAGCGTCTCGGCGGTGCTCGCGGTCTCGACGGTGACCGCGCTCTCGGCCGTACTCGCGGTCTCGGCGGTGACCGCGGTCCCGGCCGTACCGGCGGTCTTGGCCGTACTCGCGGTCTCGGCGGTACTCGCCGTCCCGGCGGTACTGGCGATCCCAGCGGTACTCGCAGCCCTGGCGGTCCCGGCGGTACCGGCGGTACCCGCACGGCGCCCGACCCCCAGGAACAGGCGGGCGGGCGGCACGCCCGTGCCGCCCGCCCTCGGCGGGGTGTCGGTGGTAGACGAGGTGTCAGTCGTATCGGTCATGAGGCCCCTCGCAGGTGATCTCCGAACGATGGCATCCCCTCGCCGCCGTCGGTCAGAGCCACCCGGCGCCCGAAACCGCAATCAGCCCATCGGGTGAATCCGCCGCCACCCCCTCCGGCTCACGGAAGGCCGCAGCCCCGAGTTCCGTGCGCAGAGGGAGGCGTACTGGCTCCGCCCCAACCGGTGGTGGCTGATGGGAAGGTCAGGACGTGCCCACGAAGCGATCCCGGAGATCGAGGCCCTGTCGGCCGACGAAGTCGACAATCGCGAACTGACCATCGGATGGCTGCTCGCCCAGGCCGATCACGTCTGCGACGCCCCTTGGACGACCCCGGATACCGCGCCTCGGGAATGACGCTCCCCGCCGGTCGGGGCATCGAACGGAAGCCCGAAGAGCGTGAGCGGTGCGCGAGGACACCGAGCTTCAGGTCGTACTTGCCCGATGAGCCGGTAGCCGCCTCCCGCCCTTCTTCTCCCTGCGACCTGTATCGCGGGTGCGGTCGGTGGCCCACGTGCCGAGAGTCGCTCGCCCATGCGGGAAGTCAGGGGTCCGGTGGGCAGAGCCGAGGCCCTGCCCACCGGAGCTCTACGTGACGGTGTTGTGATCAGAGGGTGCTGGTGATCATGGTGCCGGTGTGGTTTCCGGGGATGGAGGTGAGGTCGAGGGTTTCGGGGGCGGCCCAGGTGCCGTCGGCGTGCCGGGCGGTGAGCAGGACCTTGTTGTCGCTGGTGGCGATGGCGAACTGGGCGTCGGTGTCGACGGGGGCGGCGCTGATGCTGGTGCCGGTGATGTTCCCGATGACGCCGCCGAGGGAGGCGATGGGCTGCCAGCTGCCGTTGGCGTAGCGCAGGGTGTGGTACTGGCCGTCGCTGGCGATGAGGGCGAGGTTGAGGTCGCTGTTCTGGCGGGAGATGGCGACGGCGGTCACGGGCGCGGTGGCGCCGGCGGCGTCGGCGACCGATCCCCACCTGCTCCAGTTTCCGCCGGCGTTGCGCAGGGTGTGGTAGACCTTCCCGCCCGACACGGCCGCGATGTGGAGTTCCCCGCCGGCGGCTCCGGCGGCGGAGATCGAGGTGATGCCGGTGAGCGGCCCGGTGACGTCGGTGACCACCTTGAACGAGGACCACTGGCCTCCGGCGTTGCGGACGCTGTGGAACAGGATGCCGTCCGCGACGACGACGACGTGCAGGTCGCCGCCGACCGGGGAGATGGTGACCTGGGTGATGTTGCCGAGGTCGGAGACGGTGGTGTTGAGGTCGACGAACTTCTGGCCCCAGCCGCCGTCGAGGTTGCGGATGGCGTAGTGCAGGTGTCCGTCGCCGCCGAGCGCTATGACATGGGTGTCGGCGTTGATGCCGGCCGTGGAGACGGCGCGGACGCCGCCGATGTTGCCGGCCGTGGCCTGGACGTCCTCGTACGGGGTCCACGAGCCGTCGTACAGACGGGTCGCATGGTAGAGGCTGTTGTTGCTGCGGATCAGGGCCTGGGTCTTCCAGCCCATGGCCTTGGCACGGGTCTGCTGTACCCAGCCGGCGATGTCGTCGACGCGGG